>NZ_POQT01000041.1 GCF_002938435.1 Blastococcus saxobsidens
ACCACCGATGTGACGGCGCTGGCCGGGGGTGGGCGGTTCGCCCACTTCCAGGGCGGCTCGGTCTACTGGACGCAGGCGACCGGGGCGCGGGTCGTCTCCGGTGCGGTGCGTGACCGGTGGGCGGCCGGCGGCTGGGAGAACGGGGTGCTGGGCTTCCCGACCACCGATGTGACGGCGCTGGCCGGGGGTGGGCGGTTCGCCCACTTCCAGGGCGGCTCGGTCTACTGGACGCAGGGGACCGGGGCGCGGGTCGTCTCCGGTGCGGTGCGTGACCGGTGGGCGGCCGGCGGCTGGGAGAACGGGGTGCTGGGCTATCCCACCACCGATGTGACCGCGCTGGCCGGAGGTGGGCGGTTCGCCCACTTCCAGGGCGGCTCGGTCTACTGGACCTCGACCACCGGCGCCCGCCTGGTGCGCGGCGCGATCCGCGATGCCTGGGCCGCCGCCGGCTGGGAGAACGGCCGGCTGGGCTACCCCACCGCCGATCCCGAGACCGTCTCCGGCGGCACCCGCCAGACCTTCCAGGGCGGCACCATCACCGCGGTGAACGGCCGGACCTCGGTGACCTACAAGTGAGGCCCGGGTCGACCGACGGCCCGCATCCCGGTTCGGGGTGCGGGCCGCACGCCGGTACCTTGGCCGCATGACCGCTGTGCCCGCAACCAGCAGTCGCACCTGGCGCAGTGCGATCCGTGACCTCTCCGACGGCTGGCGACAGCGGCAGCTGTGGAGCCACCTCGGCTGGCAGGACATCCGGCAGCGGTACCGCCGTTCCGTGCTCGGTCCGATCTGGATCAGCATCAGCATGGCCGTCACCGCCATCGCGCTGGGTGTCCTCTACTCGGGTCTGTTCGACCTCGAGCTGGCCCTCCTGCTGCCGCACGTCCTCGTCGGCTTCATCGCCTGGAACTTCATCAGCGGCTGCATCTCCGAGGGCTCCGAGGTCTTCATCGCCAACGAGGGGTTGATCAAGCACCTGCCTGCGCCGCTGTCGGTGCACGTCTACCGGCTCGTGTGGCGGCAGCTGCTCTTCTTCGTCCACAACCTGCTCGTGTACCTGGTGATGCTCGTCGTCTTCCCGCAGGACCTGCACTGGACGGCTGTCGCGGCGATCCCGGCGCTGGTCCTCCTGGCGCTCAACGGCGCCTGGGTGGCGCTGGCGCTCGGCGTCATCACCACGCGGTTCCGCGACATCCTGCCGATCACGCAGAGCGTCGTGCAGCTGATGTTCTTCCTCACCCCGATCGTCTGGGTCTACGACGACCTGGTGAACAGCCCCAATCCCGCCATCGCCGATCGCGCGCGGCTGGCCGAGTTCAACCCCTTCCTGCACTTCATCGAGATCATCCGCAGGCCCCTCCTGGGGCAGGACCAGGTGCTGCGGCACTGGGTGGTCGTCCTCGCCATCACGGTGGTCGGGTGGGCGCTGACGATGGTCGTCCTGCGCCGCTACCGGTCCCGCGTCTCCTACTGGGTGTGAACGTGAGCAACAACAGCACGCTGGTCACCAGCGCTCCGATCGGCATCACGACCAAGGACGCCTGCGTCGACTTCCCCATCTTCGACGCCAAGAGCCGCTCGCTGAAGAAGACGGTGATGGGCCTCGTCGGCGGCAACATCGACAGCGGCCGCAAGGTCCCGATCATCGAGGCGTTGCGCGACATCACCGTCGACCTCGAGCACGGCGCGCGGGTGGGCCTCGTCGGTCACAACGGCGCCGGCAAGTCCACGCTGCTGCGGCTGCTGGCCGGCATCTACGAGCCGACCCGGGGCAGCGCGGAGGTCCGCGGCCGGGTGGCCCCGGTGTTCGACCTCGGCGTCGGGATGGACCCGGAGATCTCCGGGTTCGAGAACATCATGATCCGCGGCCTGTTCCTCGGCATGACCCGCAAGCAGATGCTGGAGAAGGTCGACGACATCGCCGACTTCACCGAGCTCGGCGACTTCCTGCACATGCCACTGCGCACGTACTCCACCGGCATGCGGGTGCGCCTGGCGCTCGGCGTGGTCACCAGCATCGACCCGGAGATCCTGCTGCTCGATGAGGGGATCGGCGCGGTCGACGCGGCCTTCCTCGAGAAGTCCAAGCAGCGGCTGGTCGCCCTCGTCGAGCGCTCGGGCCTGCTGGTGTTCGCCTCGCACTCCGACGAGTTCCTCCGCGAGCTGTGCGACACGGCCATCTGGATGGAGCATGGGCGGATCCGCCAGCACGGCGAGATCGAGGACGTGCTGCGGGCCTACAAGTCGGGCCGGCCGTGACGGCCCCCGCCGCCGCGGAGAAGGTGGTGGCGGTCATCGTCACCCGCCACCGGACGGGGCTGCTCGCCGAGAGCCTGCGCGCGATCGCGTCGCAGGACCGCCCGCTCGACCACGTGGTGGTCGTCGACAACGGCCCCGACGACCCGGCCGAGCAGGTGGTCACCGCCTCCGGGCTGCCGGTCACCTACCTGCCGAGCCGGCGGAACCTGGGCGGGGCCGGTGGGTTCGCCCTCGGCATGCTGCACGCGCTGGCGCTGGGCGCCGACTGGGTCTGGTGCGCCGACGACGACGGGCGCCCGGCCGACGGGACGGTGCTCTCCACGCTGCTGGACACCGCGCGGCGGCACGGGCTGGCCGAGGTGTCGCCGATGGTCACCGACCTGGCCGACCCCGACCTGCTGGCGTTCCCGCTGCGACGCGGCCTGCGGTGGCGACGGCGGCGCAGCGATTTCGCCGGCATCGACGTGCTGCCGAACTACGCGTCCCTGTTCAACGGGGCGCTGTTCCGGGCCGACGCGCTCGACGTCGTCGGCGTCCCGGACTACCGGCTCTTCTTCCGCGGTGACGAGACCGAGATCCACCGGCGGATGCTGCGCGCCGGGCTGCCCTTCGGCACCTGCGTGTCTGCCGCCTACCTCCACCCGGAGGGCACCACCGAGTTCGAGCCGATCCTCGGTGGCCGCCTCTCGGCGCAGTACCCGGGCAACGAGGTCAAGCGCTTCTTCACCTACCGCAACCGCGGCTACCTGATGGCCCAGCCGGGCATGCGCTGGCTGCGGCCGCTGGAGACCGTGCGCTTCGGCTGGTTCTTCCTGGTCTCCCGCCGGGACCCCGCGGGCTGGCGCGAGTGGCGGCGGCTCACCCGGGCCGGCCGGCAGGAGCGGCTCACCCGCCCCGAGCAGTGACGCGAGAGGGCCCGGACGGTTTCCCGTCCGGGCCCTCCGCACCGTTCAGGGCGGCCCCGTCCCGGGGTGGACGGGGTCCTTCGTCAGACCCGCTGGTATCCCCACTCCTCGAAGGCCTCGCCCCAGCGCTCCATCGAGGTCAACTCGCCGGCCGCGTCCTGGTAGCGGCGCTGCAGCTCCGGGAAGTCCTGCGACATGCGGCGCAGCAGCTGCGCCGACGTCGCCACCATCCGGCGGAAGGTGGCGGGGTCGCGGCGGCGGAAGGTGATCCCGCGGCCGTCGGCGGTGCCGACGGTCGCGCTGTCGAGCCGGGAGAGCAGGAACCAGCGGGCGTCCTGGAAGGCCAGGCTCAGCTGCGGGGTCTCCAGGTTCTGCGGGTCGACCGGCCGGACGTTGTGGACGAGTCCGCTGATCAGCGTCTTGCCGATGGTCAGCGGGTTGACCGGGATGCGGCGGAACCGGACCGCCTTGGCCGTGGGCATCGACGGCAGCGGCAGGTCGGCCGACGAGGGGAGCACCTGGCCGTCGGCGTGCGTCGCGCGCACCTCGCGGGCGCGCACCACCGACTGCGGCATGCCCTGGAACAGGCCCTCCGGCCCGGCCAGGAAGTCGCGGTAGGCCAGGTGGTGCAGCTCGACGGTGGAGTACTGCAGGTTGATCAGGAACTTGAGGTCGGCCTTGAGCATCTCCCGGAAGAGCTTGCCGCCGTGCTTGTGCGGCGAGTGCAGCGCAGCCGCCACCAGCCGGTTCCGGATGTGGTAGTAGGCCTGCCAGTCGCTCGCGTCGTCCTTGTCGCCCCAGGACAGGTGCCAGATGGCGGTCCCGGGCAGCGACGCGGTGGGGAAGCCGGAGGCGAAGGCGCGCAGGCCGTACTCGGCGTCGTCCCACTTGATGAACACCGGCAGCGGCATGCCGATCGAGTCCGCGACGGTCCGGGGGATGAGGCACATCCACCAGCCGTTGTAGTCGACGTCGATGCGCCGGTGCAGATCCGGCGACTCGCGCAGCGACTCCTCGCCGAAGTCGTGGTGGTACTCGGTGTTGGGCGCGTTGGTCCAGAAGAACGTCTCGCGGTCGACGATCTCGCCCATGCTGTGCAGCACCGAACGGTTCTGCAGCGCCAGCATCTGCCCGCCCACGATCATCGGGCTCTTGGTGTAGGCGGCGAAGGCCCGGGCCCGCAGCAGGCTGTCGGACTCGATCATGATGTCGTCATCGAGCAGCACCACGTGCGTCGCATCGCTGCGGGTGAACGCCTCGTGCATCGTGCGGGCGAACCCGCCGCTGCCGCCGAGGTTCGGCTGCTCGACCACGCGCAGGCGGTCGCCGAGCGCGGCCTTGACCTCGTCGTAGCCGGCGGTGTCCTTGACGTGGAGATTGCCCTGGTCGGCGATCGTCACCAGCGCCAGGCGCTCCAGGACCGCCGGGTCCTGGACCAGCGCTCGGGCCGCGGCCAGCGCGTCGACGGGGCGGTTGTACGTGCAGATGCCGACCGCCAGCCGGGGTTCCTCGGCCGGTGCCTGGGGGGCGTACCAGCCGGCCTCGTGGATCACCGTGTCGCTCTCGGCCGTGACGTCGAACCAGTACCAGCCGCCGTCGATGAAGGGGGCGAGGTCCAGGTCGAACTCGAGCGTTCGCGCGTCGCCCTGGTGCGAGACGCCGGTGACGTGCATCGATTCGCCGTCGGCCTTGGAGCGGTGGACATCGACACGGCAGGTCCCGGAGACGGTGACCCGCAGGACGACGGACCCGAGCACGCTCCACCGGCGCCAGTAGCTGGCCGGGAAGGCGTTGAAGTACGTGGCGAAGGAGACCTCGGAGCCGGCTGCGATGACGCCCGAGTGGCGCCCGTCCTGCCTGACGCGGGCTGGGGAGTGTTCCTCGTCGAGGTAGAGGCTGCGGACCTTGAGCTGGTCGGCCGGGCGCGGCATGAGGACCCGCTGCAGGAGCGTGACGCCCTTGTCCGGCGCGAGGTCCGTGGCCGCCGGCTCGCTCACGGCGTCCGGGTTGACGGGCGCGTCGCCCAGCTGGGCTTCGGTGGTCGTCATGGCGGGTTCAGTCCTCCAGGCGGCCGTCGAGCGAGCCGCCCTCGTCGAAGAAGGGCCGGATGCGGTTGTCGAACATGCTGAGCGCCGAACCGATCGCCATGTGCATGTCGAGGTACTTGTAGGTGCCCAGCCGGCCGCCGAACAGAACCCGCTTCTCCGCGGCCTCCTTGGCCGCCAGCTCGCGGTAGCGCTCGAGCTTGGCCCGGTCCTCCGGCGTGTTGATCGGGTAGTAGGGCTCGTCGCCGGTCTGCGCGAACCGCGAGTACTCCCGCACCACGACGGTCTTGTCCTTGGGGTAGTCCCGCTCGGGGTGGAAGTGCCGGAATTCGTGGATGCGGGTGTAGGGCACCTCCTCGTCGGCGTAGTTCATGACCGATGTGCCCTGGAAGTCCTCGATCGGCAGGACCTCGGTCTCGAAGTCCAGCGTCCGCCAGCCGAGCTCGCCGGCCTCGTAGTCGAAGTACTTGTCGATCGGGCCGGTGAAGACCGTCGGCACGTCGGTGGGCAGCTCGTCACGGACGTCGAAGTAGTCGGTGTTCAACCGGACCTCGATGTTCGGGTGGTCGGCCATGCGCTGCAGCCAGGCGGTGTACCCGTCCTTCGGCAGGCCCTCGTAGGTGTCGTTGAAGTAGCGGTTGTCGAACGTGTACCGCACCGGGAGCCGGGCGATGACCGCGGCGGGGAGCTCGGTGGGGTCGGTCTGCCACTGCTTCTTCGTGTAGCCGCGGATGAACGCCTCGTACAGCGGACGGCCGATCAGCGAGATGGCCTTCTCCTCGAGGTTCTGCGCCTCGGCGGTGTCGAACTCACCGGCCTGCTCGGAGACGAGGGCGCGGGCCTCGGACGGGGAGAAGCTCTTGCCGAAGTACTGGCAGATGGTCGCCAGGTTCATCGGCAGCGAGTACGTCTGTCCCTGGTAGATCGAGTAGACCTTGTGCTGGTAGTTCGTGAACTCGGTGAACTGGTTGACGTACTGCCAGACCCGCTCGTTCGACGTGTGGAACAGGTGTGCGCCGTAGACGTGGACCTCGATGCCGGTCTCCGGCTCGGGGGCGGAGTAGGCGTTCCCGCCGATGTGGTCTCGTCGGTCGATGACCAGCACGCGCTTGTCGAGCTGGGTGGCGACGCGCTCGGCGACCGTGAGGCCGAAGAATCCGGAGCCGACGACGACGAGGTCAGGTCCTGTGGTGGTCACGGGACTCGACGGTACCTGCCGGTCCACGGCCGCACGACCACGCAGCGGATGTTCGCGCTGCGACGACCCGTTCCGTCACAAGGACCACTCGTGCCCCGCCCCCGCCGGTCGCACAGGCGACGGCGGGCCATCTTCCCGACGACTGCATAGGGTTGCCTCCCGTGTCACCTGACTCCGGTCCGCCGCCGCTGCGCGTCGTCGCCGTCACCTATTCACCAGGTGAGGCGCTCGACGGTTTCGTCGAGTCGCTGGCCGCCGCGACGAGCCGACCGGTCGAGGTGGTCCTCGCCGACAACGGCTCCACCGATGGCGCGCCGGAGCGCGCGGCTGCGCAGCACCCCCATGTGCGCGTGCTGCGCACCGGCGGGAACATCGGCTACGGCGCCGCCGCGAACGCCGGGCTGGCCGGGGTGCGCACCGGGCGGGCGCTGATCGCCAACCCCGACCTGCGCTTCCACCCGGGATCGGTCGACGAGCTGCTCGCCGCGGCCGACCGCTGGCCCCGGGCCGCCACGCTCGGACCGGCGATCATGACGCCGGCGGGCGAGCTGTACCCCTCCGCCCGCGACCTGCCCCGCCTGTCCACCGGAGCCGGGCACGCCCTCCTCGGCTGGGCCTGGCCGGGCAACCCCTGGACCGCCCGCTACCGGCGGGAGCGCGAGGCGCCGCGCGAGCGGCCGGCCGGCTGGCTCTCCGGTTCCTGCCTGCTGGTCGACGTGGCGGCCTTCTGGTCGGTGGGCGGGTTCGACCCCGGCTACTTCATGTACTTCGAGGACGTCGACCTCGCGGAGCGGCTGACCCGTCGCGGCTGGCTGCACGTCTACGTGCCGACGGCCGTGGTGGAGCACGAGGGCGGGCACGCGACCCGGCGGGAGCCGCACCGCATGCAGCGGGTGCACCACACGAGTGCGCTGCGCTACCTCTCCCGCCAGCACCCCGGCCGGCGGAACGCGCCGCTGCGGGGCGCGTTCCGGGCCGGTCTGGGCGGCCGGATGCTCGTCTCCTACGTCAGTGGTCGGGTGGCCGCCGGCGCCCGCTTCCAGCGCCGCGCCAAGGACCTGGCAGCCGTGCCGGCCCCGCCCACCGGCGAGCGGAGGGACGGCTGAGGTGCGCCACGCGGTGATCATGGCCGGCGGGTCCGGCACGCGGCTGTGGCCGCTGTCGCGGGCCGGCCGGCCGAAGCAGCTGCTCGACGTCGTCGCCGACGCCGGAGGCGGTGCGCACAGTCTGCTGACCGAGGCGTTCGTCCGCGTGCGCGCGGTCGTGCCGGCGGACTGCGTCTGGGTGTGCACCGCGGCCCGGTACGCCGACCAGGTCCGGGCCGACCTCCCCGAGCTGTCCGCGGACCGGCTGGTCCTCGAACCCGAGCCGCGGGACACCGCCAACGCGGTCGGCCTCGCCGCCGCGCTGGTCGCCGACGTCGACCCCGACGCCGAGCTCGCGGTCGTCAGCGCCGACCACGTCATCCGTCCGGTCGAGCGGTTCGCGCACACGCTGCGCACCGCCTTCGACGCGCTGGCCACCCGCCCCAGGGCGCTGGTCACCCTCGGCATCACGCCGACGTCTCCGGCCACCGGGTTCGGCTACGTGCGGCGGGGCGCCGCGACGGGTCTCGCCGGGGTCGCCGAGGCCGCCGCGTTCCGCGAGAAGCCGGACCGGACCACCGCCGAGGGATACCTGGCGACCGGTGAGTACCTGTGGAACTCCGGCATGTTCGTCTGGCGGGCGAGCACGGTGCTGGAGGCTCTGGCCGAGCACCTGCCCGCGTCGGCCGAGGGCCTGGCGCGGATCGTCGCCGCGCCGGCCGGTGCGGCCCGGGCTCAGGTGCTGGCCGCGGTCTTCCCGACGCTGCCGAAGATCAGCGTCGACTACGCGGTCCTGGAGCCGGCGGCCATGGAACCGGGTCGGGTGCTGGTGGCCGAGCTCGACGTCGACTGGCTCGACGTGGGGTCCTGGCCGGCGCTGGCGTCGACGCTCGAGGGGGACGGGAACGGCAACGCAGTCCGGGGGCCGGTCGTGGTCCTGGACGGCTCGGGCAACATCGTCTTCAGCGACGACCCCGACCACCTGGTGGCCCTGGTGGGGGTCCGCGACAGCGTCGTGGTGCACACCGCCGACGTCACCATGGTCTGCCCGGTGGCCGATGCCGAGCGGGTCAAGCAGCTGCTCGCCGAGGTCCAGGAGCGGCACGGGGCACGGTTCGCCTAGTCCCATGATTGGCTGCCCGGCATGAACAGCTTCGACGTCGCAGCCGTTGTCAGTGGGGGAGCTTCCGGGCTCGGTGAGGCCACCGCCCGTGCTCTGGCCGCCAGGGGCGCGGCCGTGACCGTCCTGGACCTGAACGAGGAGCGCGGTCGCGCGCTCGCCGCCGAGCTCGGTGGCCACACCACCTTCGTCCGCACCGACGTCACCGACGAGGCGTCGGTGCAGGCGGCTGTCGCGGAGGCGACCGGCAAGGACCGACCGCTGCGCATCGCGATCAGCTGCGCCGGCATCGGCGTCGCCCAGCGCACCGTCGGCCGCAACGGCGAGCCGCACGACCTGGGGGCCTTCAGCAAGGTCCTCGCCGTCAACCTGGTCGGCACCTTCAACGTGCTGCGGTTCGCCTCCGCTGCGATGGCGCAGACCGAGCCGGGCGAGGACGGCGAGCGCGGGGTCGTGGTCAACACCGCCTCGATCGCCGCCTACGACGGGCAGATCGGCCAGCTGGCGTACTCGGCGTCCAAGGGCGGGGTCGTCGGCATGACCCTTCCGGCGGCCCGCGACCTGTCCAGCGTGGGCGTGCGGGTCTGCACCATCGCCCCGGGGCTGGTCGACACGCCGCTGCTGGGCAGCCTGCCCGAGGAGGCGCGGGCGGCACTGTCGGCGGGCATACCCTTTCCCAAGCGGCTCGGCCGCCCGTCCGACTTCGCCCAGCTGGCCGTCGCCATCGTCGAGAACGGCTACCTCAACGGCGAGGTCATCCGGATGGACGGCGCGCTGCGCATGGCACCCCGCTGACCTCATCCGGGAGCACCTCCTGAGCACCAGCACGACCCCGGGCACGGACGCCTCGGGCACCCCGGCCGTCGCCGACGTCGCGACCGCCTGGGTGCCCGACTGGCCCCTGGACCTCCTCCGGGCGCTGTCCCCGCACCGGCGCGGTGCCGCCGACCCGACGATGCAGGTCGCCGACGGCGGCCTCTGGCGGACTACGACCACCCCCGACGGCCCGGCGACCGTGCGGATCACCCGGGTGGCCGGGGAGGTGCGGATCGAGGCGTGGGGGCCGGGGGCCGGGTGGGCCGCGACGGCGGTCCCCGGCTGGCTGGGCGCCGAGGACCGGCCCGAGGAGTTCCGGCCCGGCGCCACCCATCCGCTCGTGACCGAGCTGCACCGCACCCACCCGCACCTGCGGCTGGGCCGCACCGGCCGGACGTGGGACGCGCTCCTGCCCGCCGTCCTGGAGCAGAAGGTCACCACGGCCGAGGCCTACCGGGTCTTCCGCGAGGTGTGCCGGCTGGCAGGCGAGCCGGCGCCCGGGCCCGCGCCCGAGGGCATGCGGGTGGTCCCCTCGGCCCGCCGGCTGCTCGAGGTGACGGACTGGGAGTGGCACCGCTGCGGCCTGGACGGTGCCCGCCGCCGGGCCCTGCGGGCGGTCGCCGGGGTCGCGCACCGGATGGAGCCGGAGGCAGGGTGCCAGGAGTCGGCGGAGCTGCAGCGCCGGCTGCGGACGGTGCCGGGCATCGGCGTGTGGACGGCGGCCGAGGTGGTGCAGCGCTCGCTCGGCTGCCCGGACACGGTCAGCGTCGGCGACTACCACCTGAAGAACACGGTGGGGTTCGCGCTGACCGGGCGCCGCAACACCGACGACGAGGAGATGGTTGCCCTGCTGGAGCCGTGGCGCGGCCACCGGCAGCGCGTCGTCCGGCTGATCCTCGCCGGTGGTCCGCGCCGCCCGCGCCGGGGACCCCGCTTCGCGCCGATCGACAACCGCCGGATCTGAGGCCTCGCCGCTCGCTGGTGACCTCCGGTCGGCAGACGCCGCACGACCATCAGCAGAACCGCTGCCGGGCCTCCTCGGGGTCGGCCGGGATGCGCAGCGAGGTCCGCTGCACCGAGCCGCGCACGTTGTCCCAGAACCGGTCCCACGTCAGGGGGTCGTTGGTCGCCGCGATCAGTTCGGCGACCTCGCCGCACGACAGCACCTCGCGGGCGGCAGCGACCAGTGCCGGTGCGACCTGGCCCTCGCGCGGCTCGTCGGCCCCGTAGCGGGCCAGCAGGTACCACTCCGGGTAGATCTTCTCGTGGCCGGCCCGGACCGGCGGACCGGGCTCGATGTGGCTGTTCACCGGGTCGGAGAGGCCCAGGACGTCGACCACGAAGACGTCCAGATCCGTCCCGGTGCCGTAGAACCCGGCGCTGGCCACCGAGAAGACGACACCACCGTCGGACGGTCCGACCTCCAGGATCCCGGCCCCCGGTCTGATCGGGACGACCTGGCCGGCGATGACGTCCGCGCCGTCCTCGTGGAGCCCGTTGACCCGCGCGGTGTACTCGCCGATCCCGGTCCTGCCGTGGTCCTCCAGGGTCACCGGGTTGGCGATGCCCGCAGCCCGGACGTAGTACGCGCGCTCGTCGGCCAGACCGCTCGCGTCGTCCCGGACGTAGTCGGTCCGCAGGAACGACGCCGTGACGACGCCCCACGCGGCGGTGGCGACGAGCGCGACGGCGGTGGCCCGGAGCCGCACGCGGGGGAGCGGCACGGCCGCGACCGGGCAGAGGAGGAGGAACAGACTGGGCATGAGGAGCCGCGCGTGCATGAAGTCCCCACCGACGCGGACGACGTAGAGCGCGTGGGCGAACGCCGCGAGGACGACGACCCCCACGAGCGACCACTCCCGCCGGCGCCAGGCCAGGCGGGGCCGCAGCAGGGCCAAAACCACGATCGCGAGGCCGACCGGGACGTGGAGGGCGTAGGGGGTGACGAGGTCCAGGAGGTAGTCCGCGCCCCGTCCCCACAGCGGGCGGCCGGACTCCTTGGCGACGGCCGTGTTGGGGACGACCAGGCCGTAGTAGCCCATCCGGAAGACCTGGTAGACGGCGGGCAGCGCGCCCGCGGCGACCAGACCGAGCAGGCGCCGCCACCACGCCCCGGTGGCGACGAGGGTCATCCAGACGAGCAGCAGGCCGGCGATCAGCGCGAAGTCCGGGCGCACCAGCGGACCGAACCCGACCAGCACGTGCAGCCACACCGGCCGACCGGCGCGGGGAGGCCCGAGGTCCAGCCAGCGCGCCAGCCCCCAGAAGGAGACCCCGAGCCAGGCGAAGGACATCCCCGTCTCCAGGCCCGAGGTGCTGAAGTCCCAGAACGGGGGGAGGCCCAGGAGCACCACTGCGCCGAACGGGACCACGAGCCGGGAGGGTGAGCCGGCGACGAGGCGGCGCGCGCCGAGCGTGGCGAACAGGACGCCGGTCGCCGTCCCGACCAGGCCGAGGACGACCGAGGCCCAGGCGACGGAGTCGCCGGGCGAGACGCCCTCGGCCAGGGTCAGCAGGAGCAGCCAGGCGGGGCTGGTGGCGACCTCGGCCCGCTCCGGGGCGGAGAAGACCGGGCCGTTGCCGGCGAGCAGGTTCCCGACGACGCGGAAGTTGATGAACGCGTCGTCCGCGGTCCAGCGCCTCAGCCAGCCGGCGACGAGCACCCCGAGCACGACCGCCCCGACCAGGACTCCTTCGGCGACGCCCCGTCGGTCCCTCCCGGAGAGGGTGTGGGCCGGTACGTCGGGGGCCGCCACGGTGGTCGTCCCCTACCGGTCGTGGAGCAGGCCGAGGAGGTAGTCGCCGTAACCGCTCTTGCCGAGTGGCTCGGCTGCGCGGGCCAGACCGGCGTCGTCCAGCCAGCCGTTGCGCCAGGCGACCTCCTCGATGCAGCCGATCTTCAGCCCCTGGCGTTCCTCGACCACCGACACGAACTCGGTGGCCTGGCGCAGCGAGGCGAAGGTGCCGGTGTCCAGCCAGGCGGTGCCGCGGTCGAGCGCGGTGACGGTGAGCCGGCCCTCGCGCAGGTAGTGCTCGTTGACCGCGGTGATCTCCAGCTCGCCGCGGGCACTGGGCGTGATGCCCTTCGCCACCTCGACGACGTCGCCGGCGTAGAAGTACAGGCCCGGGACGGCGTAGGAGCTCTTCGGCCGGGCCGGCTTCTCCTCGATGGACAGGACCCGGCCGGACGGGTCGAACTCCACGACGCCGTACTCCCGCGGGTTGGCCACGTGGTAGGCGAACACGTGCCCGCCGTCGGGCTCGGGCAGCCGGGACAGCGCCGTGCCGAGGCCGGCGCCGTAGAAGATGTTGTCGCCCAGCACCAGGGCCGCGGGCTCACCGCCGAGGAACTCCGCGCCGATGAGGAACGCCTGCGCCAGACCCTCGGGCCGCGGCTGCGCGGCGTACTCGATCCGCATGCCCAGCCGGCTGCCGTCGCCGAGCAGGTGCCGGAAGGCGTCGGAGTCGGCGGGCGTGGTGATGACCAGCACCTCGCGCACCCCGGCCATCATCAGCGTGGAGAGCGGGTAGTAGATCATCGGCTTGTCGTAGACCGGCATGAGCTGCTTGCTCACCGCCTGCGTGATGGGGAACAGACGGCTCCCGGTGCCCCCGGCCAGGATGATCCCGCGCATGAGGTCGAACGTTACCGATCCGCGGAGCTCACGGCGCTGGATCCCCGAGCCACAGCCTCCCGAGGAGTGAGGTGCCGCCCGCGGTGGCGACCGGCTCCCAGCGGGTGGTCCAGCCCTGCGCGTGCAGCTGCACGATCGCGGCGCCGATGACGGCCCCGGCGTTCACGGCGGTCGTCGTGGTCAGCGCGTCGGTCAGGTGGACGTCGACGGCGCCGTCGCCCTCCCCGCCGTGGCGGAGCACCACCGGGAACTCCGGCAGCGCGGCACTGGCCGCCCGGAACGCGGCCGCGACCGCCTCGCGCTCCCCGGCGCGCTGCCGCAGGGGCCCGGCGGCCGGGGCGCGCGAGGGCACCACGTCGCGGCTGCCGTAGGGGAACAGGTCGTCGGCCGGGAGCCGCACCAGCGGCCGGGTGCCCTCGTCGGCGTCGTCGTCGGGCCGTCGCAGGGGGAGACCCCGCACGACCGCCACCGGGACGCCGGCCAGCTTGCCCTTCACCAGGTCGGCAGCCGACGCCAGCTCGTCGACGACCGCGACCCGGGTGGTCTCCAGCCGGTTGCCGTGGGCGTCGACGGCGCCGCGGTGGTCCTCGAGCGCCTCGATCCCGGCCGCGCCCACGGCGACGTCGGTGAGCCCCTCGCGCCAGGTGCGGCCGAAGGTGTCGCTCACCACGACCGCGACGTCCACGCCGGCCAGCTCGCGCAGCCGCGCCCGCAGCCGGCGGGCCGACGCGTCGCCGTCCTCGGGGAGCAGCACCAGCGCGTCGGCGGCCACGTTCGAGGCGTCGATGCCGGCCGCGGCCACGACCCAGCCCTGCCGGGTCTGCACGATCTTCAGCGGCCCGCGGCGGGCGACGACCCGGACCGTCTCCTCGTCCACGGCCCGCTGGCGGGCCGCTTCCCGGTCGGCGCCGGGTTCCACCCGGACCAGCCGCCCCTCGACCTTGGAGACGACCTTGGAGGTCACGACGACGACGTCGTCGTCGGCCAGCCAGGGCGCGGCCGAGACGAGGGCCGCCGCCAGGTCGTCACCCGGCGCGAACTCGGGCAGCCCGGCGACCGGGTGGACCGACACACCTGGTGGAACGGCGCCGTCCAGAGGCTCGCGGCGAGCGTGCGAGCCGTGAGGGGGACGGGGTCCTTCGCCGGTCACCGGGTGCAGGCGTCGAGGGCCGCTCGGGCGAGGTCGGCGGTGGCCTCGGGGGAGGACATGAGCAGCGGACGGCGGCGCACGTCCACGCCGGGGACGTCGGCGGCGTCGTCCTCGGCCACCAGCCAGGCGTCGAGCAGCCCGCCGTGGCCCCGGGCACCGTAGTGCCGGCCGACGCCCTCCGCGCTGACCTCGATGCCGAGGGCCGGCAGGCAGCGGTCGGCCATGCCGCGGACCACCGCGCCGCCCACGATCGGGGAGACGCCGGCGATGCGGGCGGGTGTGGCCAGCAGCGCGTCACGCAGGCCCGGCACGCCCAGGATCGTGCCGATCGAGACCACCGGGTTGGACGGCGCCAGCAGCACCGCGTCCGCCGCCGCGAACGCCTCCACCACGCCCGGCGCGGGCTTCGCGGCGTCCACGCCCACCTGGACGAAGGCCGACGCGTCCAGACCGGCACGGTGGCGCACCCACCACTCCTGGAAGTGGATCGCGCGCGGACGGCCGTCGTCGGGGTCGGTCACGACGACGTGGGTCTCCACCCGCTGGTCGCTCATCGGCAGCACGGTCACGCCGGGCTGCCACCGGTCGGCCAGCGCCGCAGTGACGGCGGAGAGCGGGTAGCCGGCGTCGAGCATGCGGGTGCGGATCAGATGGGTGGCCAGGTCGCGGTCGCCCAGCCCGAACCACGTGGGGTCCGCGCCGTAGGCGGCGAGCTCCTCCTTGACCGTCCAGCTCTCGCCGGCCCGGCCCCAGCCGCGCTCCTCGTCGATGCCGCCGCCGAGGCTGTAGACGACCGTGTCCAGGTCCGGGCAGATCCTCAAGCCGTGCAGCGTGACGTCGTCGCCGGTGTTGACCACAGCCGTGATCCCCGCCTCGGGAGCCGCCGCGCGCACCCCACGGAGGAATCGAGCCCCTCCGGTCCCACCAGCCAGCACGACGATCTGCACGAAACGCATGGTGCCTGATGAGCACTTGTCGACTGTTCGCCGGGCGTGTCGAGGGCAGCCGCGAGATGTGACGAAGGCCCTGTGACGCATGGGGCTGGTGTGGCGTGTCGCTTACACCGGGCAAAGTTGACGGGCGGGCAACGACACGCGTGTAATTCCCGCGGTGTCGACGAGTGCTGAACGGCCCGGGAACCTCCTGGCGGCCGAGCACCGGGACGAGAGCGAGAGGGGACGCACCGTCATGGCTGAGGTGTCGTGGTTGAGCGATTACGTGAACGGTTCCGAGCGGTCGGCCGACCGTCTGGGGGCCGCCGCCGGCCAGGGCATGGGTCAGGCCGTGGGCCAGGGGACCGGGCAGGCCTTCGTCGGGTTCCTGGGCTTCGGGCTGGAGCCGGACGCCCAGTCCTGGCAGGAGCAGGCCCTGTGCGCCGAGACGGACCCGGAGGCGTTCTTCCCGGAGAAGGGCGGCTCGACGCGCGAGGCCAAGAAGATCTGCACCGGCTGCGAGGTCAAGGCCGAGTGCCTGGAGTACGCGCTGTCCAACGACGAGCGCTTCGGCATCTGGGGCGGGCTCTCCGAGCGTGAGCGCCGCCGCCTGCGCCGCCGCGCCATCTGAGCAAGGGCCCCGGTCGCGGGGCCACCCAGCACGTCCCGCAGCCGTCGACGGCCCCTGTCGGCGGCTGTGGTTTCGTTCAGGGCATGGTCGACCGCGCCGCTCGTGTGGTCAGCGGCTCCGCCCGCGTCGTGCGCGAGGTGCGGGCGGCCGGCCCGCTGATGGCTCGACTGTCCGCGCCGGTAACCGCCCGCGGGCCGTGGCTCACGGCCGTGCTCAACGAGGGCGCCGCCCACGTCCCGCGGCTGCGGCCGGTCGCCGTCGTGGTCGACGGTGAGCCCGGCGACGCGCCCCGGGCCGCGGCCTTCCTCGCCCTCCGGCGCCGGGGGCTGTCGACCGTCGTCGAGCTCCTCGGCCAGTCCCGGACCCCGCTCCCGGGCGGCCGGCCACCTGCCCGCCTGCTGGCGCCGGACGAGGCGGCCGCCGGGCTCCTCGCCGACGGCGTGCTGCGTCTCCTGGCCTCGCTGCGCGGCCCGCGCTCGCTGCGGCTGGCCGGGCTGCCCCTCGGTGACCCGACCGCCGCGGCCCTCGCCGCCCGGCTCCCGACGTCGGTGCTGGCCAACACGCGCAGCACCCGGGTGGTCGACGCCCTGGACGAGGCCGGCCCGGTCGAGCGCTCGCGCGACCCGAAGGTGCTGGAGCGCACCCTCCCAGCCCTGCTCGCCGCCGCCCCCGACCGGCGCGCCCGCGACTTCCTGCGTGCCACCGCGCGCCTGCACGTGGCGCTCGGCCAGCTCGAGGTGGCCGTCGTCGACCGGCCGTCGGCGCCCGCGGTGCTGCTGACGCTCGTCGACGGAGCCGATCGCTGGCCCTGGTGCGGAACCGCCGAGGCGGGGCTGGGCACCGAGATGGGTGCGCCGGTGGTGGGCCTGACCGTGCCGGCGCGGGCCTGGCCGCCGCTGCCGGCGCTCAGTCGGCGTCGAGCTCGCTGAGCTCCTGGACCAGGGGTGCGGTGTTCGTGCCGATCCGCACCTCGCCGGTGACCGGGCCTCCGGCGTCGTTCCGCGGCGTGACGGTGACCTCGAACTCGTAGGCGTGCCCGCTCGGCTCGGGGGGCGTGCCGAAGGGGCGCAGCTCCGTCGCGGCCCGCCCGTGCAGGCGGAGTCGCTCGCCCTCGCGCTCGACGACGAGCTCCGGGGTCGACAGCTCCGCGTGCTCGACCACGGAGCGGACGCAGCCGGCGGCCGCCGGGTCCGCCGGCGCGCTGGCGGTGAAGCAGTTCCAGGTGGGCAGGCGCAGCTCCAGGTGCGTGCTGCCGCCGTCATCCCGCAGCCGGATCTCCGGATAGGTCGCGGTCACGCCGACCGCCCGCTGTTCCAGCACGATCCCGGCGGCGCGCAGCTCGCCCTCGAGCGCAGGGGTGTCCGGGTCGGCGCCGGGCCCCGCCGGTGCCGGCGACGCGGCGCCGCCCGTGCCGGTCGCGGCTGCGACCGCCGCAGCCACACCCACCAGTGTCAGTGCGGTGAGGCTGAGCGCGGCCAGCTGCAGGTAGGTGCGGCCGCGACCGTCGGCGGTCGCCGGCGGAGGAGCAGCGGGTGCCGGCGGTGGAGCGGCCAGCATCGCCCAGTCCGCCGGGGCGGGCGGTTCGGTGCGGGTGCCGGGCGGGTGCTCCAGGAAGTCCGCCAGGTCGTCCACCCGTGGTGCGGCCGCGCCGGGCTCCGGCGCTGCGGGAGGTACCGCCCACCGGTACGCCAGCACGCCCGCGACCACGGTGGCGCTCAGCAGCACGCCGAGCACCGTGCCGAGCACGAGCCAGGCGGCGGAGGCGTCCATCCCCACCAGCATCGCAGCCGCCGTGCGGGTCAACCGGTGGGGTCGATCTCCTCGGGGTCGCGCCCGAGCAGCGTCGCCACCTGGTCGACGACGACGTCCCGCACGAGGTCGGCGAGGTCGTCGCGGTCGTTGGCCCGCAGTTCCAGCGGACGGCGGTAGACGACGACGCGCGGCGGGATCTCCTGGCCGTGCTCGCGGCGGGCGGGCACCACCCGGGCCAGTGGCACGCCGCCGTCGTCCAGGACGTCGGAGTCGAGGACCACCTCGTCGGGCCGGGTGTGCTCCACCCAGGGCACGTCCTCGACGGCGAACTCGACGCCGGCCAGCTCGCGCTCCCAGCGGCGCTCGAGGTCCTCCACCGCGTCGAGGACGAGGTCGTCGAACTGTTCGGCGCGGCTGCGCGCCAGCGGGACCCCGGTCGGCACGAGGCGTCCGCGCAGGCCGCGGCCGTGACGGTCGCGGCGGGAGCGGGCGGGACGGCGCCGGGGCGTGCTCATGACGGGCCGAAGCCTACGGCGGGGCACGACACGCCGGGTCGCCGGAGGAGTTCCCGGACGATTCCCCCGGTCGCGCCGCGAAGGCCCGCAACCCGCGCCCGACCGGTGACGATGCCCACGGGGCCATCGTGCAGGATGGTGCGCAGCGGCCCGATTCCCGGTGCGCCTGCTGTCGCGCACCCCGCAGCGGGATTACTCTGCCTTGCGTGAGGAACCGGTGGTGAGGCAGTCACGTCGCTGCTCGCGCAGCGGCTGCGCGCAACCGGCAGCGGCGACCCTGACCTACGTCTACGCGGAGTCGACCGCTGTCGTGGGTCCGCTGGCGACGTTCTCCGAACCGCACAGCTACGACCTGTGCGAGTTCCACGGGGAGCGGCTGACCGTGCCCCGGGGGTGGGACGTCGTCCGGCACGAGATCGACATCGAGGACTCCGGTCCCACCGGTGACGACCTGCTGGCGCTGGCCGACGCGGTCCGCGAGGCGGCCCGCCCCGAGCCTCCCCGCGACCCGGCGGACGACGGCAGCGGCACCCGCCGCGGCCACCTGCGGGTCCTGCCCGACCTCCAGTAGGAGGCCGGTCCACCGCTCGCGCGCGGATCTCCCGCCGACGGCACCGCTAGGGTCGTCGGCGTGCCGGACCTGTCCTCGTTGATCAAGGCCTACGACGTGCGTGGCGTCGTCCCCGACGACTGGGACGAGCCGACCGCCCGCGCCATCGGCGCGGCGTTCGCCGAGTTCGTCCTCGCCGACTCCCGAGCCGCGACGGTGGTCACCGCGCACGACATGCGGGAGTCCTCGATCCCGCTGTCCCGCGCGTTCGCCGAGGGCGTCATCGCCCGCGGTCTGGACGTCGTCGAGGCGGGGCTGGGTTCCACCGACCTGCTGTACTTCGCCGCGGGCTCGCTGGACCTGCCCGGCGCGATGTTCACCGCCAGCCACAACCCGGCGCAGTACAACGGCATCAAGATGTGCCGGGCCGGCGCCGCCCCGATCGGCCAGGACTCCGGGCTGGTCACGATCCGCGAGTGGGCGGAGCGGGACTCCTACGAGCGCGTGCCCGACCGCGTCGGGAGCGTCTCCCAGCGGGACGTGCTGGCCGAGTACGCCGCCCACCTGCGCTCGCTGGTGGACCTGTCCACCGTCCGGCCGCTGAAGGTCGTCGTCGACGCGGGCAACGGCATGGGCGGGCACACCGTCCCCGTGGTGCTGTCCGGCCTGCCGCTGGACATCGTGCCGCTGTACTTCGAGCTCGACGGGTCGTTCCCCAACCACGAGGCCAACCCGCTGGACCCGGCGAACCTGGTCGACCTGCAGGCCGCGGTGCGCGAGCACGGAGCCGACATCGGGCTGGCCTTCGACGGCGACGCCGACCGGGTGTTCGTCGTCGACGAGCGGGGGGAGCCGGTGAGCCCGTCGGCGATCACCGCGCTGGTCGCCGTCCGGGAGCTGGCCAAGGGTCGGGGGACCACGATCATCCACAACCTGATCACCTCCCGGGCCGTGCCGGAGATCGTCCGCGAGCACGGCGGCCAGCCGGTGCGCACGCGGGTGGGGCACTCCTTCATCAAGGCCGAGATGGCCCGCACCGATGCGATCTTCGGCGGGGAGCACTCCGCGCACTACTACTTCCGCGACTTCTGGCGGGCCGACACGGGCATGCTCGCCGCCATGCACGTCCTCGCCGCGCTGGGGGAGCAGGGCCGGTCGCTGTCGGAGCTCACCGCGGCCTACTCGCGGTACGCGGCGTCGGGTGAGATCAACTCCACCGTCACCGACGCACCGGCCCGGGTGGCCGAGGTGCGCGGCGTCTTCGAGGAGGAGGGTGCGACGGTGGACGAGCTGGACGGTCTGACCGTCGAGCTCCCCGACGGCGCGTGGTTCAACCTGCGCGCCAGCAACACCGAGCCGCTGCTGCGGCTGAACGTGGAGGCGCCGGACGTGGCGCGGATGACCGAGCTGCGCGACCGTGTGCTGAGCACGGTGCGCGGGGGACAGGAGCAGACATGACCGGAACCCAGGGCGCGACGGCGGGCGGCCCGCTGGGCCTGGACCCCGACCTGCTGTCGATCCTCGCCTGCCCCGACACCCACCACACCCCGCTGACCGTCGACGAGGCAGCCGGCGAGCTGGTCTGCGGCACGTGCCACCGCGGCTTCCCGGTGCGGGACGGCATCCCCGTCCTGCTCCTCGACGAGGCCCGCAACCGCGCGTCATGACCTCGCCCGAGCTCGCCGAGGAGGTCCTCGACGACCTCGACCTGCTGCGCGCCCGTGATCCGCGCGGGCTGCTGCCGGCGGTCGCCGGTGCCGGCGCCCAGGTGCGGGAGACCACCCGGCTGACCGAGGAGGCCGGGCTCGAGCGGGTCACCGACGGCGGGCGTCCGCGCGGCCTGATCATCGTGGGCCGGCGGGAGGGGGCGGTCGCCGGCTCCGTGCTGCGCGCCCTGCTCGGACCGTCCAGCCCCGTGACGGTGGACGTCGTGCCCGGGCCGGCGCTGCCCGTGTGGGCCGGTCCCAGCGACATCGCCGTCGTCGCCACG
This sequence comes from Blastococcus saxobsidens, assembly GCF_002938435.1. Classification (GTDB taxonomy): domain Bacteria; phylum Actinomycetota; class Actinomycetes; order Mycobacteriales; family Geodermatophilaceae; genus Blastococcus; species Blastococcus saxobsidens. Next base: position 20,584 of record NZ_POQT01000041.1, read on the forward strand.
CGCACCGGCGCCGGGACCTACGCCGTCGGCCCGGCCTACGAGGCTGCCCGCCGCGGCGTCTCCCTCGTGGGTATCGGCCCCGAGGACGCGCCGCTGCGCGCTGCCTGCGCAGGCGCACGCGCCCCGTACGTGGCGCTGCCGCACACCCGGGTGCGGCACACCACGCTCTGGTCCCTGCTCACGCCGATGCTCCGGCTGGCCACCGACCTCGGCCTGCTGCCCGCGGGGGTCGCCGACGTGGAGGGGGTCGCCGCGGCGCTCGACGAGACCGCCGCGGAGTGCGGCCCGGCGCGGGAGTCCTTCGTCAACCCGGCCAAGACGCTGGCGCTGGAGCTGCTCGACGCGCTGCCGGTGGTCGCCGCGGAGGGGCCCCTGGCGGGTGCGGCCGCGACCCGGGTGGCCGACCAGCTGGCCACCCTCGCCGGGCTGCCGGTGACCGAGTTCCGGCTGCCGGACCAGCGGGTCGCCGCCTGCGCCGTGCTGGGTGGGCCGCTGGCCCCGCGCGACGGCGGCGACTTCTTCCGCGACCGCTCGGACGACGAGGGCCGGCGGCTGCGCCTGCTGACGATCCGGGATCCCGAGGCCGGCGGGCACGACGGCGCGGGGGAGCGCGAGCCGCGCTCGGCGGACGAGGCGCTGCAGCAGGTGCTGCGGACCGCCGCCACCCACAACGTCCCGGTCAGCGGGCTGGCCGAGCACGGGGACCCGGTGCGCTTCGGCCGGTTGCCGCGGCTGGCCCGGCAGGTGGCCGTCGCCGACTTCAGCGCCGTCTACCTGGCGCTGGCGCTCGACGCCGAGCGGGCGTTGCCCACCTGAGTTCGCGCCGGGCGTTCTTGCCGTCCCCGACGGGGTACGGGGGGAGGCGCCCGTGCGGGACCGGGACGGACAGGCCAGCATCACTGGGACGGCGCGCGGGCGCCGACCGACGGAAGGACCTCGGCGTGGCGGGTGGGCTCGTAGCTCTGCTGGACGACGTGGCGGTGCTCGCGCGAGCCGCGGCCGCCTCGATCGACGACATCGGGGCCGCGGCCGGGCGGGCCAGCATCAAGGCCGCCGGCGTCGTGGTGGACGACACCGCGGTCACGCCGCAGTACGTGCACGGGCTGAACGCCGACCGCGAACTGCCGATCATCCGCAAGATCGCGCTGGGGTCGCTGCGCAACAAGCTGCTGGTCATCCTTCCGGCGATCCTGCTGCTCAGCCAGTTCCTGCCGTTCCTGCTGACCCCGATCCTCATGATCGGTGGGGCCTACCTCTGCTACGAGGGTGCGGAGAAGATCTGGCACAAGATCAGCGGTCATGCCGAGGCGCACGCGTCGGTCGAGGACGCGCTGCCCGACGAGAAGACGATCGTCAGCGGGGCCGTGCGCACCGACTTCATCCTGTCGGCCGAGATCATGGTCATCTCGCTCAACGAGGTGGCCAGCGAGGCGTTCGTGTCCCGGGCGATCATCCTGATCGTCGTCGCCCTCGGCATCACCGTGCTCGTCTACGGCGTCGTCGGCCTGATCGTGAAGATGGACGACATCGGGCTGAGCCTGGCGCAGCGCTCGGGCAAGGGCGTGGCCGCCTTCGGCCGCGGGCTGGTCAAGGGCATGCCGAAGCTGCTCACCGCCCTCACCGTGGTCGGCACCGCCGCGATGCTCTGGGTCGGCGGGCACATCATCCTGCTGGGCACCGACGAGCTGGGCTTCCACCCGATCTACGAGTTCGTGCACCACCTCGAGGAGGCGGCGCACGACGCGACCGGCGCCCTCGGCGGCGTCGTCGGCTGGCTGGTCAACACGCTGGGCAGCGCGATCCTGGGGCTGGTCGTCGGCGCGCTCATCGTCGTCGTGATGAACCTGACCGTGCACCGCAAGAAGTAGAAGGACCCCGTCCCTCTCATGCCTCGCACGCTCGGCACGAGCCTCCGGACGGGGCCTTGCGCGGTGTGGTCCGCGTCTCGGCGCATCACCACTCGGCGCGGGGGACAGTAGGAGCCATGCACCCGGGGGAGACCGACCGCACGCTGCTGTCGCCGGAGCGCCGTCGCGCCGACCGCGCCCGCCTGGCCACCGACGTCGTCGACGTCCTCGTGATCGGGGGCGGGGTGACCGGCGCCGGCGCCGCGCTGGACGCCGCCAGCCGCGGGCTGTCCGTGGGCCTGCTCGAGGCCCGCGACTGGGCGGCGGGCACCTCCAGCCGGTCCAGCAAGCTGATCCACGGCGGCCTGCGCTACCTGGAGCAGATGGCGTTCCCGCTCGTGCACGAGGCGCTCAAGGAGCGGGCCCGGCTGGTGCGCACCATCGCCCCGCACCTGGTCCGGCCGCTGCCGTTCCTGCTCCCGCTCACTTCGCCGGTGTGGCACCGCGCCTACTACGGCGCGGGCGTGGCCCTGTACGACGCGATGGGCGCCGCGTTCGCCCGTGACCGGGCGATCCCGCGCCACCGGCACCTCTCCCGCCGCAGGACGCTGCAGGCGTTCCCGGGCCTGCGCCGGGACGCCGTCCGCGGGGCCATCAAGTACTGGGACGCCCAGGTCGACGACGCCCGGCACACCCTGGCGGTGGTGCGGACGGCGGCCGGCTACGGCGCCTCCGTGCTGTCCAGCGCCCGCGTGGTCGGGCTGCTCCGCGACGGCGACGGGCCGGACGCCGCGGTGATCGGCGCGGAGGTCGCCGACCTCACCGACGGTTCCTCGTTCACGGTCCGTGCGCGCAGCGTCATCGCGGCCACCGGGGTGTGGAGCGACGACGTCGGCGCGATGCTCGGCGTCTCCGCGCCGAGCCTGAAGGTGCGCGCCTCCAAGGGCGTCCACCTGCTCGTGCCGAAGGCGGCCATCGACGGTGGGGACGTCGGCCCGAACGGGCTGATCCTCCGGACGCCGACCAGCGTGCTGTTCGTGATCCCGTGGGCCGAGCAGTGGATCGTCGGCACCACCGACACCCCGTGGAAGCTCGACCGCGACCACCCGGCCGCGAGCAGCGCCGACATCGAGTACCTGCTCGAGCAGGTCAACCGGGTGCTCACCCGGCCGCTGTCGACCGAGGACATCGTGGGCGTCTACGCGGGCCTGCGCCCGCTGCTGGCCGGTGAGTCCGACGAGACCAGCCGGCTCTCCCGCGAGCACGCCGTCGTCATGCCGGTGCCGGGGCTGGTGCTGGTCGCCGGGGGCAAGTACACGACCTACCGGGTGATGGCGGCCGACGCCGTCGACGCTGCCGTCGAGCGGCTGCCCGGGGCGCCGCGGTCGCGGACGGCGGAGCTGCCGCTGGTGGGCGCGCGCCGCTGGGCCGGGGTGCGGGACCGCGCGCCCGCGCTGGCGAGCGGGTACGGGGTGCCGCAGGAGGCGGTCGAGCGGCTGCTGCGCCGGCACGGGGACCAGGTGACCGCCGTCCTGGACCTGGTCCGGGCCGACCCGACGCTCGGCCGCCCGCTGCCCGGCGCCCCCCACCACCTCGCCGCGGAGGTCATCCACGCGGTGACCGCCGAGGGTGCCCTGCACCTGGACGACGTCCTCACCCGGCGGACCCGCATCTCCATCGAGACGCCGCACCGGGGCGTGGAGTCCGCCCCGGAGGTCGCGCGGCTGATGGCCACCGTGCACGGGTGGGAGGACGACTTCCTGGCCCGCGAGATCGCGCACTACGAGGCGCGGGTGGCGGCGGAGCGGGAGTCGCAGCGGATGCCCGACGACCGGACCGCCGACGCCGCCCGCCTGGGTGCACCGGACGTCCGCGCCGGCGTCTGACCGCGACCCGTCGGGGTGATCCTGCGCACCTGGTGTGCCTGTGGGCATTCCTGAACCGGCCGTCCCGCACGTAACCTGCCAGCACGATGTGGCAGCTCAGCAACGGTGTGCGCTTCTACCCCTGGGGTAGCCGCACCGTCATCCCCGATCTCCTGGGTCGGCCCGTGCCCGCCGACCGGCCGCACGCGGAGCTGTGGGTCGGTGCGCACCCCGACGAGCCGAGCGTCCTGTCCGACGGCCGCCCGCTGGACAAGGCGATCGCCACGGAGCCCGAGGTGCTGCTCGGCAGCCGGGTGCTGGAGCGATTCGGGCCGCGGCTGCCCTTCCTGATGAAGGTGCTCGCCGCCGAGACCCCGCTGTCGCTGCAGGCGCACCCGACGACGGAGCAGGCCGAGATCGGCTACGCGGCCGAGGAGGCCGCCGGCATCTCGCACGACGACCCCACGCGCACGTTCAAGGATCCCTTCCACAAGCCCGAGCTGCTGCTGGCGCTGACCACGTTCGAGGCGCTCTGCGGGTTCCGGCCGGTGGAGGAGTCGCTGCACTGCCTGGCCAAGCTGCAGGTGCCCGAGCTCAAGCCGACGATCGCGGCGCTGGCCCGGGGAGGGCTCCGGGCGGCGATCCCGCAGCTGCTGGCGTTGACGGGGGAGCGGCGCGCGGAGCTGGTGTCGGCGGTGGCCACCGCCGCGGCGCGGTTCGTGGCCGCGCACGACCCGGAGTTCATCAACACCTACCGCTGGGCGGCGACGCTGGCGGAGACCTATCCCGGTGACCCGGGCGTGGTCATCTCGCTGATGTGCAACCACCTCAAGCTGGCGCCGGGCGAGGCGGTCTTCCTGCCGGCGGGCAACCTGCACGCCTACCTGTCGGGCGCTGGTGTGGAGGTGATGGCGAGCTCGGACAACGTGCTGCGCGGTGGCCTGACCGCCAAGCACGTCGACCTCGCCGCGCTCATCGAGGTGCTGGACTTCTCCGACGGCCGCGTGCCGGTGATCCACCCGGTGCTCGGCCCCGGCGGGCTGCGGTACCCGGTGCCGGTGGCCGACTTCGACCTCACCCGGGTGCACCTGGACGAGCAATCGGGCGTCCTCACCACCCGGGGGCCGCAGCTGCTGCTGTGCACCGAGGGGTCGGCCGTCCTGGCCTCGACCGACGGCGAGCTCGGCCTGGAGAAGGGCCGCTCGGCGTTCGTGCCGGCCGGCGCCCCGGTCAGCGCCCGCGGCCCCGCCGTCCTCTACCGGGTGACCACGAACCTCACCTGAGCGGTCCAGGTTCGCGGGGCCAGCAGCCACCGCTGACGCCTCTGGCCCGGCGTTGCGTCGCGGGACGAGCCACGGACCGGCCTAGCGTCGGAGGCGCAAGTAGTTCCGGCTGGTGGGGGATCTCCGTGCACGTCCGACCCGCCCGGCTCGCCGGTGTGGCCCTCGCCGTCGGGCTGGTGCCTGCGCTGGCCGGCTGCCTCGAGGTGGCGCAGACCGCGAGCGACGCTCCGTCGTCGGTGACATCCGAGGCCGGCGTGCCCGCGGGAACGGCGCCGGTCGCCGGCTCGGCGCTCGAGGCGCTGGAGCGGATCGAGGTCAAGGGACGGGCGCCCCGCACGGGATACGAGCGCGAGAACTTCGGCGACGGCTGGGTGGACACCGACCGCAACGGCTGCGACACCCGCAACGACGTCCTGGCCCGCGACCTCACCGGCGAGACGTTCCGGCCCGGCACGCGCGACTGCGTGGTGCTCACCGGCACGCTCGCCGACCCCTACTCCGGTCGGGTCATCGAGTTCCAGCGCGGGGAGGGCACCAGCGAGGCCGTCCAGATCGACCACGTGGTGGCGCTGTCGGACGCCTGGCAGAAGGGCGCCCAGGGCTGGGACGAGCAGACGCGGGTCCGGTTCGGCAACGACCCGCTCAACCTCCTGGCCGCCGACGGCCCGCTCAACATGCAGAAGGGCGACGGCGACGCCGCCACCTGGCTGCCGCCGAACACCGGCTACCGCTGCGCGTACGTGGCGCGCCAGGTCGCGGTCAAGGCGACCTACGGGCTGTGGGCCACCCAGGCAGAACGGGAGGCGATGGCCGGCGTCCTGGCGGGCTGCCCGGACGAGCCGCTGCCGACCGGCAACGGCGGCGAGGAGCCGGTACCGGCTCCCGGTCCCGACGCGCCCGTCTACGCCGACTGCGCCGCGGTGCGTGCCGCCGGAGCGGCGCCGATCCACCGCGGTGACCCCGGCTGGTCGGACGGCTTCGACGGCGACGGCGACGGCGTGGGCTGTGAGTCCTGAAGCTGCTGGTGAGGCGGCTGTGAGGTGCTGCGCGGAGGCGCTGGGCGGATCGGTGCGTGTCGTGACCTGTCGGGGACGGGACTGCGCCTAGGTTCCGGAGCGCTGTCGTCTCGTACCGGGGAGAAACGTGTCCGCTGAATCCACCGCTGGTCCGCGCCGGTCGACCCTCGTGGTCGTCGCGCTCTCCCTGTTCCTCGTCGTCGCCGGAGCGGCCTCCGGTGGAGTGCCGGGCGCGTTGGTCATGGCCGGGCTGATCGCCCTGGCGGTCGGCGCCGTCGCCGCGGTCAGGGGGCGGGCCCGCTGGGCGTTCATCGCCACCCGGCAGGTGGCCGGAGGCGTCGCCGCGGCCGGCCTGGTCGCGGTGCTGGTGGGCGGCGCCACGATGCCGGCGACCCAGCCCTCGTCCTCGGCCACGGAGGCCGCAGGTCAGGACGAGGACACCGAACAGGCGCAGGTCGAGCCGGCGGCGCTCAGCGCCGAGGAGCTCGAGGCGGCCGCGGCGGCGGCCGACGCCGCGCTGGCCGAGCAGGAGACCGCCGAGGCAGCCGTCGAGGCCGACCGCATCGCCAACGCCGCCGGCATGCTGAACGAGAGCAGCGCCGAGGCCGTCGTCGGCACGGCCGCGCCCACCTCCGCGCTGGCCGCGCTCGCGGCGCTCGAGGTGAAGGGCCGGGCGCCCCGCACCGGCTACGACCGCGATCTGTTCGGCTCCGGCTGGGTGGACACCGACCGCAACGGCTGCGACACCCGCAACGACGTCCTCGCCCGCGACCTCACGGGTGAGGCCTTCAAGCCGGGGACCCGGAACTGCGTCGTCCTCACCGGCACGCTGGCCGACCCCTACTCCGGCCGCACCATCGACTTCGTCCGAGGGCAGGGCACCAGCGACGACGTCCAGGTCGACCACGTCGTCGCGCTGTCGGACGCCTGGCAGAAGGGCGCGCAGGGCTGGGGCGGGACCACCCGCACCGCCTTCGCCAACGACCCGCTCAACCTCCTGGCCGTCGACGGACCGCTGAACATGCAGAAGGGCGACGGCGACGCCGCCACCTGGCTGCCGCCGGCGCGCGGGTACCGCTGCGCGTACGTCGCCCGGCAGGTGGCGGTGAAGGTCCGCTACGACGTCTGGGTCACCCAGGCGGAGAAGAACACGATGGCGACCGTCCTGAGCAGCTGCCCGGACGAGCAGCTACCCGGGGGCGTCGTCGCCGAGCTGCCCGTGCAGCGGTCGACCGCCCCCGATCCGACCCCCGCGCCGGCTCCCGCGCCGAAGCCGGCCCCCGCTCCCAAGCCCGCTCCTGCCCCCGCTCCGGCTCCGGCGCCTGCTCCCGCTCCGGCCCCCGCCCCTGCTCCGAGTGCGTCCTACGCCAACTGCTCCGAGGTCAAGGCTGCCGGTGCGGCGCCCATCCGGGAGGGTGACCCGGGCTGGCAGCCCAAGTTCGACCGCGACAACGACGGGGTGGGCTGCGAGTCCTGACCCCGGGCCGGCCGGCGCCTGCCGGCAGGTCGCACTCACGCCGTCGACCGTCGTCGAGCCGTGCCGGGGCGACCCGCGGGTACCCTGGGCAGCGGCACGAGCCCCGCCGAAGCCTCGGCATGCTCGCTCTCCCCGATCCCGGGGATCGAAGCGACCCTGCATCCGACTGCACCGCTCGGCTCTCGCGCCGGGCAACACCTGGAGCCTCCATGACCGCCAGCACCGGCACCCGCACGCTGTCCACCCCCACCGGCGAGGCCGACTTCAAGGTCGCCGACCTCTCCCTCGCGCCGTTCGGCCGCAAGGAGATCCAGCTCGCCGAGCACGAGATGCCCGGCCTCATGGCCCTGCGTGCCGAGTACGGCGACGCCCAGCCGCTGGCCGGTGCCCGCATCGCCGGCTCGCTGCACATGACCGTGCAGACCGCCGTCCTCATCGAGACGCTCACCGCGCTGGGCGCCGACGTCCGCTGGGTCAGCTGCAACATCTTCTCCACCCAGGACCACGCCGCCGCGGCGATCGTCGTCGGCGAGGGCACCCCCGAAGAGCCCGCCGGCGTCCCCGTCTTCGCCTGGAAGGGCGAGACGCTGCCCGAGTACTGGTGGTGCACCCAGCGCCTGTTCGAGTTCCGCGACTCCTCCGGCGAGGTCGTCGGGCCGAACATGCTGCTCGACGACGGTGGCGACGCCACCCTGCTGATCCACCTCGGCACCCGCTTCGAGGCCGACGGCGTCGTCCCCGACACCACCGAGGCCGACTCCGAGGAGTACGGCGTCATCCTCGAGACCCTCCGCGGCACGCTCGCCCAGGACACCGGCTACTGGACCCGCATCGGCCAGGGCATCACCGGCGTCACCGAGGAGACCACCACCGGCGTCATGCGGCTCTACGAGCTCGCCCGCGACGGCCGCCTGCTGTTCCCGGCCATCAACGTCAACGACTCGGTCACCAAGAGCAAATTCGACAACCTCTACGGCTGCCGGCACTCGCTGATCGACGGCATCAACCGGGCCACCGACGTGATGATCGGCGGCAAGGTCGCCGTCGTCTGCGGTTACGGCGACGTCGGCAAGGGCTGCGCCGAGTCGCTGCGCGGCCAGGGCGCGCGGGTCATCGTCACCGAGATCGACCCGATCAACGCCCTGCAGGCGGCGATGCACGGCTACGAGGTGACCACGCTGAACGAGGTCATAGGCAAGGCCGACATCATCATCACCGCGACCGGCAACAAGGACATCATCTCGGCCGAGCAGCTCGGCCGGACCAAGCACCAGGCGATCATCGGCAACATCGGGCACTTCGACAACGAGATCGACGTGGCCGGCCTGGCGAAGACCCCGGGCATCACCCGGACGACGATCAAGCCGCAGGTCGACGAGTGGCGGTTCGCCGACGGCCACACGATCATCCTGCTGTCCGAGGGCCGGCTGCTGAACCTGGGCAACGCCACCGGGCACCCCAGCTTCGTCATGAGCGCCTCGTTCTCCAACCAGGTGCTCGCCCAGATCGAGCTGTGGAACAACCGGGCCGCCTACGAGGGCCAGACCCCCGGGGTCACCGTGCTGCCGAAGAAGCTCGACGAGCACGTGGCGCGGCTGCACCTGGACGCCCTCGGCGTGCAGCTGACCGAGCTCACCAAGGTGCAGGCCGACTACATCGGCGTCCCGGTCGAGGGCCCCTACAAGAGCGACCACTACCGCTACTGAGCCCAAGTCGGCAGAACTGGGCATGGGAAGCAATACCTGCGTTTCGGGGCCCAGGACGCAGGTTTTGCTTCCCATGCCTCGGCGCCGGAGGCCCCCCTTTTCGGACATCTCACCCGGGCGGGTGGGCCACCTTCGCCCCTGAGCAGCGCAGAATGGTCGCCGTGCCACCCACCGCTCCCCAGAACGGGCCCTCTCGCGGCCGTGTCCTGGTCGTCGACGACGACGCCGCCCTCGCCGAGATGCTCGGCATCGTGCTGCGGCGCGAGGGGTACGAGCCTGCGTTCGTCTCCGACGGCAACCGCGCGCTCAGCGTGTTCCAGCAGACCCGGCCGGACCTCGTCCTCCTGGACCTGATGCTGCCCGGTCGCAACGGGCTGCAGATCGCCCAGGACATCCGGCAGCAGTCGTCCGTGCCCATCGTCATGCTCACGGCCAAGGGCGACACGATCGACGTCGTCCAGGGGCTGGAGGCCGGCGCCGACGACTACGTCACCAAGCCGTTCAAGCCGGTCGAGCTGGTCGCGCGCGTGCGTGCCCAGCTGCGCCGCGGCGAGACCGGTCAGGCGGAGAACCTGAGCATCGGCGACGTGCAGATCGACGTCCCGGCGCACCAGGTGAGCCGGGAGGGCGTGCCGATCGCCCTCACCCCGCTGGAGTTCGACCTGCTGGTCGCGCTGGCCCGCAAGCCGCGCCAGGTGTTCACGCGTGAGCTGCTGCTGGAGCAGGTGTGGGGCTACCGGCACGCCGCCGACACCCGGCTGGTGAACGTGCACGTCCAGCGACTGCGCGCCAAGGTCGAGCGCGACCCGGAGAAGCCCGAGGTCGTGCTGACGGTGCGCGGGGTCGGGTACAAGGCCGGCCCACCGTGACCCGGGTGGCCGGGCGCGCGCTCCCCGGATCCCGTCCCGGGTCCGCGACAATGGGGCAGTGACCGCCACTCGTCTGCCCGAGACGGGCGCCGCGAGGGAGCCCGGCGCTCCCGGACGACGCCCGGTTGGCGACGAGCTGCGACGGATCCGCCGGGGCCTGCGACGGCGTGCCGGAGCCGGCCGACGGAGGGTGCGGCGCACCACCCGGCAGGCTGCCCGCCGGGCGCTGGAGACCTGGCGCTCGTCGCTGCAGATCCGCATCGGCGCGATCACCACGGTGGTCGCCGGCACCGTCGTGGTGATCGTGAGCATGGTGCTGTTCAGCCAGATCCGCGACCAGCTGCTCGACGTCAAGCGCCAGGCCGCCATCGACCAGGTGCAGGCCGGGGTCGTGTACGCCCAGCGCGAGGTGGCGGGTATCGCCACCGGTGACGCCGCGAGCGTCCGCTCGACGCTCACCCGCACGGTGAACCAGCTGCTCGACCGCGGCGGCGCGGCCGGTGACTTCGACGTCGTCATGGTCTACCGGCCCGCCAACCAGGACCGCACGACCACCACCCGCCGGCCGCTGTACGAAGCGCTGCCGCGGGAGCTGCGCGCGGCCGTCGACTCCGGCAGCCAGGCATCCAAGTACGACCAGGTGCCCGACGGGATGGGCAACCCGCAGTCCACCCTGCTCGTCGGCTCCCCGGTCACCGGTGACGCCCAGGGCCCCGACCGGATCGAGCTCTACTACGCCTTCCCGCTCCAGCAGGAGCAGGAGAGCCTCTCCCTGATCCGCAGCACCGTCGTCATCAGCGGCATCGCGCTCACCCTGCTCGTCGTCGGCATCGCCGTGCTCGTCACCCGGCTGGTGGTCGACCCGGTGCGGCGGGCGGCCGGCACGGCCCAGCGGCTGGCCGAGGGCCAGCTCGAGGAACGCATGGTCGTCCGTGGGGAGGACGACCTGGCCCGCCTGGCCACGAGCTTCAACGCGATGGCCGACAGCCTCCAGCGGCAGATCACCCAGCTGGAGGGGCTGTCACAGCTGCAGCAGCGGTTCACCTCCGACGTGTCGCACGAGCTGCGCACGCCGCTGACCACCGTGCAGATGGCCGCGGAGATCCTGCACGAGTCCCGGGACGAGTTCGCGCCGCACGTGGCCCGCTCCGCGGAGCTGCTGCACACCGAGCTCGACCGGTTCGAGGCCCTGCTCACCGACCTGCTGGAGATCAGCCGCTACGACGCCGGCGCCGCCGTCCTGGACTCCGCGCCGACCGACCTCGGCGCGCTGGTGGACCGGGTCGTGGACGGGGTGACGGCACTGGCGCTGCGGCACGACTGCGCGCTGCAGGTCAGCGCGCCCGCGGAGGCGGTCATCGCCGAGGTCGACGCCCGCCGCGTCGAGCGCATCCTGCGCAACCTCGTCGGCAACGCCATCGAGCACGGGGCCGGGCACCCGGTGGAGATCACCCTGGCGGCCAACCGCTCGGCCGCCGCCGTCACCGTCCGGGACCACGGCGTGGGACTCAGCGCGGGGGAGGCCCAGCACGTGTTCGACCGCTTCTGGCGCGCCGACCCGTCGCGGGTGCGGACGGTCGGGGGCAGCGGGCTGGGCCTGTCGATCAGCCTCGAGGACGCACGGCTGCACGGCGGCTGGCTGCAGGGGTGGGGGCAGCCCGGCGCCGGGGCGCAGTTCCGCCTCACGGTGCCCCTGGTGGCGGGGGAGGACCTCACCAGCTCCCCGCTGCCGCTGCGCCCGGTCCGGCTGCGCCGTCCGGGAGGAGCCCGATGAGCCGCCGCGCCCTGCCGGCCCTGCTGCTGGCCGCGGCCCTGCCGCTGGCGTCCTGCTCGACGGTGCCCAGCAGCTCGCCGACGAACATCATCACCCAGGCGCCGCAGCGCCCCGCCGAGTCGGTGGGCATCGAGCCGCTGCCGCCGGCGCCCGGGGCGAGCCCGGAGGAGGTGGTGCGCACCTTCATCGACGCCTCGGCCAGCACCGTGCGCCGCCACCCCGTGGCGCGTCAGCACCTCACGCCCCAGGCGGCGGAGACCTGGTCGGACCAGACCGGCATCACCATCATCCGGACCGACTACGCCACCGCCATCACCGACTCGGGCACGGTGGCCGTGACGGCGAACGTGGTCGGGACGGTGGACCCGCGGGGCGTCTTCACCATCAGCGGGCGCGACGTCCTCAACCGCGAGTTCCGCCTGGAGCAGGTCGACGGCGAGTGGCGGATCAGCGACCCGCCGGACGGCCTGATCATGCTGCAGCCGGACTTCGAGCGCCTCTACGACCAGGTGCAGGCCTACTTCCTCGACCCCACCGAGCAGCGGGTGGTGCCCGATCCGCGCTACCTGATCGGGGGGGAGTCCCAGCCCACGGCGGCGGTGGACCGGCTGCTGGCCGGCCCGTCGGCGGCCCTGGCCCAAGGCGTGCGCAACCCGCTGGCGGGCGTCCAGCTGGGCCAGGGAGTCACCGTCGAGGACCAGACGGCGACGGTCGAGCTGACCGGACTGCCCGCCGAGCCGTCGCCCGAGCTGGCGAAGATGAGCGCGCAACTGGTCTGGACCCTCACCCAGCTGGACCGGCCGCGGATCAACGAGGTCGTCGTCCTGCTGGACGGCGAGCCGGTGCAGCCGGCCGACGTCCCCGAGCGGCAGACCGTCGAGGACTGGGCCTCGTTCGACCCCGACGCGGTGCCCATCGAGGGCGTCGGCCACTACCTGGAGGGCGGCGCGCTGCGCACGGTCCAGCAGGGCGAGCCCACGCCCGGGCCGGCGGGGGCCGGGGCCTACGCGCTCAGCAGCGCCGCCGTGGCAGCCGAGGAGGCCACCGGCCGGCTGTCCTTCCTGGTCGGCGTGCACCCCGAGCCGACCGGCGCGACCCTGCTGGCCGGCCCCTACGACGGCGAGCTCTCCCCGGTGCTCGGCGGAGCTACGCTGAGCGCCCCCTCCGTGGCCGCCACCCGCAACGAGGCCTGGGTGGTGCGGGACGGCACGGAGGTGGTGCGCGTACCGGCCGGCGGGCCGCCGCAGCCGGTCGCCGCCCCCACGCTGGCCGGGCTCGGGCGCACCGAGGTGCTGCAGCTGTCCCCGGACGGTGTCCGCGCCGCCGTCGTGGTCGACGGGCCGGGGGGACGACGGCTCTACGTGGGCACCGTGGTCCGGTCCGACGACGGCGCCGTGGTGCTGCGCGACCTGCGGGAGGTCGCCCCCAGCCTTGCCCAGGTCATCGACGTCGCCTGGCGGGACAGCGCCACCCTCCTGGTGCTGGCCGGTGACGAGGGGGAGGACCGCATCGTCCCCTACGCCGTCGGCGTGGACGGCTGGGCACTGGTCCAGATGTCCACCTCCGGCCTGCCCAGCCAGCCGACGTCGCTGGCGGTCGCGCCCAACCGGCAGGCACTGGTCATCGCGGCGGACACGGTGTGGCAGCTGGCCGGCGGGACGTGGGTGACCCTGGTCCGCGGGGCCGAGCCGCTGCCCGGCGCGGCGCCGTTCTACCCCCTGTAGGTGGACGCGGGCGCCGTCCACAGGAAGAGGACCCCGTCCTCCTCAGGCCTCGCGGGCTCGGCCCGAGCCTCGGGACGGGGCCATAGTCTGCGCCGATGGCCGGTTCGACGCTGCTGGGGGTGGGGGCGGCGCTCGCCGACCTGGTGCTGCCGCGCACCTGCGCCGGCTGCGGCCTGCCGGGGCGGAGCGTCTGCGGTGGGTGCGCCGCACTGCTCGCCGCGCCGCAGCCGGCCCAGCCGCGGCGGTTCCCGACGGGCCTGCCGCCGACCGTGGCCGCCGGCGCCTACGCGGGCCCCGTGCGCCCGCTGGTCAACGCCTTCAAGGAGCACGGCCGGGCGGAGCTGGCCCGGCCGCTCGGGGCCGCGCTCGCCCTCGCCGTGGCCGCCGTCCGGCTCGGTTCCCTGCACCCGGCGGCTCCCGTGGTGCTCGTCCCGGTGCCCGCGTCGCGCGCGGCGCTGCGGGCGCGCGGTCGGGACCACGTGCGCGAGCTGGCGACGCGGGCGGTGGTCGAGCTGCGCGCCGCGGGGGTGCCGGCCGAGCAGCGGCGGCTGCTCCGGCGTCGCGGCCGGGTGCGCGACTCCGCCGGGCTGGCACCGGCGCAGCGGCGGGCCAATCTCGCCGGCAGCTTCGTCCCCGATCCGGGCGCCGCTGCGCCGCCGGGCGGGGCGCTGCTGGTTCTCGTCGATGACGTCGTCACGACCGGGGCGACGTTGTGCGAGGCGGCGCGGGTGCTCGACGAAGGGGCGTCACCGGGCTGCGGTCCGGTGCTGGCGGCCGTCGTGGCGGCCACGCCACGGCCGTCGGGGGCGGCGCCCGGAGCGCCCGCCGGACCTGCCCGGTACCGGCTCCGGACCGTTCACGGGACAGACCTCGATCGACTGTCGGGACCCGGGGGGAGGGACTAGCGTCGAAGCGACCGAATACCCGTCCCAACCGGGAGGTCTCATGGAGATCGTGGTCCGTGGTCGTAACGTCGAAGTTCCCGAGCACTACCGACAGCACGTCGAGGACAAGGTCGGTCAGCTCGAGCGGTTCGACGCCAAGCTCTCGCGCATCGACGTGGAACTGTTCCACGAGAAGAACCCCCGCCAGTCGGCCGCCTGCCAGCGCGTGGAGATCACGCTGCGCGGCAAGGGCCCCGTGGTCCGGGCCGAAGCCGCCGGCCCCGACTTCTACGCCGCCCTCGACCTGGCCTGCGCGAAGCTCGACAACCGGCTCCGGCGGGCCGCCGACCGTCGCCGCGTGCACCACGGGCGCCGCACCCCGGAGAGCGTCCGGCTCGCCGGCAGCCCGCTGGACGCCGGGCAGCCCGAACTGAGCATCGAGCAGCAGCTGCAGCTGGACCGCGAGCTCGCTTCCGGGCCGCACGTCACCGAGCTGGACGAGCACCTGCCCGGACAGGTGGTGCGGGAGAAGCACCACCCCGCCACCCCGATGACCGTCGACCAGGCCCTCCACGAGATGGAGCTGGTCGGCCACGACTTCTTCCTGTTCCAGTGCGCCGACACCGGGCAGCCGACGGTCGTCTACCGCCGGCACGCCTACGACTACGGCCTGATCCGGCTCGCTCCCGTCGGGCAGGACGGCGCGGCACCGGTGCCCGCCGCCACCCCGGAGGCGGCAACCGTCTGACCCGGGCGGGGCGCGGCCGGTGCCGCGCCCCGCTCAGTCGCCCGGTAGCCGGCCGAAGAGCACTGCGTCGCTCCAGCCGCCGTCGCGCTGGTCCAGGCAGGCCCGGACCACGCCCTCCTCGCGGAATCCCGCGCGGCGCGCGACCACCCGCGATGCGACGTTGTCCACGTCGACGAACAGGTGCACCCGGGGCGCGCCCAGCGCGAGCGCCCACTCGGCGAGCGCGTGAGCGGTCTCTGCGGCATAGCCGTTGCCACGGGCCCAGGGCGCAACCGTGTAGCCGATCTCTGGACCGAGGCGTCCCGGACGCAGGTACACCCCCGCCGTGCCGGCCAGCTCGCCGTCGGCCTCGACGACCACGGCGAGGCCCGTGCCGTCGGTCCGCTCCCGAATGGCCACCTCCTCCACGTAGTGGCGGGCGTCCTCGAGCGTGTAGGGCACCGGGATCGTGGAGATCCAGCGCTGGGTCTCCGGGTCCTGCGAGGCCCGGTGCACGGCCTCGACGTCGGCGGAGCGGTACGGACGCAGGACCAGCCGTTCGGTGCGCACCGTCTCCGTGGTCAGGTCGACGGCGGCGAGGTCCACCGGCACATCCTCAGGCGTTGCCGAGGATCCGGTCCACCGCGATCTCGATGACCACGCGCGCCGGGTTCTCGCGGGGTGTGCGGTACCGGCGGGCGTAGCGCTCCACCGCGTCGGCGACAGCCTCGGCGTCGTCCCGGACCACCGCCGTGCCCTCCAGGGTCACCCAACGACGCCCGTCCACCTGGCAGACGGCGACGCGGCCCTGCCCCTCGCGCACGTGCCGTGCCTTCATCGAGGTGCCCGAGGTGATCACCCTCGCGGTCCGCGTCGCCGCGTCGTAGGTGACGCCCACGGGCACCACGTGGGGCGTGCCGTCGGCGCGCAAAGTGGTCAGCGTCGCGAGGTGCCGCTCGGTGAGGAACTCCAGCAGGCCGGGGCCCGGGTGGGAGAGGTCGCGGGCCATCCCTGCAGCGTACGGATGGGGCGCGTGGTGCCCGAGCGCCGCTCCCGGCGGTCGGGGGGACCGCACCGCGGACCGAGCCGCCTACGCTGGGGACGTGGTGTTCTCGAAGATCCTCCGTGCCGGTGAGGGCAAGCTCGTCCGACGGCTCTCCAGAATCGCCGATGCGGTCGAGTCGATCGCCGACGACTACACCGACCTCTCCGACGCCGAGCTCCGGGCCAAGACCGACGAGTTCAAGGAGCGGCACGCCGACGGGGAATCCCTCGACGCGCTGCTGCCCGAGGCGTTCGCCGTCGTCCGGGAGGCGGCCACGCGCACGCTGGGCCAGCGGCACTTCCGCGTCCAGCTGATGGGCGGCGCGGCGCTGCACCTGGGCAACATCGCCGAGATGCGCACCGGTGAGGGCAAGACCCTGACCGGCGTGCTGCCGGCGTACCTCAACGCGCTCACCAGCAAGGGCGTGCACGTCGTCACGGTCAACGACTACCTGGCCAAGCGCGACGCCGAGTGGATGGGCCGGGTGCACCGCTTCCTCGGGCTGAGCGTCGGCACGATCCTGTCCGGCCAGACCCCGGCCGAGCGTCGCGAGCACTACGGCGCCGACATCACCTACGGCACGAACAACGAGTTCGGCTTCGACTACCTGCGCGACAACATGGCCTGGAGCAAGGCCGACCTCGTGCAGCGCGGCCACCACTACGCGATCGTCGACGAGGTCGACTCGATCCTCATCGACGAGGCCCGCACCCCGCTGATCATCAGCGGTCCGGCCGAGACCGCCGGCAAGTGGTACCTCGAGTTCGCGCGGATCGTCCCGATGATGAAGCGCGACGTCCACTACGAGGTGGAGGAGGCCAAGCGCACGGTCGCCGTGACCGAGGAGGGCGTGGAGTTCGTCGAGGACCAGCTCGGCATCGACAACCTCTACGAGGCGGTCAACACCCCGCTGATCGGCTACCTGAACAACGCGCTCAAGGCCAAGGAGCTGTTCAAGAAGGACCAGCAGTACATCGTCACCAACGGCGAGGTCCTCATCGTCGACGAGTTCACCGGCCGCGTGCTGGCCGGGCGCCGCTACAACGAGGGCATGCACCAGGCCATCGAGGCCAAGGAGAAGGTGAAGATCAAGGACGAAAACCAGACCCTCGCCACGATCACCCTCCAGAACTACTTCCGGCTCTACGAGAAGCTCTCCGGGATGACCGGTACGGCCCAGACCGAGGCCGCCGAGCTGCACCAGACCTACAAGCTCGGTGTCGTCCCGATCCCCACGAACCGGCCGATGGTCCGCGAGGACCGCTCCGACGTCATCTACAAGACGGAGAAGGCCAAGTTCGACGCCGTCGTCGAGGACATCGCCGAGCGGCACGACGCCGGTCAGCCGGTCCTGGTCGGTACCGCCAGCGTCGAGAAGTCCGAGCTCCTGGCCAAGTACCTGCTCAAGCGCGGCATCCCGCACGAGGTCCTGAACGCCAAGAACCACGCCCGGGAGGCGTCGATCATCGCCCAGGCCGGGCGGCCGGGGGCGGTCACGGTGGCCACCAACATGGCCGGCCGTGGCACCGACATCCAGCTCGGCGGCAGCGCCGAGTTCATCGCCGACGAGACGCTGCGCGCCCGCGGCCTCTCCCCGTCGGAGACGCCTGAGGAGTACGAGGCCGCCTGGGACGACGCGCTCGCCGCGGCGAAGGCCCGGGTGAAGGCCGAGCACGAGGCGGTCACCGAGGCCGGCGGCCTGTACGTGCTGGGCACCGAGCGGCACGAGAGCCGCCGCATCGACAACCAGCTGCGCGGCCGTTCCGGGCGCCAGGGCGACCCGGGGGAGTCCCGGTTCTACCTGTCGCTGGGCGACGACCTGATGCGCCGCTTCAACGGCCCGATGCTCGAGTCGATGATGAACACCCTGCGGGTGCCCGACGACCAGCCCATCGAGTCGAAGATGGTCACCCGGGCGATCCTGTCGGCGCAGACCCAGGTGGAGCAGCAGAACCACGAGGTCCGCAAGGACGTCCTGAAGTACGACGAGGTCCTCAACCGCCAGCGCACCGTCATCTACGACGAGCGGCGCAAGGTGCTCGACGGCGCCGACCTGCACGAGCAGGTCCGGTCGATGGTCGACGACGTCGTCGCCGCCTACGTCGACGGCGCGACCGAGACCGGCTACGCCGAGGACTGGGACCTCGAGCAGCTGTGGACCGGGCTCAAGGCGCTGTACCCGGTGGGCCTCACCATCGACGAGCTCGTAGACCAGGTGGCCGGCGGCGAGCAGACCGACCTGACGCCGGGCAGCCTGAAGCAGGCGCTGCTCGACGACGTGCACCGCGCCTACGCCGACCGCGAGGCGAAGCTCGGCGCGGAGGTCATGCGCGAGCTGGAGCGCCGGGTGCTGCTCTCGGTCATGGACCGCAAGTGGCGCGAGCACCTCTACGAGATGGACTACCTGCGGGCCGG
The DNA here is from genome assembly GCF_002938435.1 of Blastococcus saxobsidens. Lineage (GTDB taxonomy): Bacteria > Actinomycetota > Actinomycetes > Mycobacteriales > Geodermatophilaceae > Blastococcus > Blastococcus saxobsidens. Next base: position 39,216 of record NZ_POQT01000041.1, read on the forward strand.
CATCCACCTGCGCGCGATGGCCAACCGCGACCCGGTCGTGGAGTACCAGCGCGAGGGCTACGACATGTTCGTGGCGATGCTCGACGGCATCAAGGAGGAGTCCGTCGGCTTCCTGTTCAACCTCGAGGTGAAGACCAAGGACGAGCAGGAGGCCGAGGCGAAGGCCAAGCAGGCCGAGGCCGAGGCCAAGGCGCTCGCCGCGGCCCAGGAGGGGACGGCCAAGGTGCTGGCCCGCCAGGCCGCCGCCAACAAGGCCGCGGGTGGCGCGGCCGCTCCTGCGACCGCCCGCCGGTCGACGGCCGCGGCTGCGCCGGCAGCGGCCGCGGCCGCGGCGGCTCCTGCCGCCGAGGCGCCGGTGCCCTCGGGCACGGGGCCGGAGCTGGCGGTCAAGGGGCTCGAGCAGCCGCGGCGTGCGGAGAACCTGACCTACTCCGCGCCGAGCCTGGACGCGTCGGCGGCCGACGGCGGCCGGGCGAAGGCCGCCAAGACGGCGACGGTCTCCGGCACCAAGGAGACCCCGCGCAACGCGCCCTGCCCCTGCGGCTCGGGCAAGAAGTACAAGCAGTGCCACGGGGGAGCCGGAGCGAACTGATCCGCTGACCCGACGACGCCCCGCCGACCGCGATGGTCGGCGGGGCGTCCAGAAGGACCCCGTCCCTCTCACCCCTCGCACGCTCGGGGCGAGCCTCCGGACGGGGCCACTAGCCGATCTGCAGGGCGGTGCACCGCCAGCGGCCGTCGATGCCCTCCAGGCGGGCGGCGACCGCGTGCGCCCGGCCGGCGCGGTGGGCGACGGCGCTGACCTCGGCCACCCCGTCCACCGGCTCGCAGACCTGGACCCGGCCCAGGACCACCGGGCCTTTCCCCTCGGTGCACCAGCCGGGGCGCCGGCCGCTGGTGAGCGCGGCGTAGACGCCGACCGTGGTGAACGGGCGGAGCTGGGTGAGCGGGCGGCGGCCGGTGAGCGCCTCGAGCGTCGTGGTGAGCAGCGCGCGCCCGGTCGCCGCAGCGGTCGGCAGGTCGGACCGGGCGGACCACACCGGCCCGAAGTCGCCGTCGGGCACCGGGGCCTGGAGCTTCCGCGGCCGCGGACCGGGCCGGTGCGCCGGGCGGGGGACCGCGCGGTCGGGGTGCACCAGCCGCAGCGCCGCCCGTTCCTCGAGCGGGGGCTGCGGCGTGGGGACGACGGCCAGCCGGAGGGTCGGCTGGACGGCGGACGGGGCGGTGGGGGACAGCGCGGACATCGGAGCTCCCGGTGGACGTTGGTCGAGGTGCGGGTCAGGGCAGGACGGGCGGGCGCAGGATCTGGCCGGGCAGGAGGAGGTCGGGGTCGGGCCCGATGACGTCGGCGTTGGCCTGCCACCACGCCTGGACGGCGTCCGCCACCTCCGCGGACGTGGGCTCCTGACCGGTGCCGGCGGCCAGCCGGCGCTCGGCGATCGACCACAGGCAGTCGCCCCGGACGACGACGTGCTCACCGGCTTGCGCGGCCGGCGGCCAGTCCGGGACCGCTGCAGGGGAGGCGGGGACCGGCCAGTCGGGGACGTCGGTCGGCTGCCGGTCGAGCACGGTGGACGCCGCCCAGTCGGGGACGGCGGACCGCGGAGCGACCGGCAGCTCCTGTGCGGTGGTCGCGCCGTCGACCGCGCCTGCCGCGACACCGAGCGACGGCGGGGCGATGCCGAGGCCGATGCCCAGCGCGATCGCGGCGGCACGGCGCGCGCCCGCGGGGAGCACGCGGCGCAGGGTGCCGGAGGCGAGGTCACCGGCCAGGCCGGGCAGGGCGGAGGCGGCGGTGAGGGCGAGCCCGAGCGCGCCCCAGGCCCAGGCCAGCCGGGCGAGGAGGCCCGCGAGGTGCAGCACGAGGACGTCTGCGCCGGCGGAGTCGACGGTGACCTGCGGAGCGGCCAGCGCGCCCCAGGTGTCGCCGATCGAGGGCGCGAGGACGGTCAGGCCGCCGGCGATCACGGCCATGCCGAGCGCCGTCCCGAGCAGTCGCCGTGCCGACATGGCCTCTCCTCTCGCGTTGACCGGGCCACACTAAAGCAAGCAAATGCAGGCAAATGCAAGTATCAGCACGATCTAGGCTGTGCGCATGCGGTGGCAGCAGCTCTTCGCGGACCTCCAGGCCCAGTTCGAGACGGCCGAGGACGCCGAGGCGCGCGCGGAGTGGGCATCGCGGGCGAGGGCGGAGATGGGGGCGGTCCGGCTCGCCGACCGGCTCGCGGGCTCGGTCGGGAGCGAGGTCGTCCTGACCTGCCGGGGGGCGGGGCGGGTGACGGGCGTGCTCGCCGACGTCGGGGTGGACTGGCTGCTGGTCGACGACGGGCGCGGCCGGGACCAGCTGGTGTCGACCGGCGCGGTGCGCGCGGTGTCCGGACTGGGTCGCTGGGCCGCACCCGCCGAGGACGACGCCCCGGTCCGGGTCCGGCTGGATCTGCGGCGGGCGCTACGCGGGCTGGCGCGCGACCGGAGCGCCGTCCAGGTCGTGCTGGACGAGGGGACGGTGCTCACCGGGACGATCGACCGGGTGGGCGCCGACTACGTGGATCTGGCCGAGCACGCGGCCGACGAGCCGCGGCGGGCCGGCGCGGTGCGCCAGGTGCACGCCGTCGTCATCGACGCGGTGGCCGTGGTGCGGACGCTCCTGCCCGGCTGGGACTGACCCGCGGGCAGGGGGCTAGCGCTCAGGCGCGCTGCTCGGCTCCCGCCGCCGCGGTGCTCTCCGGGGTGGCGGGCTCCTCCGGCACGGTGCCGGCGCGCGCCTCGGCGTACTTCTGCTGGATGAAGCGCTCCAGCTCGTCCACCTCGACCCGCCACTGGCCGCGGCCACCGATCTGGATCGCGAGCAGCTCCTTGCGGCGGACCAGCGCGTAGGCCTGCGACCACGAGACGTTGAGGATCTCGGCGACGTCGTCGAGGGTCAGGAAACGGGGCGTGGGCATCTGCGATCTCCATCCGGTCGCCGCCCAGTCTGTCAGCCGCACCGGTGGAACGTGATCGTTGTCCACACACGTTCGTGTGGATGACGGATGCACGGAAACGCGATCGTGTCGCATCATCTGCGTTCGAACGTCGTCCGCACTCGGCAACGGCGGCTCAATGCGCCCCTCGGGGCGTCCGACGTGCTGGAAGAGGTGAGGCGCCGTGACCGCCGTCCGGAATCCGGTCGACGTCGACGCCGGGGAGCTCCCGTCCGGTCCGGCGCCCCGCCGCGTCCGCGCCCCCGGCTGGCTGGACCTGCGGCTGGTGCTCGGCGTCCTGCTGGTGCTGGGCTCGGTCCTGCTGGGCGCCCGTGTCGTCAGCGCCGCGGACGCCACCGTGCCGGTGTGGAGCGCGGCCTCCGATCTCGCCGCCGGCACCGAGCTGACCGCCGACGACCTCGTCGTCGTCGACGTGCGGCTGGACGAGGCCGCGTCGCTGTACCTGTCGGGGAACACCCGGCCGGAGGGCAGCGTCCTCTCCCGCGGGGTGCGAGCCGGCGAACTGCTGCCGTTCGCGGCGCTGGAGGAGCCCGCGGACCTGGTGCAGGTCGCCCTGCCCGTGCAGGCCGGATACCTGCCGCCGGGGGTGCAGCGCGGTCGGGTGATCGACGTGTACGCGGTCGCCGACCCCGCCGCCGGGGCCACGGGCCCCGCGATCGGCAGCGTCACGCTCGTCGTCGGCGGCGTGCCCGTGCAGGCGGTGTCCGGCAGCAGCGAGGGGGTCCTGTCGACGCCGACCACCACGGTCCAGGTCGTGGTCAGCGTCCCCGCGGACGAGGCCGCCGACGTGCTCGCCGCCATCGCCGGCCGGCCCCTGGTGGTGGTCGTCCACGAGTCCGTCGTCGACCCGGCCGACCGCCCGACGTCGGCCGCGGCGGACCGCCCGGCCGCCGCCGGCACCGCACCCCCGGCCACCGCGCCGAGCGCGCCCCCGGCGGAGACCTCCGCCCCGGCCCCGGCTCCAGA
>NZ_POQT01000042.1 GCF_002938435.1 Blastococcus saxobsidens
CTGGTGAGTGCAGCGAGCCCCGCAGCAACCGAACCGACAGATCCGGATAAAGACCCGAAGTCAGTCTCCTGAAGGGTCAGGAACGGTCGCTGCGGGGCTCACCCACATCCTCACTGTCTCCTGATCATCAGCGACCCGCGAGGAGGCGCTCCTCGAGGTCGGCGGGCAGTCCGGGAGCGGGGCGGCGGGCCGGCACCGGCGGGCGCTGCGACGACCGCATCCACTCCCAGGTGTCGGCGACGGTGGCCTCCAGCGCCCGGGTCGTAAGCCCCAGCTCCCGGGCGCGCGTGGTGTCGACGTCCCAGGCGGTGCGCGCGGTCCCCTGCGCCAGCCACAGCGGCAGGTGCACCCACTCCTGGACCCCGGCGGCGAGCAGGTCCGCCTCGGGCACCGGGACCCAGGCGGCGTCGCCCCCGGTCACCGCGCGGCACACCTCGAGCAGCCCGCCCAGCGTCGTCATGTCGACCGGACCCTTCGCGTTCACCGTGCCGGTGCGGCCCTCCTCCGCCATCCGCACCAGCCAGCCGGCGAGGTCGCGGGCGTCCACCAGGGAGATCGGCTGGTCCAGCCCCTCCGCGGGGACGACGATGCGACCGCCGCGCGCGATGCGGTCCAGCCACCAGCCCAGCCGGTACACGTAGTCGTACGGGCCGATGACGAGCCCGGCGCGGGCGGTCAGGAACCGCTCGCCGACGGCCGCCCCGATCACCCGCTCGGCGAAAGCCTTGTTCGGGCCGTAGTCGTCGTCCTGGGTGTCCCAGGTCGGCTCGGCGTCCTCGGGGCCGAGCGGGCCCGGGGGCCAGTTCCGATAGGCGTTCAGGCTGCTGACGAAGGCGTAGCCCCGGACCCCGCCCAGCGCCGCGGCGGCGTTGCGGGCCGCGGCACGGGTCTGGCAGGAGGTGTCGACGACGAGCTCGGGCGACCACCCGGCCAGCACCCGCGGCAGGGCGTCGGGATCGTCGCGGTCGCCGTGCAGGCCCCGGGCGCCTTCGGGAGGCTCCCCCGAGACGCCCCGCGTGAAGGTCGCGACGTCGTGACCGCGCTCCAGCGCCGCCGTGGCCACGTGCCGGCCGAGGAAGGACGTGCCACCGAGGACGAGGAGCCGCATGGGCCCACCTCAGCCGAGGCGCTCCCCGCCGTCCAGCCGGTTCGCGCTCGGCGCAAGCCGGTGGGTCCGGGCTTCAGACCGCCCGGCGGTGCTCCGGGACCTGGGGCAGCGGCGTGGACCGGGCGGCGGCGAGCACCATCTGCGGCGACGGAGGCAGACCCCGGCGGGTGCACAGGCGCAGTGCCCGCGCACCGGTGAGCACGTCGGTCTCCGGGGGGACGACGAGGAGGTCGGCCCGCCGGGTGCCCTCGGCCCAGGTCAGGCAGACGACCTGCGGGTCCATGCTGCGGAAGCCGCCGGCGCGCACGGTCCGGCCCTGGACCTCCAGCTTGCGCGGGGCCGGTTCCCAGGCGTCGAGGGCGTAGGTGAACCGCTCCACCCGGACGCCGCGCCGCTCGAGAGCAGCGATCAGCTCGGGCAGCTCCGAGGACAGGTCCCGGCTGCGCGGGAACCAGGCGCCGTCGAACGCCGACCCGCCCGCCCCGGCGTCGGCCCGCAGACTCACCCGGACGTCGATCCCACCCCGGAAGCCCTCGGGCGCCGGAACCGCTCGGGTGATCGTCGTCATCAGCCTTCGGCCACCTCTCGTCACGCACTGCGGGCCTCCGCACACGACCCCGGGACGAACCTAGGGCGAGTCGCGCGTGGCACGTGCGCAGGGCGGGACGGGCGGGTCGCTCTCGCACGGCCGGTCATCACGAATCGTCACGCGACGACCACGGTGGTGGGCTCCCGAACGACGAAGGACCCCTCCGGAAAACCGGAGAGGTCCTTCGTCGCGCCGCCCGGGATCAGGCGGGCTTGGGCTTGCGGTTCTTGGACTTGCCGCGCTCGGTCTGGTCGAGCACGACCTTGCGGATGCGCACGCTGCCCGGGGTCACCTCGACGCACTCGTCCTCGGCGCAGAACTCCAACGCCTGCTCCAGGTTCAGGATGCGCGGCGGGATCAAGCGCTCCAGCTCCTCGGAGGTGGACTTGCGCATGTTGGTGAGCTTCTTCTCCTTGGTGATGTTCACGTCCATGTCGTCCGGACGGGAGTTCTCACCGACGATCATGCCCTCGTAGACCTCGGTGCCGGGCTGGACCATCATCGAGCCGCGCTCCTGCAGCGAGAACATCGAGTACGTCGTCGCCACGCCCTGGCGGTCAGCGACCAGCGAGCCGGTCGGGCGGGCGCGCATGTCGCCCAGCCACGGCTCGTAGCCCTCGAGGTTGTGGTTCAGCACACCGGTGCCGCGGGTCTCGGTGAGGAACTCCGTGCGGAACCCGATGAGGCCACGCGAGGGGACGATGTACTCCATCCGCGCCCAGCCGGTGTCGTGGTGCACCAGGTTCTCCAGCCGGGCGCGGCGGACCGCGAGCGCCTGGGTCAGGGTGCCGACGTAGTCACCCGGGGTGTCGATGGTGACCCGCTCGACCGGCTCGTGCAGCTTGCCGTCGACCATCTTGGTGACGACGGTCGGGCGGCCGACGGTCAGCTCGAACTCCTCGCGGCGCAACTGCTCGACGAGGATGGCCAGCGCCAGCTCGCCGCGGCCCTGCATCTCCCAGGTGTCGGGGCGGTCGGTGTTCAACATGCGCACCGACACGTTGCCGACCAGTTCCTGGTCGAGCCGGTTCTTGATCAGGCGCGCAGTGACCTTCTTGCCCGACTTGCCCGACAGCGGCGAGGTGTTGATCCCGATGGTGATCGAGATCGACGGCTCGTCGACGGTCAGGGGCGGCAGGGGGCGCGGGTCGTTCGGGTCGGCGAGGGTGTCGCCGATCATGATGTCCTCGATGCCGGCGATGGCGACCAGCTCCCCGGGACCGGCGCTCTCCGCCGGGGTGCGGGTGAGGCCCTCGGTGACCAGCAGCTCGGTGATCTTGACGCTCTTGATGGCGCCGTCGACCTGGCACCAGGCCACCTGCTGGCCGCGCTTCATCTCACCGGAGTGGATGCGCAGCAGCGCGAGCCGGCCCAGGAACGGCGAGGCGTCGAGGTTGGTGACCTGCGCGCGCAGCGGCTCCTCGGCGTCGTAGGTGGGCGCCGGGATGGTGTCCAGCAGCGTCTGCACCAGCGGGCCGAGGTCCGGACTGTCGGGGACGGTGCCGTTCTCCGGGCGGGTCATCGAAGCCTGGCCGGTGCGGCCGTTGCAGTAGACGATCGGGAACTCGAGGGCGTCGGCGTCCATGCCGGCGTCCTCCATGAGCTCCATGAAGAGCTCGTAGCACTCGTCGACGACCTCCTCGATGCGGGCGTCGCCACGGTCGGTCTTGTTGACCGCGAGGATGACCGGCATCCCCTTGCCCAGCGCCTTGCGCAGCACGAAGCGGGTCTGCGGCAGGGGGCCCTCGGAGGCGTCCACGAGCAGGACGACGCCGTCGACCATGGACAGGCCGCGCTCGACCTCGCCGCCGAAGTCGGCGTGGCCCGGGGTGTCGACGATGTTGACGACGACGGGGTTGCCGTCGGCGTCGGCCAGCCGGATCGCGGTGTTCTTGGCGAGGATGGTGATGCCGCGCTCGCGCTCGAGGTCCATCGAGTCCATCACGCGGTCCTGCGTGGAGTCGTTGTCCGTCCCCTCGCCCTTGGACCGACCGAGGGCGCCGGCCTGGCGGAGGAGGGCGTCGACCAGGGTCGTCTTGCCGTGGTCGACGTGGGCGACGATCGCCACGTTGCGCAGGTCGTTGCGGGTGGGCATGCGGAAGGGCACCTCGGGGAGCTCGGGATCGCGCCGCGCGGACGCGCGCGGGCATCAGGTCAACAGCAACCGATGCCGCGACCTTCCCTCCACTCTAGGTGCTCAGCGCGCGGGCATGGCCTCCCGCGAGCGGTCGATCACCCCGTAGGTCACCCCTGCGGCGGCAACAGTGACCAGACTCACCGCGAACCAGGCGGGGAAACCGGCTCCGAGGGCGAGCACGTGGGCCAGGACGAAGGCGCCGACGTAGAGCGCCGCCAGCCCGGCCGTGACCGCCGGTCCCCGTCGCCGGGCGGCGATCCAGCCGGCACCCACACCGCAGGCGGCGAACACCGCACCGCCGAGGGCGCGGATGCCGGTGCCCTGGGCGATGCCGAAGCCGGCGGCCAGGCCGACGGCGACCAGGAGCGAGGCGGGGATCCGGGCGAGGGCCGAGGTCGTCATGCCGTCCAGTCTCCTCCACCCCCACACGTGATCATGGCGCCGGAACCACCGGACCGGGGGTCCTGGTGGTCCCGGCGCCATGATCGCGCGGGAGCGAGGGCGATCAGGCGGCGCGGAGCACGGCCTCGATCTCGAGCTCGACGGAGATCTTGTCGCCGACGACGACGCCGCCGCCGTCCATCGGCATGTCGATGTCCACGCCGAACTCCTTGCGGGAGATCTCGGTGCGGGCGGAGAAGCCGGCGCGGGTGCCGCCGTAGGCGTCCGGCCCGAAGCCGTTGACCTCGAGGGCCAGGGTGACCGGCTTGGTGATGCCCTTGAGGGTGAGCTCGCCCTCGACGGTCCAGTCGGCGCCGTCGGTCTTCACCGCGGTGGAACGGAAGGTCATGACCGTGTGGTTGCCGACGTCGAAGAAGTCAGCGGACTTGATGTGCGCGTCGCGCTGCTCCTGACGGGTGTCGATCGAGTCCATGTCGACGGTGGCGGTGACGGTGGACTGCGTCGGGTCCTCGGCGGTGGTGATCTCGCCGGAGAACTCGCGGAAGTAGCCGCGGACCTTGCTGACCATCATGTGGCGGACGGAGAAGCCGACGGTCGAGTGGCTGGCGTCGATGTCCCAGGTGCCGGCGATGTAGCCGGGGATCTGGACGGAGGTGCTGCTGGTCATGGTGTCTCCCTGGTCGAGCGTCGTGCTGGGGTCGTCGGGCGTAGCGTAGTTGAGCGTTGAACTATTCCGCCAGTATTCTTGCCCCATGACCTCGACCGTGTCGCCGCAGCCCCTCCCCCCGGGTGAGCCCCGCTGGCTCGACGTCGAGGAGCAGAAGGCCTGGCGGGCATGGCTGTACAGCGCCCAGCTCCTGCTCGACCGGCTGGACCGGGACCTCACCCACCGCACCGGCATCTCGCACGCCTACTACGAGATCCTCGTCGCGCTGTCGGAGACACCCGAGCGGATGATGCGGATGAGCGAGCTGGCCGACCGCTGCCTGTCCTCGCGCAGCCGGCTCTCGCACGCCGTCTCCCGGCTGGAGGAGCGGGGCTGGGTGCGCCGGCAGGTGTGCGCCGAGGACGGCCGAGGCCAGCTGGCCGTGCTCACCGAGGAGGGGTTCGCGGCGCTCGAGGGCGCCGCCCCGGTGCACGTCGAGGGCGTCCGCCGGGAGCTGTTCGACCGACTGTCCCCAGAGCAGGTGGCGGGCATGCGCGACCTCGGCGAGACGCTGCTGCGCCACCTCGACCCCCAGCGGGTGCACCCCTCCGACTGAGGAGGTGGCGGGCAGGCCACGGCCGCACGCCGGCGGGCGGTTCAGCCCCCGGTGACGTCGTCCGGCGGCAACGGCCAGCGCGGGACGCCCGCGACCGGGCCGTCGCCCAGCCGGGCGGCGAACCGCGGGGGCCGCTTCTCCAGGAAGGCGGTCACACCCTCGGCGGGGTCCGGCCCCTCCCCCAGCTCGACCAGCGCCCGCGACTCCGCACGATGGGCGTCCCACGGCGAGGCGGCACCCAGCATCGACCAGAGCAGCTGCCGGGCGGCACCGACCGCCACCCCGCTGGTGTTGGCCACGATCTCCCGGGCGAGCGCGTACGCCGTCGACAGCAGGTCGGCGTCGGGCACCACCCGGGACACCAGCCGGCCGCGCAACGCCTCGGCCGCGTCGAACACCCGGCCGGTGGCCACCCACTCCATGGCCTGGCTGATGCCCACGACCCGAGGCAGGAACCAGGACGACGCCGCCTCCGGCACGATCCCGACCCGGCCGAAGACGAAGCCGAAGCGGGCGGACTGGGCGGCGATCCGGACGTCCATGGGCAACGTGAGGGTCGCACCGATGCCGACCGCGGGCCCGTTCACCGCGGCGATCACCGGCTTGCGCAGCGCGGCGAACGGCAGGGCGGCGACCCCGCCGGCGTCGCGCGGGAAGCCGCCGATGTCCTCGCTCAGCGGTCCCGGCGGGCGCGCCCGCGAGCGCCGGGCGGCGAAGGTGTCCGGGCCGTTCCCCAGGTCCGCGCCCGCGCAGAAGGCCCGGCCGGCCCCGGTGACCACCACGACCCGGACGTCGTCGTCGGCGTCGGCGGCCGCGGCCACGCGGGTCAGCTCGTCGGCCATGGTCAGGGTGAAGGCGTTCAGCCGCTCCGGCCGGTGCAGCGTCACCGTCGCGACGCCGTCGGCCACCTCGTACCGTAGCTCCGCGAGGTCCGTGGTCCTCACCTGCCCAGGGCGCCGACGACGGGGTCCAGGTGCTCCGCCTCGTCACCCGGCAGCAACCGGCCCGCCTTCGCCCGTCTCCACAGTTCACCCGCGTACTCCCCGGGCGAGCTCCTGACCCCGGTGCGGAACGCCGCCTCGTCGGGGCTGCCATCGACGTCCACGGGGGTACCTCCGGTCGATGAACGGGACAACGGCAGCGTGACAGGCGCCACCCGGAGCGGTCAAAGACCGTCGAGCTGCGCGCCTGCTCCTCCGGACAACGGGCATGGGCCCGTGAGGCCTGGCCGTGCCCGCGGTGGACGAGTCGACATGGCGACCCGTGGCCAGGCGGCCTCTCCGTCGGTCAGACGGCGCAGCCCTCGGGTCCGCAGGCGCCGGCACCGCCGTCGGCCATGACCAGTGGCGAACGCTCCGCCCACGCCCGTTCGAGCACCTGGAGCAGCGCCTCGGCCGGCTGGGCACCGGAGACGCCGTACTTCCGGTCCACGACGAAGAACGGCACCCCGCTGATGCCGAGCTTCCCCGCTTCGGCCTCGTCGGCACGGACGGCACCGGCGTAGCGCTGGTCGTCGAGCGCAGCGCGGACCTCGTCACGATCGAGTCCCGCCTCGGCCGCCAGCCGGACCAGCGTCTCCCGGTCACCGACCGCCTCGCCCTCGGTGAAGTAGGCGCGCAGCAGCCGCTCCTTGACCGCGTCCTGGACGCCGCGCAGGCCGGCGAGGTGGATCACCTGGTGCGCGTCGAAGGTGTTGGCCCGCACCGCCTTGTCGAACCGGAAGTCCAGCCCCTCGGCCGCGGCCTGGACGGTCATGGTGTCGGTCATCTGCTGGGCACCCAGCAGGCTCGTGCCGTACTTGGCGGCCAGCCGCTCGGCGTACTCGGTGGCGCCGGCCGGCTGCCCGGCGGGCGCCGATCGGGCGCCGGGGTCCAGCTCGAAGCTCTTCCACTCGACCTCCACGTGCTCCCGGTGCGGGAACTGCGCGAGGGCCGCCTCGAAGCGGCGCTTGCCGATGTGGCACCAGGGGCAGACGACGTCGGACCAGATCTCGACCTTCATGCCCGGGTCAACGCGATCCCCCGGCCCAGGTCTTCCGGCACGGCCCGGTCAATCGGGCGGTCCGACCCCGGTCCCCCGCGATCATGGCGCCGCGACCACCCCGGAGGCCCGGGCGGGGTCACGGCGCCATGATCACGCGGAGGGGCCGGTCAGCCGGCAGCGCCGGTGAAGAGGTCCCGGGAGACCGCGCCGGTGTCCGGGTTGTCGGTGAACATCCCGTCGATCCCGGCGTCCCAGAAGGCGGCGTGCTCGGCCAGCGCCCGGCCGTAGTCGTCGGGCGCCGGACCCTCCCGCAGCGCCGGCGGCAGGAAGGTGTTCTCGTTGCGGAACGTGTACGGGTGCACCAGCAGCCCGACCCGGTGCGCGTCGTCCACCAGCGCCGTCGGGGTCCCGAGGGTGCCGTCGGCGTTCCGCGGGATCACCTGGCCCTTCTCCGGCCCCACGCCCTCGGCGTATTCGGCGATCTCCGCGAGCCCGGCCGCGGTGGTCAGGTCGGCGTAGGTGCGCGGGTCACCGGCGGCCGTGAAGTCGTAGGGCTGTCCCGAGCCGGAGAGCAGCTGCACCAGCGGCACGCGCACGCCCTGCTCCTCGAGCTCGCGCAGGTTCGCCGTCTCGAAGGACTGGATGAACACCGGCGAGTGGTGCTTGTGCACGCGCGCCTCGCGCAGGTCGGTCATCAGCGGCTCCTCGAGGGAGAGCCCGATGCCGTCGAAGTAGGTGGGGTGCTTGGTCTCGACGTAGACACCGATCTCGCGACGCAGCTCCTTGGAGAGCTGGGCCCGCAGCGCCAGCACCTCGTCCAGCGTCGGCACCTGGTAGAGGCCGTCGTAGAGGGTGTTCTCCTCGCGCACCTCGGGCAGCCGCTCCACCGCCCGCAGCGTCCGCAGCTCGGCGAGGGTGAAGTCCTCGGTGAACCAGCCGGTGAACGGCACGCCGTCGATGGTCTTCGTCGTCCGGCGGTCGGCGAACTCCGGCCGGTCCGCCACGTCGGTGGTCCCGGAGATCTCGTTCTCGTGGCGGGCGACGAGGACGCCGTCCTTGGTGCTGACGACGTCGGGCTCGATGTAGTCGGCACCCATGCGGGCGGCGAGCTCGTAGGAGGCGAGGGTGTGCTCCGGCCGGTAGCCGGAGGCACCGCGGTGGCCCACGACGAGGAGGTCCTCGGCGAGGGCCTCGCCCGGCTGGGCGGCCGGCGGCCGGGGGGCGGCCGAGGCGGGGACGGCGGCCGGCGCGACGAGGGCGACGGGGACGGCGACCGCGACGGCGGCCACCGTGGCGCGCAGACGGCGTGCTTCGAGCATCGGGACTCCCGCGGGCTCGGACGACGACCCTCGCCGCCGGCTCCGCACGTCGATCCCATCCGGTCCGGATGACCACCCACGGGTCCCCGGGCGAACTGCGGGTGACGAACGGGCGGCCCTCCGGGGGCGCACCCGGCTCAGCCGGCCCAGACCTCCGAGACCCGGGACACGACCCGGGCCGCCTGTGCGCGGCCGGCCCGCGCCGCGGGCTCCCGCGCCGCCGGGTCGAGCACGTTGCGGCCGATCGCCGTCCGGCTGGCCTGGTCCGGAGCGACCACGGCCACCCGTGCCAGCATGCCGCTGACTTGGGCGTCGACGCTGGCCAGCGGGCCGACGCCGCGCGGGATGGGAGCCAGCACGACCAGCCGGTCGTAGCCGTGCGCCAGGTCGGCGTTGGCCGCCGACCGCATGCCGCCGTCGACGTAGCGCCGCCCGTCGATCGTGACCGGCGGGTAGACCCCCGGCACCGCGCAGCTGGCGGCGACGGCCTGCAGCAACGGCACGCCGGAGCCGCGGTCGAAGGTGCGGAACTCGCCGGTGGCGGCATCCACCGCGGTGATCGTCAGGTCGCGCTCGGGCCAGTCCCTGCCGACCAGCCGGGAGCCGATCACCTCCAGCCGCTCCTGCTCCGACGGAGTCAGCCCGGCCTTCTCCGCGGCCAGGGCCAGCGCACCGATCCGGCGCCGGAACTCCACGTCGCGACCGCGGCTGATGAGCATCGCCCACCCGTAGCGGGCCAGGTTGCCGCGCGTCATGCGCGCCACCTTCTCCTGCGCCGGCGGCTCGAGCTGGCGGGCGTACATCTCCTCGAGCGGTGCGCCGCTGGTGACCTGGGCGCCGACGACCGAACCCGCCGAGGTCCCGACGACGAGGTCGGCACCGGTGAGGTCGACGCCTGCCTCGGCCAGGCCGGCGAGCACGCCGATCTCCCAGGCGATGCCCGTGATGCCGCCGCCGCCGAGCACGAGTGCGGTCCGCTGGTCGCTCATGGCGGCCATCCTCGCAGCCGTCGGACCGGTGGACGGACCCTCGACAGAGCGTGTGACGTGGGCCACGCTGTGCTCCGAGCTACGTCGACGAGAGGAAACGCATGACCACCGTGCAGTCCGCCCCGGCCCCGGCAGCCGCCAGCTGGCCGCCCGGACTCCCCCGGTCGCTGGACTACCCCGGCGTGCCGGTGGGCTCGATCCTGCGGGCTGCCGTCCGGCGCTGGGGTGACCGGCCGGCGTTCATCGACCACGACGTGCCGCTGACCTTCACGGAGTTGGGCGCACGGGCGCACGCGGTCGCCGGCTGGCTGGCCGACCACGGGGTCGGCCCGGGCGACGTCGTCGCGGTGCACATCCCCAACTGCCGGCAGTACCCGCCGCTGTACTACGGGATCATGCTGGCCGGCGCCACGTTCTCCCCCACCAACCCGCTGCTGCCTTCCGCCGACCTCGCCGCACAGCTCGACGACGCCGGGGCGACCGTCCTGGTCACCTGGGACCAGGTGCTCCCCTTCGTGCGCGGCGCACTCGCCCAGACCTCGGTCCGCACCGTCGTGGTTACCGGGGAGGCGCACACCCTGGACTTCGCCGCCCGGCTCGGCGGCCTGGAGGACAGCGACGTCGACCTCTCCGACCTGTTGTCCGGCGATCCCACCGACCGGCAGCTGGACGCCGGCCTGGACCCCGCCGAGGCGCTGGCGCACCTGGCGTACACCGGCGGCACCACCGGGGTGAGCAAGGGCGTGGAGCTCCCGCACCGCAACGTCGTCACCAACGTGCTGCAGTCCGGCTGCTGGACTTCCGGCTCCCTGCCGGCCCTCGACGAGCACGGCGACGTGACGCTGGAGCAGGTCGGCAGCCCCGACGAGTACCCGACCCGGCTGGGCGAGGCCCGCCTCGTCAACCTGACGCCGTGGTTCCACGCCATGGGGGCGATCGGCTACCTCAACGGCATGGTCATGGGCGGCACCACCACGATCATCCACATGCGCTTCGACCCGGTGAAGTACGTCGAGGACGCGATCCGGTACGACGTGACCGGCATCGGCGGCGCCCCACCGGTCTTCGTGGCGCTGCTGCAGGTGCCGGGCTTCGCCGACCACGACTGGTCGCGGGTGCGCGGGGTGTCCAGCGGCGCCGCCCCCCTGCCGGTCACGCTGATCGAGCGGCTGCAGGCGCTGCTGCCCAACGCCGTCATCGGTGAGGGCTACGGGCTGACCGAGGTCACCATGCATGCCACCGGCAACCCGACGTTCCGCTCGGGCACGCGCAAGCCGGGCACGGTGGGGCTCCCGGTCTTCGACACCGAGATCACCATCCGGCCGCTCGGCGGCGGCGACCCGCTGCCGGCCGGCGAGCGCGGCGAGGTGTGCATCCGCGGTCCGCAGGTGATGCGCGGCTACGCCCACCGGCCCGAGGCCACGGCCGAGTCGATCGACGCGGAGGGCTGGTTCCACACCGGCGACGTCGGGATCCTCGACGAGGACGGCTACCTGTCGATCGTCGACCGCACCAAGGACATGCTGCTCTACAAGGGCTACAACGTGTTCCCGCGCGAGCTCGAGGAGATCCTCTTCGGCGTTCCGGGAGTGGCCGGCGCGGCCGTCGTCGGGCGGCCCGACGAGGGGGCCGGGGAACTCCCGGTTGCCTACGTGGTGCGCAAGGCCGACGACGCCGGCGCGGCTCTCACCGCCGAGTCGGTGATGGCCGCGGTCAACGACAAGGTGACCCCCTACAAGCGGCTGAGGGACGTGACGTTCATCGACGCCATCCCGGTCTCGGCGGCCGGGAAGGTGCTCAAGCGGGAGCTCGCGGCACGCGAACGGGAGTCGCTCCAGGCCTGAGGAGTCGGGCGCGTCGTCGCACCCGTTCGGGTGCGGCGACGCGCGACCTGGGCTCCCGCTCACTACTGTCCGCGACGTGGACGAGGAGCAGCGAGGCGGTCTGGAGACCGAGCACACCGGCGTACGGATCGCCCACCTCGAGCAGTCCCCGGTCCGCCAGGTGTGGCGGCGGGTGGTCATCGCCGCGATCGTCCTGGCCGTCGTCGTCCTGATCGTCTACATCGACCGGGACGGGTACGAGGACAGCAAGGGCGGCCCCATCTCCCTGCTGGACGCGACGTACTACGCGACGGTCTCCCTCTCCACGACCGGGTACGGCGACATCACGCCCGTCACCCCCGGCGCCCGGCTGGTCAACGTCCTGCTGATCACGCCGCTGCGCATCATGTTCCTGATCGTCCTCATCGGAACGACCCTCGAAGCGCTGACCGCCCGGTCACGCGAGGAGTTCCGCATCCGTCGCTGGAGGTCCCGCGTGCGCCAGCACGTCATCGTGTGCGGCTACGGCACCAAGGGCCGCAGCGCCATCCGCTCGCTCATCGCCAACGGCACCACGCCGGACAAGATCGTCGTGGTCGACCCCGAGCCCCGCGCCATCGACGAGGCCAACTCGCTCGGGCTCACCGGCATCATCGGCGACGCCGGCCGCACGGAGGTCCTCCGCCGCGCGTCGGTGGAGCGGGCCCGCGCGGTCATCGTGGCGGCCAACCGGGACGACGCCTCGGTGCTCATCACCCTGACCGTGCGCCAGCTCAACCCCAGCGTGCCGATCACCACCTCGGTCCGGGAGGAGGAGAACGCCAACCTGCTCCGCCAGTCCGGCGCCGACACCGTCATCACCACGTCGGCCACCTCCGGCCGGCTGCTGGGCCTGTCCACCGACGCACCGCGCGTGGTCGCCGTCGTCGAGGACCTGGTCACCGGCGGGCAGGGCCTGGACCTGCACCAGCGTCCGGTGACCGCGGACGAGGTGGGCCTGGGTCCCCGTCAGCTGCGCGACATCGTGCTGTCGGTGACCCGCAGCGGGCGCACGCTGCGCTTCGACGACGCGCTGATCGGCACGCTGCAGCCCGAGGACGTGCTCGTCGTGGTCAAGGCCCACGAGCCCGGCAAGCCGATGCGGCCGCCGACGCAATGACACTGCGATCCTCCGGATCGCACCGCCTCCAACTGCCGTTCCCCCGCTGATCTGAGCCGTTTCGTCGTGCCTGCGCGGACCCCTCCGGGGCCCACTCGGCACGACAAGGCAGCCAGGGTCTCCTCTGGGGAGCCTCCGGCCCCCCGTCGTCGGGACCCGCTCCGCGGAGCCAGGCCGTCCCTCGGGGACCCTTCGGGCCCCGCTCGGCACGACCTACGCGAGCACCCAGGTCTTCGTGGGCTCGTCACGGCCCCGTAGTTCGATCTCCCTGCCGGGTGCCCAGTGGGGTCGCTCGTCGGCTCCGGCGGTGAGGACCGTGGGCTCGCTGGCCACCGCGCGGCCGGGGTGGTCCTTGGCCAGCTCGGTGAGCCGGGCGGCCTCGTTCACCGGGTCCCCGATGACCGTGTACTCCAGCCGGCTGGCCGCCCCGACCTGCCCGGCCCACACCCGGCCGCAGGCCACGCCGACGCCGACGTCGACCTCGCCGGCATCGGCCACGGCCGCGCAGATCCGGCGGGCGGCCCGCAGCGCCGCGCCGGCCGGATCGGGGTGGTCGGTGGGGGCGCCGAACACGCACAGGGCGGCGTCGCCCTCGAACTTGTTCACCAGTCCGCCCTCGCCCTCGATCGTGTCGACGACGATCTCGAAGAACCGGTTGAGCAGCCCGACCATCTCCTCGGGGCCGGTGCGGCGCACCAGCGACGTGGAGCCGGCGATGTCGACGAACAGCGCGGCGACGGTGCGCTCCTCACCGCCGAGCGAGACGCCGGTCGCGAGAGCCCGCTGGGCGACGCTGGTGCCCACGTGCCGGCCGAACAGGTCGCGCAGCCGCTCCCGCTCGGCCAGGCCGGCGGCCATCGAGTTGACGCCTTCCTGCAGCAGCCCGATCTCGCCGGCGTCGTCCACCACGACGTCGACCTCGTAGTCCCCGGAACCCACCTGCTGCACGGCCTGGCGCAGCTCCCGCAGCGGCTGGCCGACGGCACGGGCGATGAGCAGGGTGGCCAGCGCCCCGACCAGGAGCGCGACCACCACCAGGAAGACGACGGCGTTCCTGCCCGGCCCACCCGGGTTGCTCGGGTCCAGGTGGAGCAGGACGACGCCGAGCATCGGCACGCCGCTGGTGAGGCCCCAGGTGAGCAGCAGCCGGATCCGGACGCCCAGCGTCAGGGCGCCGACGGGCGGGTGCTCGGCCAGCGCCCGCGCGGTGACGGCCCGCGCCACGCGGGCGACGAGCAGGTAGGTGACACCGGCGGTGACCACGCCGCCGAGGATCACCACGACGGCGACGCGTGCCCCGACCCGTGCATCGGGGAAGGAGAAGGCCGCCACCGTGCCCATGAGGATCGCGGCGATGAACCAGACGCAGGCGGCGATCAGCGCGGTGTCCAGCGGCAGCCGCAGCGCGTGCCGGGCCTCCTCGCGGGTGGGCGCGCGGCCGGCCATGAGCCAGCGGTTCGTGACGCGCTGGCGCCGCAGACCGGCGACCGTGGCCGCCGGGAGGGCGACCACGAGGTAGGCCGCGGCGGCCCAGAGCACCTCGGCTCGCCCGGATCGGCCGCTGCCGTCCTCGACGCCGAGCAGCAGCAGGATCACGGTGCCGACGCCGACCATGTTCGAGACCAGCACCAGCGAGACGATCACCGGCACGGCCAGCCGCCCGCTCGGGGCCCAGGTGGCCAGGAACGCCAGCCGACGCCGCGCGCCGTCCCGCGCCTCCGTGCGGAGGCCGGGGCCGTGGTCGGTCACGGTCGGCGCAACGAGGGCTGCCGGTCCCGGGTTCCGGGACCTCCCCCGATCGTGATCACGACGTCATGGTGCGCGATCGCCGTCGGCTGCACCTCCCCGGTTCCCCGAACGGAGGACGTGCGCGTCGGACGACGGCGCTCGCGGCCGCTCGGGATGACGGTGGCCTGCCCTACGGTGACCGCCGACACCCACCGCCACCCGTGGAGGCACCCGTGACCGCTCTGGAGAACCGTCCGCGCACCGCCCTGCTGGTGATCGACGTGCAGAACGGCGTCGTCGGGGAGGCCTGGGAACGCGATCGCGTGGTGGCCAACATCCGGCAGCTCGTGGACCGGGCGCGCAGCGAGGACGTGCCGGTCCTGTGGGTGCAGCACTCCGACGACGGGCTGCCGCAGGGCTCGCCGGAGTGGGAGTACGTCCCCGAACTGGAGCGGCTGGAGGCGGAGCCGCTGGTGCACAAGACCTACGGCGACTCCTTCGAGGCCACCGACCTGGAGGAGCGCCTGGCCGAGCGCGGCGTCGGACGGCTCGTGATCGCCGGTGCGCAGACCGACGCCTGCATCCGGTCGACTCTGCACGGCGCCCTGGTGCGCGGCTACGACACGACGCTGGTGGCCGACGCGCACACCACCGAGGACATGCGCCAGTGGGGCGTCCCGATCGGCCCGGCGGAGGCCATCGCGTACACCAACTCCTACTGGGGGTTCGCCTCCGCGCCGGGTCGCACGGGCAGCGTCGTGCCGACCGCGGAGGTGGACTTCTCCGGCGTCTGACCGGCCGGCGCCGCTTCCGGCCGGAAACCGCTCGACCCCCGATCTACGGTGCAGTGATGACCACCGGTCCGCGCATCGAGCCGATCACGCCGGCCAACGTCGAGGCCGCGATGGCCATCCGCGTGCGCCCCGACCAGGAGCACGCGGTCGATCCGGTCGCGACGTCGCTGGCCGAGGCGTACGCGCACGGTGAGGTCGCCTGGCCGCGGCTGATCGTCGACGGCGACCGCCCGGTCGGCTTCCTCATGGCGTTCCTGGACATCGACTGGCTCGGGAACGGCACCCGGTCCGACGTCCGCTCGGGGCTGTGGCGGCTCAACATCGCCGCCGACGAGCAGGGCCGCGGCTACGGTCGGTTCGCGGTCGAGGCGGTGGCCGCGGAGATCCGCCGTCGCGGGGGCACGACGCTGTTCACCACCTACCACCCGGGCGAGGACGGGCCGGGCGCGTTCTACCTCCGCCTCGGGTTCCGGCCGACCGGCGAGACCTCCGGCGACCAGACGGTGGCCGTGCTGGACCTGGACTGACCCAGGACGCACGAGAGCCCCGGTCAGCCGACCGGGGCTCTCGCACGCAACAGGGGTGGTGGAGGTGGCGGGAATCGAACCCGCGTCCTTCGACGTATGGCCAGGGCTTCTCCGAGCGCAGTCCGCTGTCGCCTCTGCTCGACCCCATCGATCACACGGACATGTTCGATGTGACGGGCCCAGTCGCTGTTGGGTGTCCCCCACGTGTCCGCGACCGGCACGTGCGGTGAGTCATCTAGCTGATGCCAGGATCCGGGCCGATGACGAACCCGGGCTGACAGACTCGCTCAGCTACCGTCAGGCAGCAAGAGCGAAGTCGCCGCGCTTAGCGTCGGCATTTGTGGTTTGCGACGGGTGGTTAACGAGATCATCGTCGCCTTCCTCGGCTCGCTTCCCCTGGTCAAGCGACCGAAGTCGAGACCATTCACCCCCTGTGTAGTTGTGCAGACAGCGTAACGGAGCGGGCAAGGCCGATGTTCCGCCGCGTCTCCGGCCGGCCGAGTGGGCAGCTGCTGTCGCTCGACACGCCGCGGGTCGGCGTGCCGGGCAGCATCGACTGCGCACTCGACGCGCGCGGGCGGTGCGTCAGATCCAGTCGCGGCGCTTGAAGACGGCGTACAGCGTTCCGCTGACGCCGACCATCGCCACCAGCGCGAGCGGGTAACCCCACGCCCAGTGCAGCTCCGGCATGTGGTCGAAGTTCATCCCGTACACCGTCCCGACCAGGGTCGGCGCGAAGAGGATGGCCGCCCACGCGGAGATCTTCTTGACCTCCTCGCCCTGCGCGATCGAGGCCTCGGTGAGCTCGCGGATCTCCTCGTTCTGCCGCTGCGCCACAAGGGTGGCGTTCACCGTGAGGATGTCGCGCAACTGGAGCCGGAAGGCCTCCACCCGCTCGTTCACCTGGACCACGTGGTCGGCGACGTCGCGCAGGTAGCTGCGCAGCTCCTCGTCGACGCCGTACTTGTCGAAGCCGGCCGTGATGGCGGCGAGGATCCCGGTCAGCGGCTGCGCGGCCCGCTGGAACTCCAGCACCTCCTGCGAGAGCTCGTAGATGCGCCGGGAGACCCCCGGGTCACCACCGAACACCTGGGTCTCGATCTCGTCGATGTCGTTGGCCAGCCCGTCGACCACCGGCCGGTACCCGTCGACGACGGCGTCCAGCGTCGCGTAGAGCACCGCCTCGCTGCCCTTGGCCAGCAGCGCGGGGTCGCTCTCCAGCCGGCGCCGCACCCGGGACAGGTCCGGCGACTCGCTGTGCCGCACGGTGATCGCGAAGTCGCGGCCGAGGAACAGGTGCAGCTCCCCGAACTCGACCTCCTCGGCCGCGTCCACGTAGCGGGCGGCCTTGAGGACGACGAACAGCGTGCTGCCGTAGCGCTCGAACTTCGGCCGCTGGTGGGCCTTGATCGCGTCCTCGACGGCCAGCTCGGGCAGGTCGAACAGCTCCGCCAGCGAACCGAGCTCCCCGGGTTCGGGCCGGTACAGGCCCAGCCAGGCCAGCCGCTCCTCGCCGAGCGAGAGCTCCTCGCGGCTCTCCTCCGCCGTGGCCGGCGTGGCCACCCGGCGGCCGTCGGAGTAGACGGCGTTGTCCACCATCCGGGACGGCGCCGGCGGGGCCGGCGGCGCGGGTGCGGGCGGGCGGTGGACGGGCGGGACCAGTTCCGGCCGCGGACGGCGGGTGAGGGTGGACAGGGCGGTCAACGGCACGCGGCGGCGTTCGACCATGACGGGCTCCCGGGACGACGGTGTGGCGGGGTGCTGACGGCCACCCTTCAGGGGCCCGCGGCGAGCCTGCGAGGCGTGGGGGGAAGGGTGGTCCTTCTACTCGGGTTCGGTACTCGGAGGTTCGCTGCGCACGACGTCCTCCTCCCGGTCCCGGCCACCGTCCTCGTGACACGGCCGTCGCCCATGGTCCCACGGCCGGCGGGCGGTCTTGCGGGTGTCGTCGCTCACACGGGTGAGCCGCCGGCGGGTCAGCCGACGGAGCCCAGCACCAGGTCGACCAGCAGCGGCAGCAGCAGCACGATGAGCAGCGCGCCGAGCACGTCGAAGGAGATCCCCGACCTGATCATCTTGGTGATCGGCACGACGCCCGATCCGTAGACGATCGCGTTCTGCGGGGTCGACACCGGCAGCATGAAGCCGAAGGAGGCGGCGAAGGTGGCCGCCAGCGCCGGCACGAACGGGTTGATCCCCGCCGCCATGGCCACGGGGATGATGATCGGCACGACGACGGCGGCCGACGCGGTGTTCGACGTCGTCTCGCTGATGATGATCGCGAGGATGACGGCGAAGACGGTGATGGCCAGCGTGCTGGTCAGCCCCAGGGAGTCCGCCGATGCCTGGCCGATGGTCTCGGCCAGACCGGTGCTGGCCAGCAGCGAGCCGAAGATGATGCCGGTGCCGAACAGCAGGATCGTGCCCCAGTCGATCTTCGCGGCGTCGCTCCAGTTGAGCGTGAACTCCCGCTTCTTCCACTCCGTCGGCAGCAGGAAGAGCAGCGAGGCGCCGAGGACGGCGACGATGCCCTCGTCCAGCCGGTCGCTGATGGTCGCGTAGAGGTCGGACTCCGTGCCCGCGGTCAGTGCGATGACGCCCGGGAAGATCCACAGGGCGACGGTGGTGCCGAACGCGATGAGCGTGTTGCGCTCCGCTCCGGTGAAGGGGCCGATCTCGGCCCGCTCCTTCGAGACGTACTCGTGCACGCCCTCGATGCGCTTGATCTCCGGCTTGTTGACCAGCAGCAGGACGATGGTCAGGGCGACGAACATCAGCGCGCAGATGGGCAGCGCCATGAGCATCCAGTCGAGGAAGCCGATGCGCTCGCCGGTCGCCTCCTCGATCAGGCCGCGGCCGATCAGGTTGGGCGGGCTCCCGACCGGGGTGAGCAGACCACCGACGCCCGCGCCGTAGGCCAGCATGAGCATCAGCGCCACGCCGACCCGCAGCCGCAGCGGGTCGAAGTCGGACTTCACCAGGTCCTTGTCCTGCAGCAGCTTGGCGATGACCGACAGGATCCCGATCGCCGTCGGCAGCAGCATGGCCACCGTGGCCGTGTTCGAGACGAACGCCGACAGCACCGCGGTGATGAATCCGAAGGCGATGATCACCCGCGCCGTGGAGGCCCCCACCCACTTCAGCGACAGGATGAACATCGCGAAGCGCCGGGCCACCCCGTGCTTGAGCATGGCCGCGGCCAGGATGAAGGCGCCGATGAAGGTGAACACCGTCGTGGAGCCGAAGGGGGCCAGCGCGTCGTCGGCGGGGACGACGCCGAGGACGACGATCGCCCCGACCCCGATGAGGCCGCCGACGGGGATCGGCACCGGCTCGGTGATCCACAGGACGATGACGCCGAGCAGCACGGCGGCCAGCAGGTGCTGGTCACGGGGCAGGTCCAACGGCAGCAGCGCGAACACGATCGTGACCACCGGGGCCAGGAAGAGCCCGACGGTCCGCCGGCCCTTCTCGAACCGCTCCTCGGCGGGGCTGAGCTCCTGCTCTCCCAGGCTGCGGTAGGTCGCGCTCCCCCGGAAGGCCGCGTCGACGTCGGTCCGCTGGGCCTGGACCTTGCCCTGTTCGCGTTCGGTCGCGGTCATGGTGCCCCCCGGCGTCTGCAGATGTGCTCCGAACGATAGGCAGCGACGGACCGCTCAGCGACCCGTACGAGGCCGCGGGCACCCGCCGGCTCAGCGACCGAAGATGCCCTGCCCGAACGCGCCGTTCGCGGTGATCTGCCGGGACAGCCCCTTGCCCAGCTCGACCACCCGCGCGGTCTTCTCCGCGCCCAGCTGGAGCCACGGGTCCGCGGCCAGCGCATCGGTCTGCGTCTCGATCCGCTGCCGCAGCTCCTCGCCCTCCGCGGTCAGCCCGGCGTCGTCCAGCAGCCCGCGGTCGGCCAGCGCGGCGCAGGCGGCGGACCACTGCTCGTCCTTCCACCCGCGGGTGGCCTTGGCAGCCTGCTCGGTGAAGCCCCGGCCGGTCGCGCAGTGGGTGATCAGCGCCTCCAGGCCGGACAGCCCGGCGTGCACCAGGACGGCGACGTGCCCGTCCCCGCGGTGCTCGCGCAGCAGCGTGGTGCCGTGCCACAGCACCAGCAGCGGCTCCTCGGGCCAGGGCTGGTCGGCGTGACCGGCATAGAGGGCGCGGCCCTCGGCGCCGAGGTCGGTGCACGCCTCGCGGAGCAGCTCGCCGAGCTCGGCCACCTCCGCCGACGCCGCGACGTCCTCACCGAGCAGGCGGGTGAGGGACGCGCGTGCCGCGTCGAGACGAGCGGCCAGCACCTGCTCGGGGGTGGCCAGCGTCCAGGCGCGCGGGATCATGTGCGCGACCAGCGACGGGGAGAAGTTGTAGAAGGTCGCGGTCACGACCCCGGCGCCAACGGCGCCCATGGCGGCGGCGCGGGCGGCGAAGTAGACCATCCGGCCCGGTTTGAGCCCGAGGGCGCTCAGGTGCTCGTCCTGCTCCGGGGCGAAGTAGAGCTGCGAGTGCAGCGGGTCGATCGCGCGGTGGGCGCGGCCGACGAGGGCGGGATCGAACGCGGGGGCGGGCTGATCGGCGCTGACCATGCGCCGCACCCTAGTCAGCCGTGATCGGCGGGCGCGCGACCGACCAGGAGACGCGGGTGCGCACGGTCTCGAACCCGAAACCCTCGTAGAGCCGCAGCGCCCCGGTGACGTTGCCGCTGTCGACGTCCAGGGCCGCCCGGGCGCAGCCGTCGTCGGCGGCCAGCTGCAGCGCGCGG
Organism: Blastococcus saxobsidens; assembly: GCF_002938435.1. Classification (GTDB taxonomy): domain Bacteria; phylum Actinomycetota; class Actinomycetes; order Mycobacteriales; family Geodermatophilaceae; genus Blastococcus; species Blastococcus saxobsidens. The sequence goes on from NZ_POQT01000042.1 coordinate 20,568, forward strand.
CCGATCATGGCCGACGCCACACCCCGGCCCCGCCCCTCCGGCAGGACCCCGATCTGCCCGAGGACCACCTCGCGGTAGCCCTTCGCCCGGGCGTCGGACTCGTAGACGTAGGCCAGGACGTACCCCTGCACGGCCCCGTCGTGCAGCGCCAGGACCGAAAGGTCGGGCCGGAAGGACCGTTGCCCGGTGAACAGCGACTGCCAGGTGGCCTCGTCCCGCTCGCTGGACCCGTGGTGCTGCCTGAACGCGGTGTTGTGCGCGCGACGGACCTCGTCGTCGCGGTCCCAGGTGAACGGCACCAGCTCCACGCCGGGCACCGACCTTGCTGCCGGGAGGCCGGAGAGCGGTCGCTCCATCGACCGGTACCACCGCTCCGCCTCGAGCCCCCTGCGCGCGACCAGCTGCTCCAGGTCCGGCTGGGTGCCGAGGACTCCGGTGACGAGCGTCGCCCGCGCCTCCGGCCGCCGCTCGGCGTGCAGCTCGGCGCCGCGGGCCAGCTGCCAGTCCAGCAGCGCGCCACCGACGCCCCTCCCCCGGGCCGCCGGGTGCACCCGCCCGTCGAGGGAGACGCGGAACGAGTCCCGGAAGCTCGCCGTGGCGAACACGGTCGCGTACCCGGACAGCGATCCGCTGCCGTCGAGGACCGCGACGCCGTCGCGCGCGAGGTCGAGCTTCCAGCCGGTCCACTCGTCGGTGACGTCGTCGGCCTCGGGGTACTCACCCGTGTCGTCGCCGGGTTCGGCGGCCACGATCAGCGCGGCCACCGCCGCGGCGTCGTCGGCGTGCAGGGGGCGGGCGGCGAAGCCGTCGGGCAGCGGGGGAAGAGCAGGCACGGCTGGCGAGACTAGACACCGGGCGCTCGTGCGGCCACCCGTTCAGCGGAGGCGCACGAACAGGCAGAACGGGTGCCCGGCGGGGTCGGCGAACACGCGCACGTCCTCGTCGTCGTCGGTGTGCCCGCCGAGCCTGCGCGCACCGCCCCCCTCGGCGAGGGCCGAGGCCGCCTCGAGGTCCTCGACCAGGATGTCGAGGTGCAGCTGCATCTGCTGCGCGCCGGGCTCCGGTGGCCACACCGGCGGGACGTGCTCCTCCTCCCGCTGGAAGGAGAGCCCCGGTCCGCCGTCCGCGGGCCGCAGGGTGGTCCACTGCGGGTCGTCCTCCCGGATCGGCCAGCCCAGCAGGCGCTGGTAGAAGCGCGCCAGGCCCTGGGGGTCGGGGGTGCCGAGGACGGTCGCGGCCAGCCGGGCGCTCGGGGTCACGCCTCGATCGTGAACAGCCGCGCCCCGTTGCGCCACAGGACCGCGCGCAGCCAGTCCTCGCCGAGGCCCAGCCGGTGCAGCGCCTGCAACTGGTGGGCGTAGGCGTAGGGGATCGAGGGGAAGTCGCTGCCGAGGAGCACCTTGTCCTCCAGGTTCCGCAGGCGGCCCCGCTGGGAGCGGTCGAACGGCATCAGCCGCTCGGTGAAGTCGGTGGCGAACATCGTCGTGTCCAGGTGCACCCGCTCGTACCGCTCGGCCAGGTCGAGGAAGTCCCGGTACTCGGGCATGCCGAGGTGGGCGATCACCAGCTGCAGCCGCGGGTGCCGCTCCAGCAGGCCCTCCATCGGCTCCGGTCCGGTGTGCTCGCCGGCCAGCGGCCCCGAGCCGCAGTGGATGACCACGGGGGTGCCGGTCTCCTCCAGCCGCGCCCAGACGTCGTCCAGCAGCGGGTCGCGCGGATCGAAGGCGCCGACCTGCACGTGCACCTTGAACACCCGGGTGCCGCCGTCCAGGGCCTCGGCGACGTAGTCGGTCACCCCGGGCTCGGGGAAGAAGGTGGCCGAGGGCAGCACCTGCGGGCGGTTCTGCGCGAACTCCTGCGACCACTCGTTCAGCCACCGCGCCATGCCGGGCTTGTGCGGGTAGGGCAGCGTCGGGAACGCGCGGACGCCGAGCCGGTCGAGGACGGCGAGCCGCTCCTCCTCGGGGAGCCGGTAGGCGACCGGCCACTCCGCGCCGTAGTGGGTCCCGGCCGCCTCGAAGTACTGCCAGACCTTCGCCTGCACCCGCTCGGGCAGGAAGTGGACGTGCACGTCCACCAAACCCGGCAGCCCGAGCTCGCGCCAGTAGCGCGGGACGTCGTCGTCCGACTGCGGCGGCTGCACGGGAAGCCCTCCCCCATCGGCGCGGAGCATGCCCGGGACCGTAGCCCCAGACATTGACATGCAGGTAAATGACTGCATGATTGTCGACGTGATCGACGACCTGGCCGCGGTGTTCAAGGCGCTGGCCGATCCCACCCGCCGCCAGCTGCTCGACCGGCTGCACGAGCGGAACGGTCGGACGCTCGGCGAGCTCTGCGCCTCCCTGTCGATGGCCCGGCAGTCGGTGTCCCAGCACCTCGCCGTCCTGGAGGCGGCCAACCTGATCAGCACCAGCTGGCAGGGCAGGGAGAAGTTGCACCACCTCAACCCCGTTCCGCTGCACGAGGTGCAGGAGCGGTGGATCGACAAGTTCGAACGACCGAGATTGCGCGCCCTCAGCGCCATCCGGCACTCAGCAGAGGAGCAGGCGATGTCCCAGCCCACCTACGTCTACGTCACCTACATCAGGGCCACCCCCGAGCAGGTGTGGCACGCACTGACCGACGCCGACCTGACGGCCCGGTACTGGGGCCACCGCAACGAGTCGGACTGGCAGCCGGGGTCGACGTGGCGGCACGTGCGAACGGACGGCTCGGGCATCTCCGACGTGACCGGCACGGTCGTCGAGGCGCTGCCCCACGAGCGCCTGGTGATCACCTTCCCCGGCTCGGAGGAGCAGCGCGAGGAGCCCTCGCACGTCACGTTCACCATCGAGCCGCACGAGGACATCGTCCGGCTCACGGTCCGGCACGAGGGCCTGCCCACGGCGGAGGACCACGCCGCCATCTCGGCCGGCTGGCCGGCGGTCATGGCCAACCTCAAGTCGCTGCTGGAGACCGGCGAGGTCCTCCCCCAGGCGCCGTGGGAGATGCACGCCGAGCTGCGGGAGGCACAGATGGCCCGGACCGACGGCGCCTGACCCGCCGGGGCCCCGGCCGGCCCCCGGTCAGCGGAGCGTGACGACGACCTTGCCGCGGACGTGCCCCTCGCCGACCAGACGGTGCGCGGCGACGAGGTCCTCGAGCGGGAAGGCCCTCGCGATCGGCACCCGCAGCTGCCCGGCGTCGGCCATGCGACCGAGCTCCTCCAGGTCGTGCTGGTCGGGGCGCACGAAGACGTAGCGCCCACCCATCTCGAACACCTTCGGGTCGACGACCGAGGCGATGCGGGAGACGTCGCGCACCTGCTTCGGGGCGTCGGCGAGCGTGTCCCCACCGACCAGGTCCAGGACGGCGTCGACGGGCTCGGAGAGCTGACCGCTGATCGGCCCCGCGGAGTAGTCGAGCACCTCGGCGGCGCCGGCGTCGGTCAGGAAGCCGTGGTTGCGGGGGCTCGCCGTCCCGATGACGTGCGCGCCCAGGGCGACGGCGATCTGCACCGCGTTGAACCCCACCCCGCCCGAGGCCCGGTGGACCAGCACGCGGTCGCCCTCGCCGACGTCGAGCGCCTCGGTCAGCGCCTGGTAGGCGGTGAGCCCGGCGAGCGGGAGCGCGCCGGCCTCGGCGAAGGACAGCGACGCGGGCTTGTGCGCCAGGCAGCGCTGCGGCGCGGGCACGAGCTCCGCCGACGTCCCCCACTGGACGTCGTCGCGGCGCACGTAGCCGAACACCTCGTCACCGGGGGCGAACGCGACCACCGCGGGGCCGACGGCCTCGACGACGCCGGAGACGTCCCAGCCCGGGACGATCGGGAAGTTGTGCGGGAAGAAGCTCGCCAGCCGGCCGGCGCGGATGCCCATGTCGACGGGGTTGACCCCTGCGGCGTGCACGCGCACGAGCACGGTGTCCGGTCCGACGGGCGGCTCCGGGAGGTCGTCGCGCAGCGTCAGGACGTCGTCGTCCCCGAACCGGTCGTAGGCCATCCCTCGCATGCGGTCCACCGTAGGCGGGCCGTCGGCACCCGGCTCACGGGCCACCTGCTCAGCGGCGTGCCCGCCGGCCCTCACCGGTGGATCGAGCGGTGTCACCGCGCGATCAGCGGCGGCCCTTCACGTAGCGGCCGAAGGCCTTCTGGATCTCCCGCCGCGAGTCACGCTCGGCGAGGTCGTGCCGCTTGTCGTAGGACTTCTTGCCCTTGGCCAGCGCGAGCGTGGCCTTGACCTTGCCGTCCTTGAAGTACAGGTCGAGCGGGACGAGGGTGAGCCCGCCCTCCTTGGTCTTGCCCATCAGCTTGTCGATCTCGGCGCGGTGCATGAGCACCTTGCGCTTGCGACGCGGCGTGTGGTTCGTCCACGTGCCCTGCACGTACTCGGGGATGTGCACGTGCTGCAGCCACACCTCGCCGTCGTCGATCGAGGCGAACCCGTCGACGAGCGAGGCACGGCCGGCACGCAGGCTCTTCACCTCGGTGCCGGTGAGGACCAGGCCCACCTCGAAGGTGTCCAGGATCGAGTAGTCGTGCCGCGCCTTCTTGTTCTGGGCGATGAACTTGCGCCCCTGTTCCCGCGGCATGGACCCAGGTTACTGCGCCGGGCGATCGTGGCCGCGCCGCAGCCCGCTCCGCGTCACCCGGCCCTGGCAGGCAGCGAGCGCGGCGAACTCGTGGTCATCACGCGCTGATCGCCACCAGTTCGTCCCATTCGCCCGGCGGCAGGGCAGCAGAACGCCGTCGCCCCTCCCCCGGGGGACCGGCGGGAGGGGCGACGGGACACGGGCAGCGAGGTGCGGCCTACAGCCGGACGTAGAGCCGCAGGGTGACGTAGGCGGCGACGCCGGCGAGGGCGACGCCCATGCCCGAGACGATCGCGCTGTTGAGGATGATCTCGCCCCACTCGACCGGCGGGATGATCCCGGACTTGATCGGGCCCTCCAGCGTCTTGTCGATGAAGAGCACCTTGGTCAGGATCAGGCCGCCGGCGGCCAGCAGTCCACCGATGAGCCCGGCGATCGCGGCCTCGAGGATGAACGGCAGCTGGGTGTACCAGCGCGAGGCGCCGACCAGCCGCATGATGTTGGTCTCGTTGCGACGGTTGAACGCGGCCAGCTGGATCGTGTTGGAGATCAGCAGCAGCGCGGCCACCGCCTGGACCACCGCGATCGCGATCGTCGCGTTGCGGGCGCCGTTGAGCAGGCTGAACAACCGGTCGAGGAACTCGCCCTCGTCGCGCACCTGGTCGACCCCCGCCTCGCCGTTCGGGAAGGCAGCGGCGATGACCTCGTAGCGCTCGGGGTTGACCAGCTCGACGCGGAAGCTCTCCGGCAGCGCGTCCGGCGGGGTGTTCTCGACCAGCTCGGGCTGCTGGCTGAACTGCTGCCGGAAGCGCTCGTAGGCCTCGTCGCGCGACTCGTAGATGAAGCTGCGGACCTCGTCGGAGGACTCGAGCTCGGTCTGGATGGCCTGCCGTTGCTCGTCGGTGACGTCGTCGGCCAGGAAGATGGAGACCTGGACCTTGTCGTAGTAGATCTCCTTCATCTCGGAGATCATCCCGGCGATCAGCAGGCCGGTGCCCATGAGGCCGAGGGAGATGGCCGTCGTCAGGATCATCGCGACCGTCATGGTCAGGTTGCGACGGAGCCCGGTGGCCACCTCGGAGAGCACGAAATTGACGCGCATGGATTCCCTGTCGTGGAGTGCGTGCGAACGCGGACGGCGGTGTCGGTACGGCGGTGCGCTGCTTAGCGACCCACGCCGTAGACGCCGCGCGACTGGTCGCGGGTGAGGACTCCCCCGTTGAGCTCGATCACGCGCCGGCGCATGGAGTCGACGATGTGGTAGTCGTGCGTCGCCATGATCACCGTGGTCCCGGTCCGGTTGATCCGCTCGAGCAGCAGCATGATGCCCTCGCTGGTCTCCGGGTCCAGGTTGCCGGTCGGCTCGTCGGCCAGGAGCACCAGCGGCCGGTTCACGAACGCGCGCGCGATCGCGACCCGCTGCTGCTCACCGCCGGAGAGCTCACCGGGCAGCCGGTTGGCCTTTCCCTCCAGGCCGACCATCTCCAGCACCTCCGGGACGACCCGCTTGATCGTCCGGTGCGGCTTGTTGATGACCTCGAGGGCGAACGCGACGTTCTGCGCGACCGTGCGGTTGCGGAGCAGCCGGAAGTCCTGGAAGACGCAGCCCATGGTGCGGCGGAGCTTGGGCACCTGCCACTTGCTCATGGTGTTGAGCGCCTTGCCGTTGACGGTCACGGTGCCCGAGGTCGGGTCGTCCTCCTTCAGCAGCAGCCGCAGGAAGGTCGACTTGCCCGAGCCGGAGGACCCGATCAGGAAGACGAACTCTCCCTTGTCGATCTCCGTGGACACGTCGTCCAGGGCCGGCCGACCACTCGCCGGGTAGAGCTTGGTGACGTGTTGCATTTCGATCACGAGGCGCCACGGTACTAGCCCCAGGCCCCGCTCCCGGTCGTTTGGACGCGACCTGCCGGGAGTCGCTCTCGCAGACAGTCACCGACACCGGGCAACGGCCGGGTGGAGCGGTCACGGACGGTCGCGTCCGGCTCCGCGCGGGGCCGGAACGTGACCTCGCCGACACCCGGGTCAGGCGGGGGTGGCCTCCTGCTGACGGCGCCACCGGATGCCGGCCTCGATGAAGGCGTCGATGTCGCCGTCCAGGACCGAACCGGTGTTGCCGGTCTCGTGGTCGGTGCGCAGGTCCTTGACCATCTGGTAAGGGTGCAGGACGTAGGAGCGCATCTGGTTGCCCCAGCTGCTCCCCTCACCCTTGAGTGCGTCCATCTCGGCCCGCTGCTCCTGCTGGCGGACGACGAGCAGCCGCGCCTGGAGCACCCGCAGCGCCGCGGCGCGGTTCTGGATCTGGCTCTTCTCGTTCTGGCAGGACACCACGATGCCGGTCGGGATGTGGGTCATCCGGACGGCGGAGTCGGTGGTGTTGACGCTCTGCCCACCCGGGCCCGAGGAGCGGAAGACGTCGACCCGGATCTCGTTCTCGGGGATGTCGACGTGGTCGGTCTGCTCGACGACGGGCAGCACCTCGACCCCGGCGAAGGAGGTCTGCCGGCGGCCCTGGTTGTCGAACGGGGAGATGCGCACCAGGCGGTGGGTGCCCTGCTCGACCGAGAGGGTGCCGTAGGCGTAGGGCACCTTGACCGAGAAGGTGGCCGACTTGATGCCGGCCTCCTCGGCGTAGCTGATGTCGAGGACCTCGGTCGGGTACTTGTGCCGCTCGGCCCAGCGCAGGTACATGCGCATGAGCATCTCGGCGAAGTCCGCCGCGTCCACGCCGCCGGCCTCGGAGCGGATGGTCACCAGCGCCTCGCGGGAGTCGTACTCGCCCGACAGCAGGGTGCGGACCTCGAGCTCGTCGAGCACCTTGCGCAGGGCCTCCAGCTCGCGCTCGGCCTCGGCCGTGGTGGCCTCGTCGCCCTCCTCGGCCGCCATCTCGTGCAGCAGCCCGACGTCGTCGAGCCGGCTGCGCAGCTCCTCGACCCGGCGCAGGTCGCCCTGCATGTAGGAGAGCTTGGAGGTGAGCGCCTGGGCTGCCTCGACGTCGTCCCACAGGTCCGGCGCGGCGGCCTGCTGCTCGAGCTCGGCGACGTCGCGGCGGAGCTTGTCGACGTCGAGGACGGCCTCGATCGACTTCAGGGTCGTGTCGAGTTCGTCAAGGACGACGGAGAAGTCAGCAGCCACGTCGACCCAGGGTAGTGCGCCTGCCCGCCGGGTACGCGAGTGCGGTATGAGCGAGCCCCAGGAACGCCGATCACGGCAGGACTACGAGCGTGGGCTGCCGGACCACCACGACCCGACGGCGGGCTTCGCCGGCGCAGCTCCGGCGCAGTCCGCGCTCACCCTGCGGCTGGTGCTGGCGGTGATCGCGCTGGTCGCCTGCGTCGTCGGCGCGATCGGCGTGCTGGCTGCGGGGGCACCGGTGTGGTGGGCGGTCGTGCTCGCCGTGGTCGGCGTCGTGGCCGCGGTCGACATCGTGGTCATCGCCCGCCGGAAGGCCCGCGGCGAGCCCGGCTGACGCCACCGGCCACGGACGGTGGCGCGATGGTCAGTTCCGCGCGACCGGGTCGCGGGTCTCCTCGGTGATCCAGCGCAGGTACGCCGGATCGCCGCCGACCAGCGGCACCGCGATGACGCACGGCACCTCGTAGGGGTGCAGCGCGGCGGTGCGCTCGACGATCTCGGGCACCAGCGACCGGCGGGTGTGCAGCGCGACCCTCCCCTCCGGCTCGTCCTGCACCGTGCCGGCCCACCGGTACACCGATCGGATGGCGGAGAACTGGTGCCCGCAGGCAGCCAGGCGCTCCTCGACCATCGTGCGGGTGTAGCCGGGCAGCCAGTCCGCGCCTCCGGTGACGACGACCTCGCAGTACTCCTCGTCCATGCCGGCGATCGTCTCCCCCGCCGTCGGCGAACTGACTGCGTGGAACGGGGGCACCTGCGGGTAGGGGCCCCTCATGACCCAGGAGATGACGATCCAGGTGGACGGCCACGACTACGTGCTGCGGCCCGAGGGCGAGGGCTTCCAGGTCGGACGCCGGGTGGGCGGTGACGTGAACTGGCTCGAGACGGTCGACGGCAGCCTGGTCGACGACCAGGCTCGGGCAGCCCTCTCGAACGGGGACACCTCCGACGAGTCGCTGCTGCGGGCGGTGCGTGGCGTCGTGCAGGCCGAGGTCGAGCGCGGCGCCTGACCAGGGGCGCATCCTTCGGAGCCGGCGGCTGCGTGCCGCCGGCCCGGCGGAGCATGGGCGGGACTGAGTTCCGCGGAGCTCTGAGCACGGCGCGGGGGGCGGTCGGTCAGCCGGGAACGGACCCTCGGCCGATCCGGAGCAGCCCGCTCTCGTAGGCGAAGATCACCGCCTGCACGCGGTCGCGCAGGTCCAGCTTGGTCAGCACATTGCTCACGTGGGTCTTCGCGGTGGCGTCGCTGACGAACAGGTCCCGGGCGATCTCCGCGTTCGACCGTCCGCGGGCCAGCAGTCGCAGCACCTCCACCTCCCGGGGGCTGAGTGCGGACAGCCGGCCGGCCAGCCCGGCATCGGCCACCGGCATGGAACCGAATGCCTCGATGACCCGGCGGGTGACGGTGGGGCTGAGCACCGCCTCCCCCGCAGCGATCGTCCGGACCGCGCCGAGGAGCTCCTCGGCGGTGGCGTCCTTCAGCAGGAAACCGCTGGCTCCGGCCCGCAGCGCGTCGAACACGTACTCGTCCAGGTCGAAGGTGGTGAGCACCAGTACCCGTGTCCGGGCGCCGTCGGCCACGAGCCTGCGGGTGGCCGCCAGTCCGTCCATCACCGGCATGCGGATGTCCATGAGCACCACCTCCGGCTCCAGACGGCGCACGCAGGCGAGCGCTTCCTCGCCGTCCCGGGCCTCCCCCACGACGACGACCCCGCCCTCCCCGTCGAGCAGGGAGCGGAGCCCGGCCCGCACCATCGGCTGGTCGTCGGCGATCACCATCCGCACGGTCACGCCGCAGCGCCTTCCCGGAAGGGCAGCCGGGCGCGGACGGCGAAGCCACCGCCGGGCCGCGGCCCCACCTCGAGCGCGCCGCCGTAGAGGGCCACCCGTTCCCGCATCCCGACCAGTCCCAGACCACCGCCGTCGGACGGGACGGCATCCACTCCGCCGGTGTCCAGGACCTCCACGTCGACCTCGGACTCCCGGTAGCGCAGGCACACCGTTACGTGGCTCCCCGCCGCGTGCCGACGCACGTTCGTCAGCGCCTCCTGCACCACCCGGTAGGCCGCGAGGCCCACCCCCGGGGGCAGCGGCACGGGGTCGCCCTCGACGACGACGTCGATCTCGGCGCCCGCTGCCCGGGTGTCGGCCACGAGCCGGTCGAGCTGGTCCAGCCCCGGCTGGGGCGCCAGGGCCGGCCGTTCCCCGTCGGCGCGGAGCACGCCGAACAGCCGGCGCATCTCCGCCATGGCCTGCCGCGCCGTCACCTCGACGGCACGGAGGTCGTCGATCTCCCGTCCCAGCGCGGGGTCCAGCCGGCGTCGGACGGCCTGGGTCTGCACCGCGATGACGCTGATCGAGTGGGAGACGACGTCGTGCAGCTCACGCGCGATGCGGGCGCGCTCCGCGGCGACGGCGCGGGCCGCGTCCTCCTCCTTCGACCGTTCGGCCCGGTCCGCGCGCTCGGCCGCCTCCAGCGACCGACGGGTGCGGTCGCGCAGCGCCTGCCCGACCACCCAGCTGCCGCCGTAGAGCACGGTCACGGCGACGAAGTCGCTGACCTGGGCCCCGGTGACGGCGAAGGCGATGCAGAACGGCACCACCGCGAGCGCCAGTCCGACCCACGCACGTGGCGGGTCGAGTTCCACGCCGGCGGTGAAGGAGACGATCACCAGGGCCGCGAAGACCGCGAACTGCCCGTCGGCGTCGATCATCATCATCCCGGCCACGGCGAACGCGAGCACCGACAGCGGGAAGCGCCGGCGCCACGCGACCGCCCCCATGACCACGACGGTGAGCAGGGCGTGCAACCACGCGGGCCGGTCCAGCGGTGTGGTCACCGCCTCGACCAGCCCCAGCGCCACCAGCGCACCGGCCACCGCCGCGTCGACGGCGGACGGTCGCCAGGTCGGTACCGGGACCATGGCCGGGGAACCTAGTCCCGTCAGCGGGCGCACGGACGGTCCGACGTCGTCAGGAGCCGACGGCGGAACGACGCCCCTCGCGGAGACCGTGGCTGCGGGCCAGCGCCACCGACAGCACCGTGAAGCCCGCCGTCATGATCAGCGCACCGGGGACGTTGGCACCCACCACGAAGAAGCCGCCGCCGATACCGACGGTCACCGCGACCGGGGCCCACCAGGGCAGCAGCCCGCCGCGCCAGGCGGCCAGCGTCGCGACCGGGAGGCCGAGCAGGAAACCGGCCACCCCGCTGATCTGCATGGCCAGCAGGGCCCACATCCCGCTCATCGCCTCCTCGACCGCGACGTTGCCCTCGACGCCGAAGGCCTGACCGATCCCCGAGTCGTAGAAGTCGGCCAGCAGGAACCCGGGTAGTGACGTGGCCCCCAGGAAGGCCAGCAGCACGGCGGCGTTCGCCAGCCAGGCGCCCCGGCCCCGGACCGACCAGGCGAGCAGCAGCGCCGCGACGCCCCAGAACGCGTAGGCGAAGTGGTAGCTGAGCGACTTGATCTGCAGGGGGTCCGGGTTCTCGGCGTAGAGCCGGTACAACTCGGGCCCGTCGAGGTCCACCGCCGGGTCCGCCGCCGCGCCGACGATCGCGAGCAGACCGGCGAGCACCGGTGCAGTGATGAGGAACCACCGCCGGGCCGAGTGGGCCGCGCGGCCGCGCTCGGCGCCGTCGTCGTTGGTGGTGGTGGCTGTGGTGGGGGTGTCGAGCACGGGAACCTCCATGACCGGGATCGGGCCTGAACGGTCCCGCGCGCCGATTCCCGGGCACATCGGCCGAGCCGCCGATCCCGGTCTCCGCCGGGCGGCCTACCGCGGGTAGGCGGCAGGCCCTTGCCGGGCCCCGCCGGCTGCACCACAGTTCGGCCGTCGATCCGCGGACGGCGCCGTGCTGGCCGCCGTCCGGTGGCTCTCCTTCGCGAGCGACGGCATCGGCATGGCCACGGCGGCGGATCTGGGCGACGCCGTGACCGTTCAGGTCCTCCTCACCACCGGCTGGGAGAGTGCCCGCACCGCAGCCGTGCCGACGCTCGTCATGGTGGTCGCGGCAGTGGTCGCCGGTCTCCGCCACGGGGTCTTCCCTCGTTGGTTCAGCTGGTTCAGCCTGGCGGTGCTCGCGCCGCTCCTCGTCGCCCTCACGCCGCTGGGGCCGTCGGGCCTCCTCGGTGTCGTCTTCGGCGGCCTGTGGGTGCTCGTGACGTCGATCCTTCTCGCGGTGGAGTCCCCGTCCGGCGCACCGAAGTCCCGGTCGACGGCGACCGAGCCGTCGATGTAGATCTCCCCGCGGCGTCAGCGGGCGTGCAGCAGCCGCCCTTCGCATCGCGGTCGGCACCGGCCGGCGCGTAGGACGGCCCTACGTCGGAGACGCCAGGAAATGCGGCCCCCCGCCCATGCCGCTCGGCGCTGACAGCGGAGGCAGCCAAGCGTTCAATACGGGCACGGATCGACACCTCGGGCGGGACTCAGGAGGTCGGCAGGTCACGCCCCCGGCCCGGTTCCGAGCGCGGCTGCCGAGCACCCGGAGGCGATCATGGTTGCCATCGTCGAATCCATCATGATCGCGGTTTCGGCTGCACCGAACCCATCGGGTTTCCGCGGCTTCTGGCAACTGGCAGCCGTCATCCTGGGCGCGTCGAAGTGGCCGGCACTGGCCCTCGCGGTCGGAGCAGCCGCCGTGGGGTTCAGTCAGGACGGTGAGGACAGCAAAGGGACGGCTACGGCGGCCTTCCTCATCGCTGGTGGGGCCCTCGGATGGTTCTTGGCCGGCCTCGCTCTGGGTGAATAGCGAGCTCGATCCACGCCCCGAGTCGCGAGCGAGCAGCCGCACCGGCCCCGGATGGACTCTCAGCCGTCGACGTAGCGGTCGCGCTCGACGACGAACTGGCCGGTCGCGGTGTTGGCGTCGATGAACTCCGGCAGCAGCGGGATGCGCACCGTCACTGTCACGCACACGGAGAACTCCTCCCCCGGCGTCAGCGTCGGCGTGTACCTGCCCGCGGCGTCGCAGTCGGCCCCGGCCGGCGCGTAGCCCAGCCGCATGTCGGTGGCCTCGACCGACTGGTCCTCCACCGCCAGCTGCGCCGCCCGCAACGCCCGCTCCTGCCCGCTGACCGGGTCCGCGGCGGTGCCCATCGCCCGGCCGGCCTCCCGGGCCGCGGCCTGGGAGGCGAACACCCCGCGCTGAACCGCGGAGAACCCGGCCACGATGTAGACCAGCGGCACGAAGACCACCAGCGCGATGAACACGAACTCCACCAGCGCCGAGCCTCGCTCCCCGGTGAGCATTCCCAGCCGGGTCCGGAGCCACCTCACGAGCCCTCCTTGAGCGCCCGGCCGGTGACCTCCAGCGGCAGCACGTTGCCCAGCGCCGCCAGCAGCGAGGGCACCGACCCGGTGCAGCGGACCACCACCAGCGTCGCCCCGCTGGGGTCGAATTCCTCCCCCGAGGTGCAGGACAGCCCCCGCGCCGTCCGCACCGAGGTCGCCGACGCGACGACCTGCACGGTGCGGTCGGCACCGGAGGTCGAATCGACGTCGGCGTTGGCCGCGTACCGGGCGCCGTCCTGCGCACTGGCGGTGACGACGTTGCGCACGTGCACGTAGACCGCCACCTGCAGCACCGCCAGCAGCAGCGCCACGATCAGCATCGAGACCATGACGAAGTCGACGACTGCGCTGCCCCGCTCGCCGTCGTCCAGCGGATCGACGGTCGGGTTACCCACCTGCGCCGGTGACGGAGGTCAGCGCGTTCGTGACCGCCTGCGTGATGGCCTCGCGGAACGGGATGAGGATGGCGAGCACCAGGGCCGCCGTCATCACGGTGATCATGACCCAGCCGGGGACGTCACCTCGCTCGGGATCCTCGCCCCGGACCCGGTCGGAGAGCGCCGACAGGGTGGCGAGCAGGTACGCGTACGCGCGCATGGGTTGGTCCTTCCTGGTTCCGCTCATTGCGAGAGCGAGACGATGGCGATCAGGCCCGGGAACAGGGCGAAGAGGACTGTGACCGGCAGCACCAGGAAGACGACCGGCACCACAAGCGTCATGGTCTGCCTGTCCTCCGAAAGAGGACGGCCCCGCACCGGTGGCTAGACCGGAACGGGGCCTTGATCTCCCGCCCCAGGAGGCAAGAGACCCATGTCCAACGCTATCCGCCCCGTCCCCCGGCTTCTCGGCCCGCGCCTCCCCATCGGTCCCCGGTGGCTGCGGTTCTGCCGCTCCCAGTTCGCCGAGCACCTCCGCGCCTCGGTCCAAGGCGTCCGGACCAGCCTCGTGCTCATCTCCGGCGTCGTCACCTTCTACGTCGGCATCAACGTCACCGCCGGCCTCTACCTGGCGCTCGGCGGCACCCTGTGAGCGTCGGGCTGGAAGCGTTCCCCGTCGACACGTCGGCGGACCTGCCCGCGTGGGCACTGCGATCGCTGGTCGAGATCATCGACAAGGACCTCGTCCGGGCCGAGCGGCAGGCGCAGCAGTGGGCAGGCCTCGCCGCCGGCGACCACGCCAGCGGCGAGATCTCGGCCTTCCGCCTCGTGCTGGCCATGCTGTCCGGGGCGACGACAACCGCCCCCGAAACTGTCCCTGGCGTCCGCTAGGAACAAGGCGGCCCCGCCCGGTGCGCGAACACCGGAACGGGGCCTTGATCACTCACCTGTGTGGAGGAGAGAGACCCATGATCGACACTATCGACCGCACCCCCGTGACGGTGGTCCTCGTGGACTGGCTGCCCCGAGACGGGCAGGCCTGGCTGCTGTACCAGGACCTGGACGTCATCGCGGTCAGCGCGCACCTGACCGAGACCGGCCGTGAGCTGGCCCTGGCCGACGCAGGCCTCCGATGAGCGCCCGCACGCCGCTGCCGTGCCCGCCGTGGTGCGAGTACGAGCCCGGCCACGGATTCGACTCGGCCATGCCCGGCGGCGGGGAGCTGGTCCGCTTCCACGGCCGCAACCTGGGCGAGCACCTGACGGTCGTCGCCGAGGAGCAGGCCGCCTCCGAGCGGGGGCCGGTCACGGCCACCCGCGGCCCGTACCTGGACATCTCCGCGGAGGGCCCGTTCACCGCCGAGGAGGCCCGGCAGCTCGCCGCGGGCATCGAGTCGGCCGTCGAGTTCCTGGCCGGCCTCCGGTGAGCATGACCGCCCGACCCCTGCCAGAGGAGTGGCGGCAGCCGATCGCGGCGTGGGAGCAGCAGCTGCGCGCCGACGGGTTCACCGACGGCACTGTCTACGACCGCATCCGGGCGGTGCGCCGCGCCGCGCACGCGTTCGCCGGCTGCCCCTGGCAGGTGACCTCCGAGGGGCTCACCGGCTACGCCGACGAGCAGCCGTGGAGCGCACAGACCCGCGGCACGTGGCTGCGGAACGTCCGCCTGTTCTACGAGTTCGCCGTGACGAAAGGGTGGACCGACCGCACACCCACCCCTGACCGGTACGCGGCGCTGGTGCGTCAACCGCAGGCCACGATCTGGGCTGTGGAGCTGGCCGCGTGGGCGGGCTGGCTGGCCGCGTCGGGGCAGAGCCCGAACACGGTCAAGCTGCGCACCTACGTGC
>NZ_POQT01000043.1 GCF_002938435.1 Blastococcus saxobsidens
TGTCCAAGAAAGACATCATCCGCTGCCTCAAGCGCATGATCGCCCGCGAGCTCTACTACGTCCTCCGCCCAACCCAACCCGCCGAAAACCTCGCATCAGCAGCTTGACCATCCATAGGAGCATCCTGATCATCTGCAAAGGGTCAGAGGATCGGCTTGCCGCCGGTGACGGCGACGCGGGCGCCGGAGACGTAGGACGCCTCGTCGCTGGCCAGCAGCACGTACACCGGCGAGCTCGGCCGGTTAGCCGGGGCGTCCGAGCGGGACCTGCTGACCGAAGCTCTCCACCTTCTCCTCGGGCATGGTCGCCGGGATCAGTGGCGTCCAGGCGGGAAGTCCCTCGTGCCTCGGGGCGTCCGCAGCCTAGATGAGTGAATCATAGTGATCTCAGTGGTCGTAGGCGATCAGGGAGCGCTTGACCGGGGCTCCGATGTGCCAGTTGTGCCAGATCGCGGCGGCCAGGGCGAGTAGTCGGGCACCGACGCGGGCGTAGACCCCGGCCAGGGTCCGTCCTCCATGGTCTTCGAGGGTGAGCTGGCCTTTGAGGGTGTCGGAGACCGCCTCGATCCATTGCCGGCAGCTGGCGAGCTTGCCGAATCCGGCGGGCCAGTACGTCGAGGCCGAGGTAGCGGCGGCCTTCGGTCCATTCGTCGTGCTGCTCGGCCAACATGGCGCCGACCAGGCGGATGACGAGTCACGGTCGGGGAAGATGCCCACGACGTCGGTGCGACGGCGGATCTC
The DNA here is from genome assembly GCF_002938435.1 of Blastococcus saxobsidens. Taxonomy (GTDB): domain Bacteria; phylum Actinomycetota; class Actinomycetes; order Mycobacteriales; family Geodermatophilaceae; genus Blastococcus; species Blastococcus saxobsidens. The sequence goes on from NZ_POQT01000043.1 coordinate 741, forward strand.
CCGGTTCAGCCGCTCGCTGGGATTGTTGCTCCAGATCTGGCGCCAGACCTCCTTGGGGAAGGCGGTGGAGGCCAGCACGTCGGCGCGGGCGGCCTCGAGGTGCTCGGCGACCTTGGGGAGCTTGTCGGCCAGGGCGTAGCGGATCCACCGCCGCTCGCTGGCGATCTCGAGCAGCTGCTGGGCGACGGCCAGACACAGCAGCGCGGCGTCGGTCAGAACCGGCTTGCGGCCTGGCCGGTGCGCCCGCGACCAGCCCAGGCAGGACGCGGTCTTCCAATTCTACGTTTCTACGTAGAGTGCGGTCAGGAGGGTGTGAGGTTGTTGCTCACACATCGGTCTTGGCACCCTCCGCCCACTTCCGGGTGGACCGACACGCGCCCGGGTCAATAGGATTCAGTCATCTAGACTCGGCCCCTCGGACTCACAGAGTCCACGGACCGGAAGCATGGTGGCATGTGGCAGACCTGCGGGTGGACGACGACCCCCCGGTGCGGCGCCTGCAAGGCCGCGCGAACGACGGTGCGGCCACCCGCCGGTCGATCATGACTGCGGCCGCGGTGCTATTCAGCGAGCACGGCTACCCCTCGACGTCGCTCAACGACATCACCGCGGCCACCGGCCTGACGAAGGGCGCCGTCTACTGGCACTTCTCCTCCAAGGAGGAGATAGCGCTCTCGATCGTGCACGAGACCTACGAGCGATGGCCAAAGGTCCTGGCTGACATCGCGGCCGCCCATGACGACGTGCTGCAGGCGTTGGTCGCGGTGATGAACCGGATCGCGCAGGAGTTCATGCACGATCCCGCCACCCAGGCCACCAAGCGCCTGCTGTTCGAGCTGCCACCGGCCACACTGTCGGAGCTCCCACGGCCCTATGTGCAGTGGGAGCTCCTGGTGACCTCACTCCTCCAGGACGGCCAGGCGAAGGGCCAGATCAGTGCCCATATCCCACCGGCGCAGGCTGCCCGCGTCATGGTGGCGAGCTTCTACGGCATGGACCAGATCTCCTACCAACTCGAGCGCAGAGCCGATCTGCTCGAGCGGGTCAGCGAGTTCTGGACGCTGGTGTGGCCCGCGTTGGCCCCTACCGAGCCGATCCCGGCCGTCGGCTCACCCGGGGTGCCGTCGAGCGGGTGAATCGTAGGGCGGCCTGCGCGACGACGGCGCCCTCCTGCTCGACAGCGACCGCCAGGCTGTCGCCTCCGACCGAGCTGGGCGCAGGCCGCGAAACGATCGACACTGCCCGGTCGAGCTCCGCGAACCGGTCGAAGGACATGTCGAGCTGCTCCAGACGGTCGACGGCCGGGTGCCGGAGCCGCCGCATCCCCGCCTCCACGGCGGCATTGAGCAGGAGCATGCCAGGCAGGTGGTCGACCGGATGGTCGAAGTACGTCGGGTGGTGCGGGTCGAATTCGAGAGTGGACACGCTTTCTCCGGCCGGACCGTCCGCCCGCCGCGCCGAGCGGTGGCGTGGGGCAGGGATGTCGGGGGTCGGGCCAGCCCGGAGCGTGGACCTCCCGGCTCTGCGGATCCGGGCGTACGCACGAGCGCCCAGACACCGGTACGACGCCTGACAGGTCGCGATACGCCGATTCATCGACCATGCCTCGCTCTCGATGTACGCGCCCGCGACGCGACCACCGACACGGTGGAGGTTCGTGCGCACCGCGACGAGAACCGACACCGGCTCCGTGGACGGGCCCCACGGTTCCGCCTCGGGGAATGACGCCGTGATGCGCTCGAAGATGAAGTGGGAGCCAGGTGGCACACCGTATTCCTGGTGCGCGAGGTAGATCGCGGCCTGCCGCACCGTCTCCACGAAAAGCAGGGGGTGCGGTCGCCCGTTCGTCGCGGGCCTGAACGTGGGGTGCCCGCCGGCCCACTGCGCCGCGGCCACGCTGAGTGCCGGGTCGATCGGCGCCACGTCGGTGATGAGCACTTCGGCCACGGCAGCCTTGTGCACGGCGCGCCGGTCCACGGTCCGCCACGTGGAGAGCTTTCCCTCCCACTCCCGGCGGACCTGTGGATCGCGCAGCAAGGCACGGGGCGCCGAGAGGCTGGGAATGTCACCCATGAGTCGTCCTTCCTGAGGTCGTCGAGTACGCGTCACTCCAGGGAGTCGACCGACTACACATCTGCCCACCCCGCCGGGGGTCATGCGGGGTTCACCAAAACTTTTCCGCCTCGGCATGAAACTAAGCAGACCGGTCGGTACGGTTTCTCCGTACACCTTGCCTGTCAGTGGGAGCTGCGAGCCACGTAGCCGTCTGGAGACCCCGGCGCTGACAGAACGACGCCTCACGGCCCTCACGGCCGTCGACCAGGACCCCTGCCGACCTCCCCGCCATCTCCGGACCCACGCGGCCGCCCTCGGCGTCCCCGTCCCGCAGCGAAAAGGACCCGTACCGTGAGTACCTCGACCGTGCCCGACCCGCCCTCTACCCCGCCCGGTCGCCGACCCGGACTCCAGACCGTCGGACTAGGCCACTGGCGCCATGACCTCCCCGCATCACTCGTGGTCTTCCTGGTCGCCGTACCGCTGTCCCTCGGTATCGCCCTCGCGTCCGGCGCTCCCGTCACCGCCGGCCTCATCGCGGCCGCCGTCGGTGGAATCGTGGCCGGTCTGCTCGGCGGCTCCGTCGTCCAAGTCAGCGGGCCGGCCGCAGGCCTGACGGTGGTCGTCGCGCAGCTCATCGACCAGTACGGGTGGGCCACAATGTGCCTCATCACCGCCCTGGCCGGCCTCGTGCAGATCGGCCTGGGGGTCTCTCGCGTGGCCCGGGGGGCGCTGGCCGTGTCACCGGCCGTCGTCCACGGCATGCTCGCCGGCATCGGCATCTCCATCGTGCTGGCCCAGCTGCACGTCGTCCTGGGCGAGTCGCCGCAGGCCTCACCGGTCGAGAACCTGCTGACGTTGCCTGCTTCCGTCATGGCCGCCCATGCCGACGCCGACTTCATCGGCGCCCTGACGATCATCCTGCTGCTCGCCTGGCCCCGGCTGCCCAAGATGATGTCCGCGGTCCCCGCCGCGCTTCCGGCCATCGTCGTCGCCACGGTCGTCGCGGCCGTGCTGGGACTCGACCACCTCGCCCGTCCCGAGGTGCCCGACAACATCCTGGACGACCTGGGGCTGCCCGGGCTCCCGTCCGGGGACATCCCCGGCATCGCCCTCGGGGTGCTCACCATCGCGCTGGTGGCCAGCCTGGAATCGCTGCTGTCCGCGGTGGCCGTCGACAAGATGCACAACGGCCCGCGGACCGACGTGGACCGGGAGCTCATGGGCCAGGGCGCGGCGAACATCGCCTCCGGTCTGGCCGGCGGCCTGCCCGTGACCGGCGTCATCGTGCGCAGCTCGACCAACGTGAAGGCCGGGGCACGCACCCGCACCTCGGCGGTCCTGCACGGCCTCTGGATCGTCGTCTTCGTGGTCTTCTTCGGTGGCCTGGTCGAGCAGATCCCGCTGCCCGCCCTCGCCGCGCTGCTCGTCGTGGTCGGCGTCCGGCTGCTCGACCTCGGCAACATCCGGGAGTTGCACCGCCACCGCGACCTGCCCGCCTACGTGGCCACCGTGCTGGGGGTGCTGCTCACCGACCTCCTCGAAGGCGTGCTCATCGGCCTCGGCGTGACCCTGCTGCTCGCCATGTACCGGCTCACCCACACCCACGTGGAGGTCTCGCAGCGGGGTGACCGGTGGCACGTCCGGGTGGCCGGCTCCCTGACCTTCCTGTCCGCTCCGAAGCTCACCTCGGCGCTGCGCGAGGTGCCGGTCGGCGCCGACGTCGACCTGGAGCTCGACATCGATTTCCTCGACCACACCGCGTTCGACTGCCTGCACAACTGGCAGACCACGCACGAGCGGCTCGGGGGCACGATTCGGCTCGAGGAACGCCGCCGCCCCTGGTACTCCAGCCGGGAGTCGGCCAGCCCGGTCCTCCGCAAGGGCAGCGAGGCCGCCGAGCAGCAGCTCACCGACCCGGCCTGGTTCGCCCCCTGGCCAGGTCCAGACGGTTCCGACGAGCCCAACATCGTCGTCGAGAGCAACGGCCACGGCCCTGGCGACGGCGACGGCGACGGCGACGGCGACGGCGACGGCGAAGTGTCCGCGGAGGCCCGGCTCCACCGCGGGATCACCGAGTACCAGCGCCTGACCGCACCCCTGGTCGAGCCCTACCTGGCCGACCTGGCGGAGCACGGCCAGCGGCCCACCCACCTGTTCATCGCCTGCGCGGACTCCCGTGTCGTGCCGAACCTGATCACCGCGAGCGGCCCGGGCGACCTGTTCACCCTGCGCAACATCGGCAACCTCGTCCCACCGCACAGCGACTCGGCCCACCCCGATGACAGCTCGGTCGCCGCGGCGATCGAGTACGCGGTGGAGGTCTTGTCCGTACAGGCCATCACCGTGTGCGGGCACTCCGGCTGTGGCGCGATGGCGGCCCTGCTCATGGACGACCGCCGCAGCATCCCGCCGGCGACGGGGCGCTGGCTCGACCACGGCGACGTCCGCCTCGAGGAGGAGACCATCCGGCCCGACGGCGCGGGCACGGGCGGCGACGCCGGACTGTCTCCCGCCGACCGGCTGGCCCGGTCGAACGTCGTCCAGCAGCTCGAGCACCTGCTCACCCACCCGTCGGTACGGCGGGCGGTCGACGAGGGCCGAGTGCGCGTCACCGGGATGTTCTTCGACATCGGCTCCGCGCAGGTGCACCTGCTGGACCCGACGACGGGCCGGTTCGCGCCGCCGACGGAGGTGTCGGCCGCCAGGTGGCAGGGCCCCCTGCACGACCTGACGCCGGCTCGTTCCTGACCACCCTGCCCGGGCACCGTCCCCGCGGGGGCCACGCGCACGCGCGTGGCCCCCGCGGGAACGGTCACAGGATGGGCTTGCCTCCGGTGACGGCGACGCGGGCACCGGAGACGTAGGACGCCTCGTCGCTGGCCAGCAGCACGTACACCGGCGCCAGCTCGGCCGGCTGCCCGGCCCGGCCCAGCGGGACCTGCTGGCCGAAGCTCTCCACCTTGTCCTCCGGCATGGTCGCCGGGATCAGCGGCGTCCATACGGGGCCCGGCGCGACGCTGTTGGCCCGGATGCCCTTCTCGGCCAGCATCTGGGCGAGCGAGGCGGTGAAGTTGGCGATGCCCGCCTTGGTCATCGCATAGGCGATGAGGTTCGGGCTCGGGTTGTCGGAGTTCACCGACGACGAGTTGACGATCGAGGCGCCCGGCGGCATGTGCGGGATCGCGTCCTTGGTGAGCGTGAACATCGCCGACAGGTTGGTGGCGAGGGTGTGGTCCCACTCGTCGTCGGAGATGTTGTCGATCGAGTCGTGGCTCATCTGGAAGGCGGCGTTGTTGACCAGGATGTCGACCTTGCCGAACTCCTCGACCGCCTTCGGGACGATCGTCTTGCAGTGCGCGCGGTCGGAGATGTCGCCGGGCACCAGCACGCACCTGCGCCCGGCCCGCTCGACGTACCTGGCGGTGTCCTGCGCGTCCTCGTGCTCGTCCAGGTAGGAGATGAGGACGTCGGCACCCTCGCGGGCGAACGCGATGGCGACCGCTCGGCCGATGCCGCTGTCACCACCGGTGATGACGGCGGCCTTGCCGGTGAGCCGCCCGGAGCCCTGGTAGCTCTCCTCACCGTGGTCGGGCTTGGGGTCCATCTCCCCGAGGGTGCCGGGAACGCTCTGCTGCTGGGCGGGCTGGGACTCGGGGCGTGGTGACGACATGGTTCTCCTCGGGTGCGCTCTCCGGGGCCCGGGCTGTGCTCACCGGGGCCGACGCCTGCGCGCCTACCCCGGCCGCACCCGCCCGGAACCCACGCCGAGCCCCGAGGAGAGCCGGACCGACGCCCGGCCCGGACAGCACGCGACCCGGGCACTGGGACCGGCGCACCTTCGTGCGCCACTCCCACTGCCCGGGTCGGGAAGTGGTTCCGCTGCCTCAGGCGGCGCGGGAGACCGGCGCGGCCGGGATGGCGGTCACCGCACCCGACAGCTGCCAGCGCATCTCGAGCCGGCGCTTGCCGCGGCCGTCGACGACGGGCACCCACCGGCACTCAGGACATCCCAGATCACGCATCGCCCAGCCACCTTCCGTTCACCTGTTGTTCACCTACTGACCAAGCATCGACCCATTCACGCCGGTCCTACAGGCTTCGTGACCATTTCGTGACCTGGCGGCGGTTCGGCGACCGCAGCGCGGGAAGCGCCGCAGCATCGGGCACGCTGTCCCTCACGATGACCGCCACCGCCCCGCCCCTCCTCGCCGACCCTGCCGACCTCTCCGCGCTGAAGGCGCTGGGCAGCGACCCCGACGAGCTGTTCGCCTCGTTCGCCGCCTGGGCCGAGGCGGGCGGCACGACGCTGTACCCGGCGCAGGAGGAGGCGCTGATCGAGCTGGTCAGCGGCGCGAACGTCGTCCTGGCCACACCGACCGGCTCCGGCAAGTCCCTGGTGGCCACCGGCGCGCAGTACGCCGCCCTGGCCGCCGGCCGGCGCAGCTACTACACCGCGCCGATCAAGGCACTGGTCAGCGAGAAGTTCTTCGCCCTCTGCGGCGTCTTCGGCGCGGCCAACGTCGGCATGCTCACCGGCGACGCCAGCGTCAACGCCGGGGCCCCGATCATCGCCTGCACCGCCGAGGTGCTGGCCAACATCGCGCTGCGCGAGGGCTCGGGAGCCGACATCGGGCTCGTGGTCATGGACGAGTTCCACTTCTACGGCGACCCCGACCGCGGCTGGGCCTGGCAGGTGCCGCTGCTGGAACTCACCGATTCGCAGTTCCTCCTGATGAGCGCCACCCTGGGCGACGTCACCTTCCTGCGGGAGGACCTCACCCGCCGCACCGGCCGCCCCACGGCCCTGGTCGCCAACGCCGAGCGGCCGGTGCCGCTGCACCACTACTACGCCACGACGCCGATGCACGAGACGATCCAGGAGCTGCTGGACACCCAGCAGGCGCCCATCTACGTCGTCCACTTCACCCAGGCCTCCGCGCTCGAGCGCGCCCAGGCCCTGATGAGCGTCAACGTCGCCACCAAGGAGCAGAAGGCCGCGATCGCCGACATGATCGGCAGCTTCCGCTTCTCCTCCGCCTTCGGCACCACCCTCAGCCGGCTGGTCCGGCACGGCATCGGCGTCCACCACGCCGGCATGCTGCCCAAGTACCGGCGGCTGGTGGAGCAGCTGGCGCAGGCCGGGCTGCTCAAGGTCATCTGCGGCACCGACACCCTCGGCGTCGGCATCAACGTGCCGATCCGCACCGTCGTGTTCAGCGCGCTGTCGAAGTACGACGGCACCCGCACCCGGCTGCTCCAGGTGCGCGAGTTCCACCAGATCGCCGGCCGCGCCGGACGCGCCGGCTACGACACCGCCGGCACCGTCGTCGTCCAGGCGCCGGAGCACGAGGTGGAGAACCTCAAGCAGTTCGCGAAGGTCGCCGACGACCCGAAGAAGCGCCGCAAGCTGGTGCGCAAGAAGGTGCCCGACGGCATGGTGCCGTGGAGCGAGGCGACGATGAACCGCCTCGTCGAGGGCGAACCCGAGAAGCTGACCAGCAACATGCGGGTGTCGACGTCGATGATCCTCGACGTCGTCGACCGCCCCGGCGACCCGTTCGCGGCCATGCGCCGGCTGCTCACCGACAACCACGAGCGGCGCAAGAAGCAGCTCCAGCACATCCGCGAGGCGATCGGCACCGCCCGCTCGCTGCTGCAGGCCGGCGTCCTGGAACGCCTGCCGCAGCCCGAGCCGGACGGGCGCCGCTACGACCTGACGTTGGACCTGCCCGAGGACTTCGCGCTCAACCAGCCCCTGTCGACCTTCGCCCTCGCCGCGATCGACCTGCTGGACGCCGACTCCGAGACCTACGCCCTCGACGTCGTCAGCGTCATCGAGGCCACCCTCGACGACCCACGGCAGATCCTCGCCGCCCAGCTCAACAAGGCCAAGGGCGAGGCCGTGGCGCAGATGAAGGCCGAAGGCATCGAGTACGACGAGCGCATGGAGCTGCTGGAGGAGGTCACCTACCCCAAGCCTCTGGAGGAGCTCCTCGGCGCGGCCTTCGAGGTGTACGTGCAGACCAACCCGTGGGCCGCCGACGCACAGCTCTCCCCCAAGTCGGTGGTCCGCGAGATGTGGGAGCGGGCGTTCACCTTCCGCGAGTTCGTCAACACCTACGGGCTCACCCGGTCCGAGGGTGCCGTGCTGCGCTACCTCTCCGACGCCTTCAAGGCACTGCGGTCCGGCGTTCCCGCCGCCGCGCGCACCGAGGAGGTGACCGACCTCGTCGAGTGGCTCGGTGAGCTGGTGCGCCAGGTGGACTCCTCGCTGCTCGACGAGTGGGAGGCACTCACGAATCCGGACGACGGTCCGGTCGCCGAGGTGGCCGTCCCGGCCCGGCCGCGGCCGCTCACCGGCAACGAGCGGGCGTTCACCGCGATGGTGCGCAACGCGCTGTTCCGCCGGGTCGAGCTGTGGGCCCGCCGCCGGTGGTACGACCTCGGCGAGCTGGACAAGGCCTCGGGGTGGGACGCCGACCGCTGGGAGCCGGTGGTGCGCGGCTACTTCGAGGAGCACGCCGAGCTGAACACCGGCGGCGACGCCCGCGGCCCGGCGCTGCTCATCTGGGACAGGTCGGAGCCCGGCGTCTGGAAGGTGCGGCAGATCCTCGACGATCCGGACGGGAACCACGACTGGGGCGTCGACGTGGAGGTGGACCTGGAGGCCTCGGACGAGGAGGGCTCCGCCGTCATCCGGCTGGTCGACGCCGGCCGCAGGGACTGAGCGCGGGAACGTCTGCCGCCGGCGGGGAGTTGTGCTCCCTGCACACGCCTTCAGGAGTGGCGCCGCGCTGCCGATGTACCACCGGAAGCGACCGATCGGGACCCCGAGGAGGGGCGATGAACTACCTGCGCCAACTGCAGATGGAACGCCCCGTGCTCTTCTGGGTGATCGTGCTGGCGGGCTTCTGGCTGGCGTTCCAGGCCATCCTGTTCGTCGCCGCGCTGATCCTCGGCCCGTTCGGGCTGCCCGGCTGGGCCCCGCTGGCGCTCGTCCTGGTCGCCCTCGTCGTCATCGCCCGCCGGCAGCAGGATCGCCGCTAGCCGGTCACACCAGCCGCCGGCTGTCCTGGGCCACCACCCGCAGCCACCGGTAGCCGTAGCCGTCCAGCTGGATCTCGGCCCCGCCGGTGTCGGCGACCGCCTCCCCGCCGGGTTGCAGCAGGTCGACCAGCCGGTGCGAGGAGTCGCAGCCCTCCAGGGTGATCGGCACCGTCCGCGGCTCGGAGCCGAGGTTGTGCACGGCCACCAGCGCACCGTCGTCCCAGGTGCACAGGTGCGCCAGCACCTCGGGGCACGGGTGCTCCAGCACCGTGAAACCGCCCCAGCCCAGCTCCGGTGACTCCCGGTACCGGCGGATCAGCAGCTTCATGAAGGACAGCAGCGAGTCGGGGTCGTTGCGCTGGTCGGCCACGTTGACGTACTCGGGCGCGAAGCCGCCGCTGACCACCGGCCCCGGCAGCTTCCCGGGCGCGGCGTCGGAGAAGCCGCCGTTGCGGCCCGACGTCCACTGCATGGGTGTCCGGACGGCGAGCCGGCCCTCCGCGTCCAGGTCCTCGCCCATGCCGATCTCCTCGCCGTAGAAGAGCACCGGGGTGCCGGGCAGGGAGAACAGCAGGCTGTAGACCATGCGCACCCGCCGAGGATCGCCCTCCAGCATCGGTGGCAGTCGCCGGCGCAGCCCGCGCCCGTAGACCTGCATCCGTTCCTCGGGCCCGAACGCGGCGAAGACCTCGGCCCGCTCGTCGTCGGACAGCTTGTCCAGCGTCAGCTCGTCGTGGTTGCGCACGAAGGTCGCCCACTGCGAGTCCGGGTCCAGCGTCGGCCGGCCCTCCAGGGCCGTCGTCAGGGGTCTTGCGTCGACGCGTGCCAGCGACAGGTAGAGCGCCTGCATGCCGATGAAGTCGAACTGCATGGTCAGCTCGTCGCCGTCGGTACCACCGAAGAACTGCACCTGCTCCTCGTAGGGCAGGTTGACCTCCCCCAGCAGCACGCCGCTGCCCGACCGCCGACCGACCAGCGCGCGCAGGTCGCGCAGGTACTCGTGCGGGTCGGGCAGGGCCCCGCCGTCGGCCCCCGCGGTCTCCAGGAAGAAGGGGACGGCGTCCACGCGGAACCCCGACAGCCCGACCTGCAACCAGAACCCCATGATCTTGGCGACCTCGTCGCGGACCTTCGGATTGGTCACGTTCAGGTCCGGCTGCTCCTTGTAGAACTTGTGCAGGTACCACTCCCCCGTCTTCTCCGACAGCGTCCAGATGCTGTCCTCCTGATCGGGGAAGACGACCTGGTCGGAGGTGTCCGGCGGCGGGTCGGAGCGCCACACGTAGAAGTCGCGGAACGGCGAGTCCTTCGACGACTCCGCCGACCGGAACCACGGGTGCTTGCGCGAGGTGTGGTTGACGACCAGGTCGGCGATGACCCGCATGCCGCGGTCGTTGGCCGTCCGGATCACCTCGACCAGGTCGCCGTGCGTGCCCAGCCGCGGGTCGACGCCGTAGAAGTCGGTGATGTCGTAGCCGTCGTCGCGCTCGGCGGTCGGGTAGAAGGGCATCAGCCACAGGCAGGTGACGCCGAGGTCGGCCAGGTGGTCCAGGCGCTGGGCGAGGCCCGCGAAGTCACCGACGCCGTCGCCGTTCCAGTCCATGAACGTCTCGACGTCCAGGCAGTAGACGACGGCGTTCTTCCACCACAGGTCGCTGGTGTCGGTGATCCTCACGGCGCCGGCACCGGGTCGAGGTCCGGACGGCGGTTCTCGGCCGGCCCCGGTGGATCGATGGCGACCACCGGCGCCTGGGCCGTGACCCCGAGCTGCGGCAGCACGTGCTCGCCGAAGGCGTCGAGGAAGGGCCGCTGCTCCACCCCGACGTGGTGCAGGTACACCTCGTCGAAGCCGAGCTCCAGGTACTCCTGCAGCCAGGCCGTGTGCTGACCGAGGTCCGCCGAGACCCGCACCGCCCCCGTGACGTCCTCGGGGGCGACGTGCGCGCTGGCCTGCTCGAAGGCCTCCGGGCTGTCGAGGTCCCAGCACAGCGGCGGCGGGAACACGTTGCTGCGCCACTGGTCGTGCGCGATCGCCAGCGCGCGGTCGCCGTCGGGATCCCAGGAGACGTGCACCTGCAGCACGAGCTTGCCCTGGCCCCCGGCGTCCCGGTAGGCGGCGATCATCTCGCGCAGCTTGTCGTGCGGCTGGTTGATGGTGACCAGCCCGTCGGCCCAGTCGGCACCCCGGCGGGCGGTGGCCACGCTGACCGCCGGGCAGATGAGCGCGGGCTGCACCTCGGGGAGCGTGTAGATCACCGCCCGGTCGACGGTGACCAGGCCGTCGTGGCTGACCTCCTCGCCGGCGAGCAGCCGGCGGATCACGTCGACGCACTCACGGAGACGGGCGTCGCGCACGTCCTTCCGGGGCCACTTGTCGCCGGTCACGTGCTCGTTCATCGCCTCACCGCTGCCCAGGGCCACCCAGAAGCGACCGGGGAACATCGCGCCGAGGGTGGCGATCGCCTGGGCCACGATCACCGGGTGGTAGCGCTGGCCCGGCGCGTTCACCGCCCCGAAGGGCAGGGACGTCGTCGCCATGGCCGCACCCAGCCACGACCAGGCGAACCCCGACTCGCCCTGCCGCGGGTTCCAGGGCGTGAGGTGGTCCGAGCACATCGCCGCGGTGAAGCCCACCTCCTCGGCGTGCTGGACCGCCTCGAGCAGCTCCGCGGGGTGGACCTGCTCGTGGGAGTTGTGGAATCCGATCACCGCCATGGGCCATGCCTACCGAGATCCGGGCTCCACGGCGAGCCCAACTGCGCGCGGTCCTGCCGCCGCGCAGGCCGCGGTCGCGGGTGTGAGCGGTTCGACACTCCCGCGACGGCGGCCGGGGCGGACGGCGTGCGACGCTTCCCGGGATGTGCGGATGACCGGCTGGGAGATGCTCGCCGTGGCCGCGGCGGGCTTCGCTGCCGGCGGCATCAACGCCGTCGTCGGGTCCGGCACCCTGGTCAGCTTCCCGGTGCTGCTGGCCGTCGGCCTCCCCCCGCTGCCGGCCACCATCAGCAACTCCCTGGGCCTCGTGGCCGGCAACCTCAGTGGCTCGATCGGCTACCGCCGGGAGCTCCGTGGGCAGCGCCGGCTGCTGCTGCGGCTGCTGCCGGCCTCGATCCTCGGAGCGCTCACCGGGGCCTTCCTGCTCCTGACCCTGCCGGCCGAGGCGTTCGAGACCATCGTCCCGGCGCTCATCGGGCTCGCCGTCGTGCTGGTGGCGTTCCAGCCGCTGCTCACCCGCAGCCTGCCCGCCCGGCCCGCCGACGGCACGGCCCCGCCGGTCCGGGGCGGCCGGCTGCTCGCCTGCTTCGTCGGCGCCTACGCCACCGGCACCTACGGCGGGTACTTCGCCGCCAGCCAGGGCGTGCTGCAGATCGGCATCTTCGGCCTGATCCTGCGCGAGCCGCTGCAGCGGCTGAACGCCATCAAGAACGTGCTGACGCTGGCGGTCAACGCCGTCGCCGCACTCGCCTACGTGGTGGTGGCCACCGATCGCATCGACTGGACGGCCGCCGCGTTGCTGTCCGCGGGCTCGCTGATCGGCGGGGCGGTCAGCTCCCGCTACGGCCGTCGGTTGCCGGCGCCGGTGCTGCGGGCGGCGATCGTGGTGCTCGGCCTGGTCGCGATCGCGGTGCTGGTGACCGGATGAGCGCCGAAGGCCCGGGTTCCCCTGCGGAGCAGCGAGGATGAGCGTCTGGGAGTTCGCCTTCCTCGTCCTCGCCGGCATCGGTGCCGGGCTCACCGGCAGCATCGCCGGGCTGGCCTCGCTGATCAGCTACCCGGCGCTGCTCGCCGTCGGCCTCCCCCCGGTGACGGCGAACGTCACCAACACCGCGGCACTGGTCGTGGTCGGCGTGGGGACGGTGAGCGCCTCCCGTCCGGAGCTCCAGGGGCAGGGCCGGCGCCTGCTGCCGCTGATGGCGGCCGGGCTCGTCGGCGGAGCCGCGGGGGCGCTGCTGCTCCTGCTCACGCCGGAGGGCGGGTTCGAGAAGATCGTGCCCTGGCTGATCGGCGCGGCGTCGATCGCCATCCTGGTCCAGCGGCCGCCGCGGGAGCTCGCGGCCGAGGGGGCGATGGCGCGCGCCGGACGGCCCGACCAGTGGTGGCTCCCGGTCGCCGTGCTCGCCATCTCCGTCTACGGCGGTTACTTCGGCGCCGCGGCCGGCGTGCTCATGCTGGCCACGTTCCTGCTCACGACCGGCGAGGGCCTGCCCCGCAGCAACGCGATGCGCAACGTCGTGCTGGGGGTGGCCAACACCGTCGCCGCCGTCGGGTTCGTCCTCTTCGCCTCGATCGTCTGGTCGGCCGCCCTCCCGCTGGCCATCGGGCTGTTCCTCGGCTCCCTGCTCGGCCCCCGCATCGTGCGGGTGGCGCCGCAGACGGCGCTGCGGCGGGTCATCGCCCTCGCCGGGCTCGGCCTGGCCGTCCACCTCGCGGTCGACGCCTACACCTGAGCACCCGGCGAGGGCGCCGCCTCAACGGCTGACGAAGGCCGCCAGGAAGAACACGAACCCGCTGGACAGCAGCAGCAGGCGCGCCGGCGTCAGGCCGTTGAGCAGCCCCACCGTCGCCTCCACGGACGCCGGGCGGACGACGGCGTCGCGGGCCTGCTGGCGCATCATGCGGACCTCGTCGGCGAGCAGCACGCCGGCGCTGCCCAGCATGCCCAGCGCGAGGACGACGAAGACCAGGGCCAGGCGGTCCTCGAAGCCGTCGGCCGCACCGGCCAGGACCAGCGCGGCGATCGCGCCCAGCAGCAGGCCGATCAGCCCACCGGCCACCGGGGCCCACGGACCCATCACGGTCAGCGGCCCGCGGCGCGGCAGGCGGGGCCGGGGTCGGACGCTCACCGGTGCGGTCGCCTGCATGCCCGAGAGGTCACGGTCCCCGCCCGGCACCTCCTCGGCCGGCGCCCCCGGTGGGGGCGGTGGGGTCGGCACGGCGACCGGCTCCGGTACCGGCGGCGTCGCCGTCGTCGCTGTCTCCGGGCCGGCGGGGCGCACGACGGGGATCTCGGCGGTCCCGGTGCCGGCGGCGGTGCTTCCGTTGCGTTCACTCATGACTCATCACCTCGTCCGCCACGCTAGGCGCACCAGCCCCACCGACCCGGGACGCCGCCCCGGCGGACTCCTCACGCACCGTGATGCCGCGCCGGGGCGCCCGGCCGGGGAGACCTGCGCCACGGCTGGCTAGGCTCCTCCGGTGAGCGCGGGTGCCCTGGTCCTGCCGGAGTTCGCGCTCCTCCTCATCGGGCTGCTGCTCCGCCGGTTCGCCTGGCGGTCCCCGGGCTTCTGGGTCGACCTCGAGCGCCTCGTCTACTTCGTGCTCTTCCCGGTCCTGCTGTTCCGCACCACGCTCTCGGCGGATCTGGCGGCCGCCGGCTCGGGGGGCGCGCTGCTGGCCGGGCTGGGCGCGACGGGTGCCGGCGCCCTCCTCGGGGCGCTGGTGCGGTGGCTGCCCGGCATCGACCGCAGGACCGCGGCCTCGGGCTGGCAGACGGCCTTCCGGTTCAACACCTTCATCGCCCTCGCCCTGGTCGACGACCTCGGGGTGGCCGCCCTGGCCCTGATGGGGGTCCTGCTGGGCGTGTCCGTCCCGCTCGTGAACGTCCTCGCCGTGACGGCACTGGCCCGGAGCGCGCCCGGCGGTGCGGGGTCCGGCCGCGGCCGCGAGGTGCTGCGCGCCGTCGTCCGCAACCCGCTGATCATCGCCACGGTCACGGGTCTCGTCGGCAACCTCCTGGGACTGGCGTTGCCCACGCCGGTCGACGCGACACTGGCCCGGCTGGCCGCGGCTGCCGTGCCCCTGGGCCTGCTGGCGGTCGGCGCGGCGCTGCGCCTCGGCGGGCTGCCACGCGGGCAGCGCCTGATGGCCGGCTACCTCGCAGCGGTCAAGCTGCTCGCCGTGCCGGCGGTGGCTCTCGGGCTCTGCGCCCTCCTGGGCGTGGACGGCGTGCAGCGCTTCGTCGTCCTCGCCTTCGCCGCCGTACCGCCGGCCACGGCGTCCTACGTCCTCGCCGCGCGGATGGACGGCAACGGCCCGTTCGTGGCCGCGCAGGTGTCGGCGGCGACGACGGCCGCGCTCCTCACGCTGCCGCTCTGGCTGGCGCTCACCGCCTGATCGGTTCGGTCAGTCCTCCTCCTCGAACACCACGTCCCGCTTCTTGCGGACCGTCGGCAGCACGGCGATCACGAAGGCACCGAGGGCCAGCAGGAGCAGGACGAGCGAGATCGGCCGGGTGACGAAGACGGTCGGGTCCCCGTCGGAGATGATCAGCGAGCGGCGCAGGTAGGTCTCCAGCAGCGGACCGAGCACGAAGCCCAGCAGCAGCGGCGCCGGCTCGCAGCCCAGCTTGATCAGGACGTAGCCCAGGATGCCGAAGAACGCGATCGCGTAGACGTCGAAGGGGTTCCGGTTGATGGAGAACGTGCCGATCGACGCGAACGCGATGATCGCCGGGAAGAGGAACCGGTACGGGATCGTCAGCATCTTCACCCACAGCCCGATGAGCGGCAGGTTCAGCAGCACCAGGAAGAGGTTGCCGATCCACATCGACGCGATGAGGCCCCAGACCAGGGCCGGCTCCTCGTTGATGACATTGGGGCCCGGCACGATCCCCTGGATGATGAAGGCGCCGAGCAGCAGCGCCATGATCGGGCTGACGGGGAGCCCCAGGGTCAGCAGCGGCACGAACTGGGTCTGCGCGGCGGCGTTGTTCGCCGACTCCGGGCCGGCGACGCCCTCGATGGCGCCCTTCCCGAACTCCTGGGGGCGCTTGGAGACCCGCTTCTCCACCGAGTAGGAGACGAACGACGCGAGCACGTGACCGGCGCCCGGGAGCACGCCCAGGACGGTGCCGAGGCCGGTCCCGCGCAGCACCGGACCGCGGATCCGGCGGAAGTCGTCCTTGGTGAGCCAGAGGTTCTTGACCTTCTGGACCATGACGCTGCGGGTGATGTCCCCTTCGAGGTTGCGGAGGATCTCCGCGACGCCGAACAGGCCGACGGCCAGAGCCACGAAGTCGAGCCCGCCGTACAGCTCCCGGAGGCCGAAGGTGAACCGCGGGGTGCCGGAGAAGGTGTCCTGCCCGACCGTGCCGAGCAGCAGCCCCAGCACGATCATCGCCAGCGCCTTGAGGACCGACCCGCTCGCCAGCGCGATCGAGGCGATGAGCCCCAGGACCACCAGCGAGAAGTACTCCGGCGCCCCGAACAGCAGGGCGGCCTGCGAGATCGGTACCGCGAACAGGGCCAGGGCGAGGGTGCCCACCGTCCCGGCGAAGAAGGAGCCCAGCGCGGCCGTGGCCAGCGCCGGCCCGGCCCGGCCCTGCTTGGCCATCTGGTGGCCGTCGAGCGCGGTCACCGCCGCCGAGGACTCACCGGGCAGGTTGATCAGGATGGCGGTGGTCGACCCGCCGTACTGGGCGCCGTAGTAGATGCCCGCCAGCATGATCAGCGAGGTGACCGGCTCGAAGCCGAAGGTGATCGGCAGCAGCATGGCGATGGTCGCCGTCGGGCCGATGCCCGGCAGCACCCCCACCGCGGTGCCGAGGGCGACGCCGATGAAGGCGAAGAGCAGGTTGATCGGCGTGAACGCCGTCTCGAACCCGAGGCCGAGGTTCTGCAGGATGTCCATCGGCCGGTCAGCCCTGCAGCCAGAAGCCGAAGTACGGCAACCGCAGCTGCAACGCGATCACGAAGATCAGGATGCTCAGGGCCGTGAGTGACGCGGCGACGAGGGCGGCGGGGATCACCCGCGCGTTGCGTCCGGCCAGCGCGGTCAGGAAGACCGTCACCAGCAAGGACGGGACCAGGCCGAGGCCACGGACGGTGTAGCCGAAGAAGAGGAGGGCGACCACCAGGAGGACGAGGGCCTTCCACGGGACGGCCCCGAGGTCGCCGCCCTCGCCGGCGACGAACGCCTTGACCGCGATGGCGATGCCGAGCACGACCAGCAGGCCACCGAGGACGAGGGGGAAGTAGCCCGGCCCCATGCGCAGCGCGCTACCCACGTCGTAGCTGCCGGCGGTGAGGGCGAACGCCAGCCCGAAGCACACGAAGACGGCGCCGGCGAGCAGGTCCTTGCGCGCACCGTGCATGTTCACAGACAGGTCCTCACGGGTCGAGGAGGACGGTGGGGCGGCGTCCGCGCCGCCCCACCGTCATCGGTGGTCAGTTCGCGGCGACGCCGGCTTCCTCGATGATCGGGCGCCACAGCTCGATCTGGGACTCCAGCTGCTCCATGTGGGCGTCGGGCGTCGCGTCCTCCTCCGAGGAGGGCGCGGCTCCGAGCTCGGCCAGCTGGTCGATCACGTTCTGGTCGGCCAGGGCCACCTTCAGCGCCGCGGACAGCTTCTCGACGATGGCGTCCGGCGTCTCGGCCGGGACGTAGAGGCCGTGCCACACGCCGACCTGGAGCGCCTCCAGTCCGGCTTCCTCCGTGGTCGGCAGGTCGGGCAGGCTCTCCACCCGCTCCGGCGTCGTCACCGCGTACGCCTTGATCTGCCCGGCCTGGATCTGCCCGGTCGTGTTGGTCGTCTGGTCGCACATGAGGTCCACCTCGCCGGCGACCAGGTCCTGCAGCGCCGGGCCGGTGCCCTCGTAGGGGACCTCGGTCAGCTTCACGCCGAGCGCCTCCTGGATCAGCAGACCGCACAGGTGCGACGCGGCACCGATCCCGGCGTTGGCGAGCGTGACGTCCTCGGCGTTCTGCTCGACGTACTCGACGAGCTCCTCCATCGTCCCGGGCTCGAAGTCGCTCCGCGCCACGATCGTCATCGGCACCTCGGTCACCAGGCCGACGGTCTTGAAGTCCTCGAGCGGCTCGTACGGCAGGTCGGCGTACAGCGACGGCGCGGTCGACATGCCGATGTGGTGCATCAGCACGGTGTAGCCGTCGGGGTTCGCCGCGGCGACCTGGCCGGCCGCGATGGTGCCGCCGGCGCCCTCCACGTTCTGCACGACGACGTTGCCGCCGAGCTCCTCGGCCATCGGCTCGGCGACCAGCCGGGTCACCGTGTCGGTCGGCCCACCGGCCGAGAAGGGCACCACGAAGGTGATGTCGTCCTCGGGGTAGCCCTCCGCAGCGGCGTCGTCACCGCCACCGCCGCCACCGCCACCCCCGCCGCCGCACGCGGCGAGGACCAGGGAGGCAGCGGCCAGGCCGGCCAGTCGTGGGTACCGGCCGAGGCCGGGTCGAGCCGGGCGGGTGCGCGCGGCCGCGTTGAGGTGGTGCAGGGACATGATCGAGCCCTTCCAAGATCGCCGACGACGCCGGACGCGTGAACGATGCACCCACGATGTGACCTGGGCGACATTTCGTCCATTCTGTACACGGTCCGGGTCACAAACGGTCGGCGCGGCACACCATGGCGGGGTGACAGCGACCGCGGCCACCTCCGCCGGGCACGCCCGCGGCACCCGGGGTTACCGCCGTCTCGTCGCCGCCATCTGGGCCGCCGGCGTCGGCTGCTTCGCGGTCCTCTACGCCCCGCAGGCGATCCTGCCCCTCGTCTCCGACGACCTCGGGGTCCCGCCGTCGAGCGCGGCGCTGCTCGTGTCCGCGACCACCGGGACCCTCGCGCTGGCGCTGCTCCCGATGAGCTACCTGGCCGACCGCGTGGGCCGGACCCGGCTCATGACGATCGCGCTGGTGACCGCCGCGGTGCTCGGTGTCCTGGCCCCGGTCGCGCCGTCGTTCGAGGTGCTGCTCCTGGTCCGGGCGGTGCAGGGCGTCGCGATGGCCGGGCTGCCCGCCCTGGCGATGGCGCACCTCTCGGAGCAGGTGCGCCCCTCGGCCGTCGGGGTCGCGATGGGGCTGTTCGTGGCCGGCAACACCGCCGGAGGGCTGTCGGGCCGGGTGGTGGCCAGCGCGGTCGCCGACGGCTGGGGCTGGCGCGCCGGGCTGGGTGCCGTCGGGGGGCTCGCCCTCGTGTGCGCCGTCGCCTTCCGGCTGCTGCTGCCGCCGCCCGTGGTGCAGCCCGCCGCCCCGTCCCCCGTGGCCGGCCACGGCCACCTGCGCCGGCACCTGCGGGACCCCGGCATCCGGCGGCTGTGCCTGTCCGGCTTCGTCCTCATGGCCGCGTTCGTCACCGTCTACAACTTCCTCGGCTACCGGCTGCTCGAGGAACCCTTCGGTCTGTCCCCCACGCTGGTCGGGCTGGTCTTCCTCGTCTACCTCGCCGGCACGCTCGGTTCGCCGGCCGCCGGCCGGCTGGGCGAGCGCCTCGGCCGACGGGTCGTCCTGCTCGGCGGCGTGCTCCTGGCCCTGGCCGCGGTGCTGCTCACGCTGAGTGACCTGCTCGCCGCGGTGCTGGTCGGGCTGGTGCTCTTCACGGTGGGCTTCTTCGCCGCCCACACGTCCGCCAGCGGCATGGTGGGCAACCGCGCCCGGGTCGGCCGCGCGCACGCCTCGGCGCTGTACCTGCTGGCCTACTACGCCGGCAGCAGCGTGGGGGGCTGGCTGGGCGGGTTCGCCTACGAGGGCGGCGACTGGCCGGCCGTGGTCGCCTACGTCGCCACGCTGCTGCTCGCCGCGCTCGGCCTGGCGTTGCTGCTGCGCCGCACCCCGGCCCTCCCCACGGCTCCGACGCCGGCCGGGTGACCGCCCCGCTCCCCCGTCAGCGCCAGCGGTACTCCGTCTCCGGCCGGCCGGCGCCGCCGTAGCGCGGGCTGCGGGTGGCCAGACCCGTCTCGGCCAGGTACTCGAGGTACCGGCGGGCGGTGATCCGGGAGGTGCCGGTCTCCGCGGCGGTCTCGGCGGCCGACAGGCCACCGGCGGCGCGCAGCACGGCCACCACGGCGTCGAGCGTCTGGCGGTGCATGCCCTTCGGGAGCGACGCGTTCCGCTGTGGCCGCGGTCCCTCCAGGGCCCGGTCGACGTCCTCCTGGCCCACCGCGTCCCCGTCCGCCGGCACCCGGTCCCGGTACTCGGCGTAGGCCAGCAGCCGGTCGCGCAGCGCCGCGTAGGTGAACGGCTTGAGCAGGTAGCCGACGACGCCGTGCGCCGCGGCGGCCCGCACCGTGGTGAGCTCCCGGGCCGAGGTGACGGCGAGGACGTCGACGTCGAGCCGGGCGGCGCGGATGCGCCGGCACAGCTCGACGCCGTGGGTGTCCGGGAGGTTCATGTCCAGCAGCACCAGGTCCACCGGCAGTCGCGCCAGCGCGTCGAGGGCCACCGCCCCGGTGCCCGCGACCGCGGCGGTGCTGAACCCCGCCGTCCGGTCGACGTAGGTGCGGTGCGCCTCGGCGGCGACCGGCTCGTCCTCCACCACCAGGACCCGGATCACGACGTTTCCACGGGCGTGCGCACCGGTAACGACACGGCGAACTGCGCCCCCGGCCCCGGGCGCACGGCCACCGATCCGCCGTTGCGGCGGACCGCCTGGGCGACCAGGGCCAGGCCGAGGCCCCGTCCGGGACCACCCGGCATCTTGTCGTCGGGATCCTTGGTCGTCCACCCGCGCTCGAAGACCCGGGGCACCTGCTGCTCGGTGAGCCCGGGACCGCTGTCCTCCACGCGGATCTCCAGGACGTCGGAGTCGATCCAGGCGGCGAACTGCACCTCGCGCGGCGGGTCCCCGGCGAGCGCGGCGTCGATCGCGTTGTCGAGCAGGTTGCCGACGATGGTCACCAGCTCGCCGCTGGGGATGCCGGTCGCGGCCACGGCGGTACCCGGGTCGATCTCCAGCCGCACGCCGCGTTCGTGCGCGGTGGCCGACTTGCCCAGCAGGAGGGCCGCGAGCACCGGCTCCTCGACGGCGTCGACCACGCGATCGGTCAGCCGCTGCGCGGACGCGAGCTCGGCGGTGGCGAACTCCACGGCGTCCTGCCCCCGGCCGAGCTCGATGAGCGACACGGTGGTGTGCAGCCGGTTGCCCGCCTCGTGGGCCTGGGCCCGCAACGACTCGGCGAAGGCCCGCACGCTGTCCAGCTCGCCGGTGAGGGCCTGCAGCTCGGTGTGGTCGCGCAGGGTCACCACCGCGCCCGCCGAGCGGCCGGAGGCCCGGGCCGGCACCTGGTTGACCACGAGCACCCGCGCCCCGCTCACGTGCACCTGGTCGACCGTCTGCGCCTGCAGCCGCAGCATCTCGGCGAGGTCCTCGGACAGACCCAGCTCGTCGACGTGCCGGCCGCTGGGGTCGTCGTCGAGGGACAGCAGGCGCCGTGCCTCGTCGTTGACCAGCTGCACCCGCCGTTCCCCGTCGAGGACCAGCAGCCCTTCGCGCACGGCGTGCAGCACGGCCTGGTAGTAGTCGAGCATCCGCGCCAGCTCCGGTGCCCCGAGCCCCCGCGTCTGGCGCCGCAGCCGCCGGCTGAGCAGCCAGCTGCCCGTGCTGCCCACGGCGAGCGTCACCAGGCCGGTGCCGACGATGCCCGGCATGGAGCGGGCGAGGTCCGACCCGATCGCGTCGAGCGTGATCCCCACCGAGATCAGCCCCACGACCTCGCCGTCCTGGTCCACGATGGGTCCGGTCGCCCGCACCGACGGCCCCAGGGTCCCGGTGTAGGTCTCGGTGAAGGTGCGGCCGGCCAGCGCCGGCTCGATCGTGCCGAGGAACGACCCGCCGATCTGCGCCGGGTCGGGGTGGGTGAAGCGCGTCCGGTCCGGCGCGAACACGGTGATGAAGGAGGTGCCGGTGTCCGCGCGCACCGCCTCCACGTACGGCTGCAGGATCTCGGTCGGCCGGGGCCCCGTGACCGCCTCGAGCACCAGCGGCGAGGTGGCCAGCGCACCCACGATCGCCGTCGTCTCCACCTCCGCGTCGTCCTGGGCCGTCCGCTGCGCGTTGACGTACGCGACGGCCGTCGCCATGACGACGATGACGGCGACCACCAGGCCCTGCAGCACCAGCAGCTGACGCGCCAGGCTGGTCGGTCTGGTGCCCCGCCGCGGCGGGAGATCGGGCCTGGTCACAGGGTCAGTGTGCCCCGCACCACGACGGCGGTGGGCCCGCGGGATCGTCGAGCCGTGCGGCGGGTTCGCCGACGGGCACCCGATCGAGGGCGGGCACGTGCGACTCCCCGAGGCGCCGGGCATCGGCCTGGGGCTGCAGGCGCCCCTCGCCCTGGTGCCGGCCGACGCCCTGGCCTGATCGGTCAGCCCTGCCCCTCCCCCGCCCCGGGCACCCAGTCCGGGGCGAAGCCGCCCAGCTGCGGGTGGTACATCTCGTCGCCGGAGTGCTGGGTGAACTCCACCTTGAGGAGGCGCTCCTCCAGGCCGCAGACCCGGGCGCACACCTCGACGATCCGGCGGGCGAGGGTCTCCCTGGTCGCCGCCGGGCGGCCGGCGCGGACGTCGCACATCACCAGCCCCGCCGGCTCCGGCTCGCCCGCGCCGCACCGCCAGACGCCCCCCGGCCCGAGGTCGTGGATCGAGACGGTGACGAAGTCCGGCCGGACGTCCATCACCTCCGCGTAGACGGAACCGAGCTGCCCGGCCAGGGACCGCTTGGTGTCGAGGTCGAGGTGGAGCGGGAGGTCGATCTGCAGCGACGGCACACCGTCCTCTGCCCGCTCCTGGCCCGGGGCACGCCTGCATCCGGGCGTGGCCGACCGCACGGCAGACTCGGTCCCGTGCTGCCACCGCCCGGGACGCCGGGGACCGACCTGCCGGTGCGCACGGCGCTGCCCGCGCTGACCGACGCGCTCGCGGCGGCCGGCAGCGCCGTGCTGGTGGCACCACCGGGCACCGGGAAGACGACGCTGGTGCCGCTCGCGCTGGCCGGCACGGTTCCCGGCCGCGTGCTGGTCGCCGAGCCGCGCCGGGTGGCCGCCCGGGCCGCCGCGCGCCGGATGGCCGGTCTGCTGGGCGAGGCGGTGGGCAGCCGCGTCGGCTACAGCGTCCGCGGGGAGAGCCGGCGCAGCGCGGCCACCCGGGTGGAGGTGGTCACCACCGGCCTGCTGGTGCGCCGCCTGCAAGCCGACCCCGAGCTGCCCGGGGTCGACGCCGTGCTCCTGGACGAGTGCCACGAACGGCACCTGGACACCGACCTGGCGCTGGCCTTCGGCCTGGACGTCCGCGGCGCGCTGCGCCCCGACCTCCGGCTGCTGGCGATGTCGGCGACCGCCCAGGCCGACCGGCTGGCCGCGCTGCTCGGCAACGGCGCGCCGGCTCCGGTCGTGCGGGCCCCCGGCGCCCTGCACGACGTCGACGTCGTCTGGGCGCCACCGCCCACTGCGGTGGATCCACCGCACGGCCTGCGCGTGGACCCCCGCCTGCTCGCGCACGTCGCCGCCACGGTGCGCCGGGCGCTCGCGGAGCGGGACGGCGACGTCCTCGTCTTCCTGCCGGGCGCGGGAGAGATCGGCACGGTGACCGGGCAGCTCGGCGGGATCGACGCCGACGTCCTGCCGCTGCACGGGCGGCTGCCGGCCGCGGCGCAGGACGCGGCGCTGCGGCCGGGACCCCGCCGCCGGGTGGTCCTGGCGACAGCGCTGGCGGAGAGCAGCCTGACCGTGCCGGGGGTCCGCGTCGTGGTCGACGCCGGCCTCTCCCGTGCGCCCCGGGCCGACCTGTCCCGCGGGCTCGGCTCGCTGGTCACGGTGCGGGCGTCACGGGCATCGGTCACCCAGCGCGCCGGCCGGGCCGGCCGCGAGGCACCCGGCGCGGTCTACCGGTGCTGGACCGCCGCCGAGCAGGACCGGCTCCCCGCCCACGAGGAACCCGAGGTCGCCACCGCCGACCTCACCGCCTTCGCCCTGGAGCTGGCGTGCTGGGGCGCCCCGGGCGGGCACGGGCTCGGGCTGCCCGACGCCCCTCCGGCCGCCGCCCTGCTGGTCGCCGACCAGACGCTGCGCGCGCTGGGCGCCGTGGACGGGGACGGCCGGGCCACCTCCCGGGGCCGCGCGCTGACCGCGGTCGGTGTGCATCCGCGGCTGGCCCGCGCGCTGCTCGACGGCGCTCCCCTGGTCGGCAGCCGGCGCGCCGCCGAGGTCGTGGCGCTCCTCTCCGCCGACGTCGCATCCCGCGGGGACGACCTCACCGCGACCTGGCGGCACCTGCGCTCGGGCGCCGACCGTGGTGCCTCCGCCCGCTGGCGGGAGGAGGTGGCCCGGCTGGAGCGGGCCACCGGGGACGCCGCCCCACCCGGTCTGCCCGACGACACCGCGGCGGGGCTGGTCGTGGGCCTGGCCCACCCCGAACGGCTCGCCCGGCGCCGGCCCGGAACTTCCGGCACGTATCTGATGGCCGCCGGCACCGGCGCCGAACTGGCACCCGGGACGGCGCTGACCGGCGCGCCCTGGCTGGCCGTCGCCGTCGCCGACCGGTCCCCCGGCCGCCGGGACGCCCGGGTGCGCTCAGCGGTCGCGATCGACGAGGCGACCGCGCTCGAGGCCGGCGGCGCGCTGCACGAGGAGCGGGACGAGGTCGCGTGGCGCGACGGCGACGTGCGCAGCTCGCACGTCGAACGGCTCGGCGCCATCGTCCTGGCCGAGCGGCCCTCCGGCGAGCCCGACCCGGCCGCCGTGGCGTCGGCGGTCGCCGAGGGGCTGCGCCGGGAAGGCCTCGGGCTGCTGCGCTGGACGCCCGCCGCCCGGCGGTTGCGGGAGCGCCTGGCGGCGGCGCGCAGCGGGCTCGGCGCCCCGTGGCCCGCCGTCGACGACGACGCCCTGCTCACCGCGATCGACGTCTCGGGCGCCCGCAGCCGCGCCGACCTGGCGCGGGTGGACGTCGTCGCGGCGCTCCGGGGGCTCGTCCCGTGGCAGGTGAGCGGGGAGCTGGACGCCGTCGTGCCCGACTCGGTGACCGTGCCCACCGGGTCCCGCATCCGCATCGACTACACCGACCCCGACGTCCCCACCCTCTCGGTCCGGGTGCAGGAGGTGTTCGGCTGGTCGCACGCGCCCCGGGTCGCCGGGCGCCCGCTGCGGCTGCAGCTGCTCTCGCCGGCGCAACGGCCCGTCGCCACCACCGCGGACCTCGCCGGCTTCTGGACGACGGGCTACCCGGCCGTCCGCAGCGAGCTCCGCGGCCGCTATCCCCGCCACCCGTGGCCGGAGGACCCGGCGACCGCCGTGGCCACGAAGCGAGCGACGTCACGGGCGCGCTCCCGCGACTGAGGCTGCGCCCTTCCCCGGGCCCGGAGAGGATCGACCGGTGACGACGCCGACGACCGACGAATGGGGCATCGATGCGAGCTGGCTGGACGCGCTCGACGAGGAGCACCAGGTAGCCCAGGACACCATCGACAGGCTGCGGGAGGTCATCGGCCGGCCACCGGCCGACCTCGAGGAGCGCGCGCCCATCGTGGCCCGCCCGGGCGACGCGCTGGAGGTCGACGAGGCCGACGTCGTGTGCGAGGACGGCGGGGTGCGGCACATCGACGGCCACCTGCCCGAGGACTTCCCGCTCGGCTACCACTGGCTGCAGTCCCCCGAGGGCCACCGCCGGCGGCTCATCGTCTCGCCGGGCCGCTGCTGGCTGCCCGAGGGCCGCTCGTGGGGCTGGGCCGTCCAGCTCTACGCCACCCGCAGCCGGGACAGCTGGGGCATCGGCGACCTCGGCGACCTGCGCAGCGTCCGGCGCATGGCCGCCGAGCAGGGCGCCGGCTTCGTGCTGATCAACCCGCTGCACGCCGTCGCCCCCATCGAGCAGCAGGAGGCCAGCCCGTACCTGCCGGCCACCCGGCGCTTCCGCAACCCCCTCTACCTGCGGGTCGCCGAGGTGCCCGGCGCCGACGCCGTCGACCTGGAGGAGGACGCCGGGCGCGCGCTGTCGCAAGCGCCGCTCATCGACCGCGATGCGATCTGGGCCCGCAAGCGCGAGGTGCTCATGCGCATCTTCTTCGCCCACGGCGGCGGGGAGGCCTTCACCCGCTGGCGTGAGGAGCAGGGGCAGACCCTGCAGGACTGGGCCACGTGGGCGGCGATCACCGAGGAGCACGGCGCCGACTGGCACTCCTGGCCCGCGGAGCTGCGCCGGCCCGACGGCCCCGGCGTCGCCGCCTACGCCGAGCAGCACGGCGCCGTCGTCGGCTTCCACGCCTGGTTGCAGTGGGCGCTGGACCTGCAGTTCACCGCCGCGTCCGGCGACATGACCGTCATCCAGGATCTGCCGATCGGTTTCGCCGGCGGCGGGGCCGACGCCTGGGCCTGGCAGGAGGTGCTGGCCGACGGCGTGAGCGTCGGCGCACCGCCGGACGCGTTCAACTCGGCGGGCCAGGACTGGGGGTCCCCGCCGCTGATCCCGTGGCGGCTGCGCGACGCCGACTACGAGCCCTTCATCCAGTCGATCCGCGCCACGATGGCCGGCGCGGGCGGCCTGCGGATCGACCACGTCATGGGGCTGTTCCGGCTCTGGTGGGTGCCCTCGGACGGCTCGGCCGCCGACGGCGCCTACGTCCGCTACCCCGCCGAGGACCTGCTGGACATCGTCGCCCTGGAGAGCTCCCGGGCGCAGGCCCTCGTGGTCGGCGAGGACCTCGGCACGGTGGAGGACGGCGTCCGCGAGGCGATGGCCGAGCACGGCGTGCTGTCCTACCGGCTGCTGTGGTTCGAGGACGACGCCCCGACCGGGTGGCCGGCCGAGGCGATGGCCGCGATCACCACGCACGACCTGCCCACCGTGGCCGGGCTGTGGACCGAGGCCGACGTCGACGAGCAGCGCGAGCACAGCACGGGCACCGACGAGGAGCTGGAGCGGGGCCGCACCTCGCTCCTCGCGCACCTGCCGGGCCTCTCCGACGACGCGAGCGTGGAGCAGGCGGTGGAGCAGGCGCACGCGCTGCTGGCGACCGCGCCGTCGCTGCTGCTGTCGGCCACCCTCGACGACGCCGTCGGCGAGCAGCGGCGGCCGAACATGCCCGGCGCCGGGGAACGGCCCAACTGGTCGCTGCCGCTGCCGGTGCTCGTGGAGGACCTGCCGGCGCACCCGCTGCTGCAGACGGTGGCCCGAACCCTCGCGGAGGGCCTGGCCGGCGACTGACCCGCTCGGCCGATGCGCAACCGGCGCGGCACCCCCTCGGGTGCCGCGCCGGCGCGCGTCAGGAGCGGATCAGGTCAGGACTCCGCACCGTCCTCCGTGGTGCTCCCCTGGCCGCGGCCCTGGTCGAGCCGGTCGGTCCCGGGGCCACCGACCAGGACGTCGGCCCCGTTGCCACCGGCCAGCTCGTCGGCGCCGAAGCCACCCACGAGCACGTCGTCGCCGTTGTCCCCCGACAGCCGGTCGGTGCCGGCGCCGCCGCAGACGACGTCGTCGCCGTTGCCGCCGCGGACCACGTCGTCGCCACCGAGGCCCATGATCACGTCACGGCCGTCGGTGCCGGTGAGGGCGTCGTCCCCCGCGGTGCCGCGGATGGTGGGCAGCAGGCCCTGGCAGCGCTCCTCCAGGTCCAGCCCGAGCACCAGCGGGTCGTGGTCGCTGGAGCGGTACGGGCTCGCCGCGTAGAGCGCCGGGTCGCCGTAGTACTGGTAGGCGAAGGACTCGACGGCGTTGATGTTCCAGTGCGTGACGCCGGTGACCTTCGCGGTCAGCTCGGCCGTGGCCAGGGCGTGGTCCAGCGAACCGGACTTGTCGTCGAACACGTAGCTGTAGGAGCCCTCGTCGAAGCGCAGCCCGAGGTCGGTCCAGCCGGCATCCTCCAGGACCTGGATCGGGTCCTCCTGGGTGTAGGCGTTGATGTCGCCCAGGAGGACGACGTCCGGGTCGCCGGTCGACTCCTGGAGATCTGCGGCGAACGCCGCCAGGGACCCGGCCTGCCGGACGCGGTCGCCGTTCCAGGCGCCCTGCCCGTCCCCGGTGTCCACGTTGTCGCCGGTCGGCTTGCCGGGGCTCTTGGACTTGAAATGGTTGGCGACCACCGTGAAGACGTCGCCGTCCTTGACGAACGACTGGGCGATCGGCTCGCGGGCGTTGGACCAGACCGACTCGTCGACCAGGCCGACGGAGTCGCCGACGGGGAGCACGGCGTCGTGCTGGTAGATGATCCCGTTGCGGATGACGTCGCGGTCGACCGCGTAGAGCTCCTCCGGGAACGGGACGTAGCTCCACTTGTCGTAGCCGGCGGCCTCGTCGAGCCGGCGGACCAGGTCGGCCAGCGCCCGGTCGGCGTCGCCGGGCGAGTAGCCGGTGGAGTCGGTGTCCTCGATCTCCATCAGCGTGACGACCTCGGCACCGAGGGCCTCGATGGCCGGCACGATCTTGCCGGCCTGCAGCTCGAGCTGCTCCTGGCTGCGGGCACCGCGGCCCTCGCCCCCGAAGGTGAGGAAGTAGTTCAGCACGTTGAAGGCGGCGAGCTGGGTGTCACCGCCCACCTCCTCGGGAGCGGCCGGCCGCGTGTTCTTCGACGCGAAGACGCCGCCCGCGGTGCCGTCGGCGGGCTGCAGCCGCCACTGGTCGAACCCGTAGCCCAGGACCAGCGGCTCGGTGAAGGCCAGCTCGTCGCCGACCCGGACCGGCGTCTCCGGGGAGAGGTACGGGCGGGTCGTGGTGCTGACCCGCGCGCTCAGCCCGTCGTCCAGGACGATCCGGCGCAGGGTGTTCTGCGTCGCGACGGCCTCCGCCTCGGGCGTGCCGGGGCGGGCCAGCTCGGTGGGCTGGACCAGCAGGCCGCCCGCGGAGAGGGTGAGCTCGCCGAACGAGGTGAGGTCGTAGACCTCGCTGACGGTGAGGGGATCGACCGGCGCGACGAGCATGCCCTCGAGCCGCTCGCGGGCTGCGTCGTCCGCCGGCAGGTCCAGCGGGGTGGCGTCCGGCAGGTCGGCCACGCTGCCGTCGGCGCAGACGGCGACGTCCTGGCGCGAGCTGATCTGCGTCTGGCCGAAGTACTCCTGAACCGCACCCGTGACGGCGACGGCGTCCCCGAGGTCCACCGCGACCGGGCTGAACACGAAGATGCCGTCGGAGGTGGCGGCATCGCCGTCCCCGTCGACGTCCTGGAGGTGGAAGCCCGACAGGCCCGGCACGTCGCCGACGACCGTGCCACGCACCGTGACCTCCTGGCCGGCGAGCTCGGGCTGCGCACCGGAGCCCTGGACGGCACCGATCTCGTGCGTCGGCGTCACGTCGCAGACCGCCGGCTCCGGCTCCGGCTCCGGCTCCGTGGTGCCCGCGGGGTTCACCGTGCCCCGGGTGGCGGGTGCCCGTCCCGCCCAGACGAGCGCGTCGCTCGTCGCGTCGTACGTCCGCGACAGGGACTGCCCCTCGGGGACGCCCTCCTCGGACACCCCGATGTCGGTGCTCGTGGTCCCTGCGGCCGGGCCGTCGGTGGCGGTCAGCTCGCCTTCGTAGGAGAGGAACTCCAGGACCGTGCCGTCCTGCACGAGCGCGACGCCGTCCGGGCTGCCGTTCTGGATCCCGTTGACGGGGTAGCCGACGACCGCGACTGCCGGGGCCCCCGCCGGAGCGGTGACCGACTGCACGGCATCGGTGTCGTAGACCGTCCCGTTGCTCCCGTTGTAGAGGACGACGGACAGCCCCGCGGAGCTGGTGCCGGGGGGCAGGTGTACCTCGATGAACTCGTCGACGTCGCTCCCGGCGTCGTCGTAGTGGATCTCGGAGATGAACGGGGCGGTCGGCGGCGCCGCGTGGGCGAAGGCGGGCAGGCCCACCACCGCGACGGAGGCGGCGAGGGTGCCGAGGGCAGTACGGCGCGCGAGAACACGCGGACTGCCGTTGCGTACGAGCACGGAGAAGTCCTTCCGGACGGATGGGGAGACGCCGCGACGCTAGGTCGGCAGAGTGACGGCAGGGACCACGGAAAGTGACGTCCGGGTGACGTCGCGGTCGCCCCACGTGTCGTGGCAGAACGGGAGGCTGACGCGCGGTGGCGGGACATGCCCAAGGTGGTGTTCTCCTCCACGATCAGCACGGTCGACGGGAACGCCCGCCTGGTCACCGGCGACGCGGTCCCCGAGATCACCCGGCTCGAGGCCGAGGACGGCGACCCCATGGACATCGGCGGCGCCACCCTCGCCGCGGCGGCGATGCGGGCCGGGCTGATCGACGAGTACGCGATCGTCACCCACCCGGTCCCGGTGGGCCGGGGCACGCCGTTCTTCCCGGCCCTGGACCACCGGGTGGACCTGACCCGGTGGAGACCCGGACGTTCCCCGGCGGCGTGGTCCTGACCAGGTACGAGACTCGGCGCTGAGCGCACGGCCCCGATCGGCGCATCCCGGAGCGCCGTCGAACGCATGTTCGACCGGCGTGCCACACTGCCCGGGTGGCCGGCGGGATGAATCGAGGGCGCAGCGGTCGCTCGCTCGGTGAACGGGCGGCGGACTCGGGGGTGACCTCCGCCGCCGGCGCTGTGCCGCTGCTGCCGCCCTCCCCGCAGGCCCCGGTCACCGGGCAACCGGGCGCCGGGGATCGCGGCGAGGGGCGGCACTGCTGGGTGCGGGACCCGCCCGACTCGCCCGGCATCTGGCCGGGTCTCCTCGTGGAATGGCGCCAGCGCGACGGCGCCTGGCAGGGGCGGGTCGCCTACACCGTGCGCGGACCGCACGGACCGGCGCTCGTCGAGACCTGGCTGCCCGCCGCCCGCCTGGAGCCGAGGTGATCACGTCCCGGTTAGCCCGGGCGCGGGGCGGCTATGGCTCCCCGGGACCGCATCCCGACCGCACCGGAGGACGATCCGATGAGCCAGCCCGACGACCGCCCCACCCTCGACGACGTGATCGACCCCCAGGAGTCGGCGCCCCGCGACCGGCAGGAGCACGCGAAGGACCCGCACCTCGGCGACGAGGCCCTCGAGCACCGCACCGAGCAGGAGCGCCAGGCCGTCGGCTCCGACGACGCGAACCCCGCGGGCGCCGACCAGCACTCGGCCACCGACTGAGGACGGATCGGCCCGGCGCGCGGTCCCGCGCGCCGGGCACCGGCCGGCACGGGGAGGTCCCGTGAGCCACCTCCGCCCGGGCGATGTCGCCTGCTGGCTGGTGAAGACCGCGCTGCCACCCGAGCGGCTCGATCCCGGGTGGGCGCCGGGCGAGGAGCGGGTGCTCGACCGGTGCGTGCGTCCCTCCTACCGGCTGGACCTGATGGCACCCGGCCAGCCCTGCGTCCTGTGGCTCAGCGGTCGGGACCGGCCGGGGGTGCACGCGGTGGGCACGGTGGCGGGCGAGGTGGCCGACGGGCCCGGTGGCCCGGCCGTGCCCCTGCGACTGCGCCTGCTGGCCACCCCGCTCCCCCGGGCCGAACTCGTCGAGGACCCGCACTTCCGCGACGCCGAGGTGCTGCGCATGCCGGCGGGCAGCAACCCGTCCTGGCTGTCCACCCGCCAGTTCGCCGTCCTGTCCCGGTCGTCCGCCGCCGGTTTGGGACCATGACGACGTGACTTCCGTCCGCCTCCGCTGGGGCGCCCTCCTGTGGCTCCTGACCCTGCAGTTCTTCGTCCTGGAGACCATCGCCCAGGCCCGGTACGAGGGCCCCTACTCCCGTGTGGACGACGTCATCAGCGCGCTGGGCGCCGCGGACTCCGCCGGCCGGCAGCTGATGAACGCCTCGTTCGTGGTCCAGGCGGCCCTCATCGCCGGCGGCGCGCTGCTGCTGGGGCCCGCGCTGCGGGGCGCCGCCGCCCGTGTCACCCCCTGGCTGCTGGGCGCCGCCGCGGTGGGCGTCCTGCTGGTCGGCGTCTTCCCGACCGACGGCAACGGCACGATGCACGCGATCGGCGCCGTCCTCTACCTGGTCGGCGGCGGGCTGGGGCTGGTCGCGCTGGCCTACGCCGTCCGGCCCCGCTCGGAGGCGCTGGGTACCACCGTCGTGCTGCTGGGCATGCTGGCCACCGCCGCCACGATCTTCTTCCTCACCGGCGTCACCGGCTTCCTCGGCGCGGGCGGGACGGAACGGCTCGCGGCCTACCCCCTGCCGATCGCGCTCGCGCTGACCGCGACCACGCTGTGGTGGAACGGAGCACGCGCCGACGAGGGGGCCGCCCCGCCCTCGCGGCGCGCCGAGCGGGAGCAGGAGGAGGCGCGCCGCGCCGAGCAGGCCCGGGCCCGCGATGCCGCGCTGGAGGCCGCCACCCGCCGGTCCGCGGCCGGGCCGGCGTCCGCGGAGCCGGACGACATCGACCCCGAGGACCCCTGGGCCCCGACG
>NZ_POQT01000044.1 GCF_002938435.1 Blastococcus saxobsidens
CTCGCCGGCGTCGGCGGGCTCGGCCTCCGGCCCGCGCATGGGCGGCGCGGACTCGCCGCGCTCGGCGGCCAGGCGCAGCCCGCGCAGGGTCGGCTCGTAGTCGCCCGGGGCGTCGACGGCGGTGGCCGCGGCCGCCTCGTCGGCGTGCTGGGAGAACCCGGCGAGCTGGCGGGAGACGCCGCGGAAGTCGGTGAGCGGCGCGCCGCGGGTCGGGTGCGGCTTCTCCCCCTGGCGCAGCGCGGCGACCAGCGCGCGGGCGCTCTCGACGTCCTGCTGGTCGTAGAACTCGTAGTCGACGGTGACGACGGGCGCGTAGTCGCAGGCCGCCAGGCACTCGGCGTGCTCGAGGGTGATCGACCCGTCGGCGGCGGTCTCGTCGTGGTGGACGCCGAGGTCGGCGCTCAGCGCATCCATGATCCGCTGCCCACCGAGGACGGCGCACAGCGTGTTGGTGCAGACGCTGACCAGGTGCCGGCCGGTCGGGCGGCGCTTGTACATCGTGTAGAAGGTCGCGACCGCGCCCACCTCGGCCTTGGTGAGCCCCAGCTCCTCGGCGCACAGCGCGACACCCTCGGGGCTGACGTACCCCTGGTAGCTCTGCACCAGGTGCAGCATCGGCAGCAGCGCGGAGCGCGCCACCGGGTAGCGGGCGATGATCTGCCGCGCCTCGATGCGCGCCTGCTCGGTGAGCGGCGGCAGGTCGATCGGCGCGGGCAGTACCTGGCTGTCGTCCAGACCGGTGGTCGCCGCGGCCTCCGGGGACCCGGGAAGTGCACTCATCTGTCGACTCCTCCCATGACCGGGTCGATCGATGCGATGGCCGCGATCACGTCGGCGAGCATGGAGCCCTCGCTCATCGCCGCCGTGGCCTGCAGATTGACGAAGCTGGGGTCGCGCACGTGGACGCGCCACGGCCTCGTGCTGCCGTCGCTCACGACGTGGTAGCCGAGCTCGCCGCGGGGCGACTCGATCGGCACGTACACCTGGCCGGCCGGCACCCGGAAGCCCTCGGTGACCAGCTTGAAGTGGTGGATCAGGGCCTCCATCGACTGGCCCATGATGTGCGCGACGTGCTCGGCGGAGTTGCCCATGCCGTCGGGGCCCAGGGACAGCTGCGCCGGCCAGGCGATCTTGCGGTCGTCGACCATCACGGGGCCGGGCTCGAGCCGGTCCAGCGCCTGGGCGATGAGCTTCAGCGACTCGTTCACCTCGGCCATGCGGACGAGGTAGCGGCCCCAGGCGTCGCAGGTGTCGGAGGTCGGCACCTCGAAGTCGTAGGTCTCGTAGCCCAGGTAGGGCTCGACCTTGCGCATGTCCCACGGCAGGCCGGCCGACCGGAGGATGGGCCCGGTGACGCCCAGGGCCAGGCAGCCCGTGACGTCGAGGTAGCCGACGTCCTTGAGGCGGCGCTGCCAGATCGGCTGGCCGGTGAGCAGCCGGTGGAAGTCGGCGACCCGCTTGGGCATGACCTCCAGGAACTCCCGGATGTGCTCGACGGCGCCCTCAGGGAGGTCCTGCGCGAGACCGCCGGGGCGGATGTAGGCGTGGTTCATCCGCAGGCCGGTGATCTCCTCGAGCAGGTCGAGGCACATCTCCCGCTCGCGGAAGCCGTTGGTCATGGCGGTGAGCGCGCCCAGCTCCATGCCGCCGGTGGCCAGGCCGACCAGGTGCGAGGCGATCCGGTTGATCTCCATGACCAGCACGCGGATGGTCTGCGCGCGCTGCGGCACCTCGATGCCCAGGAGCTTCTCGACGGCCATGCAGTAGCCGGCCTCGTTGAACAGCGGGGCCAGGTAGTCCATGCGGGTCACGAAGGTCGTGCCCTGCACCCAGTTGCGGTACTCGGTGTTCTTCTCGATGCCGGTGTGCAGGTAGCCGATGACCACCCGCGCCTTGGTCACCGTCTCGCCGTCGAGGTCGAGGACGAGACGCAGGACGCCGTGGGTCGAGGGGTGCTGCGGGCCCATGTTGACCACGAGCCGCTCGTTCTCGTGCGGATCGGCGCCGAGCGTGGTGTCCCAGTCCCCGCCGGTGACGGTGTAGACCCGCCCCTCGGTGGTCTCCCGGGAGCCGGCGTACGGGTCGTAGGTGGTGGTCATGGCGTGCCCCTCACCGGTAGGCCCGGCGCGTGTCCGGCGGCGGGATGGTGGCGTCGTGGTACTCGACCGGGATCCCGCCCAGCGGGTAGTCCTTGCGCTGCGGGTGTCCGTCCCAGTCGTCGGGCATCAGGATCCGCGTGAGCCCCGGGTGGCCGTCGAAGACGATCCCGAACATGTCGAAGGCCTCCCGCTCCTGCCAGTCCGCCGTCGGGTAGATCCGGGCGACCGACGGGACGTGCGGGTCCTCGGCGGTGACGGCGACCTCCAAGCGGACCCGGCGCCGGTAGGTCATCGAGGTCAGGTGGTAGACGACGTGCAGCCGGGGACGACCGGGAGCGACCGCGGGGCCGCCGCTGTCGAGGTAGTCGACGCCGGAGACGCTGCTGCACAGCTCGAACCGCAGCGCCTCGTCGTCGCGCAGCGCCTGGACCAGCTGCAGCAGGTGCTCGCGACCGACGAAGTAGGTGATCTCGCCGCGGTCGACGAGGACGCGCCGGACCGCGGCGTCGTAGGTGGCCTGGCCCACGGCGTCGATCAGCGCGTCGGTGACCTCGTCGAAGTAGCCGCCGTAGGGGCGCTCGGTGGAGTGCAGGGCCACCGCGCCGCCCGGCTCGACCCGCACCAGGCCGCCGAAGCCGGAGGTGTCGCCGCTGCCGCTGACGCCGAACGAGCCCTTCCGGAACCCGCCCGAGGGTGCCGTGCTGGCGTCGTAGCCGGCCTCCGCGCGGCCGGGCACGACGTTCGAACCGCCGTCGTTGCTCATCGGCCGCGCTCCCCCGGCAGGAGGACGGCGTTGCCGCCGCGCTGCTCGATGAGGAACTGGCCGGTGCGGCCCTCGGCCGCGGCCTCCTCGTAGGCCCGCCGCGCGTTCTTGTCCACCCGCACGGTCGACGGCATCTCGACGTGCAGCTCCTTCGCGGTCCCGTCGGCCTCGGCACGGGCCAGCTGACGGGCACGCTTCTCGCCCAGCGGCTCGTGCTGGATCTTGTGGTGCAGCTTGAGGATGGCGTCCATGAGCATCTCCGGCCGCGGCGGGCAGCCGGGCAGGTACATGTCCACCGGGACGATGTGGTCCACGCCCTGGACGATCGCGTAGTTGTTGAACATGCCGCCGGAGCTGGCGCAGACCCCCATGGCGAGCACCCAGCGGGGCTCGGGCATCTGGTCGTAGATCTGCCGCAGGACCGGCGCCATCTTCTGGCTCACCCGGCCGGCGACGATCATCAGATCGGCCTGGCGCGGCGAGGCGCGGAAGACCTCCATGCCGAACCGGGCGAGGTCGTAGCGGCCGGCGCCGGACGCCATCATCTCGATGGCGCAGCAGGCCAGCCCGAACGTGGCCGGCCACAACGACGACTTGCGCGTCCAGTTGACCAGCTTCTCCACGCTGGTCAGCAGCACGCCGCTGGGGATCTTCTCTTCCAGACCCATGGTCAGACTCCCCTCAGTCCCACTCGAGCCCGCCGCGGCGCCACTCGTAGGCGAACGCGATGAAGACCGTGCCGATGAAGACCGCCATCGCGACCAGGCCGAAGACGCCCAGCGCCTCGTTGTGCACGGCCCACGGGTAGAGGAAGACGATCTCGATGTCGAAGACGATGAACAGCATCGCGGTCAAGTAGTACTTCACCGGGAAGCGGCCGCCGGTGAGCGACTGGTCCACCGGTTCGATGCCGCACTCGTAGGCCTCGAGCTTGGCCCGGTTGTAGCGGCGCGGGCCGACGTAGGGCGCCGCGGTGACCGAGAACAGCGCGAAGGCTGCGGCCAGCACGAAGAGCCCGAGGATCGGGACGTAGTTCGAGAGCATCAGCGGCACCCTAGGGTGAGGTCGGTCACGTTCGGGTCACTATGGCGATACGGAGAGTTCGTGTCGGGTCGACACGTCGGCACGGCGGTCATGGCTCAGGCCGCCGGGGTGAGTCGGAGGAGGACGGCGAGCGCGCGGTCGACCGCGTCGCCGTCGCGCCCGTCGGTCAGGTTGCCCATGAGCCGCAGCGCGCCGTCGACCAGCGCCGGACGGCGCAGGCCGCGGGCGGTGGCCAGCCGGACCACGCCCGGGCGGGCGAGCAGCGCGAGGAAGCCCATGCCCAGCCGGTGGTGCCGGCCGAGCTCGGCGCGCAGCCGCTCGGGGTAGCGCTGCAACGCCACCTCCCGGCCCGCGGCGTCCGGCGCGGCGAGCGCCTCCGCGGCGGCCTCCGCGGCCATCCGGCCGCTCTCCAGGGCGTAGCTGATCCCCTCGCCGTTGCAGGGGTTGACCGTGCCTGCGGTGTCCCCGGCCAGGAGCAGTCCGCGGGAGTACGCCGGGCCACGGCTGAGTGCCATGGGCAGCCCGGCGCCGCGCAGCGGGGTGACGGCGTCCTCCTCGCGGAGGCCGTCCTCGGCGGGGAAGAGGTCCAGCCACCGCCGGAGGATCACCTTCCGGTCGGCGCCGGTGCCGCGACGGGTGTCGAGCAGGCCGTAGCCGACGTTCGCGGTGCCGTCGCCCATCCCGAAGATCCAGCCGTAGCCGGGCATCGCGTCGCGACTGGGCCCGTCGGCGGTGAGATCGAAGGCGATGTCGAGGTACTGGTCGTCGCTGCGCCGGCTGCGCACGTACCGGCGGAGCGCCACGCCCAGCGGCCGGTCGGTGCGACGGAGCAACCCGAGGCTCTTGGCCAGGCGGCCGGAGAGCCCCTCCGCGCTGACGACCAGCGGCGCGCGCCAGGTGACCGGTTCGCGGTCGTCGCCCGTCTCCGCGCGGACCCCGGCCACCCGCCCGTCGTCGTCCAGCAGCGGCTCGGTGACCGTCGTCCGGGTGACCAGCCGCGCGCCCGCCTGCTGGGCGTGGGCGGCGAGCAGGGCGTCCAGCTCGCTCCGGGTCCGGACCAGGCCGTGGTCGGGCCACGAGTCCAGGCGAGGCCAGTCCACCTCGGCGACGCGCCCGCCCCCGTGCACCCGGAGCCCGCGACGGCGCACCCAGCCCGGTGCCGCCGTGTCCACGCCCATGTCCTGCAGCGCCTTGACGCCGCGTGGGGTCAGCCCGTCGCCGCAGACCTTCTCGCGGGGGAACTCGGCCTTCTCCAGCAGCGCGACGTCCAGGCCGGTGCGCGCGAGGTGCCAGGCGGCGCTGGATCCGGCGGGGCCGGCACCGACCACGACGACGTCGGCGCGGCGCTCGGCCGTCGCGTCTGCCATGACCACCACCCCCGCTCCACCGTCGAGTCGCGAGACCTTGTGAAAAGCTTCACAAGGTCGCCCGGTTCGAGTCTAGGCCTGGGTGTGACCTAGCTGACAACACCCCCCCGGCCCAGGGCTTCGGTCACGTCGTCGTCGGTGGTCTCGGTGAAGTCGGCATAGGCCTGCCCGACGGCACGGAAGCCCTCCGGGGCGTACGGGCAGACCAGTTCGTCCACCTCCGCGGCCAGCTGTGCGACGGCCGCCGGTGGTCCGACCGGGACGGCGACGGTGAGGCGGCCGGGCGCGCGGGCACGCAGGGCCTGGATGGCGACGCGCACGGTGGCGCCGGTGGCGAGGCCGTCGTCGACCAGGACGACGTGGCGGCCCGGGATGCCGGGCGGCGGCCGGTCGCCGCGATAGGCGGCGCTGCGACGGCGGAGCTCGACGAGCTCGCGCTCGCGGACCGCGGCGACGGCAGTGGTGTCGGGGGCCACCCGGTCGACGACCGCGCGGACCCACACGGTCTCCACGGTGTCGCCGATCGCGGCGATCGCACCCATCGCGAGCTCCGGCTGGGCCGGGAGGCCGAGCTTGCGGACGACGAGCACGTCCAGCTCTGCGCCGAGGGCCGCGGCCACCTCGGCGGCGACGACCACTCCCCCGCGCGGCAGGCCGAGGACGAGCGCGTCCGCGCCGGCCCGCCGGGCGAGCGCGCCCGCCAGCACCCTCCCGGCATCTCGCCGGTCGGCGTAGCGGGCGCGCGACACGGGATCTCAGACGATCGGCACCGGGTCCGATTCCGGCCGCGGCTCACCCGGCTTGTCGGGGTCGGGCTTCGGGATGGGGTCCGGCGCCGGATCGATCGGGGACGGTTCGTTCGGCTGCGGTTCGGGCGAGGTCGTCATGTCCCGACGCTAGTAGAAGCGGCGGCGTCCAGCAGAAGGTCCGCGGGTCAGAAGGGTGGCGGTTCCTCGGGCTCTCGGGGTGGTGCCGGGAGCGCCAGTTGGTCGTGGGGGTCGCGCAGGCCTGGTGGCCGGGTGGTCCTGGTGATGCCGCTGGGGGTGGTGACCCGTAGGGTGCCGTCGGGCAGCAGCTGGAAGCGCCAGCCGCGGGCGAAGGTCTTGAGCCGGTGATGGGTGCGGCACAGGCAGCACAGGTTGTCGCAGGCGGTGCGCCCACCGCAGTCGTAGGCCACCACGTGGTCCAGATCGGTTCGCCCGGCCGGCTGCGAGCAGCCGGGATGGCGGCAGGTGCGGTCACGCAGCCGGATGAACCGTTCCTGAGCGGCGGTCCGGTCGTAGCCGGCCACCTCGGCCGGCATCGTCAGCACCGGGCAGCAGCAGACCACCTGTGCGCCGTGGTCGGGGCCGGCGGCCAGGCGGGCCAACTCGGCGGGGGTGGCGGTGGCCAGCAGCGCCCCGTGCTCGTCGGTGATCGCCACCGCCAGGCTGCCCCCGGGCGGGGCCTGCAGCCCCAGCGCGCCGATCTGGGCCAGCAGCTCGCGCACATGAGCGGCGGTGACCGGCTGCCCGGCCACGCTCGGCCCGCACTCCGGCCCCGACGCTCCCCCGCCGGCACCCGCAGCCGTGCCGGGGTCGGCTAGGGCCGGGAGCGGGGCGAGCACGGTGACGTACCCGGTGAACCCCGCACCGGCCGTACCACCGGGGTTGAGGACCAGGGCGGCGTGCGCCTCGGCCCGCAGCACCCCGATCGGCCGGTCATCCCCACCGGTCCGGGCCAGCTGCGCCGCGGAGTCGATCACCGACCACATCGCCGCCGCGACCGGTGAGGGGAGGTCGCTGGTCAGCGCCGACATCCCTTCGGCGGTGGGCCGGGTGCGCACGTCCGCCCGCCGCTGCGCCTCCTGCCGGCGCTGCTCGGCGAACTCCTCGTCCGCGGCGAGCGCAGCCGCGACCAGGCGCCGGCGCAGCTGCCCCGACGACAGCCCGCTCGCAGCAGGCAGCACGGCCGCCACCACGACTGCGACCACCTCGTCGGAGGCGACTCCCAGCACATCGGCGAACACCCGCGCCCGGAACCAGTCCAACCCGCCCTCGCCGCAGGCATGCCACACCGCAGGCATCCGCTCCATCAGCTGGTAGGCGTCGGAGAGGAGGCCGGCCGCGAAGACCGGTGAGCAGTTGAGCACCATCGCCAGTTCCTGGGGCAGGAAGTCGCTGGTGCCAGGGATCGGCGACCCCGGACCCCGCCGCCGCGCACCGGGGTGGCCGGGCGGCGGGTCCTCGGAGTCGGGACGATTCGCTGCGAGCGCCATGAGCAGCTCCGCCTCGTAGGCGCAATCCATCGCGCGCCGCGCCTGCACCCGCTCGAGCTCCGCGGCGATCTCCGAATCGCTCAGCACGCCCACCGGCAGCCGCTGCACCGACGGCGGGCACGCCTGCAGCAAGCCGACCAGGCTTCCCTCCACCGGGGAAGGCTCGGTCACCGCTGCTGACATGAGTCGAACATACGTTCGGGATACGACAGTTTTCCGAGCCCGCAGGCCGTCCGCAACGCAGAACGCGCCCGCCCCTCCCGGGTCCGGTCGTGCCGAGCGCTCCCTGGGTCGGGCCGCTCCGACCGGTCCCGGGCGTGCGTCGGTCCCGGCTCAGACCTTGCGCCCCCGGTGCAGCGCGACGATGCCGCCGGTGAGGTTCTGCCAGGCCACGTCCGACCAGCCGGCGTCCTGCACGCGGCCGGCGAGCTGCGCCTGGTCGGGCCAGGCGCGGATCGACTCGGCCAGGTAGACGTAGGCCTCGGGATTGCTGCTGACCGCGCGGGCGATCCGCGGCAGCGCCTTCATCAGGTACTCGGTGTACACGGTGCGGAACGGCGACCACGTCGGGCTGGAGAACTCGCAGACGACCAGCGTGCCGCCCGGCCTGGTGACGCGGGCGAACTCGCGCAGCGCCGCGTCGGGGTCGGCCACGTTGCGCAGGCCGAAGGAGATCACCACGCCGTCGACGCTCTCGTCGGCCAGCGGCAGGGCCATCGCGTCACCGGCCACCTTGGGCACCGCGCGGGCGGCACCGGCGCGCAGCATCCCCTGGGAGAAGTCGCAGGCGATGGCCCGCACCCCTCCGGCGGCCAGCTCGACGGTGGACACCGCCGTCCCCGCCGCGACGTCGAGCACGGTCTGCCCCGGCCGGGCACCCAGCGCCTCGCGGGTGGCGCGCCGCCAGGAGGCGTCGAGGCCGCCCGACAGCACGGTGTTGGTGACGTCGTAGCGCTCGGCGACGCGGTCGAACATGGCCGCGACCTCGGCCGGTCGCTTGTCCAGCCCGGCCCGCAGCGGAAGGACCCCCTTCTCCCCACCCCTCGCACGCTCGCGGCGGGCCCCGGAAGGGTGCCTGTGCGGGGTCTCTCGCCGGTCTGCCACGGCATCGACGCTACAAGGCCTCTTAGTCTTGACCCGTGACGACGGCCGCCCCGACCTTCCCGGCAGCGGCGTCGCGCACCGTCACCACGGTCCGGTCCGACGCCGCCGGCGAGCTGCTGGACCTGCTCCCGGCCACCGGCGGCCTCTCCTGGGTGCGCCGCGGCGAGGGCCTGGTGGGGTGGGGCGAGGCCGCCCGGCTGGAAGTCACCGGACCACGCGCGCTGGCCGAGGCGGCCGCCTGGTGGGACGACCACACCGCCGCGCTCGACGTCGCCGACGAGCTGGGCGTACCCGGTTCCGGGCCGGTGCTGTTCGCCAGCATCGCCTTCGACCCGGTCGCCGGGACGTCGGTGTTCGTCGTTCCCGAGGTCGTCGTGGGCCGGCGCGACGGCGTCGGCTGGATCACCGCCGTCGGCACCGCGCCGGAGCTGCCCGCCCCGCTCCGGTTCGACGACGGCCCGGTCCTCCGTCTCCGCTACGCCGACGGCGCGCTGGACCCGGCGAGCTGGTGCGCCGCGGTCGCGGCCGCCGTGGCGCGGATCGACGCCGGCGAGCTGGCCAAGGTGGTGCTCGCCCGCGACCTGCTGGTCTCCGCCGACGTCCCGCTGGACCCGCGCCGGATGCTGCGCCGGCTGGCCGCGCGCTTCCCCGACTGCTGGACCTTCGCCGTCGACGGCCTGCTCGGCGCGACGCCGGAGCTGCTGCTGCGCCGCACCGGCCGGCGGCTCTCGGCCCGAGTGCTCGCGGGCACCGCTCCCCGGGGCGCCGGCGCCGAGGACGAGCGGTTGGCGCGCGCGCTGCTGGCCTCCCCCAAGGACCGCGCCGAGCACACCCTCGCGGTGGACTCCCTGGTCCGGGCGCTGGAG
Source organism: Blastococcus saxobsidens (assembly GCF_002938435.1). GTDB lineage: Bacteria > Actinomycetota > Actinomycetes > Mycobacteriales > Geodermatophilaceae > Blastococcus > Blastococcus saxobsidens. Next base: position 9,501 of record NZ_POQT01000044.1, read on the forward strand.
CCCTACTGCGACACCCTCGACGCCCCGGTCGAGCCGCAGCTGCTCACGCTGGCCAACGTGCGGCACCTGGCCACGGACCTGGTGGGCACGCAGGCCGCCCGGGGCCGGGCCTCCGGTGCCGGGCTGCTGGAGCTCGTCGGTGCCGTGCACCCGACCGCGGCCGTCTGCGGCACCCCCACACCCGACGCCGCCGCGCTGATCCGCGAGCTGGAGGGCATGGACCGCGGGCGCTACGCCGGTCCCGTCGGCTGGCTGGACGCCGCCGGCGACGGGGAGTTCGGCCTGGCGCTGCGCTGCGCCGAGCTCGTCGGGGACGACGGCGCGCGGCTGTTCGCCGGCTGCGGCATCGTCGCCGGCTCCGACCCGGCGGCCGAGCTGGCCGAGACGCAGTCGAAGTTCGCCGCCTTCCAGGCGGCCCTCGAGGGCTGAGCCCCGAGGCCGCGGCTACCGGATCAGCCGGCCTGGACCAGCACGACGTCGGTCGGGGTGGCCCCGGCGGGCGCGGTGTCCCCCGGAGCGAATCCGGCGATCCCGGCCGCGATCGCGACCGTCCCCGCCAGGAGGCGGAGCCAGCGCAGCACGTCCTGGGTCATCGTCGAACTCCTCCCACCGCTCCCGCCGGGGCACGTCCCCCGTACGAGGAGGACTCTGCCGCCCGGAACGCACGTCGGCCGCACGGCAACCGCAAGAGATCCGCAGGATGCCTCAGGCCCGCAGCGCCGCCGCGGCGGCGGCACGCAGGTCCTGCACCAGGGCGGCTTCCGCCCGCTGATCGGTGCCGACGACGACGATGCGCGGCCCGCCCAGCGCCAGGGCGCCGGGCAGCTCCTCGGGCGACTCCACCCGCGACGCCGCCCACCCCAGCGCCGTCGCCACCGCCACGAGGTCGCGCCCGTGCGGCGTGCCGAAGACCCGGCGGTAGTCCGCGGCGTAGCGGTCCTCCCCGGGCTCCAGCTGGGCGAAGATGCCGCCGCCGTCGTTGTCGGGGACGACGACGGTGAGGTCGGGGCGGAGCTCCCCCTCCCCGGTCAGCAGGCCGGTGAGGTCGTGCAGGAACGTCAGGTCCCCCATCAGCGCGACCGCCGGACCGCCGCGCACCAGGGCTGCCCCGACCGCCGTGGAGATCGTCCCGTCGATGCCGGCCACCCCCCGGTTGGCCAGCACGGCGACGTCGGCCCGCGGCACGGCCAGCCGGTCGACGTCCCGCACCGGGGTCGAGGACCCCAGGACGAACAGCGCAGCGGCCGGCAGTGCGGCGACGACGTCGCGCGCCAGCCGGGCCGCGGTCAGGGACGGCGAACCGTCGAGCGCCACGTCCACGGCCGCACCGACCCGGTCGGCCGCCGATCGCCACGCCGCCGCCCAGCCGGTGTCGACGTCCCCGTCGGCCCGGACGAGGAGCCGCGAGACGCGAGAGCTGGACCGGACGGCGTCGGCCCACCGCGGGGCGGCGCTGACCGTCTCCACGGTGACCGCGGGATCGGCCAGCAGGGCGTTCACCGGGCGGGCGAGCGTCGGCCGGCCCACGACCAGCACGTGCTCCGGCCGGTGCGCCGCCAGCCAGTCACGGGCGCCCAGCAGGAGGACCCCGCCCCGCAGGGACCCGCCCCAGCACCCGCTGCTCGGCTCGGCGACCAGCGGCCAGGGGAGGTCGTGGTCGAGGTCGGGGGCGGCGTGCAGAGCACCGTCCCCGGCGACGACCAGCGTCCGCGGGGGCAGCCGGTGCGCCGTCGCCGCGTAGCCCGGTGAGCGCTGCGCGGCGGTCCACGCCGCGCCGTCCGCCCGTCCGGCCCACGGGCCGGTCGGGTCGAGGGCCTCGTCGTCGGGCATCAGCGGCTCGCGCAGCGCCAGGTTCAGGTGCACCGGGCCCGGGTCGTCCGACAGCGTCCCGGCCGCCACGGTCAGCGCCTTGGCCACCAGCGAGCGCCAGTAGCGGTTCTGCGCCTCCTCGCGGCCGGCCTCGGGCACCCCGACGTCGACCGCCCAGCGCACCGCGCCGCCGTAGAGCCCGGCCTGCTCGACCGTCTGGTTGGCGCCGGTCGACCGCAGCTCGGGCGGCCGGTCGGCGGTGAGCGCCAGCAGCGGCACCCCGGCGGCGTCGGCCTCCAGCACGGCGGCGTGCAGGTGCGCGGTCGCCGTCCCCGACGTGGTCAGGACCGGCACGGGTCGCCCGGACGCCTTGGCCAGCCCGAGCGCCAGGAACGCCGCCGTCCGCTCGTCGATGCGCACGTGCAGCCGGAGCCGTCCGTCCCGCTCGGCGGCGGCGAGCGCCAGGGCGACGGGGGCGGACCGGGAGCCGGGCGCCAGCACCGCATCGGCCACCCCGCCGCGGACCAGCTCGTCGACCAGCACCCGCGCGAAGGCGGTGGAGGGGTTCACGCGGCGAGCACCTCGTCGATCCGGGCGCGCCAGCGGGCAGCGGTCGCCCCGCTCGCGACGACGTCGCCCAGCCGGTCGACCTCGCGGGCCCCCACCGGAAGGGCACCGTCGACCGGGAGCAGCGGCGACGACGAGACGTCGCCGGTGAACAGCGCGACGGTGGCCAGACCGCAGGCGAACGGCAGCTCGGGCAGCGCCGCGGCGAGGGCGACCCCGGCGGCGATGCCGACCGAGGACTCCAGCGCCGAGGACACCACGCAGGGCAGCCCGTGCGCCTCGGCCACCCGCAGCGCCGCGCGCACACCGCCCAGCGGCTGCACCTTGAGGACGACGACGTCGCACGCCTCGCGCAGGTCCACCCGCAGCGGGTCGCCGGCCCGCCGCACCACCTCGTCGGCGGCGATCCGGACGTCGATCCGGCGGCGCAGCGCGACGAGTTCGTCCAGCCCCGCGCACGGCTGCTCCACGTACTCCAGCCCGGCCACGGCGTCGAGCTCGCGGATGCGGGTCACCGCGGTGTCGACGTCCCAGGCGGCGTTGGCGTCGACCCGGATCGCGCCGCCGGGGCCCAGGGCGTCGCGGACGGCCTCCACCCGGGCCAGGTCGTCGCCCGCGGACTGCCCCGGCTCGGCGACCTTGACCTTCGCGGTGCGGCAGCCGGAGGCGGCCACGATCGCGTGCGCCCGGTGCGCGTCGACCGCGGGGACGGTCACGTTCACCGGTACCGAGTGGCGCAGCGGCGCCGGCCAGCCGTCGACGGCGGCCTCCACCGCGGACCCCCACCAGCGGCGGCTCTCGGCGGCGTCGTAGTCCCAGAACGGGGAGAACTCGCCCCAGCCGGCGGGCCCGCGCAGGAGCACCCCGTCGCGGATGTCGATGCCCCGGAACCGGGTGCGCAGCGGCACCTCGTAGACCGCCAGCTCGGTGATCCCCGCCGGCAGCGCGGCGGCGGGGGCGGCGGTCATGGTGATCAGCGTAGGAGAAGGACCCCCTGCCCCCCACCACTCGCAGGCACGCGGTGGGTCCCTGCACGGGGCCGCATAGGCTCGTCCGTCGTGGCTCGGCACCTCACCCTCGTGGCCGCGGCCGAGCTGTCCGACGACGACGTCCGCGCGGCCCTCGACGGCGACCGGCCGCTCGCCGTCCTCCCCGCCGGGCCGCCGGCCGTGGTCGACGCCGCCCGCGCCGCGCTCCGCCCCGGCGAGCCGCTCGAAGCGGGCACCGACCTCGTCGTCGTCACCTCCGGGTCCACCGGCGGCGGCCGCGGCGTGCTCCTCTCCGCCACCGCGCTGCGGGCCTCGGCGACCGCGACCCTCGACCGGATCGGCGGCCCCGGCAGCTGGCTGCTCGCCCTGCCCGTGTCGGCGATCGCCGGTCTGCAGGTGGTCTGCCGCGCCCTGCTGGCCGACCGCCCCGCCAGCCGGCTCGACCCCGGGGAGTCGCTGGCCGCCGCCGTGGCCCGGATGCCGGCCGGCGACCGGCGCTACACCTCGATGGTCCCCACCCAGCTGCGCCGCTGGCTGGACGCCGAGCCCGAGGCCCTGCGCGCCTTCGACGCGGTCCTCGTCGGTGGCGCGGCCGCCGATCCCGCCCTCCTGGACCGCGCGCGGGCCGGGGGCGTCGCCGTCGTCACCACGTACGGGATGACCGAGACCGCGGGCGGCTGCGTGTACGACGGCCGGCCGCTGGACGGCACGCGCGTCCGCATCGCCGACGGGGGGATCGAGCTCTCCGGGCCCAGCCTGGCGCTGGGCTACCGCGGCGACCCGCAGGCCACCGCGGCCGCCTTCGCCGACGGCTGGTTCCGCACCCGGGACGCGGGCACCCTCCACGACGACGGCCGGCTCACCGTGCACGGCCGGCTGGACGACGTCGTCATCACCGGCGGGGTCAACGTCGTGCCCGCCGCCGTGGAGACGGCGCTGCGCGGGCACCCCGCCGTCGCCGACGCGGTGGTCTTCGGCCGGCCCGACCCGGAGTGGGGACAGCGGGTCGTGGCCGCCGTCGTCGCGGCACCGGGGGCAGCGCCGGAGCTCGCCGACCTGCGCTCCTGGGTGACCGACCGCCTCGGCGCCCCGGCCGCCCCGCGGCAGCTGCACCTGCTCGACGCGATCCCGACCTTGCACACGGGCAAGCCCGACCGCCGCGCCGTCGCGGCCCGCACCCCGGAGGTCTGATGGCCACCCCCGCCCAGTGGCTGGCCGGAGCCCGCCCGCGCACGCTGCCCGCCGCGCTGGCGCCCGTGCTCGTCGGCACCGGCGCCGCCGTCGCCCTCGACGGCTTCCGACCCGGGCCGGCGCTGCTGGCCCTGCTCGTCGCCCTGGCCCTGCAGGTGGCGGTCAACTACGCCAACGACTACTCCGACGGCACGCGCGGCACCGACGCCGACCGCGTGGGGCCCATGCGGCTGGTCGGCTCGGGGGCGGCCACCCCGCGCCAGGTGCTCGTCGCGGCGCTGCTGTCCTTCGGCGTCGCCGGGCTGGCCGGCCTCGCGCTGGCCGCGGTGTCCAGCTGGTGGCTCGTGGCGGTCGGCGCGGTCTGCATGGCGGCGGCCTGGACCTACACCGGCGGCCCGCTGCCCTACGGCTACCGGGCGCTGGGCGAGGTGTTCGTCTTCGTCTTCTTCGGGCCGGTGGCCGTCGTCGGCACCACGTTCGTGCAGACCCGCACGGTCGAGGGGCTGGCGTTCGCCGTCTCGGTGCCCATCGGGCTGCTGATCGTCGCGATCCTGGTGGTCAACAACCTGCGCGACCTGGCCGGCGACGCCGAGGTCGGCAAGCGCACGCTCGCCGTCCTGCTCGGCGACCGGGCGACCCGGTTGCTGTTCGCCGCGCTCTTCGGCACCGCCTTCGCCGTCGTCGCCGCGGTCGGCCTCGAGCGGCCGTGGGCGCTGCTCGGCCTCGCGGCCGCTCCCCTGGCGCTGCCGCCCGCGCGCACGGTGCTCGCCGGCGCACGCGGGCCGGCGCTGATCGCCGTCCTCCAGGCGACCGGGCTGGTCACCCTGGCCACCGGGGTGCTGCTGGGGGCTGGGCTCGCGCTCAGCTGAGCCCGGCCGGGCTCACTCGCCGCCGCTGAGCCGGTTGCGCAGGTCGTCCTTCGCCGCCTTGCGGGCGACGGCACGGGCCGCCAGGGCCTCGGTCAGCCGGTCCCGGGAGGGACGCAGGAGCAGGTAGGACACCGGCATCGACAGCAGCAGGCCGAAGAGCAGGCCGGGGAAGCTGCCGAGCCCGACGAGCCACAGGATCAGCACGAGGGCCGCGGTGATCGACAGCCGGCCGACCACGTACATGAGCGCCCACGGCAGCAGCTTCGGGGGCGTCGCCGCCCCGCCGGCCGGGCCCACGGGCGCGGCCGCGCCGGCCGTGGTGTTGGCGGTGGTGTTCTTCTCAGCCATGGCGGCCCTCCCACTTGGTCGACAGGACGACCGTCGTCCGGGTCCGTGCGACCCCTCTGATCCGGTTCAACGCGTTGACGGTGGCCTCGAGTGCCGGGATGTCGGTCACGCGCACCTTGAGCACGTAGCCCTCGCTGCCGGCGACGCGCCAGCAGTCCTCGATGCCCGGGACCTCCCGCATCGCCGTCTCGAGACCGGTGTCGTCGACCGAGTCGCTCTCGATGACGCCGATGAGCGCGGTGACGTCGAGGCCCACCGACGACGGGTCGACCACCGCCCGGTACCCGGTGATCACGCCCGCCGCCTCGAGCTTGCCCACGCGCTCGTGCACCGCTGGTGAGGAGAGACCGACCTGGCGCGCGAGCTCGGCGTAGCTGGCGCGGCCGTTGGCGCGCAGCAGGTCGATCAGCTGCTGGTCCACGGCGTCGATGGGAGTTCTCCGTCCTCAACGGGAGCGGGGACGTCCGCTCACGGCACCGAGTATCCCGACGGTCGTACGCTGGGGTCCGACGAGGGGGTGGGCCCGTGGTGTTCCTGGTTGTTCTCTTGGTGGCGGTCGTCGTGATGCTGGTGGTGGTGCGCGCCGCCATCGCGTCCGGCAGGCCGGACGGAGCCCCGCGCGCGCGCCGGGCTCCCCGCCGGCCGCAGGGGCCGGTCCGGCCCGTCGCGCCGGACGACGATCCCGAGTTCCTGCGCGAGCTGGGGCGCCGTGCCCGCAAGGACGACGGCTCCCCCACCTGACCTCAGGCCGCGCGAGCGGCTCCGAAGAGCCTGCGCCAACCCAGCCGCGGAGGGGTCCGGGCGGGCTCGTCCTCGACGGCGGTGTCCTGGTCGTCGCGCCCGGAGCCGCCGGGCCAGCCGACCGGGCTCTCGCCGGGCCGGGGAGCGGACGGCTCCGGTGCCTGCGGCCAGCCGACGTTCCCGCCCTCGCCGGCGGACGCCGGCTCCTCGCGGTGGGCGCCGGTGACATCGGCGGGCCGCTGTGCCAGCGCGGCGGCGACCAGCGGGTGCGCCGAGGCGCCGTCGGCCGCGGTGTGCCTACCCATGCCGCGCCTCCGTGCCGGTCCGCCGGCTGTCGATGTGCTCCATGCGGGCATGGAAGCACGCGCCTGCGACATCAGTCACCGGTCCCGGCCACGGCTCTCCCCCGGACGGGCGTAGCGCCGGCCGGATCAGTCGACGCCGGCGTAGCTGTGCAGACCGGTGGAGACCAGGTTGACGAACGTCAGGTTGAAGATCATGACGGCGAGGCCGACGACGTTCACCCAGGCCGCCGGGCGCCCGCGCCAGCCCGCGGTCGTGCGGGCGTGCAGGTAGGCGGCGTAGACCACCCAGGCGACGAACGACCACGTCTCCTTCGGGTCCCAGCCCCAGAACCGGCCCCAGGCCGCCTCGGCCCAGACCGCACCGGCGATGACCGCGAACGTCCAGATCGGGAAGCCGAAGACGGCGGTCCGGTGCGCGAGCCGGTCGAGAACCTCGGCCGCGGGCAGCCGGGCGACGAAGCCCGCCCCCGAATCGGCGCCCGGCCGCGAGCGCACCAGGTAGAGCACGCTGGCGATGCCGCTGACCATGAAGATGCCGAAGCCGAGGATCGCGGCGGTGACGTGGATGGCCAGCCAGTAGGACCGCAGCGCGGCGACCACCGGCGCGGCCTCGGTGTACAGGCCCAGCCCGATGGCCACGAGCGAGAGCACCACCGGCCCGAGCACGAAGACGCCGATGTGCCGCAGGTTCGGGGTGCGCAGCGCCAGGCCCGTGTAGGCCACGACGGCGACCAGCACGACGGCCGTCGAGAACTCGTACATGTTGCCCCAGGGCAGCCGGTCCGTCGCCATGCCGCGGGTGACCAGGACCCCGGTGTGGGCCAGCGCGCCGAGCGCCGTCACGCCGATCGCCACCGCACCCCAGCGGTTGCCGCGCTCGGTGCCACCGGTCCGCTGCGGCGCCGTCGGCCGCGCGTCCTCCACCAGGACGCCGCCGGAGGACGCGGCGCCGACCAGCTCGCGGGCGCGCTCGGTCCGCCGCCCGAACGCCAGCTGCGCGCAGAACGCGACCAGGGCGACCGAGTACAGCGCAACGCTCACGGAGAAGAGGCTGTCCGACAGCTCGGCCAGCGCGGGGTCAGTCACGGGAGGGGACCTCCGGGTAGGTTGCGGTGCGGGACGCCGCCGTGGCGAGAGCGTCCTGCAGGTCGTCGGTCAGCGCGGTGAACCGCGGCCGGCTCTCACCACCGCCCCGGGTGAGCGAGGCGATCGAGAGCACGGTACCTCCGCCGGCGGCGGCGGGCTCCGCCCGGGCGAAGACCCGCTCCCGGCGCAGGAGCAGCAGTCCGAGGAGCCCGGCCAGCAGCGCGATCGAGGCGCCGAGCACCCAGAGCTGGCCCGGGTCGTGCGAGTACTGCATGGCCGCGAACTCCTTGTACCCGGTGAAGGTCACCCGGGTTCCGTCGGGCAGGTCCAGCGACTCCCCCACCGACAGGTTCGCCGCGCCGACCTCGGTCAACCGGCCGCGCTCGATCTGGCTGGCGTCGAGCGAGTAGACCGACTGCGGCAGGCCGGAGTCCAGGCCCAGGTAGCCCTGGTAGGCGAAGATCGCCACCTGCGGGGCCAGGGGCCGGGGGTCGACCGAGGTGAGCAGGCCGCCCTGCATCAGGCCGGTGGGGGCGAAGAAGCCCTCGAGGGCCAGCTGCTCCTCCTGCCCGGCCCCCAGGTCGGGCAGCTTGAGCGCGCCCTCGCTGGCCAGCGTCTGCTGGTCGGTCGGCAGGAACGGCGCCGAGACGTCGGTGAAGGCGGTGCCGTCGGGCAGCGTCACGGTGAACGTCGGGCTGAACCCGTGCCCGGTGACGTAGACCCGGTCGCCGTCGATCCGCAGCGGATCGTTGACGCCGATCGTCCTCGCGCGGTCCTCGCCGGCGGGCTCCCCGTACCGGATGTCGGCGGTGAACGAGGCAGCGGTGAGGTCCTCCTCGTACTCGGCCCGGAACTGGTCGAGGTCCACGCACAGGGAGTTCAGGTCGGCGCTGTCGACCAGCGGCCCGGCGGAGTAGGTGTCGTACTGCTGGAAGGTGTTGCAGAAGCCCTGGCCCTCGGTGACCAGGATGCTGCCCTCGTAGCCCCAGAGCTTCCCGCCGGCCAGGCCCAGCAGGAGCGCCAGCAGGGAGAGGTGGAACAGCAGGTTCCCCGTCTCCTTGAGGTAGCCCTTCTCGGCCGACAGCTCGGGCCCGTGGGCGGTCTCCCGGCGGACGACGCGGAACCGCCGCACCCGCAGCTCCTCCTCGACCGCGTCGAGCGCGGCGCCGGGCGCCAGCGCGCTGTCCAGCCGGCCGGAGTCGGGCAGCCGCAGCAGGTTGCGCGGCGCGGGCGGCGGCGGCGTGCGCAGCGCGCGGGCGTGCTCCATGGCCCGCGGGACGACGCAGCCGATCAGCGAGATGAACAGCAGCAGGTACACCGCGGCGAACCACGGCGAGCTGAAGACGTCGAACAGGTACAGCCGGTCCAGCACCGGGGCGAGGTCGGGGTTCTCCTCGAAGTACCGGTTGACGCTGGTGCGCGACAGCGAGCGCTGCGGCAGCAGCGAGCCGGGCACGGCGGCCAGCGCCAGCAGGAACAGCAGGATGATCGCCGTCCGCATGGCGGTGAGCCGGCGCCACCAGCGGAGCAGCACGGCCCCGGCCCGGCGGCCGGCCGACGACGGCGGCGAGGGGGGCGGGGTCGCGGCCGACGGCCGCGGCGGGGCGACGGTGCTCACGATCTCATCAGCTCGCTCCCGCGCGCCGCTGCGCTCCTCGCTCGTCCCTCGCTGCGGTGCTCACGCCGCTGTCCGCTCACAGCGAGGTCTCCGCGAACCCGGTCGCGGCCAGCCACGAGCGCAGCCAGCCCATCATCTCGGTCCAGGCACCGGTGACCAGCAGCAGGCCGACGACGACCAGGACGACGCCCCCGAAACGGGTGACCGCGCCCGCGTGCCGGCGCAGGAACGTCGTGGCGCCGACGGCCCAGCGGGCGCCGAGGGCAACCAGCACGAACGGCACCCCGAGCCCGAGGCAGTACGCCAGGCCCAGCAGCGCGCCACGTCCGGCGGTCGCCTCGGCGAAGGCCAGGTTCTGGACGGCGGCGAGCGTGGGACCCATGCACGGCGTCCACCCGAGCCCGAACACGACGCCGAGCAACGGCGCCCCGGCCAGCCCGACCGCCGGGCGCGCGGACAGCCGCTTGGTCCGCTGCAGCCACGGGACCCGGCCGAGGAACGCCAGCCCGACGAGGACGGTGACGACGCCCATCACCCGGGTGATGAGCTCGTTGTGCACCAGCAGCAACCGCCCCAGCCCGCCGAAGGCACTGCTGATGGCGACGAAGACCACGGTGAAGCCGAGCACGAAGAGGACGGCTCCGAGCACCATGCGTCCCCGGGGTGGGCGCTCGTCGGTCGTGGGCAGGACGGCCGTGGTGCCGCTCTCCCCGACCGGCGCCGGGACGGTGGTGCGCGCCCCGCTGCCGACCAGTCCGGTGACGTAGGACAGGTAGCCCGGGACCAGCGGCAGGACGCACGGCGAGGCGAAGCTGATCAGCCCGACCAGCGCGGCCACCGCCGCGGCCACCAGCAGCGGCCCGTCGGTGACCAGCTCGGCGAATGCCTCCCCCACGGTCAGACCTCTTCCGCCAGCACCCGGTCCAGCACGGCGCGCAGGTTCTCCTCGCTCACCGCACCGGTGTACACCGCGGCGACCCGGCCCTGCCTGTCCAGGACGATCGTCGAGGGGATCGCCGTAGCGGGGTAGTCCCGGAAGGCGAGCGCCACCTCCCCGCGGGGGTCGTACACCGAGGGGAACTCGATGCCGAACCGGTCGACGAAGGCCACCGCGAACTGCTCGCTGGTCTCCTTCACGTTGATGCCGAGGAACTGCACACCTTCGACGCGCACGTCGGCGTAGACCTCCTGGAACTCCGGCGTCTCCACCCGGCAGGGCGGGCACCAGGAACCCCAGAAGTTGAGGACGGCGACGTCGCCCACCAGCTCCACCGACGAGAACGACTCCCCGCCGCCCCCCAGCAGCGTGCCGGAGAACTCCGGGGCGGCGGCCCGCTCGACCGGGGGGATCACCTCACCGGAGGGGGTGGCCTCGACGAAGCGGAACTCGCCGCCGTTGTTGACGTCGACCTGGTCGGCCCCGGTGGAACACCCCGAGACCAGCGCTGCAGCGAGGAGCGCCACCATGACGTGCCTCATGCGCCCGGCACCGCGTCGGGGTCGGTGGCGCCGGCGGGCTCGGCGTAGCTCACGCCGCGCAGCCGGTCGCCGTCGTAGGTGACCGACGTGACGCTCGCGAGCGCGCACTCCCGGCGCCGCGGGTCGTGCGCGTAGCGACGGCCCTCGACGTGCAGCCGGGTGGTCCAGATCGGCAGCTGGTGGCTGACCAGCACCGCCTCGTGCCCGCGGGCGGCCTCGCGCGCGGCCTCGACGGCGGCCAGCATCCGCGTGGCGATCTCCACGTAGGGCTCACCCCACGACGGCCGGAACGGGTTGCGCAGCTTCCACCAGTTGCCGGGCGCGCGGAAGACGCCGGTACCTCCGGCCACGGCCATGCCCTCGAAGGCGTTGCCGGCCTCGATCAGCCGGTCGTCGAGGGTGACGGGCAGCCCGGTGGCGTCGGCCAGGGGCTGCGCCGTCTGCCGCGCACGCTCCAGCGGGCTGGAGACGAGGTGGGTGACGTCCCGGCCGGTGAACCACTCCGCCGCCGCGAGGGCCATCGCCTCGCCGGTGGTGGACAGCCGGAACCCCGGCATCCGGCCGTAGAGCACGCCCCCGGGGTTGTCCACCTCGCCGTGCCGCAGGAGGTGGACGACGGTCGTCTCCCCGGTCACGTGCTCACCTCGGACAGGTCCTGGTCGGCGGGACGGCCGTCGCCGGGTGCCGCGGCCGCGGCGCGAGCGGCGGCCGGGAGGGCCTCCAGCACGCGGTCGAGGGCCTCACCGGCCAGCGCGGCGTTGACGAACCAGGACTCGAACGCCGACGGCGGCAGGTAGACGCCGCGGGCCAGCAGGGCGTGGAAGAAGGCGGTGTAGCGGGTGACGTCCTGCGTCCTCGCGTCCTCGTAGTCGCGCACCTGGCGCTCGTCGGGCACGAAGAAGATGGAGAACATGCTGCCCGCCTGCTGCACCCGGTGCGGCACGCCGGCGGCGAACAGCGCGGCGCTGGCCGCACCCCGCAGCAGGGCCGACACCTCGTCGCAGCGGGCGTAGACCTCGTCGGTGCAGTGGCGGAGCGTGGCCAGGCCGGCGGCCACGGCCACGGGGTTCCCCGACAGCGTGCCGGCCTGGTAGACCGGCCCGCTCGGCGCCAGGTGGGCCATCAGGTCCGCGCGACCGCCGAACGCGGCGGCCGGCAGCCCGCCGCCCATGACCTTGCCGAAGGTGAACAGGTCGGCGTCGACCGGGTCCAGGCCGTACCAGCCCGACCGCGACACCCGGAACCCCGTCATGACCTCGTCGAGGATCAGCAGCGCCCCGTGCGCGGCCGTGATCCGGCGCAGCTCGGCGTTGAAGCCGCCCAGCGGTGGGACGACGCCCATGTTGCCGGCGGCGGCCTCGCTGATGACCGCGGCGATCCGGCCGCCGTGCTCGGCGAAGACCGCCTCGACGGCGGCGACGTCGTTGTAAGGCAGCACGATCGTGTCGGCGGCGGCGCCGGTGGTGACCCCGGGGGTGTCGGGCAGCCCCAGGGTGGCGACGCCGGAGCCCGCCGAGGCGAGCAGCGCGTCGACGTGGCCGTGGTAGTGGCCGGCGAACTTGACCAGCAGCGGCCGTCCGGTGGCGCCGCGGGCCAGCCGGACCGCCGAGAGCACGGCCTCGGTGCCGGAGTTGACCAGCCGCACGCGCTCGACCGGGGCCATGCGGGCGCGGATCTCCTCGGCCAGGTCGAGCTCGCCCTCGGTCGGGGCGCCGAAGGAGAACCCGCGCCGCGCAGCGGCGGTCACCGCCTCGACCACGGCGGGGTGGGCGTGCCCCAGGATCATCGGCCCCCAGGAGCTGACCAGGTCCACGTACCGGCGGCCGTCGGCGTCGGTGATCCAGGGACCCGAGCCCTCGGCCATGAAGCGCGGGGTGCCGCCGACGGCGCGGAACGCGCGCACCGGGGAGTTCACCCCGCCGGGGGTGATCTCCTGACCGCGGGCGAAGAGGCCGGCCGACACCGGGGCCTCGTAGGGATACGTCGAGCTGTCCGGCGAGGTCACGGTTCCAGTGTCCCCTGCGGATCGAGGAGGGCGGCGCGGAGGGCGGCGGGATCCCGTGTGGGAACCAGCACGGTCCGCCCGTCGGCGAGCTTCAGCGGCAGGCCGGTGCGGCCGCGCGGCAGCGACCAGCCGCCGCCGAGCACCGGCGCGCCGGCGTCGGCACCGGAGTCCACCGAACGCAGGTGGTCGGCGTCGATGTCGGCCAGCGGCACCCGCTCCCGCCCCACGACCAGCGCGCCGTCGTCCCCGATCCCCTGGACGCGCAGGGTCCACAGCCGGCGGGCCGACAGCGTGCTGGCGCCGACGACACCGAGGACCGACACCACGGCCACCAGCCACAGCAGCGGCGGGACGTCGGGGCCGGGCAGCGCGACGTCGACGAGGAGGAAGAGCGCGAGGGCCCCGGCCACCGTCCAGAACGGCGTCCAGGAGCCCCCGGGCTCGACGTACTCCTCCGCCGGCGCGGTCATCGGCTCAGCCGCGGGTGAGCAGGCGGGCGGCCTCGACCGCCCAGTAGGTGAGCACCTGCCCGGCGCCGGCCCGCCGGATGGCGGTCAGGGTCTCCAGGATCGCGCGTTCCCGGTCGATCCAGCCGTTGGCGGCGGCCGCCTCGACCATCGCGTACTCACCGCTCACCTGGTAGGCGCTCACCGGCACCTGCACCGCGTCGGCGACCGCGCGCACGATGTCCAGGTAGGGCAGGGCGGGCTTGACCATGACCGCGTCGGCGCCCTCGGCGAGGTCCTGCGCGACCTCCCGCAGCGCCTCGTCGGCGTTCGGCGGGTCCATCTGGTAGGTCGAGCGGTCACCGAACTGCGGCGCCCCCTCGGCGGCTTCCCGGAACGGCCCGTAGAAGCCGGAGGCGTACTTCGCCGCGTAGGCGAGGATCGGCACCTCGGTGAACGCGGCGCTGTCCAGCCCGGCCCGGATCGCCGCCACCTGGCCGTCCATCATCCCGCTGGGCGCCACCAGGTGGGCGCCCGCCTGCGCCTGCGCGATCGCCACCGCGGCGTACCGGTCCAGCGTCGGGTCGTTGTCCACGACGCCGGCGGGGGTGACCACGCCGCAGTGCCCGTGATCGGTGTACTCGCACAGGCAGAGGTCGGCCATGAGCACCAGCTCGTCGCCGAGGTCGGCGCGCAGGTTCTGCAGCGCCACGTTGACCACGCCGTCGGCGGCGTCGGCCTGCGACCCGACCGGGTCCTTGTCCGACGGGACGCCGAAGAGCATCAGCCCGCCGATGCCGGCCTCCGCCGCCTCCGCGGCGGCCTGCCGGAGCGAGTCGTGGGTGTGCTGGACGACGCCGGGCATCGAGCCGATGGCGACCGGCGAGTCGATGCCCTGCTTCACGAAGACCGGCAGCACCAGGTCGGCCGGGGCCACCCGGGTCTGGGCGGTCAGCCGCCGGAGCGCGGGCGTCGACCGCAGCCGCCGCCCGCGCGCGAACCCGGGACTCGCGCCAGCACTCACCTGCCCTCGCCGTCCTCCGCCTCGCGCAGCGACAGGGCGTACTCGGCCAGCGCGTCGACCAGGGGCGCCACGGCCGCGGTCTCCGGCTGCACGTCCACGCGCAGGCCGAACTCCTGGGCGCTGGCCGCGGTGGCGGGGCCGATGACCGCGACGACAGTCTTCGCGTGCGGCTTGCCCGCGATGCCGACCAGGTTGCGCACCGTGCTCGAGGAGGTGAAGCAGACGGCGTCGAAGCCGCCGCCCTTGATCGCCTCGCGCACCGACGCGGCCGGCGGCGCCGCCCGGACGGTGCGGTAGGCGGTGACGTCGTCGATCTCCCAGCCGCGCTCGACCAGCCCGGCGGCGAGGGTCTCGGTGGCGATGTCGGCCCGCGGCAGCAGCACCCGGTTGATCGGGTCCAGCACGTCGTCGTACTCCGGGAAGTCGGCGAGCAGGCCGTGGCTGGACTGCTCACCGGTGGGCACGAGCTCGGGCACGATGCCGAAGTCGCGGACGGCCTGGGCGGTCTGCTCGCCCACGCAGGCCACCTTGACGCCGGCGAAGGCGCGGGCGTCCAGGCCCAGCTCGACGAACTTCTCGCGGACCGCCTTCACCGCGTTGACCGAGGTGAACACGATCCAGCCGTAGCGCCCGGTGACCAGACCCTTGATCGCACGGTCCATCTGGGCCGGGCTGCGCGGCGGCTCGACGGCGATGGTCGGCACCTCGACGGGCACGGCGCCGTAGGCGCGCAGCCGGTCGCTCATCTCGCCGGCCTGGTCCTTGGTGCGCGGCACGAGCACCCGCCAGCCGAACAGCGGGCGGCTCTCCCACCAGGACATGCGGGCGCGCTTGTCGACGATCGAGCCGATGGTGGCCACGACGTGGCCGCTGAGCGGGTCCAGCCCGGCGGTCTTCTCGGCCACGGCCGACAGCTTGCCGACGACGCTCTTCTGGCCGGTGCCGGAGCCGCCGGTGGTGACGACCACGGGGGTGTTGCCCGACAGGCCGCCCTCGATCAGCCGCGCGGCGGCGTCGGGGAGCAGCTCGGCGGTGCCCTGCACGACCAGCGTGCCGCCGGTGCCGGAGGCGGCCGCGGCCAGCGCGCCGAGATCGGTGCCGCTGTGCAGGTCGGCGGTCACCGTGGTGCTGCCCATGGCCACGCCGGCGAAGGCGGGCACGGCGGTGGCGGTGGCGACACCGGGCACCACGTCGAAGGGCACCGAGGTGCGGCCGACGGCGAGCACCTCCTTGACGACCTCGTCGGAGGTGTAGGGGTCACCGACGACCAGCCGGACGACGACCGAGCCGCTCTTGGCGGCGGCCACCGCGCCCTTGGCGATGTCGGCCGGCTCGCCGGAGACCGGCGTCAGCTCGGTGCCCGGGTTCGCCGCGCGGACGGCGTCCTGGAGGGCTGCGGCGACATCGGGGTCCACCAGCACCACGGCCGCCTCGGCCAGCGCGGCTGACGCGCGGGCGGTGAGCATGCCGGGGTCACCGGGGCCGGCGCCGACGAAGACGACCCGGCCCGACTGGCCTGCGGTCTTGCGGAAGCGCGTCATCGCGTGCTCCTGATCCTGGCCCGAGCAACTCGGGCGTCTGTCATGGCCCGGGTCCGGGCCGTTACGGGGGTCTGTGGGGTGGTGCGGGGCGCCGACCGCGTCGCCGCGGTCACCTGCCGGCCGCCATCAGCTCGGCCGCGCCGCGGTCGAGCAGTTCGGCGGCCAGCGCGCGGCCGAGCGCCGCGGCGTCGGCGAGCGGCCCGGTGGCCGAGCCGCGGACGCCGTCGCTGCCGTCCAGCGCGGTCACCGAGGCCCGGAGGAACAGCTCCGGGCCGGCCTCGCCCTCGGCCAGCTCGGCGTAGGCGGCGACCGGCGCGCTGCAGCCGGCCTCCAGCGCCGCGAGGGTGGCGCGCTCGGCCACGACGCAGGCGCGGGTGGTCGCGTCCTCCAGCCGGCCGAGCAGCTCGCGGGTGCGGGCGTCGCTGGTCCGGCACTCGACCGCCAGCGCCCCCTGCGCGGGGGCGGGCAGCACCTGGAGCGGGTCGAGGGTCTCGGTGATGTGCGCCAGCCGGCCGATCCGGCTCAGCCCGGCACGGGCCAGGACGACGGCGTCCAGGTCACCGGGGCCCTCGCCGGCCCCGGGCACCCGGCCGAGGCGGGTGTCGACGTTGCCGCGGATCGGCACGATGTCCAGGCCGAGGCCGAGCGCGCGCAGCTGGGCGACCCGGCGCGGGGCGCCGGTGCCGATCCGGGAGCCGGCGGGCAGCTCGCCGAGGGTCAGCCCGTCCCGCGCCACGAGGGCGTCGCGGGGGTCCTCCCGGGGCGGCACCGCCGCCAGGATGAGCCCCGGCTCGGGCGCGGTCGGCAGGTCCTTGTAGCTGTGCACCGCGAGGTCGACCTCGCCGGCGAGCAGCGCCCGGCGGATCGCGGCCACGAACACCCCGGTGCCACCCATCTGCGCGATGGCGGCCGAGGACCGGTCGCCCTCGGTGCTGAGGAGCACCAGCTCCACGGGCACCCCGGTGGCGGCGGTGAGGGCGTCGGCGACGGTCCGCGACTGGGTGCGGGCGAGCTCGCTGGCGCGGGTGCCCAGCCGCAGCGGCACGGTGGTGACGGTGGCCGCGGCGGTGGTCTGCACCTGGGCGGCACCCGCGGAAGCGGTCTGCACGTCGGCGGTCATGCCGTTCCTCCCGGACGGTCGGGGTCCACGGTCACCGCGTCCGCCAGCCGCCCGGCACCGGGCGTGACGTCGGCGTCGAAGCCGAGACCGAACAGGGCGCGCAGCGCACCGGCGTAGTCGGTGCCGCCCGGCGTCGCGGCCAGCTCCTTGACCCGCACGGTGGGCTCGTGCAGCAGCTTGTCCACCACGCGGCGGACCGTGCGCGCGATCTCCGCGCGGGCGCGGGAGTCCAGGTCGGGCAGCCGGCCGGCCAGCCGCAGCAGCTCGGCGTCGACCACCTCGGCGGCCTGCGAGCGCAGCGCCGAGACGGTCGGGCCGACCTCGGCGGCGCGTCGCTCGGCACGCAGCAGCGCGGTCTCGGCCTCGATCATGGCCCGGGCGGAGTTGATGTCGTCGACGGCCACCGGGCTCGTGGCCGCGCGACCGTCGGCGGCGGCCCGCTCGCCCTGCAGCAGCGCGAGGTCGACGACGTGCACGCCGGGGAGCGCGGCCACGCCGGGGTCGACGTCCCGGGGCAGCGCCAGGTCCACGACGACCAGCGGCCGGTCGCCGCGGCCGGTCATCGCCGCCGCGACGACGTCCGTGCCGACGACCAGCCCGGTGGCACCGGTGCAGGTCAGCAGCACGTCGGCGGCGGCCAGCTCCTCCGCCATGCGCTCCATGGGCGCCGGGCGGCCGCCGACGGTCTCGGCCAGCCGCTGCGCCGAGACCTCGGTCCGGCTGGCCACGACGACGTCGGCGCCGCGGCGGGCCAGCGTGGTGGCGGCCAGCGCACCCATGGAACCCGCGCCGACGACCAGCACCCGGCGGCCGGTGAGGCTGCCGATGCGCGCCTCGGCACGGTCCAGGGCGACCGACACCAGCGAGGCGCCGGCCTTGTCGATGCCGGTCTCGGAGTGCACGCGCTTGCCCACCCGCAGCGCCCGCTGGGCGACCGGGTGCAGCGCGCGGCCGACGGTGCCCTCCTCGCGGGCCAGGGCGTAGGCGGCCCGCAGCTGCCCCAATACCTGGGTCTCCCCGACCACCATGGAGTCCAGGCCGGCGGCCACCGTGAACAGGTGCGCCACGGCCTGGTCCTCGTAGTGCACCGTCACGTACGGCGAGAGCTCCTCGACCGTCGCGCCCGCCTGGCGGGCCAGCACCCGGCCGACGTCGGTGACGCCGCCGTGGAAGCGGTCGACCTCGGCGAAGACCTCGATGCGGTTGCAGGTGGCCAGGACCAGCGCCTCGCTGACGTGGTCGCTCCCGACCAGCTCGTGCAGCGCCTTGACCCGGTCGTCGGCACCCATGGCGAACTGCTCGAGCAGCGCGACGGGAGCGGTCTGGTGGCTGACGCCCACCGCGAGCAGGCTCATGCCGTCACCTCCTCTGCGGGCACGGCGCGCTGCTGGCCGAGGAAGGCCAGTACCTGCAGTTCCACGGACAGGTCGACCGGGCGGACGTCGACGCCCGCCGGCGCCACGAGGGTCACCGGCGCGAAGTTCAGGATGCTGCGCACGCCCGCCCCGGTCAGCCGGTCGCAGACCTGCTGGGCGACGTCGGCCGGGGTCGCGATGACCCCGATCGAGGCGTCGGTCGCCGTGACGGTCGCCTCGAGCTCGGCCATGGACTGCACCGTCAGGCCGCCGATGGACTGCCCGACCCGCGCCGGGGAGGCGTCGAAGAGACCGACGAAGTGGAAGCCGCGGCTGCCGAAGCCCGCGTAGTCGGCGAGCGCGGCGCCCAGGTTGCCGATGCCCACGAGCACGCAGGCGCGGGACCGCTCGGCGCCGAGGACGCGGGCGATGCGCTCCCGCAGGGCGCGGACGTCGTAGCCGACCCCGCGCACGCCGCAGGAGCCGAGGTGCGAGAGGTCCTTGCGCAGACCGGCCGGGTTCACGCCGGCGGCGGAGGCGAGCTCACCGGAGGAGACGGTGGTCCGGCCGCCGTCGGCGAGGCTGGTGAGCACCCGGAGGTACACGGCCAGACGGGCGACGGTGGCCTCCGGGATGGTCCGGGGCCGTGGCTGGATCACGGGCTCTCCACAGCGGTCGCACCCGGGAGGCCCGGCGGGCGCCGGGGGCGGATCTGCGACATCGGGGACGCGAGCGGCAGGTTCGCTCGCCTCCGCCACGGTAGCCGCTTGTGAACGCAGGAACAAAGTCGCCGACGAGGCGATGGGCCGCTGACCAGGCCAGATCCCGCCCGCTGTGGCAGACGCCACCATAACCGCAGGTCAGGAGCCACCCGGACGAGGGGCGGAGCCGGCCGCGAGGGCCGTCAGCGCAGGCCCAGGTCCCGTCGCAGCCGGGGCACGTCGAGGGTGAAGTAGGAGTGCTCGCGGCCGTCGAGCAGCAGCACCGGCACGCGGTCGCCGTACTCGGCCTGCAGCTCCGGGTCCGTGTCGACGTCGACGTCGTGGACCTCCAGCCCCGCCTCTGCCGCGATCGGCACCAGCTGCTCGGCCGCGGTCAGGCAGAGGTGGCAGCCGGCCCGGCCCAGCAGCTGCAGCCGCGGCTCAGCCACCCGCAGCGCTCCCGGCTCCGGCCGCGCTCTCCGCGGGGACGGCGTCCGGCGCCTCGCTGAGGCCGAGCTCCCGCAGCCGCGCGCGGCTGACCTTGCCGGTGAGCGAGTGCGGCAGCGAGCCGAGGAAGTGCACCGACGCCGGCACCTTGTACCGGGCGAGCGACCGGCCCGCGTGCGCCTGCAGGTCCTCGACGGTGAGCCGCTCCCCGGGGACCAGGACCACGACCGCGCGGACGGCGGCACCGGTGCGCTGGTCCGGTACGCCGATGACCGCACTCTCGACGACGGCCGGGTGCTGGTCCAGGACCCGCTCCACCTCGGCCGGGTACACGTTGAAGCCGCTCACCAGGATCAGGTCGCTGCGCCGGTCGACCAGGTGCAGGTCGCCGTCGGCGTCCCGGTAGGCGAGGTCGCCCGTACCCAGCCAGCCCTCGGCGTCCGGGCCGTCCGCGCCGTCGGGCCAGTAGCCGGCGAACAGGTTGGGTCCGCGGACCCAGATCTCGCCGGGCCCCTCGTCACCGTCGGAGGAGTCGTCGTCCTCCGACGCACCGCCCTCGGGCGGGTCCACGGTGAGCGCGCCGACCGAGGCGGTGTCGCGCAGGGCCAGCTCCAGGCCCGGGACCGGACCGCCGATGCAGGCGGGCTTGGCCCGGCCGGTGGCCAGCGTGCTGGCCACGACGGGGGCCGCCTCGGTGAGCCCGTAGCCCTCCCACACGGTGATCCCGGCCCGCTCGCGCATCGCCGTCCACACGTCCTGGGGCAGGGGGGCCGCTCCCGCGGAGGCGATCCGGACGGCGGCGAAGCCGCGCCGCAGCTCCGCGTCGCCCCCGGCGGCGTCGGCCGCCGCCAGCCACGCCTGGTACATCGGCGGGGCGCCCGGGACGGCGGTGACCTGCTCCCCGGCCATGACGGCCAGGGACGTCCGGGGGTCGAAGGTCTCCAGGAGGACGGCGCAGGCGCCGGTGGCCGCCACGAGGCCGAACCCGGCGTTGAGGCCGTAGACGTGGAACAGCGGGAGCACGAGGAGGACCCGGTCGTCCGACCGCACGGGCGGCGGGTCCATCGCCAGGCACTGCTGCTGGTTGGCGTGCAGGGCGCCGGAGGTCAGCATGGCGCCGCGCGGCCGGCCGGTGGTGCCGCTGGTGTAGCAGAGGAAGGCCAGCGCGTCCGGGTCGTCGGGCACCCCGGCCGCCGGTCCGTCGGCCTCGGGCGGTCCCGGGCAGACCGGCACGCCGGCCAGGGAGTCGCGCTCCCCCGGGGCCACCAGCAGGGAGGCGCCGGAGTCGGTCAGCACGTGCTCGAGCTCGGGATCGGTGTAGGCGGTGTTCACCGGGACGACGACCAGCCCGGCGCGCAGGGCGCCCAGGACGGCCCGCAGCCAGTCCAGGCCGTTGGGCAGCTGCACCGCGACGCGGTCCCCGCTCGCCAGCCCGCGCCCGGTGTAGCCGGCTGCCACGCGGTCGGCGGCCGCGTCCAGCTCGGCCCAGGTCAGCCGTCGGTCGCCGGCCACCACCGCCGGCGCGTCGGGGTCGCGCTGAGCGGCGGCGCGGACCAGCGCGGCCAGCGAGCTGCCTGCCTCGGACACTGACATCTCCTGTCGTCGGTGCGGCGTCGGCCGGCCTGCGGACACCTGTTCGGCCACGAATGCGTGGCTGACGTGGACGAGCTGGGGCGATGTTGTCACCATGGGGCCAGCGCCGCAGCCCACGCGCGCCCTCCTGGCATGCGTGGCGCACGATCCGGTCCAGGCACAGCGGGCCGACGAGGAGGTCGAACGCCCGCATGCCCCATCCCCTCGACGCCGGACGTCCCACGGGTCCACCGGCGCCGGCGCGGGTCCGTCCCACGCCGTTCCCGCGTACGAGCGCCGAGGCTCTCCCCGTCAACGAGCCGAGCGCCGATCCGGTGACGGCCGCCGGCGGCCCGGGCGACGGCGGGTCCGGCGACGGTGTCGTCGCCGGCGGCTCCTCGACCGACGAGCTGCCCGCCGAGGTGGCCGAGGAGATCGCCGCGGTCGAGGAGCACACCGCTTCCGGGGGCGTCGACGTCTGGGGGCTGGTCCGCCAGGCCCAGGCCGGGGACGCCGAGGCGTTCGGGCGGCTCTACGACCACTACGTCACGCTGGTCCACCGGTACGTCTACCACCGCGTGGGCGACCGGGCGACGGCCGAGGACGTCACCAGCGAGACCTTCGTCCGCGCGCTGCGCCGGATCGACTCGCTGTCGTTCCAGGGGCGCGACGTCGGCGCGTGGCTGGTGACGATCGCCCGCAACATCATCCGGGACCAGGTGAAGAGCAGCCGCTTCCGGCTGGAGATCAGCACCGCCGACATGCGCGACGCCGACCGGGCCACCGACGGCCCGGAGGACGCGGTCCTCCAGCACCTCACCAACGAGCAACTCCTGGCGTGCGTGCGGCAGCTGGGGAGCGAGCAGCAGGAGTGCATCGTCCTGCGCTTCCTGCACGGGCTCTCGGTGTCCGAGACTGCCGAGATCATGGGCAAGAAGGACGGCGCCATCAAGGCGCTCCAGCACCGGGCGGTCCGGCGGCTGGCGGGGCTGCTGCCCGAGGGGCTGCGATGAGCGACCGGCGCGCGAACGGATGCGTAACCGCCGGGTCGGGTCGGTCGTTGATCTCACTGCAGCGGTCCCCCGGCATTGGCGGGACCGGCTCGGGCACGAGGACGGGAGGCCGCGGGTGATCCGCTCCGACGACGGCATGCTCCCCTCCGGCACCGACGTGCGCGACCCGGAGGCGGCGGTCGTCGCGCGCCTGCAGGCCCTCTCCACGCGGCTCGACGACGAGCCGGACGCGCAGTACCGCGCCCGCGCCCGCGCCCGGCTGGTGGCCATGGCCGCCGTCCGCACCCCGGAGCCGGCGCCGCGATCCCTCGCCGCGCGGCTGCTGGCCGCCCGCGCCGACGACCGGCCGACCCCGCGCTGGCGGGGGCGCCTGACCGCGG
>NZ_POQT01000045.1 GCF_002938435.1 Blastococcus saxobsidens
CGCCGTCGGCGGCGCGGTGCAGGCGCCAGCCCGGTGCCTGGTGCGAGAGCCGGTGGTGGTGCTCGCACAGGCACGCCAGGTTGTCGTGCGCGGTGTCGCCGTGCGGATGGGGCATCTGGTGGTCGAGCTCGCCGGCGCGGAGGCCGCTCTTGCCGCCGGTCGGGCCGCCGACGAGCTCGAGCACCGGCTGGTCGACCTGCGCGACGGGGTCCGCGCCCGGCGGGACAGCTGGGGCGACGCCCGCGAGCGCTGGCTGGACCTGCGCAGCCGGCGGCTCGACGGGATGGCCGCGGAGCTCGCCGTCGGGCTGGTCGACGGGGCCGACTGCCCCGTCTGCGGTGCCACCGAGCACCCCCGCCCCGCGGCACACGACGGCGTCCGGGTCACGGCGGCCGACGAGGACGCAGCGCACGCCGTCGCCGACGCCGCGGAGGCGGCGCTCGCCGAGGTCTCCGCCCGGCTCGAGGCCGCGGAGCGGGAGCTCGCCGGGCTGCACGCGTTGGCGGGCGAGCTGCCGGTTGCCGACCAGGCGGAGCGGGTCGCCGAGCTGGCCGGCCGCCTTCGTGCCACCGAGGAGCCGGCCGCCGACCTCACGTCCGCCGAGGCGCTGCTGCGGCGCCTGGCCGCCGAGCGCGACGAGGTCGCCGCCCGGCTCGGCGCTGAGCGGGAGGAGCTGCGGGCCCGGACCGCCGAGCGCGAGGCGCTGGCGGCGGGACTGGCCGAGCTGGTCGAGCGGCTGACCTCCGCCCGCGGCGACGACCCCGACCTGCCGTCCCGCGTCGCCCGGCTCTCCGCCGCCGCGGACGCCTGCGACGCGGTGCTGACCGCCGAGGTCGAGGAGCTGCGCGCCCGGACGCAGGCCGACTCCGCCCGGCTCGTCGCGGAGGAACGCGCCGCCGCAGCCGGCTTCGACGACGTGCTCGACGCCGCGGCGGCGCTGCTCGAGCCGGGCCGGCTCGCCGCCCTGGACCGGCAGCTCGACGGGCACGACCAGCGGACGGCGCTGCTGCGCGACCGGCTGGCCGACCCGGAGCTGGCCGACCTCGGCCCCCAGCCGGAGACGGCACTGCTGGAGGAGCGGTGCGCGGCGGTCACCGGACGCCGCGAGGAGGCGGTCGCGGAGCTCGAGCAGGCGCGCCGCTGCACCACGGCGCTGGCCGATCTCGTCGGCCGGATCGCCACCGCCGAGCTCCAGCTCGCCGAGCTCCGCGACCGGGCCGACCAGGTCACCGCGCTCGCCGACCTCGCGCACGGCCGCGGGGCCAACACCCGGCGGATGCGGCTGCAGTCGTTCGTCCTGGCCGCGCGCCTGGAGCAGGTGGCCGAGGTGGCCAGCCGGCGGTTGCTGGACATGTCGGGGGGCCGGTACACGTTCCTGCACAGCGATGCCCAGGGGCGCAACGGCGCCCGGGGCGGCCTGGGGCTGGACGTGTTCGACGAGTACACCTGCGTGCGCCGACCCACCAAGACGCTCTCCGGCGGGGAGAGCTTCATGGCCTCGCTGGCCCTGGCGCTCGGTCTCGCCGACGTCGTCACCGCCGAGACCGGTGGGGTGCGCATCGACACGCTCTTCGTCGACGAGGGGTTCGGCACCCTCGACGCCCAGGCGCTGGACTCGGTGATGACGGTGCTCGACGAGCTCCGTCGCGGGGGCCGCACCGTCGGGGTGATCAGCCACCTGGAGGAGCTGCGCACCCGGATCCCCACGCGCCTCGAGGTGGTCGCCGGCCGGAACGGCTCGCGCCTGGCGGGGTGAGCGCACTGCCGGGCGTGCGGTGGCCGGCGGCGGGGGCGCCCTAGAGCTGCCCGGACGCCGGGGCGAGCGCCCGCTCGCCGGCGACCGGCGTCGTCCGGGCGGGGAACACCCACAGCCGGTAGGTGAGCCAGCGCAGCGCCGTGCCGACCGCGATCGCCGCCACGTTCGCCGCCTGCAGGACCAGTGGTGACTCCTGCCCCAGCGGGTAGCGGACGAAGGCCACGATCCCGAGGCTGAGCAGCAGCGTGCCGCCGTTGATGAGCAGGAACAGCGAGTACTGCCGCCGGAGACCGGTGCGCCGGCGACGCGCGAAGGACCACGAGCGGTGGCCCAGGAAGGCCAGCGTGGTCGCCACCAGGCTCGCCACCAGCTTCGAGGTGACGGCGCCGGCGCCCACCACCGCGTAGAGCAGCTGGAACAGCGTCAGGTCGACGACGAAGCAGACGCCGCCCACGACCCCGAAGGCACCGAGCTCGCGCAGCAGCGGCAGTCGCCGGCGCCCCGCCGAGGACGGCGGCATGCCGGGCTGGGCCACGCCGCGACTGTACGCGCGCGGCGGTGTGCTCAGCCCTCCTCCAAGGCCTTCTGCACGACCGCGGCGTTGAGGGCGGCGAGGTCTCCGCGCGACCGCAGCAGGCCCACCACCTCGCGCCAGGCCGGCGCCCGGTCGCCGAGCAGCCCGGCGACCGCGTCCAGCAGCGCGGCGTCCTCGGGCGTGTCGAGCGTGACCCGCAGGTCCGCGGCCGACGGCGTCACGACCAGCCCGGCCACCCGGAACAGCTCGGGCCGGCTCCAGACGTAGGAGGTGACGTGGGCCCGGTCGTGGCCGGTCGCCTCCCGGCCGGCCCGCCGCAGCGCCTCGGCCGTCACCAGTTCGACGTCGAGGCCGCGCGGCAGGCTGCGCGGCGACGTCGTGGCCAGGTAGTCGACCGACGCCGGCGCGGCCCGCCACATGGCCACCACCATGGCGACCAGGGCGGGGTCGATCAGGGGGCAGTCGGCCGTCAGCCGCACGACGGCGTCCGCGGGGTGGGCGTCCAGCGCGAGCAGGTACCGGTCCAGCACGTCGTCGGCCGGTCCGCGGACCACCTGCGCGCCCACCTCGCGGGCCAGTTCCTCGACCGCGTCGTCCTCGGGCAGCGTGCTGGTGGCGACCACGAGCTCGTCCAGGGACCCGCTCTCCCGGGCCGCCCGCAGCACCCAGGACAGCACCGGGCGGCCGGCCAGCGGGCGCAGCACCTTGCCGGGCAGCCGGGTGGAGCCCATGCGGGCCTGGACGACGGCGGTCACTCGCACGCGGCCATCGTGCCCCACCCGACCTCGGGGGCGGCGTGGTCACCCGACGCGTAGCCTCTCGTCTCGATGAGCGAGGACCTGGCACCCACTCCGTCGGACGTCTCCACCAGCCTCGCGGGGGCCTCCGTCCTCGTCACCGGGGGGACCGGGTCGTTCGGCAAGGCGTTCGTGCGCCGCGCCCTGGACCTCGGCGCCCGCCGGGTGGTGATCTTCAGCCGCGACGAGCTCAAGCAGTCCGACATGCGTGCGGCCTTCACCCACGACGAGCGACTGCGCTGGTTCATCGGCGACATCCGCGACCGCGAGCGGCTGCGCCGGGCGATGCACGGCGTCGACCTCGTGATCCACGCTGCGGCCCTCAAGCAGGTGGACACCGCCGAGTACAACCCGGTGGAGTACATCCGCACGAACGTCAACGGCTCGGAGAACGTGGTCGAGGCCGCCATCGACGCCGGCGTGCGCAAGGTCGTCGCGCTCTCCACCGACAAGGCGTCCAGCCCGATCAACCTCTACGGCGCCACCAAGCTGTGCGCCGACCGGCTGTTCATCTCGGCCAACCACTACGCCGCGCACCAGGAGACCCGGTTCAGCGTCGTGCGCTACGGCAACGTCATGGGCAGCCGGGGCAGCGTCATCCCGCTGTTCCGCCGGCTGGCGGCCGAGGGCAAGCCGCTGCCGCTCACCGACCGGCGCATGACCCGGTTCTGGATCACCCTGCCGCAGGCGGTCGACTTCGTCGTCACCTCGCTGGACCGCATGCACGGCGGCGAGCTCTACGTCCCCCGGATCCCGAGCACCCGCCTGCTCGACCTGGTGGAGGCCGTCGCCCCCGGCGCGGAGACCGTCGAGGTGGGCATCAGGCCGGGCGAGAAGCTCCACGAGGAGATGATCGCCGCGGACGACTCCCGGCGGACGGTGCTCACCGGCGACCGCTACGTGATCACCCCGTACCTGGCCGGCTGGGGCTACGAGCCGCCGGTGGGGGAGCAGGTCCCCGACGGCTTCGCCTACCGGTCGGACACCAATGACCTGCTGCTCACCGTCGAGGAGCTCCGCGCGCTGATCGACAGCCTGGACTGAGCGGCGTGCTGCCCTACGCCCGTCAGTCGGTCGACGCGTCCGACGTCGCGGCGGTGACCGCGGCGATCTCCGAGCCGTACCTGACGACCGGCCCGGCGGTCACCCGTTTCGAGTCCGACCTGGCGGGGTGGACCGGTGGGCACCCCGCCGTCGCGGTCACCTCCGGCACGGCCGCCCTCCACACCGCCTACGCGGCGGCCGGGGTCGGGCCCGGCCAGGAGGTCGTCACCTCCCCGCTGACCTTCGTCGCCACGGCCGCCACCGCGGCCCTGCTCGGCGCCCGCGTGGTCTTCGCCGACGTCGACGACGCCACCGGCTGCCTGGACGCCGACGCCGCCGCGGCCGCGGTCACCGACCGGACGTCGGTGATGACCGCCGTCGACTACGCCGGGCTGCCGGCCGACATGGATGCCCTGCGCACGGTCACCGACCGGGCCGGCGCGCTGCTGATGGAGGACGCCGCCCACTCCATCGGCACGGTCTGGCGGGGCCGGCCCGTGGGCTCCCTGGCCGACCTGACCACGCTGAGCTTCTTCGCGACGAAGAACCTCACCACCGCCGAGGGTGGCGCCGTCGTCAGCACCTCGCCGGACCTGCTGGCCCGTGCCGCCCGGTTCCGCAACCACGGCCTGGTGCGCGATCCCGGCGAGCAGCGGGAGCCGGACGAGGGACCGTGGCACCAGGAGGTGCACTCCTTCGGGCTCAACTACCGGCTGCCCGACGTGCTGTGCGCCCTCGGGTCCAGCCAGCTGCGCCGGCTGGCCGCCTTCAAGGCGCGCCGCGCCGAGCTGAGCGCCCGCTACGACGCCGCGCTGGCCGACGTGGCGGAGGTGCGCACACCGGCCCGGCCGGCCGACGCCGACGTCGCCTGGCACCTCTACCCGGCCCGCGTGCCCGCCGACGCCCGCCGGGCGCTGTTCGACCACCTGCGGGCCGCCGGCATCGGCGTGCAGGTCAACTACATCCCGGCGCACTGGCACCCGGTGTTCGCCGACCTCGGTCACCGGCGCGGGGAATGCCCGGTCGCGGAGCAGTGGTACCGGGAGGAGATCTCGCTCCCGCTGTTCGTCGGGGTCACCGACGACGACGTCGACCGGGTGTGCGACCTCGTGCGCGGCTTCTTCGCCGGCTGACCGCCGGCACCCCGGCCGCCGGCGACGACCTCAGTCGAGGGCGACGCCCAGCAGCGCCCAGTCCAGGGGCGTGCCGGCAGCGACCGGGCGGCCGAACGGCCGGCCCACGACGTCCTCCCACAGCGCGGGGGCCAGGCCACCGGCCGGGCGCAACGCGCGGACGTTCTCCGGCCCCACGACCTCGCCCGGGGCGACGTCGGCGGTCACCCACAGGGAGCGGCGCAGCCGGGCGGTCTCCTCCTCGCCGGGCCGGACGCCGAACCGCGGGCCCGGGCCCACGGCCGCCCGGGCGGCGGCGCACTCGCGCACGAGGTCGGCCAGCTCGGCCGGCACCAGTGAGAAGGCGGAGTCCACGCCGCCGCTGTCACGGTCGAGCATCACGTGCTTCTCGACCGCCACCGCGCCCAGCGCCACGGCGGCCACCGGCACGCCGATCCCCGGCGTGTGGTCGGACAGACCGACCGGCACGCCGAAGGACTCGCGCAGCACCGCGATGTTGGCCAGGTGGCTGGCGGCGGGGTCGGCGGGGTAGGCCGCGGTGCAGCTGAGCAGGACCAGCTCGCCGGAGCCGGCCCCGCGGGCGGCGGACAGCGCGGCGTCGATCTCGGCGAGGGTCGCCATTCCGGTGGAGAGCACCATCGGCTTGCCGGTGGAGGCCACCGTCCGGATGAGCGGCAGGTCCACCAGCTCGGCCGAGGCGATCTTGTAGACGGCGCAGTCCAAGCTCTCCAGGAGCTCGACCCCCGCGCCGTCGAAGGGGCTGGAGAACGGCAGCAGCCCGCGGTCCCGGGCGTGCGCGAACAGCTGGGCGTGCCACTCGTAGGGCGTCCCGGCCTCGCGGTACAGGTCGAACAACCGCCGCCCGGCCCAGAGGCCGTGGCCGTCGCTGATCCGGAACGGGGTGCCGTCGGAGTCCAGGGTCATGGACTCGGCGCGGTAGGTCTGGAACTTCACCGTCTGCGCACCGGTCGCGGCGATGGCGTCGATGGTCGCCAGCGCCCGCTCCAGGCTGCCGTCGTGGTTGGCGGAGAGCTCGGCGATGATCAACGGCGCGCCCTCGCCGCCGAGCAGCGGCGCCAGCGCACTCATTCGGTGCCCTGCGCCGGGCGCAGCGCGAGCTCCAGGCGCCGGAGGCGCTCCTCGTAGGCGGAGACGAGCGACAGCCGGGCGCGCACCCGGGCGTGCTCCTCGCGGACGACGTCGACCAGCAGCCGGGCCTCCGGCAGGTCCGCCAGCTCCCCGGTCAGCACGGTCGGGCGGGCCTGCTGCTCCAGCCGGGCCTCGAAGGCGGCGGCCTGCGGGGCCAGCCGGGCCAGCTCGTTGGCCGACCACGACGACTCGCGGGCGACGTCGCCCACCCACCGCTCCAGCTCGCCCAGGCGCTTGTCGAGCTCGGTGCCCCGGTCGGCCAGCTCGCGGGTGGTCCGCTCCAGCGCGCCCACCAGGTCGCGGAGCTCGACGACCTGCTCCTCGACCCGCCAGGCGATCGACCGGCTGATGCGTTGGGTGATCCTGGCTCGGAGCTTCACAGGGACTTCCTCACTGTCGGGGATGCTGGGCGCACGGTCGGCCGGAGCGGACGTCAGGCCCACAGGGCGGTGCGGCCGGCGACGGCCCACCGGCGGAAGAGGTCGCCCTCGAGGGCGATCCGGTGCTCGGGGCCGACGATGCAGTCGTCGCCGGAGGCGTGCGCCCAGCGGGTCTGGTCGGGATCGTCGACGAAGGAGTACCCGGCCAGGACGAGCTCGGCGTCCGGGAACGTGGTCCGCGCCCACCAGGCGGCCATCGTGCCGGTGGTCGACCAGAGCCCCTCCGCACGGGAGTCGAGACCGAGGTCCTGCGACAGCGGCAGGGTCAGGTCGTCGTTGTTGACGTGCAGGTGGCCCAGGTCGGCCGGCCACCAGGAGGGGACGGACTCCGGCTCCCAGTGCAGCCGGCCCGGCTCGACCATGAGGTAGAGCCGGTCCCGGTAGCCGCTGAAGAACCACGGGGTGGCCCGCAGCGCCCGGTTGAAGAAGACGACGTCGGCGCGGGTCCCGAAGGTGTGCTGGTCGGGGGTGTCGTCGAGCCGGAAGCCGTTCACCCGCACCACCAGGTCGCACGCGTCGATCGCGGCGGCCCGGCGGGGGTCGGGGTCCAGCGGCTTGTTGCCGACGACGGCCACGCTGCGCACCTCCGGAGTGCGGGCGTGGGCCACGGCCAGGTCGCGGATCCGGTCCTTCCGCTGCTGGGCGATCGTCGACACGCACCCAAGGTAACCGGGCGATCTCCGCGGGGCGTCGATCCGGCCGGACCGGGGCCGCCGGGCACCCCGGCCGCCTCTCGGGTCACACCCGTTCGGGCGGACCGGGACCGAGGGCCCCGCCTCGCGGCCCGGTCCCGGTCGCTAACCTCCCCACCGTGGCAGCCGTCTTGCACCCGCACACCGGCCTGCCCGTGGTGGCCATGGTGGGCGGCGGCCAGCTCGCCCGCATGACGCACCAGGCCGCCGTCGCGCTGGGGCAGTCGCTGCGCGTGCTCTCCGCCGGTCCCGCCGAGTCCGCCGCGCTGGTCGCAGGGGACGTCCGCATCGGCGAGCACGACGACCTCGACGCGCTCCGCGACCTCGCCGAGGGCGCCACGGTCCTCACCTTCGACCACGAGCACGTGCCCACCCAGCACCTGGAGGTGCTGGCGGCGGCCGGCACCCGGGTCGCCCCGCCGCCGGCCGCGCTGGTGCACGCCCAGGACAAGCTGGTCCTCCGGCGCGCGCTGGCAGCCGCGGGGGAGCCGCAGCCGGCGTGGGCGGAGGTCGGCTCCGCGGCCGACGTCGCGGCCTTCGCCGGCGACCACGGCTGGCCCGTCGTCCTCAAGACCCCGCGCGGCGGCTACGACGGCAAGGGCGTCTTCGTCGTCGGGGACGCCGAGGAGGCCGGTGCCCTGCTGGCGCGGCACGGCGTGCTCCTGGCCGAGCAGCGGGTCGCCATGGTGCGCGAGCTGTCGGCGCAGGTGGCCCGCTCGCCGTTCGGCCAGGTCGCGGTGTGGCCGGTGGTCGAGACCGTGCAGCGCGACGGCGTCTGCGCCGAGGTGTACGCGCCCGCCCCGGGGCTCTCCGACGAGCTGGCCACCGCGGCGCAGGAGCTGGCCGTGCGCATCGCCGACCGGCTGGGCGTCGTCGGCATGCTGGCCGTGGAGCTGTTCCAGACCGAGGACGGCGTCCTGGTCAACGAGCTGGCCATGCGCCCGCACAACTCGGGCCACTGGACGATCGAGGGTGCGCGCACCAGCCAGTTCGAGCAGCACCTGCGGGCCGTCCTCGACTACCCGCTGGGCGCCACGGCCATGACCGCCCCGGTCGTGGTGATGGCCAACGTCCTCGGCGGTGCCGCCGCGGCCGAGGACTGGTCCGGCCCCGCACTGGACGAGCGGGTCCACCACTTCATGGCGCACTGGCCCGACGTGAAGCTGCACTGGTACGGCAAGGGGCAGCGGCCCGGTCGCAAGCTCGGGCACGTCACCGCCCTGGGCGAGGACCTCGAGGAGGTCCGGGCGCGGGCGGTCGCCGCCGCCCGCTACCTCGCCGACGGCGTCGTCGACCCGGCCTTCGCCTTCGCGCACGACCACGAGCACTGAGGAGCACGGCATGAGCCACCCGGTCGTCGGCATCGTCATGGGCAGCGACTCGGACTGGCCGATGATGCAGCCGGCCGCCGAGGCGCTCGCGGAGTTCGGCATCCCCTACGAGGCGCACGTCGTCTCCGCGCACCGCACGCCGCGGCGGATGCTCGACTACGCCGAGGGCGCCGCCGGCCGCGGGCTGCGCGTGATCGTCGCCGGCGCCGGAGGTGCGGCGCACCTGCCAGGGATGGTGGCCGCGGCGACGCCGCTGCCGGTCATCGGCGTGCCCCGGCCGCTGGACCGGCTCGACGGCCTGGACAGCCTGCTGTCGATCGTGCAGATGCCCGCGGGCGTGCCGGTGGCGACGGTGGGCATCGGCGGTGGGCGCAACGCCGGCCTGCTGGCGGTGCGCATCCTCGCGGCGTCCGACGAGGAGCTGCGCGGCCGGGTCGAGCGGTTCCAGGCCGATCTCGCCGACGGCGTCGTCGCCCGCGACCTCACCCTGCAGGAGCGCCTCGTCACCGACGGGTAGTGGGGCGCCCTACGATCGGGGGCGTGGGTACGAACAGCGGGCTGTACGCGTTGACCGAGGAGCACGAGGCGATCCGCGAGGCGGTGCGGGACATCGCCGAGCGGGAGATCGCACCCTGGGCGGCCGAGGTGGATGCCGACTCCCGCTACCCCATCGAGGCGCAGAAGGCCCTGACGGCCGCGGGCTTCCACGCCACCCACATCCCCGAGGAGTACGGCGGCGAGGGCGCGGACGCCATCGCCACCTGCATCGTGATCGAGGAGGTCGCGCGGGTCGACGTCAGCGCCTCGCTCATCCCGGCGGTCAACAAGCTCGGCTCGATGCCGATCATCCTGTCCGCCGACGAGGCCCTGAAGCAGAAGGTCCTGCGCCCCATCGCCGACGGCGACGCGATGATCAGCTACGGCTTGTCCGAGCGGGAGGCCGGCTCCGACGCCGCCGCGATGAAGACCCGCGCCCGCCTCGAGGGTGACTCCTGGGTGCTCGACGGCACCAAGGCCTGGATCACCAACTCCGGCATCTCCGAGTGGTACACGGTCATGGCCGTCACCGACCCGGAGAAGGGCTCAGGCGGCATCTCCGCCTTCGCCGTCCACCGCGACGACCCGGGCTTCGCCGTCGGCCCGAAGGAACGGAAGATGGGGATCAAGGGCTCGCCCACCTGCGAGCTCTACTTCACCGGCTGCACCATCCCGGCCGACCGGATCATCGGCGCGCCCGGCACCGGCTTCAAGACCGCGCTGCGGACGCTGGACTTCACCCGGCCGACCATCGGCGCGCAGGCCGTCGGTGTCGCCCAGGGCGCGCTCGACGCCTCGGTGGCCTACGTCAAGGAGCGCAGGCAGTTCGGCCGGAGCATCGGGGAGTTCCAGGGCGTGCAGTTCATGCTCGCCGACATGGAGATGAAGATCGAGGCGGCCCGCCACCTGGTCTACGTCGCCGCGGCCGCGGGCGAGGCCGGGCGTCCCGACGCCACCCGCATGTCCGCCTCGGCCAAGGCCTTCGCCTCCGACGTCGCGATGCAGGTGACCACCGACGCCGTCCAGCTGTTCGGCGGCGCCGGCTACACCCAGGACTTCCCGGTCGAGCGGATGATGCGCGACGCCAAGATCACCCAGATCTACGAGGGCACCAACCAGGTGCAGCGCCTGGTGATCGCCCGCAGCCTGCTGCGCTGACCCGGGCCGGGTTCAGCCGAGGAGCACGTCGGCCACCCGGGCGGCGCCCGCGCCGTCGGTGACCGTGGCCGCGGCCAGGGCCACCTCGCGGAGCCGTCCCGGTGCGCCGACGAGTGCGGCGAGCCGGTCGGTCAGGGCCGCGACGGAGGGCTCCGGCCGCCGGCCGAGCGGGAGCACGCGGCCGGCCGCCGTCAGCCGGTCGTAGCCGGCCGCCTGGTTGTCGGCCACGGCCATCACCGCGGCCGGGCGGGCCAGGCAGCACAGCTCCCACACCGTCGACCCGCCGGCGGTGATCACCAGGTCGGCGGCCAGCATCTCCCGGTGCACGTCCGGCCGGGGGGCCAGCACGCGCGCCCGGGGGTGGGCGAGCAGCTCCTCGTCGGGTGCCGACTCGGCCGGGACGATCGCCCGCACGGAGGCGTCGGGGAAGGCCGCGAGCGCCGCCCGTGCCGCGGTCGCCGTCATCCCGGTCGGGTCGGTGCCGCCGAAGAGGACGAGCACCGTCCGCGGGAGGTCGGGCAGCTCCCGTGCCGACGCCGTCGCCGCGGCCCGGGCCGCGCGGAACTCCGGGCGCAGCAGGGCGTACGAGGGGCCGGCCAGCACCGAGGTCACCCCGGGGTAGGGCAGCTCCTCGGCGCCGAGGTTCTGGTTGACGACGACGTCGGCGGAGAACGACCGGTCGGCCAGGTCGTCGATCACCACCAGGCGCCCGCCGGCCGCGCCGGCGCGGCGGTGCAGGTCGGTGAGCCAGAGACCCGGCACGCGATAGCTGTCCACCACCAGGTCCGCGGGCTCCGCGCCCTCCCGGAGGGCGTCCCAGTCGCCGGCGGCCAGGTCGAGCCCGGCCGCGGTCACCGCCTCCCGCGCGCGGGGGAGGGCGTCCGGCCGGAGCAGCACCTGCACCGCGGCGCCCCGGCCGGCCAGCTCGGCGCCCAGCGCCAGGGACCGCACGAAGTGCCCGAGCCCGGTGGTCGCGGCGGCCTCGCAGAGGATCCTGACCCGCCGCGGGGACCGGGGACGGGGAGCGGTCGAGCTCGCCACGCTCAGGCCAGCCGCCCGTTGCCGCGGAGCCCGGCCTCGAACCCCGCCCGGCGCTCGGCCCAGTCGTCGGCCCACATCGCGAGCAGGTGCGCGTGCAGCCACCGGCCATCGCGCAGGACGTGGTCGTGCAGCACCCCCTCGGTGCGGAAGCCGAACTTCTGGTGCATGGCGAGCGAGGCCTCGTTGGAGGACAGCACCTCCGAGCACAGCTTGTGCAGGCCGAGCTCCTCGAAGACGTGGTCCAGCACGAACACCCAGATCGCACTGCCGACGCCGCGGCCACGCGTGCGGGGGTCGGCGACGTAGAAGCCCCACGTCGCGCGGCGGTTCTCCCGGTCGATGCCGGTCACGAACACGGCGCCGACGGGGACGCCGTCCAGGGAGGCCACCCATGCCCGCCGGCGGTCGTCCCCCAGCAGCCCGGCGAACCAGCGGGCGTGCTCCTCGGGCCCGATCTCGTGCGTCGTGTACATGTGCTGCGCGACCGCGGGGTCGTTGCGCCAGGCCCTGAGCCGGTCCCGGTCCTCCGGGCCCACGAGCCGGAGCTGCACCGTGCCGCCGGTTGCGCCTGCCTCGGTCATGGCTGCATCCTGCCTGCTCCTGCGGTCGAGGGTCGTTCCCGCTGGTCACGCTCGCGGTCCTGGTCACACGCAGCCGGCCGGTGCTCACCTATCCGAGCAGGCGGGAGACCGCCGCCAGCCGGGTGTCGCCGGCCATCGTCCTCAGCCAGGCCGACCAGCCCGGTCGCTCCCGCATCGCCTCCAGCGCCCGTCGCACGCCCTCCCGGTCCCCGCGAGAGGAGGCGGCCAGCGCGGCGTACAGGTCACGGGCGCCCTCGGGTGCGAACAGCGCCAGGCGGTCGTAGTCGCGTTCCTCGTAGGCACGCTGCAGGTTGCGCAGCATGCCCAGCTGGGCCACCGGGTCGCCCGAGTCGTCGACCCGGAGATCCATCCGCACGCCGTCGTCCTCGTCGGTGGGCGGCTGGCCGCTGACGACCAGGATGGCCGCCGACTGCCGGCCGCGGAGGTCGCCGCCCGCGTGCTGACCGGCCGACAGCGCGGCGAGGAGGCGGTCGGGCAGGTCGCCGTCGACGGCGGCGAACGTCCGCGACATCGCGGGGAGCACGTCGGCGGAGCCGAGCATGTTGCCCTGCACGCTGAAGCCGTCGCCCACCAGGTGTCCGCACTCCGGGAACGAGCCCGGCCCGGTGTCCGCGGCGATCCGGCCGGTGACGTCGAGGACCGCGATCTGCCGGTCGGCGTCCTCGGCGGAGTGCGCGGCGCGGCGGACCAGGGCCGACGGGGTGCCGCCGGCGGCCAGGCCGTCGAGCAGGGTGGCGCCCAGCCCCCGGCGGCTGCGCGCCTGGACGGCCACGACGCCCACCCCCGGCCGCGCCCCGGGGACCGCCCGGCCGACGGCGAGGATGCAGGAGGAGACGGCGATACCGATGTCCCCGGTGGCGGGGTCACGGGCCAGCACGGAGAACGTCACGGTCGGTACCGGGGGCGGCCGGGGGGCGTCGTCGCGGCGGTCACGGGGTCCAGGGGCTCCCTCGGCGGAAGGTGGTGCGGTGGGCCGTGCGCGTCAGGCGCCGCGACCCAGCTCGCGCACGCCCTCGACCTGGACCCCGAGGGTAGCCGTGACCCGCTCCGTCCCGGCCCGGTGCGCGAGGCCGGCGGGGTCCGGCGAAGCGACCAGGACCAACGAGGCGCCCGCGGCCAGCGGCGCCAGCAGCCAGGCCACCGGCCCGGCCTCGGCGGCGACGCGGACGTCGACCAGGAGCCGGTCGCCCTCGACGACGCCCAGACGCCCGGCCAGCTCGGCGGCGGCCTCGACCAGCCCGGCGAGCGACAGCTCGAGCTCGCCCAGCACCAACCCCGGATCGGCCGGTCGCGGAGGCGACCACGGCGCGAACACGTCGCCGTGCACCCGCGCCTCCAGGGCGAAGTCGCGCGCCGAGCCGACGTACCCGCTCATGCCCATGCCGAGCGGGTGCAGGGAGAGGCCCAGCAGCTCCTCGACGCCCTGCTCCTCGAGCGGGGCGAGGCGGTCCTGGGCGGCCAGGACGACGTCGGCCTCGTCGAGCCGGCCGTCGTCCTCGGCCGCGGTGTCCAGCACCCGGGCGCCACAGCTCCAGGCGGCGAGCAGGACGGCCGCCGTCTGCCAGTGGACCGGCAGGGCCAGCGCCACGGTGCTGCCGGGGCCGATGTCGAACTCCTCCTGCAGCAGGTTGGCCGTCTTGGCGACCCAGTTGGCCAGCGTGGTGGCCGACAGCTCCACCCGCTCCCCGGTGGCGTCGTCGTAGTACGTCAGGAGGGGCGCCGCAGGAGCCGTGCCGAGGGCCGTCGTGAGCAGATCCGCGGGAGTCGTGTGGTGCACGGGAAGAGGGTGGCAGCTGAGTCGCTCGCCTCCCAGGCCGCCCCCGGGCCGCGGTTACAGTCGGGTCTCGGTACAGGCAGTCATGCGGGCGGCAGACCCCGCGGGCGCGCTGCCGGAGTCGTCGCATCGGGCGCTCCGCTTCGGAGAAGAAGGTCGGGACGTGACCGCACACACCCAGCAACTGGGCCGTCCGGCCCTCCCCCCGGTCCCGGCACCGGTGTCGGCTGCCCGTGCCGCAGGGGTGGTCGCCGGGCACCGGCTCTCCGGGCGGGGCGCGTCTCTCGGCACCTACGCCGCCTATCTCGTGCTGCAGATGCTCCAGCTGTTCGTGCTGAGCAGGTTGGCCCCTCGCTTCTTCTGGCTCGATGATTCCCAGGGCCAGTTCGGGCCCATGCTGTGGTGGCTGGGGCAGCAGCTCGAGGGTGGCAGACCGCCGATCATGGCCCCCGAGCTCGGGATGGCCGGCAACCTGGCGGCGGACATGCAGTACGGCGCCCTCGACCCGCTGCACTGGGGCCTGATGGCGCTGTCCCGTCTCACCGACGACTTCCTCGTGATGTCGTGGGGGTTCGCCGCGCTCTGCGTCGTCCTGCTCGGCACCGGTGTCCTCACCGTGCTCCGCCACTACGGGGTGGGCGACTGGCTGGCCATCGCCGGGTCGCTGGGCGTGGCGTCCAGCGGCTTCCTCCTCTGGTACGGCGGCTCCTGGTGGCCGCTCATGTGGAGCGTGGCCTGGCTGCCCTGGTTCTGGTGGGGCCTCGCAGCACCGCGCCGGAGCGCCCCCCTGGTGCTCGGCGTGGCGACCTGGGCGCTGCTCGCCTCCGGCAACCCCTACGTCCTCTTCTTCGCGCTCGCCCTCGTCGGCGGCCAGGTCTTCGAGCAGATCCGCGACGCCGGCAGTTGGCGCGTGCTCCTCCAGCCCCTCGGAGTCGCCCGTACCGGTGCGGCCGTGGGCGGCCTCCTGCTCGCGCTGCCCACTCTCCTGGCGACGGTCGAGACGTCCCCGTACATGTCGCGGTTGGACCCCGACCCCCTGGTCGGGAACGCGGCGTTCGGCGTGACGAACCTGGCCGACGTGCTGCTCGGTGGTCCGACCCTGCTGGGGCAGACCAACTCCTTCGGCGGAACGCTGCCGCTGGTGCCGGCGATGTACACGATGGTCGTCGCCGTGGCGGCGGCCGCCTTCGTGGACTGGCGTCGGGCGCTGCGTGCGCCGGGCGTCGTGACAGCGGGTGTGGTGTACGCGCTCGCGGTGGTCTTCACCCAGCTGCCGACCGTCGTGGCGATGTTCCGCTACCCGTTCCGCTACCTGGTGGTCGTGCAGATCATGCTCCCGCTGCTGGTCCTCATCGGGCTGCGGGCCGCGCCGCGCTTCAGCAGGGGCCGGTTGGCGGCGGCGGGCGGACTGGTGCTCGCCCAGACCCTGCTGGCCGTGTTCCGGGCCCCGGTGTTCCTCAGCTGGCACGTGCTCGCCGGAGCGCTCACCGCCCTCGCCGTGGCCGGCCTGGTCGTGGCTCTGCGCCCAGGGGAGGCCATCGATCGCCGGCGCACGTGGCCGGCCGCCGCCGTGGTCGTCGCGATCAGCTGGAGCGCGGTCTTCCTCGGGGAGCAGATGATGGTCTCCCTCCAGGAGCGGAAGAACGCGCTCGACGGGGCCGCCGCTGACGCCGACGTCCCCCTCCGGAACCTGCCGGCCGGACGGGAACTCGGCACGACGGTCCCGGCCTACCAGGAGCGTTCCCTCAGGACCGGTACCTCGGCGACCGTGATCGACTACGGCTTCGACGGCGACATGGGCTGGTCCGACGGGGTGCTCCGCAGCAACGGCAACCTCGTGGCGGACTTCCTCACCGGCACCGGCTCCTACGCGGTCTGGCACGCCGCCCTGAACGAGCGCTGGTGCCGGACCTACGAGGGCGCCACGTGCCAGGACCCGGCCGAGCTCCTGAGCCCGGCCGGCGACACGGGCACCTCCTGGCTGGAGCTGCTGAGCGAGGACACCGTCCTGCTCGATCGGGAAGCGCCCGAGGCCCTGACCGACCACTTCGCCAGGGAGTGGACCGTGGCCGAGGAGAGCAACGCGTACGTCGAGTACCGCCGCGAGGACGACCTGCCCGGGCGCATCACAGCCGCCTCCGGCGTGACCGTGGCGGCGGCCGACGAGGCGAGGGTGGTCCGCGGCGACGAGCCCCTGGGCGCCTACACGGTCTCCACCGGGGCGGACGGCGGGTGGCTGGCCTTCCGGCTCCCTTACTGGCCGGGCCTGACGGCCACGCTGGACGGCGAGCAGGTGGCGGTGGGCGCCGTGGAGGACGCGGTGCTGCGGATCGAGCTGCCCGCCGGCGTGGCGGCCGGGACGCTGGAGGTCTCCTACGCCCCGCTCGGGGAACGGCTCCTGCTGCCGGCCACCGGTGTCGGAGCGCTGCTCGTCGTCGTGGCGTGGGGCTGGGCCGTGGTCGCCGGTCGGCGCGGTGCGGACGTGCCCGCGGCTGCACGGCGGGACGAGTGGTGAGCCCGCGTCCTGCCCGGCTCCTCCGCCAGCTCGGGCACTTCCTCCTGGGTTCGGGCCTGGGGCTGGCGGTCGACCTCGGGCTCTTCTACCTCGCTGTGCGTCTCGGCGCGCAGCCGTGGCTGGCCAACCTCCTCAGCGCCGGCTGCGCGGTCGTCGTCGTCTACCTCTTCGTGACCAAGTACGCGTTCGTCGGCGGGCGGTCGCGCTCGTCCTTCCTGCTGTTCGTCGGCTGGTACGTCACCTCCATCGTGATCTTCTCGGTGCTGATCGACGTCCTCCACGCGCAGACCGGCTGGGCGCCGTTCATCTGTAAGTTGGTGTCGCTGCCTCCGTCCTTCGCGGCCAACTTCGCGGCCAGCAAACTGCTGTTCGGGCGCGCTGAGGGGGACGGGGCGGCGCCGGCAACGCGGCCGGCTCCCGCGCGGGACGGCGCAGGAACCTGAATGGAGCAGCAGTGCACCGCCCCGGCCGAGGGGCCCGGGATCACCGATGAAGTGGGGGAGCGGTTCTCGATGGCAGCACCAGGCGGGTCGGTGCAGGCCCTGCTCTTCGACCTGGACGGGACCCTGGTGGACACCCGTGAGGCCAACTACCTGGCCTATCGCGATGCGTTCGCCGAGTCCGGGCACGAGCTGACCATCGAGCAGTTCGCGACGACCTGGGGGCGGGATTCCCGCGACTTCATCCCCGACCTGTTGCCGGGCATCGGCTCATCGGGCGTGGACGTGATCCGCGCGGCGAAGAGCCGGCTGTACGCCGAGCAGCTGCACCGGACGACGGCGAACGAGGCGCTCATCGCCTTCCTGCGGCTGGTGGCGCCCTCCCACCGGACCGCTCTGGTCAGCACGGCCAAGTCGGGCAACGGCCGGCAGATCCTGGCGGCGCACGGGCTCACGGAGCTGTTCGACGTCGTCGTCTGGGGCGACGAGGTCGTCCGCAGCAAGCCAGACCCCGAGGGCTACCTGCGAGCGCTGGAGCTCCTCGGGGCCGACGCCCGCGCGAGCCTGGCGTTCGAGGACTCCGAGACGGGGCGGCAGGCAGCCCTCGCCGCAGGGCTGCTGGTGCTCGAGGTGCCGCACTTCTGATGACTCGCCCCCGCTACTCGCGCGGCCGACTGGCGCTCATCGCCGTTGCGCTGCTCTCGCTCGCCGGTTTCGTCCTCCTCACGTGGTCGACGCTCGCGGACCTGTGGTCCCTGCTCTCCTCGGGCCTGTCCGGTGGAGGCTGGGCGCTTCTGGGCGTCGCCGGCCTGGTCCAGCTGGGTGGGCACGTGCTGCGCGCCGCGCGGACCAAGGTGCCGATCGACAACGTGCGCCGGGGCAGCCTGGCCGGCCAGTTCCGGCACCTCTCGATCGGCTACCTGTTCAACCTGGTGTGGCCGCTGCGGGTCGGGGAGATCGTCCGGTCCTGGCTGATAGCGAAGACGCTGCGGATCAGCTTCCTCTACACACTGCTCGCCGTGGTCCTCGAGCGGCTGATCGACGTCGTGCTCGTGTCGGTGGCCTTCCTGGTCCTGATCGCCGTCGTCGGCGGGCCCGTCACCGGCATCGTGCCCGCTGCCGCGGTCGTGGCGCTGGTCGTCTCCCTGGTCCTCATCGGCTCGTTCGCGGCGCTGGTCCGGGAGAACGCCACCCTGATGCGGTTGGCCTGGCGGATGACCGCCTGGCTCAACACCGACCTGGAGAACCGGGCCCGGTTCAAGGTCTGGTCGGTGATCTTCGGCTTCCAGCGCTTCCTCCAGCAGCGTCGCCAGCTGGGTCGCTACGGCCTGCTGACGCTGGCCTCCTGGGCCTGCTACGTCGCCGCGGCGGCGCTGGTCGTCGGTACCGTGTTCCCGGCGCTGGCCGGCCGCGACGGTGTGCTCGCGACCGCGGCACCGGCCGGTGTCGTCAGCCCCAGCGTCGGGAACGGGGCTCCCGGGGCCTTCGTCGACGGCATCCGTGCATTCGTGGTGGGCAGCACCAGCCTCGACGGCTCGACCGTGCTGCTGTTCGCCGCCGCCTCGTGGGTGATGGTCAACGTGCCGGTGATCGTCGTCGCGGTCGTCGCCCTGTTCGTGAACTGGGCCAAGCGCACCAGCCATTCCGTAGCGGGCGTCGCGCCCGCCTTCGACGACCGCTACATGAACAAGCTGGGCCGCGACCAGGACATCTCCGGCTCGATGACGCACTTCCTGGACGCCTATTTCCAGCGCCAGCACCTCAGCACCGTCATGCACCGCCTCGAGGTCAACGGCAACGTCAGCCTGGTCCGGTTCTTCAAGGGCGGCTCGAACGCCGTGACGTTGCTGGCCACGAACGGCTCGGGGGAGCTCTTCGTGAAGAAGATGGTGCCCACGGAGTACGCCCACCGGCTGAAGAACCAGCACGACTGGCTGGCCGAGCGTGCCGACCACCACCAGCTGGTCACCGTGCTGCGCGAGGAGCACGCCCCGGACCACTACTCCATCGATCTGGAGTACCGGCCGAGCAGCGTGCCGCTGTTCGAGTACGTGCACGAGAACCCGCTGGCCGAGGGCCGCGCCAAGTTGGCCGAGGTCTGGGACTACATGTACTCGCGGGTGTACCGCCTGGGCGGGCTGGAGCACCGGCCGGAGCTGCGCGACGACTACGTCACCGAGCGGTTCGTGCTGCGGGTCCGCGCCGCCGCGGAGTCGCACCCGGCGCTGGCCCAGGCGCTGAAGGCCGAGCGGATCGTGGTCAACGGGACCGAGCTGGACAACTTCGACCGCATCCTCGCCCGCATCCAGGCCAACCCCGCCGCGTGGGAGGACCTCGCCACCTTCCGCTCGTCGTCGAACATCCACGGCGACCTGACGGTGGACAACATCCTGGTGGACCTCCCCACTCGTGATGTGCTGGTCATCGACCCCTCCGACGACAACCAGATCCGCGGGCCGATCATCGACTTCGCGCGGCACATGCAGTCGCTGCTGTACGGATACGAGTTCCTCAACGACGACGACGACCCGGTCGTGCTGGACGCTTCGGACGACGGCATCCCGGAGCTCACGTACCGCGATGCCCGCTCGGCCCGGTACGCGGAGCTCGCCGACTTCGTCTCCACCGAGGTGATGCCCCGCCGGCTCGCCCCGGCCGAACAGCGTGCGGTGCTCTTCCACGTCGGGCTCTTCTACGGGCGCATGCTCACCCACCGGGTGGCGATCAATTCCGGCACGGTGCTGAAGTACTACGGGGTGTGCATCCAGGCCTTGAACCGTTTCCTGGAGCAGTACGACCTGCTGGTGCACGCACGGGACGACGAAGAGCTCGGCGCCCAGCCGAGCAACGAGGAGGTTCTCACCCGGTGAACGCGGTCATCGCCATCCCGGCCTACAACTGCGCGCCCCAGATCGGCCGGGTGCTGGACGAGATCACCGACACGGTGTCCGCGCGGGTGACCGAGATCTGGGTCATCGACAACCGCAGCACCGACGACACCCTCGAGCGGGCCCTGGAGTACAAGCGCTCCGGTCGGCTGCCCAACCTGCGGGTCTTCCGCAACCGGCAGAACAACAGCCTGGGCGGCACGCACAAGGTGGCCTTCGAGCACGCGCGGGCCGCCGGCCACACGCACGTCGTCATCCTGCACGGCGACAACCAGGCGAAGAGCGACGAGGTCGAGCTGCTGCTCGACCACGCGCAGGCCCATCCCGAGACGCAGACGGTGCTGGGCTCGCGGTTCAGCCGGCGCTCACGGCTGCACGGGTACGACGCCAAGCGCGTGTGGGGCAACCGCGTCCTCAACACCGTCTACAGCGTGGTCGCCCTGCGGCCGCTGCAGGACCTCGGGTCGGGGCTCAACCTGTTCGCGCTGCGCGACCTGGACCCGGCCACGTACATGCGCTTCGCCAACCACCTGACGTTCAACTACGAGCTGATCCTCGACCTGGTGCGGCGGAAGGTGCGGTTCGCGTACGTGCCGATCACCTGGCGCGAGGAGGACCAGGTCTCCAACGCCCGGAACTGGAACATCTTCCGGACGGCGCTGCGCAACCTGGCGCTGTGGCGGCTGGGCCGGCAGACCTCCGCACCGGCCGCGGACCGTGACTACGAGTGGGACGAGGTGCAGTGATGGCGACCCTGCAGGTGCTCATGCCGATGGGTGGGCTCGGGACCCGGTTCCGCAAGGTCGGCATCAGCACGCCCAAGCCGCTGATCGAGGTCGGGGGCATCCCGATGTTCCAGCGGGCGCTGCGCTCGTTCGGCCCGTGGCAGGGGGAGAAGACCGTCACCGTCGTCGTCCGCGAGGACAACGACCGCGAGTACGGCCTGGCCGGCCAGGTCGTCGGGGCCGAGCCCGCGGCGCGGATCGTGCTGCTGGACCACGACACGCGGGGCGCGGTGGAGACCTGCCTGCAGGCGCGGGACCACCTCGACCCGGACCAGCCGCTGGTGATCATGGACTGCGACATCGCGTTCGACAGCCCCGAGTACTTCCGGGTCCTGGAGGCCGCGGTGGCCGACCGCGACGTCGACGGGCTCCTGCTGTCGTTCCACTCCACCGAGCCGCGCTACAGCTTCGCGGAGGTGGGGGAGGACGGCACCGTGGCCCGCACGGCGGAAAAGCAGGCGATCTCCACCGACGCCCTCATGGGCGTGTACTCCTTCACCTCGGCGCGGGTCTTCCTCGACGCCGCCGACCGGCTGATGGAACGCCAGATCGGCGCCGCCATGCCCGAGTACTACGTCTCGCTGGTGTTCAACGAGCTCATCGACGCCGGACGTCGGGTCGGTCTGGTGCGCGGGGACTTCTACTGCTTCGGGACGCCGGAGGAGCTGGCCGCCTTCGAGGCGACGGGCCGCCCCGTCTGACCTCCGCGCGGCCCCGCGACGGCACGGAGGCCACCTGGCCGCGCCGGGTGCCCGTCGCTGCTGTGATCGCTGACACCCGCATGCCACACCCGCCACCCGAGTACCTCGCGTTCCGGATTCGACGCGTTCCGTGACGACATGTCGTTACCGTCGTCCTCGGTCGTGCGTGGTGCCACTCGCGCGTCCGTAGCTGCGCAGCCCCTGGGCCTGCGCTTCCGGGGGGCACGGGGCCCCGTGGCGCCGATGCGGAGTGCTGATGAACCTGACCACCGAGCCCGACACCGGCGCGAGGCACCCGGCCGCGCCCACCGTGGGCGGCCGCGTGCCGCACCCCCGCGGGCTCGGCGGGCGCACCCTGCGCCCGCTTCCGCTCGTCTCGCGGCGGTCGTGGCAGCGCCGCCGGCCCGCGCTGCGGGCGTTCGGCGCCTACCTCGGCGTGCAGGTGGCGCTGCTGGCCGTCCTGCGCGTCCTGGTGCCGCGCTTCTTCTGGATCGACGACGCGCAGATCCAGTTCACGCCCATGTCCTGGTGGCTCGGGCGGCGGATGGCCGAGGGGTCGCTGCCCCTGCTCGACCCGGACCAGGGGATGGCCGGCAACCTGACCGCCGACATGCAGTACGGCGTGCTCGACGTCATCCGGTGGCCCTTCCTGCTGTGGGCCGGCGCCCAGGACGACCTGCAGCACGTCGCCACGGTCCACGCCTGGCTGGCGGTTCTCGCGCTCGGTGCCTCGACCGTCGGCGTGCTGCTGGCTCACCGGGTGCGCCCCGTCCTCGCGGTGGCCACCGCGCTGGGGGCCGCGACGAGCGG
Organism: Blastococcus saxobsidens; assembly: GCF_002938435.1. Classification (GTDB taxonomy): domain Bacteria; phylum Actinomycetota; class Actinomycetes; order Mycobacteriales; family Geodermatophilaceae; genus Blastococcus; species Blastococcus saxobsidens. The sequence continues at coordinate 22,129 of NZ_POQT01000045.1, forward strand.
CTTCCTCCTGTGGTGGGGCAGCGCCTGGGCGCCGCTCATGTGGAGCGTCGCGGCCCTGGTGTGGTTGTGGGCAGGGCTGTCGTCCCGGCGCTGGTACGGGCTCGTCGGTGTGGGCCTCGCCACCGCGGCCGTCGTCTGCTCGGGCAACCCCTACATACTCCCGCTCGTGCCGGTCCTGGTCGGGTTCCACGGCTACGAGCGGTGGCGGGCCTCTGGCCGTGCCGTGCTCCGGGACCGGTGGACGGCGGCGACGGTCGTCGCGCTGGGCGCCGGCGCGGCCCTGAGCGTGCCGACCCTCGTCAACGCACTGGACGTGGCGCAGTGGATGTGGCGCCCCAGCGGGCCGGATGTCATCGGCTCCGCCGGTGGCGGCGTCAACCTGCTCGACATGGTTGTGGGCGGCACCACCACCCTCGGCGGCGGGAGCGTGCCGACCCTGAGCACCGCGGTCATCGCGCTGCCGCTGCTTGCGATGGTCGACTGGCGCCGGGCGGTGCGAGGTCGTGGCGTGCCGACGGCGGGCGCGCTCTGGGTCGTCTCCCTGCTCCTGGTGCAGATGCCCACGTTCCTGCTCGGCTTTCGCATGCCCTGGCGACTGCTCGCGGTCGTCCAGGTATCCGTCGCGCTCCTGGCGGTGCTCGCCTTCACCGCCGCGATGCGGCTCGACCGACGCCGCTTCGTCCTGGCCGGCGGCCTCCTGCTGCTGCAGTTCCTGGTGGCGATGATGCGCGCGCCGCTGCTCTGGAAGTGGCACGCGCTGGCCGCCGTGCTGGCCGCCGCTGCGCTGGTTGCGGTGGTCCTGCTCGTGCGACCGGAGGCGGTGACCGCCGCGGCCGCACGGCGGGGCTGGGCGATCCGCCCGGCGCTGCAGCGCCGGATCCGCCCGGTGGCCGCAGTGGCGGTCGTCCTGGCCTGCGCCGCACCGCTGGTCGTGCAGCTCGGGATGGGAGCTGCCATCCAGGAGCGCCAGATGGCGTTCGTCCCCGGAACGCTCGACGTGCCGGTGTACCGGCCGAACACGACGGGCTACGACGTCGGCACGACGATCGACGAGTTCCGCGACAACGCCTGGGCCACGGACACCTCCGTGACCGTCTACTCCTTCGGCGTGCTGGGCGACCCCGACGACCGCGGCTGGACCAGCGGGGTGCTCGGCGGCAACGCGAACCTGCCCGCCGACCTCCGGGTCGGGTACGGGTCGCTCGCGGTCTGGCAGCGCGGCGTGCAGGAGCACGTGAAGCTCGACTACCAGAGCGGACTGCGCTTCGACCAGCCCGGGATCATGGCGGCCCCGGAGGGGGCCGACGTGCCCTGGGTGGACCTGCTGTCCGGCAACCGGGTGCTCCTCGGGGGGCTCGGTCAGGTGCCGCAGGAGGTCGCCCAGTACTTCCGGCAGAACTGGGACCTCGTCGGGGTGCGTGACGGCTGGCGCGAGTACGTGCGGAACGAGCCGCTCCCGGGGCGGATCAGTGCGATCTCGGGAGACGACGTCGTCGTCACCGACGCCGCGCCGAACGACGGCGTGGCCCGCCTCGGGGAGCCCGTGGAGGCCTACACCGTCTCGACCGGGGACGAGGGTGGCGAGCTGATCTTCCGCACCCCGTACTGGAACGGCTTCCGCGCCACGTTGGACGGGCGCCCCGTGCCGGTCTCTGCCTTCGCGGGCTCCGTCCTCCGGATCGAATTGCCGGCCGGAGTCTCCTCGGGCGAGCTCGAGGTCTCGTTCCAGCCCATCGGCGCCCGGCTGCTGCCGGTCGCCGTGGGCGTCGCCGCGGCGCTGCTCCTGCTGGCGGTCCTCGTGGGCCGCGCCCGGCGCCCGGACGCCCGGGACTGACGGGGGCGCGGCCGGCCAGGAGCCGCCGCAGTGCCTTCCGGGGTGCGCCGAACGGCGGCCCGGGGCGGAGACGTCGACGGTCGACGCCGACGGGGCCCGTCGACAGGTGCTCTGGACGTCGGTGCCCCCGGGGCGTGGTCCGCACCGCGGGGCCGCCCAGCGCTGGCGTCCGCTCCGCGGAGGCCAGGCCGGACTCCCGCGCAGCCGCAGTGGCCGGTGACCCGGTAGAGGCCGCGTCCTCGGAGTCGGCGACCAGGGTGGCGCAGTCCTCGAGCCGCGGGCTCACGGCTCCGGGTGGTCCATGCGGAGCCACTCGAGACCGGCTCGCTGCCCGGGTGCACACGACCAGCGCCACGGGCACGTGCACCGCGAGCACGCGGGATGTCGAGATCCACGCCACCGCCAGCCCCCACAGCAGCTGCCCGTGGCGGCGCACCCGCTCCAGCAGGCCCGCGCGCGGGCCACCGGTGCGCCAGGGGTGCGGGTCGCCGGGAGCAGCCAGGCGAAGCTCGGGGGCGCCGACCCCCAGCCACGGCAGAACGAATCAGCCGGCACGCCGGAGAGCCACACCGCGACTCCCGCGGTAGCCAGGCCGAGAACGGCAGACAGGACCAGGCGGGTGACCGTGCGCGACCTGCAGCAGCGCCACGGTGACCAGGTCGGCGCGCACTGCCGTCAGCGCGCCGACCGCCGACGGGACGCGGACGTGAGCCCGTAGCCGATGGCCCCGGCCGGCTCCGCGAGGGGGCGGGCCAGGCCCCCGAGCGCCGCCAGGACGCCGAACACCCCGAGCGGAAGGGCCGGCGGGGACGCGACGCCCGACCTCCGTGCGGTCGTGGTCATGTCGCTTCCTCCAGGCGCCGCCATCGGGGAGCGGCGGTACGCCTCAGTAGATGCAGGTGGTGTCGGCCGCGGTGCGGGCGTCCGCGCCCTCGACCGGCTCGACCGGGGGAGCGGGCGTGACCGCCTGCCCGACACCGTTGAAGTCGCTGCCCAGCAAGAGCTGCAGCGTGCCGACGGCGGGGTCGTCGCTCTCCTTGAGGACCGCGCCGGGGATGGCCCCGGCGAGGGTGTGGGCGAGCGCTTCGTCCCCGGCGGCGTAGCGGATCTCGGTCTGCGCGTGGTCCATCGATGCGGCGTTGCCCGTCGTGCCGACGGGGAAACCGGCGGTGGTGAGGGCGCTCGCCGCCTTGGCCGCCAGGCCGGAGGTGCCCGAGCCGTTGTAGACCTCGACCGGCACCGTGGCCGGGTCGACCGTCGCCGGGGGCTCGGTCGTGGCCGGGGCCTCCTCGGCGGGCTCCGCCGACAGGTCGGCGAAGAACGCCCTCAGGGTGTCCTCGTCCTCGAGTCGGATGATCGAGCGGTTCTGGGCGTCCCGGTCGGTGCCCACGTAGGGGATGGTCTGGAACTCGATGGCCCCGGCGGTGACCGACTGCATCTGCTGGGCCAGCTCCAGGAGCACCAGGTCCTTGTCGACGGTCAAGGACTCCGAGGCAGCCTTCACCAGCTCCCGCTGCTTCCCGAGGTCGAGCAGGACCTCCTCGGAGAGCATCTTGCGAAGCACGCCGGCCATGAACACCTGCTGCCGGACGATGCGATCGAAGTCGCCGCGGGGGAGCCCGTGCCGCTGCCGGACGAACTTCAGCGCGTCGGCGCCGCTGATCGTCTGGGGGCCGGCGTCGAGAACGGCGCCGGAGTAGTACGAGTCGTCGACCGCCTGGCACAGGTTGACCTCGACGCCGCCGACGACAGTGCTCAGGTTGAAGAAGCCGAGCAGGTCCACCTCGGCGTAGTGGTCGATCTGCAGGCCGGTCAGGCGGCTGATGGTCTGGACCAGCAGCTGGGCGCCGGCCGCCTGGCGCTCCGGCTCGGACGCCGTCCCGGCGGCCTCCTGGTAACCGTAGGCGTAGGCGGCGTTGAGCTTGTCCATGCCGTAGCCGGGGATGTCCACGTAGGAGTCGCGCGGGAACGAGACGAATGACGCGCGGGACCCGTCGGCCGGCACGTGCACGAGGATGACCGTGTCGGTGTTGATACCGGAATCGGTACCGGCATTGAGCTCGGCGAGCTGGGCCTCGGTGAGCGCGCTGCGGCTGTCGTTCCCGACCAGCAGGAGGTTCATGGCCTCGCTCGCGTTACCGCTGCCGTCGTTGCCGGCGGTCGGGATGGCGTCGGTGCGGTTGACGGTCGCCTCGGCGACCCGGCCGAGGTACCAGCCCCATCCTGTACCGGCGAGGAGCGCGGCCGAGACGACCCCGGCGACGACCCGCACCGCAACCGCCGCGCGGCGCGAGCGCCCATCGCGAGGCACCGACGCCTGCTCGCGCCGCTCGGACGCGGCGGAGTGCGTGCGGGCCGGCCGGCCCGCACGGGGGTCGAGGCGCGGGGGCAACGGACGCCCCGCCGGGGCCGGCTCGTTCCCGTCTCGGTTCACGTTGTCCTCACATCGGTGTTGTGCGCGCTGGTCCGGGAGCGGACGACGGACGTCGACGGTCAGGCCGGACGGTGGTGACGCTGCGTGCATCGACCGTGACGAGAGTAGCCACGCGACCCGGCTCCGAAAGGCCTCCGACACGGAGCGAGCAGCACGTCCCGACTCACTGAAAGAAACATTCCGTCACGGACATGGCCAGTGACCGCAGCCGTCACATCTTCCCCAACGGGCGTGTCACCGGTGGTGCCGGTTGTGAGGCGTGGAATCTTCGGTCGACTCAAGAGGTCGGCGTTCCTGACGATCCATATGGAAACGCGCTCCCCGCCGGGCGGGTGAGTGCTGCCGACCGCGAAAGGAACCTCTTCTCGTGCGCCGACTCCTCGTAGCCCTGGCCGTCTCCGCAGGACTGACCGGAGTGATCATCGTCCTGCCGGTCTTCGGATCCGCCGGTCCGGAGCCGGTGCCGGTCACGACCTTCTCCCAGGAGCTGGCGATGGGGTCGTCGTCGGCCCCCGCGCCTGGTGCCGAGCTCCGTGCAGCGACCACGGTTCCCGTGGCGGGAGTACCCGAGAGCAGCCCTGTGCTGGCCCTGACCCGGTCCGACACGCGGAACTTCTCGCTGGTCGGTGTCACCTGGGCCTACGACCCGGCCGTCACGGACACCCTCGTCCAGATTCGCGTCCGGGACGAGCAGGGTGCCTGGGGGACCTGGACCGAGATGGCGAGCGAGGACGTCGGCCAGCCGGGGGCCCGTGACGGCGCCGGGATGCCCCGGGGCGGGACGGCGCCGCTGTGGACGGGGCCCAGCACCGGTGTCCAGGCGGAGCTGGTGACCCGGAGCGGTGCTCAGCCCACCGACGTCCGGCTGGACCTGGTGGATCCGGGCGCCAGCCCGGCGGACGCGGCGCTCGGCCCGGCCGACATCCAGGACACCGCGGACGCCGCCATGGCCATGCCGCACGTCTACTCGCGGGCCCAGTGGGGTGCCGACGAGGGCATCCGCACCTGGGATCCCTCGTACGCGTCCACGATCAAAGCGGCCACGGTGCACCACACCGCCGACTCCAACGACTACACGGCCGACCAGGTGCCGGCGATCATGCGGTCGATCTACCGCTACCACACGGTGAGCCGGGGCTGGGGCGACATCGGCTACAACGTCATCGTCGACAAGTTCGGCCGCCTCTGGGAGGGGCGCTACGGCGGTCTGGCGAGCACCGTCGTCGGCGCCCACGCCGGCGGGTTCAACACCGGCACGTTCGGCGTCTCCATGCTCGGGAACTACGACACCGCCGAGACCCCCCAAGCCACGGTGGACTCGGTCGCGGCGATCATCGCCTGGAAGTTCGCCCTCTACGGCGTGGACCCGCGCGGCAGCACTACCCTGGTCTCCGGGGGCGGGGGGACGTCGCGGTACGCCAAGGGAACCTCGGTCACCCTGCCGACGGTCTTCGGGCACCGCGACGTCGGCAGCACCAGCTGCCCGGGCCGCTACGGCTACGCCCGGATGGGCGAGATCCGCGACAAGGTCAGCGCGACGCTCGGGACCGTCGTTCCGCTGATCCAGCAGCGGTACCAGTCCGATGCCGGGGCGCGCGACGTCCTCGGGTCGATGACGGACTCCCCCACCCGTACGCCGGACGGCGTCGGCGCCTACGCGCACTACGACCGCGGCTCCATCTACGCCTCGAACCGCACCGCCGCGCACGTCCTGCGCGGCCCGATCCGTGATCGGTGGGCTGCGGCGGGCTGGGAGCGGGGTGCGTTGGGGTATCCGGTGGGGGACCCCTCGTGCGGGTTGCGTGATGGTGGGTGTTTCCAGCATTTCCAGGGTGGGTCGATCTACTGGTCGCCTGCGACGGGTGCGCGGGTGCTGTCGGTGGAGGTCCGGGACCGGTGGGGTGCTGCGGGCTGGGAGAACGGTGCGCTGGGGTATCCGGTCAGTGATGTGGGGTCGCTGAAGGAGGGTGGGCGGTTCGTCCACTTCCAGGGCGGCTCGATCTACTGGTCGCCGGGTACGGGTGCGCGGATCGTGTCGGGGGTCGTTCGGGACCGGTGGGCTGCTTCGGGCTGGGAGAACGGTCCGCTGGGCTATCCGGTCGGCGATGTGACGCGGTTGGCCGATGGTGGGATGTTCGCGCACTTCCAGCGGGGGTCGGTGTACTGGTCGTCGGGCACGGGGGCGCGGTTGATGCTGTCGCCGGTGCGGGACCGGTGGGGGTCGGCGGGCTGGGAGAACGGTGCGCTGGGTTATCCGGTGACCGATCAGGTGGCGACCCCGGGTGGTGCCGGGCAGGTGGTGCAGTTCCAGCGGGGCTGGATCTACTGGTCGGCCGACGGTGGAGCGCGGGTCGTGGGCGGGGCGGTGCGTGATGCCTGGCTGGCCGCCGGTGGTGACGCCGGTGACCTCGGCATGCCGATCGCGGATGCGGGCAGAACTGCTGATGGCGTCGCGGAGTTCGGCCGGTTCTCCGGTGGGGCGGTCTACCTGCACCCGGATCTGGGAACGCGGGTGGTGCCCGGCCCGGTGGTCACGGCGTGGGATTCCGCCGGTGGCATCGGTGGTCCGTTGGGTTATCCGGTCGCGGATGCGGTCGCGACCTCTGCCGGTGTGGTGATGGCCTTCCAGGGTGGGGAGGTGTACGCGGCCTCGGGGACCGGGCACGCCCTGCACGGTGCCGTGCGCGACCGGTACAACGCGGCCGGTGGGCCAGAAGGCGAGCTGGGTTATCCGACGACCGGGGTGCGGGCGCTGTCCGATGGCGGCACGTTCGCCCACTTCCAGAACGGCTCGATCTACTGGACGCAGGCCACCGGGGCGCGGATCGTGTCCGGACCGGTGCGTGACCGGTGGGCTGCGGCGGGCTGGCAGACCGGTGTGCTCGGCTATCCGACCGGTGAGGTGCGCGAGCTGGCCGACGGGGGCACGGTCACCGCGTTCCAGGGCGGCTCGGTCTACTGGAGCCAGGCCACCGGTGCTCGGCTGGTGTCGGGTGCGGTGCTGGACCGGTTCTCCGCGGCCGGTGGGCCCGGGGGTTCGCTGGGCTATCCCACCACCGATGTGACGGCGCTGGCCGGGGGTGGGCGGTTCGCCCACTTCCAGGGCGGCTCGGTCTACTGGACGCAGG
>NZ_POQT01000046.1 GCF_002938435.1 Blastococcus saxobsidens
CGCGCAAGGCCGCCGAAGAGGAGGCCCGTCGCGCCGCCGAGGAGGCCGCCCGCAAGGCAGCCGAGGAGGAGGCCGCCCGCGCCGCCGAGGCCCAGGCCGCTGCCGCCCGCCCGGGCCGCGGCTCCAGCGCACCCGCCGCTCCCGCCGGCTCCTACAAGGAGTACGCGATGAGCAAGGTGGGCAGCGCCGGCGAGTTCGGCTGCCTGGAGCGGCTGTGGGGCAAGGAGAGCGGCTGGAACCCCAACGCCCAGAACCCGAGCAGCACCGCGTACGGCATCGCGCAGTTCCTCGACTCCACCTGGGCGGGCACCGGCATCGCCAAGACGTCGGACGGCTACCGGCAGATCGACGCCGGCCTCATCTACATCGAGAACCGCTTCGGCTCGCCCTGCGGCGCGTGGAACCACTCGCAGGCCAAGGGCTGGTACTGAGCCGCACGGGCTGACGAGCCGGTCGGTGTGACGAAACCGCCGGTCGGGCACGGGACTTCCCCGTGCCCGACCGGCGGTCTCGTCGTCCCGGGGCAGGGGCGGGTGGTCAGCCCAGGAGGCCGGCCTCGGCCTTGGCCGTCAGCGCCGTGCGCACGGCCGCGTCGACGAGGGCGGCGAAGGCCGGGTCCTCCTCGCTGCGCGCCGCGACGGCGTCGATCATCTCCGGCACCAGCCCGCCGTCGACGCTCAGCACCAGCGTGCCGCCGGCCTCGAGGAAGCGCACGGCCCGCTCACCGGGCGGGATGCCCTCGACCGCCTCGGCGTTGGCGAGGTCGTCGGAGATGACCACGCCGTCGAAGCCCAGCTCGTCGCGGAGCAGGCCGGTGATCACCTGGCGGGAGAACGCGGCCTGGTTCGACGGGTCCAGCTGCGGATAGGTCGCCGAGGACATCATCACGAAGGGCTCGGCAGCCGTGCGGGACAGGAGGTCGGCGAAGGCGGTCACCTGCTCGTCGGTGCGCCCCGTCACCGGGTCGACGACGTCGGCGCTCGTGTCGGTGTTCCGCTGGACCCTGCCCAGGCCGGGAAAGTGCTTGAGCGTCGGCACCACGCCGTGCGCGGCGAGCCCGTCGGCGACGACGGCGGCTGCACGGGCGACCTCGGTGGCCGAACCCCCGTACTGCCGGTGGACCGCGCCGATGGGTTCGTTGCCCGGCTCGGCGCCCACGGGCACCACGTCGGCGACGGGCGCCAGGTTGACGTTGAGGCCCGCGGCGCGCATCGCGGCACCCAGGCCGTCGGCGAGTGCGGCGAGCTGGTCGTCGGGGAGCCGGCCCTGCTCGACGGCGGTCGGCAGCTCGTCGAAGCCGGGTCCCTGCAGCGTCTGCACCAGGCCACCCTCCTGGTCGGCGGCGACCCACAACCCGGGTCCGGGCGCGGCCTCCTGCCAGGCGCTCGTCGTGGCCGCCAGCTCCTCGGCCGGGGCGGTCGTGCGCCCGTGCAGGAACATCCCGCCCACGCCGCTGGTCGCGGTCGCCGCGCCGCCCCCGAGGTCGTCCAGCGGGACACCGGCGACGAACAGCTGGCCGATCTCGGCGCGCCGGTCCAGCTGCTGCAGGGCCGTGCCCACCCGGGCCTCGGGCCCGTCCGGCGCCGGGGCCGCCGCCGGGGTCCGGGCGTCGGTGCGGGAGGAGGCCGGCTCCGTGGGTGTCGTGCTGCACCCGGCCAGCGCCGCGGCGCACAGCAGTGCGACCGGCATCAGGGGGAACGGCTTGGCAGCAGTGGTGCGCACCTGTGTCCTCGTCGTCGCCGGGCAGCCCGACGACCGACTGCCTGTGCCGACCAGTCTTGCCCGGGAAATGGCGCCTGCCGGGCAGGCGGGAGGCGTGTCGGCCGTCGGCTCGCACGACGGGTGACCGGCTGCCTAAGGTCGGGGCCGGGAACCGGACCGGAGGGGGAGCGATGACCGAGGCGGGCGACGCCGACCGCAGCACACCGCCCAGCGGCCTCGTCGGACGGTCCATCGACGAGTTCGTCGGTCAGCTCCGCGGGTTCACCGACCGGGCCCGCTCGCTGGCCGGTGCCGTCCCGTCCAGGCTGCACCTGCCCGCGCTGCCGAGCCCGCCGGGGGCCATGTCCGCGGCGCAGGTGGGGGCGGTCGCCACGACGGTGCGTGCGCAGCGGCAGTCGATCGCCGCCATGCGGGCGCAGCTCGACGCCTTCGACCAGCAGCTCGCCGTCTTCGAGCGGATCCTCGACCCGCTGGAGGAGTGGAGCGCCACCTGGGCCCAGCTGGAGAAGGCCGTCGGCGACTTCGTCCGCCGCGAGCCGGGCCAGGGTGAGCCGCCGGCCCGGCAACCGCCGGCTCAGTAGCCGTCGTCCTCCTCCGGGGGGCGGCGGCGCAGCAGCCCGGTCACCGATCCGACGCGGGTCTGGGCCTGCCGGAGCCCGTGGACGAGCGGCATCAGGTCGTCATGGATCCGGCGCAGGGTCTCCGGGACGGTGTCCACCGCCGGGTCGTCGAGCACCCGGCCCACCCGCTCGATGCCCGGTCGCAGGGCGCGCACCGGCTCCTCGAGCTCGTCGACCAGGGTCTCCAGCCGCTCGGCGATGCGCTGGGCCGAGGCGATCGTGTCGCGCGCCATGGTGGTGGCCTCGGTCAGCTCCCGCACCGTGCCGGTGAGGTCGCTCAGGGTCCGGGGGAGCTGGGAGAGCGCCTCGGTCTGGGTCTGGAGCAGGGCGATGAGCTCGCTGAACCCCGGGATGCGGGGCAGACCGAGACCTCGGAAGGGATCCACCCGGCCACCGTCGGCGACGTGCGCCGGGCACGCAACCCGGCGCCGCCGGAGGCGACCCAGCGGCCGTCTGTTCGACCGCTGGATCTCGGCCCCCGGACCGCCGGCGGTCAGGGCGCCGTGCACGTCGGGGTGCCCAGTGGGGGGCGCCCGCACTCCTCGCGGGGGCGGGGAGATCAGGCGGGATCGAGCTCGCCGGTGTGCACGACCTGGGTGGCGACGTCCCGCAGCTTGACGTTCCGCTCCATGGACAGCCGGGCCAGGATCTGGAACGCCTTGTCGGCGGTGAGCTTGTAGCGCTCCATGAGGATGCCCTTGGCCTGGTCGATCACCGCGCGCGACTCCAGCGCCGCCTGCAGGTGCTCGGCCCGCTCCACGGCGCTCTTGTACAGGTACATGTTCGACACGGGACCGACCGCGTAGGCCGCCAGCCGGGTCACCAGCCCGGCCGTCCGGGGATCGTCCACGGCGACGTGCCGGGCGTAGAGGTTCATGGACCCGGACACCAGCTCCTGGGGCGGCAGCGGGAAGGACAGCACGCTGTCGAAGCCCCGGGACGCCGCCTCGGCGGCGAACTCCGGCCACGTCGGGTCGTCGCGGGTGTCGGCGATGCCCGTCCGGCGGCCGGTGGAGGCCGCCTCGAGGCAGGGGCCGGTGCCGGCGCGGTACTGGAAGCGGTCGAGCTCCGTGGCCACGTCGTCACTGGCCGCCACGGTGCTCGGGCGGCCGTCGTCGAGGATCGTCACCGAGGCCAACGGCTGCCCCGGCAGGATGCGGGTGGCCAGCTCGGTCACCTTGAGCAGCACCGACTCCAGCGAGTGCTCGGCGAAGGACAGCCTCGCCAGCTCGTCGAAGGCCGGCTGAACGACGGCGTCATCGTCGTCGGGGGATGGCACGCGAGGTACTCCGTCTGCGCTTGCACCGACGAACGAACGCCGGCGAGGAGGGAAGGACCACGGCTTTTTCCAAGGTCGCTTCAGTGGCGGGGCACGACGGCCCGGCCGCACGCCGGCTGTCTGACGTGCTGTAGCGGTGGTGAGCTTAGCCAGGTGACCCGTAGCGGCCTCGGCGGGGCCGAGGGGAGTGCCATGGGGTGCCGGTCAGTCCTGCGGTGTCGTGGCGTCGAACGCCACGTCGGCCCACTCGTCCAGTGCCAGCACGTGCCACATGCGCTCGAGCAGGGCAGGAGCGTTCCAGAACTCCAGGCGGACCCCCCGCTCGCCGAGCGTGCGGGCCCACCGGGCGAGCACGCGGCAGGCGGCGACGTCGGCGAAGCTCAGCCCGGACAGGTCGACGGCGCAGGTGCCGCCGCTCACGGGGGTCGCCGCGAGGATGCGGGCCAGCCGCTCGGCGCCCACCGTGTCGACGTCGCCGGTGAGGCTCGGGCCCTGCTCGTCGAAGAAGACCTGGAAGGGTGCCGTGCCCGTGGGGGCGTGCACCTGCGGGTGCACGCCGGCGAGGTCGCCGAGGGTGGCGGCCGGGAGGTCCTCCCGGTAGGCGCACATGGCCGTCATCCCGGGCCCGTGGGCGATGAACTCGTCGGCGACGTGCTCCCAGCGCACCAGTTCCGGCCGCAGCGCGGCGTCGGCGGCCAGCGCGGTCACATCGGCGAAGACGCGCAGCCCCGTGTGGCCGTCGGCGACCGCCCGGCGGGTGGCGGCGTCGTAGAACGCGTGCTGGCCCTCGGTGCTGAAGGGGCCGGTCGCCGCGTAGGCGTCGGCCACGGTGAGCAGCCGCAGCCGGCCGTCGGCGATCAGCTCGTCGAGGTCGCCGAGAGCGGTGGGGGCGCGGCGCAGTCCGTCGACGACCCGGTCACCGACGCACAGCAGCCGCTCACCGCGGAGCAGGCCACCGGCGAGGAACTCCACCGCCGCCGCGACGAGGTCGCTGTCGTCGCGGTAGACCCAGCAGACGTGGTCGTGCGCACCCGCGATCGGGACATCGTTGACCACTCCGTGAACGCGCACGTACCCAGCGTAGGGCCTGATGGCGTTCCGGAACAGGGGCGGACGAACGCGACCTCAGAGCGCTTTGAGGATGTCCTCCACGCGCTCCCGTGCGTCGCCGAACAGCATCCGGCTGTTGTCGCGGAAGAAGAGCGGGTTCTGGACGCCGGCGTACCCGGTGTTCATCGACCGCTTGAACACGACCACCCGTTCGGCCTCCCAGACCTTCAGCACCGGCATGCCCGCGATCGGGCTGCTCGGGTCCTCGGTCGCAGCCGGGTTCACCGTGTCATTGGCGCCGATGACGAGCACGACCGACGTCGAGGCGAAGTCGTCGTTGATCTCGTCCATCTCCAGGACGACGTCGTAGGGCACCTTCGCCTCGGCCAGCAGCACGTTCATGTGGCCGGGCAGCCGGCCGGCGACGGGGTGGATGCCGAAGCGCACGTCGACGCCGCGCTCGGTGAGCTTGCGCGTGAGGTCGGCGACCGGCCCCTGCGCCTGGGCCACCGCCATGCCGTACCCGGGGGTGATGACGACGGACCTCGCGTCCCGCAGCAGCTCGGCGGTGTCCTCGGCGGAGATCTCGGTGTGCTCGCCGTAGTCGACGTCGGAGGAGGCGGCGCTGCCCTCGTTGCCGAAGCCACCGGCGATGACGGAGATGAACGACCGGTTCATGGCCTTGCACATGATGTAGGACAGGTAGGCACCCGAGGAACCGACCAGGGCGCCGGTGATGATCAGCAGGTCGTTGCCCAGCAGGAAGCCCGAGGCGGCCGCGGCCCACCCCGAGTAGCTGTTCAGCATCGACACGACGACCGGCATGTCGCCCCCGCCGATCGAGGCGACGAGGTGCCAGCCGAGCGCCAGGGCCAGCACGGTGACCACCGACAGCACCAGCAGGTTCGGCTCGGCGACGAACACCACGGTCAGGACGGCGAACAGCACCAGCGCGCCCAGGTTCAGCCAGTTGTGCCCCGGCAGCACCAGGGGGTTGCTCTTGATGCGGGCCGACAGCTTCAGGAACGCCACGATCGAGCCGGTGAAGGTGACCGCGCCGATGAAGACGCCGACCACGACCTCACCGGAGTGGATCCCGGCCTCGGCGCCCACGAGCACCGGGCCGCCCGCCGCCGCCTCGACCGAGAGGTAGCCGTTCCAGCCCACGAGCACGGCCGCCAGGCCGACGAAGCTGTGCAGCAGGGCGATGAGCTCGGGCATGCCGGTCATCTCGACCTTGCGCGCCCGCCACAGGCCGATCGCGGCGCCGATCGCCACGGCGAGCACCAGCAGGGTCAGCCCGACGGCGGAGATGTCCCGGGTGGCCACGCCCACGGTGGCGGCCAGCGCGATCGCCATCCCCGCGATGCCGTAGGCGTTCCCGGCCCTGGCGGTCTCGTGCTTCGACAGGCCGGCGAGGCTGAGGATGAACAGCAGGCCGGCGACGATGTAGGCCGCCGACGCGGCCGTGGTCGCGGTCATCGGGCGGCCGCCTTCGGGTTCGGGCCGCGGGAGAACATGCCCAGCATGCGGCGGGTGACGGCGAAGCCGCCGAAGACGTTGATGCTGGCCACCAGGGTGGCGACGAATGCCAGGGCCCGGACGACGCCGTCGTCGCTGCCGAGCTGCAGCAGCGCGCCGACCACGATGATCCCGGAGATCGCGTTGGTCACGCTCATCAGCGGGGTGTGCAGCGCGTGGTGCACCTTCCCGATGACGTAGAAGCCGACGACGACGGCCAGGGCGAACACGGTGAAGTGCTGCACCAGCTCGTTCGGCGAGAAGGCGGTCAGCAGGAACAGCAGCGCGGCGCCGAGGCCCACGAGGGCGAACCGCCGTCCGGGCTTCGGTGGCTCCGGTGGGGGAGCGGGCTCCCTCGGCTCCGGCGGCGCCGCGGCCGCGCCGGCCCCCGCCCCGCCCCCGGCCGACACCTGCACCGGCGGTGGGGGCCACATCTTCTCGCCCCCGCGCACGACGGTGATCGACCGCTGCACGACGTCGTCGAGGTCGAGGACCAGCCGGCCGTCCGTGCCCGGCGTGAGCAGCTTCAGCAGGTTGACCAGGTTGGTGCCGTAGAGCTGCGAGGCCTGGGCGGGCAGCCGGCCCGGCAGGTCGGTGTAGCCGATGATCGAGACGCCGTTGGCCGTCACCACGATCTCGTCGGGCACCGACCCTGCGACGTTGCCGCCCTGCGCCGCCGCCATGTCGACGATCACCGAGCCGGACCGCATGGAGGCGACCATCTCCTCGGTGATCAGCCGGGGGGCCGGGCGGCCGGGGATCAGCGCGGTGGTGATGATGATGTCGACGTCGCGGGCCTGCTCGGCGTACATCTCCGCGGCCCGGCGGTTGAAGTCCTCACCCATCTCGCGGGCGTAGCCGTCCGCGCTGACCTCCTGCTCACCGGCCGGTACGGCGACGTACTCACCGCCCAGCGACCGCACCTGCTCGGCCACCTCGGGTCGCACGTCGGTGGCACGCACGATCGCGCCGAGGCTGCTCGCCGCCCCGATCGCGGCCAGCCCGGCCACCCCGGCGCCCGCGACGAGCACCTTCGCGGGGGGCACCTTCCCGGCGGCGGTGACCTGCCCGGTGAAGAACCGGCCGAAGACGTGCGCGGCCTCCACGACCGCCCGGTAACCGGCGATGTTGGCCATGGAGCTCAACACGTCCATGGACTGGGCGCGGGAGATGCGCGGCACCGCGTCCATCGCCAGCGCCGTGATCGGCCGCTGCGCCAGCGCATCCACCAGGCCCGGGTCGAGCGCCGGGCTCAGCAGGCCGATGAGCGTGGCGCCGTCGCGCAGCCGGGGGAGCTCGTCGGGAGCCGGGGCGTTCACCCGCAGGACGACGTCGGCCTGCCAGGCCTCGTCGGCGGTGCCGACCCGCCCGCCGGCCTCGGCGTAGGCCTCGTCGGGGAAGCTGCTGGCCGCACCCGCCCCGGTCTCCACGACGACGTCGTAGCCCAGCCCGACCAGCTGCCGCACGGTGGTCGGCGTGGCGGCGACCCGCGTCTCGCGGCCGCGCGTCTCCCGGGGGACTCCGATGTGCATCGTGGCGCTCCAATCCTCGGTGGACGGGCCTCGTTGCCCGTCCGCCAGTGGTGGGGTCGTACGCGGTGCTCGGTGGATCTTGCCTGCTAACGGCGTCCGGCGACGGATGGCTGCGCGAATGTGAGCGACCGCACCCTGTCCCTGGGGGCCGTGTCCGGTGGTCACGGCCGGTCGCGCCGGCCTCCCCCCAACGGGGGGAGTCGACGCCACTCGGGTGAAGACCGCGGGGAGGACCCGCCGAAGACATCCGTGACGCCATCGACCGGTGCCGTCGCCGAGCTGCCCGAGGGGAGGACACGTGTCCGTCACGATCAGCGTCGACGACGACGACCGGGTCCCGCCGGAGATCGTCTCGTCGGTCTTCTACAGCGCGACGGTCAGCGACAGCCTCGCCCTGGTCGTCGCCGAGGCCGTGGGGAACCGGAGTCGCATCACCTGGGGCAACGTCGGCGCGATGGAGCTGCTGGGCTACGGCCTGGACGACCTGCGCGCCCTCCCGGTCGACCACCTCTTCCCCTCCCTCGGGGGCGGGGAGCTCAAGCTGCTGCTGCGCCGTGAGCGCGCTACCCGCATGACCCTTCCCGTGCGCACCGCCAGCGGCGCGACGGTGGAGGCCGTCGTCACGACGACGCCGTCGCCGAACGGCCGGATGTGGACCGTCCGGATCCTCTCGACGACGAGCGAGCAGGAGCGCGCCCTGCGGGCCACCGCCGACGCCCACGAGCGGCGGTTCTCCACGCTGACCGAGCGGTCGCCGGTGCCCACGCTGCTCTCCGAGCAGGGCATGCGCCTGGCGCACGTCAACGACGCGTTCTGCACCCTCGTCGGCCGGCGGGCCGAGCAGCTGCTCGGGACCGGCTGGATCGAGACGGTCCACGAGGACGACCTCGACACGGTGATCGAGCAGGTGTCGGCAGCCCTCGACGGCGAGGAGGTCGAGACCCAGGCCCGCCTGCTCCGCGACGACGGCTCGCTGCGGACCACCATCATCCGGTTCGCCCACCTCTTCACCCCCGGCGTCGGGGCCGGGTTCGTGGGGACCATCGAGGACATCACCGACCGGCTGGCCTTCGAGGCCCAGCTGGCGCACCAGGCCAACCACGACCCGCTCACCGGCCTGCCGAACCGGACGCTGCTGGCCCACTACGTCGCCGGCCGCTTCGTGCCCGGCACCGGCGGCCTGGCCTGCCTCTTCCTCGACCTGGACAACTTCAAGGTCGTCAACGACTCGCTGGGCCACACCGCCGGCGACGAGCTGCTCACCGAGGTGGCCGCCCGGCTCACCACGGTGGTCCGTCCCGGTGACCTGGTGGCCCGCTTCGGTGGCGACGAGTTCGTCGTGGTGTGCGAGAACGTCGAGCAGGAGGCCGCGGTCGCGCTGGCCGAGCGGATCTCGGTCGAGCTCGCCCGCCCGGTCCGGCTCGGCGGCGTCGACGTGCGCCCCTACGCCAGCGTCGGGGTCACGGTGCAGACCGAGGAGCACCAGTCGGCCGAGGAGCTCATCCGCGACTGCGACATCGCCATGTACCAGGCCAAGGCCGGCGGCAAGGGCCGGATCACCGTCCTGGACCAGCGCGCCCGCGAGCAGGCCCGCGACAAGCTGCGGCTGGTGGCCGAGCTGCGCGACGCCATCGAGCGGCGGGAGATCAAGCTGCTCTACCAGCCGATCTTCAGCACCGTCGACGGCAGCCCCGTCGCGGTGGAGTCGCTGGCCCGCTGGGACCACGCCGAGCGCGGAGCGATCAGCCCCGCGGTCTTCGTGCCGCTGGCCGAGGAGAGCGGGCTCATCGCCGGCCTCGGGCTGCTGGTGCTCGACGAGACCTGCCGGCAGCTGGCCGAGTGGGACCGGCTCATGGGCTGGGCGGCACCGGCGCGCGCCAACGTCAACGTGTCGGCGCTGCAGCTGGACGCGAACCTGCCCCCGCAGGTGTCCGCGGCGCTCGAGCGGCACGGGCTGACCCCCTCCCGCATCTCGATCGAGATCACCGAGTCGGCGCTGATGAAGGACCCGGACTCCGCCCGCGAGATCCTGCACGAGCTGCGCGACCTCGGCGTGGAGCTGGCGATCGACGACTTCGGCACGGGCTACTCGTCGCTGGCCTACCTCCGGCACCTGCCGGTGAACTGCCTGAAGGTGGACCGGTCCTTCGTCGCCGAGCTCGCGCACGGTCACACGGAGATCGCCTCGGCGGTCATCGCGCTGGCGCGCAGCCTCAACCTGAGCACCGTCGCCGAAGGGGTCGAGACCCCCGAGCAGGCCGCCGAGCTGACCCGCCTGGGGGCCACCTACCTGCAGGGCTTCAGCCTGAGCCAGCCCCTCACCGGGGGGCACGCCGCCGCCTGGTTCGCCGCACAGGGAGATCGCACCCGATGACCGTCACCCCGCTGCCGACCCGGGACGGCACGGCGCCCGTGTTCGACCTGGAGAAGGTGCTGGCCAGCATCGACACGATGGCCGCGCAGCGCCCGGTCGCTGCCCAGATCGTCTCGGTCGCCAACTCCGACGACACCAGCGCGAAGGCGCTGTCGCAGATCCTCGCCTCCGACGTCGCCCTGGCCGGCCGGGTCATGAAGCTCGCCAACTCCGCGTACTTCGGCATGCGGGGGAGGGTGACCTCGCTGCAGTTCGCCGTCACGGTCGTCGGCTTCACCACCGTGCGGACCATGGCGACCGTCGCCCTGACCGACCTGGACGACGAGGCGCGGCTGCCGGAGAACTTCTGGGACGTGACCACCAGCCTCGCCCTGGCCTCCTCCGCGCTGGCGCCGCGTTTCGGCGAGCGGCCCCAGGACGCGCTCTGCCTCGGCCTGCTGGCCCAGCTGGGCGCGGCGCTGCTGAACCACAACGACCGTGAGGGCTACGCCGAACTGGTCGACGACAACCCGGACTTCACCGCCCGGCGGCTCGCGGAGCTGCGCCGCTACGGCATCAACAGCGTGCGGCTCACGGCGGTCGCCCTCGAGCAGTGGGGCTTCCCGCACAGCATGACCAGCCGGCTCAACCAGGTCGACGACTTCACCTCGCTCGAGGGCGGGCTGCTGCGGTCGGCGTTCGAGGTGACGGCCCGGCTCACCGTCGAGGACTACGACACGGTGCCGATCGTGCGGCTCAGCTGCGGTCAGGTCCGCGAGGACGACCTGGTGCCGGTGCTCGACCAGGTGCGCGCCGACGCCGACGAGCTGCGCCGCGCCATGCTCGGCGACGCCGACCCCGACCCGTACATCGACTGACATACCGCCCGTTGACGCGCGCGACTGCGCAGAAAAGGCCCCCTCCGGCGGACCGGAGGGGGCCTTTTCCGCGCAATCGCCGAGGAATCAGACCGCGTACGGAGCGCCCAGCGGGTCGACGGTCTCCTGGTCGGCCACCGTCCGGGCCAGCCGGGCGGCGGCGAAGTCGCCGTCACCGAGCAGGTGGTCGATCGCCGTGAGCCGGCTGGTGTAGTGCCCGACGGAGTACTCCGCGGTCACCCCGATGCCACCGTGCAGCTGGATGGCCTCCTTGCCGATGTGCCGGCCGGCACGGCTGGTCTGCAGCCGGGCACGGTCGGCCGCCGAGACGACGTCGCCGCCGGCGTCCTGCACCATCGACGCCCACAGCGCGGTGCTGCGGGCCAGCTCCAGGGACACGTACATGTCCGCGGCGCGGAAGGTGAGCGCCTGGAACCGGTTGAGGGTGACCCCGAACTGCTTGCGGGTCTTCAGGTACTCGGCGGTGATGCGCAGCGCGGAGTCCATCGCACCGAGCGCCTCGTGGCTGTAGGCGATGCGCGCCTCGGCCAGCGCCCGCTCGATGGCGGCCGTCCGGTCGCCGCCGGTGCCGAGCAGGGTCGCCGGGGTGCCGTCGAAGCGCACGTTGGCGGCGCGGGTGCCGTCGTGGGTGCGGTAGCCGGTGCGGACCAGGCCCGCGGCGTCGCCCTGCACGAGGAACAGGCCGGTGCCGCCGTCGACGACGGCGGAGACGACCAGCACGTCGGCGCGGGCGCCGGTGGGCACCGGCTCCTTGGCGCCGGACAGCGTCCAGCCCTCGCCGGCCTGCGTGGCCGTGACCGCGGACGCCGAGGCGCTCCAGCGGGTGCCGATCTCGGCGTGCGCGAAGGCGGGCACGCAGGTGCCCTCGGCGATGGCCCCGAGGAGTTCGCCCTTCTGCTCCTCGGTGCCGACGGCGGCGATCAGGCCGCCGGCCAGCACGACCGCCTCGATGAACGGCTCGGGCGCGATGACCCGGCCGATCTCCTCGGCGACGATCGCCACCTCGATCGGGCCGGCGCCCATGCCGCCGTGCTCCTCCGCGAAGGGCAGGCCCAGCAGGCCCATCTCGGCCAGCCGGGACCAGGTCTTCTCGTCGAAGCCCGGGTCGGTGCCGACGACCTTGCGCCGCACCTCGCTGTCGCCGTACGCCCGCTCGATCAGGCCGCGCACGGCCTCGCGCAGGTCGTTCTGCTCGCGGTCGTTGGTGAAGTCCACGTCAGATCACAGCCCCAGGATCGTGCCGGCGATGATGGTGCGCTGAACCTCGTTCGAGCCTCCGTAGATGGAGACCTTCCGGTAGTTCAGGTAGTGCGGCGTCGCGACGCGGGCCCAGGCGGGCACGTCGGACCCCTCGTCGGCGAAGGAGGCCACCGACAGCGGGCCGGCGAGGTCGACCAGCAGCTCGGTGGCGGCCTGCTGCAGCTCCGAGCCGCGCAGCTTGAGCACCGAGGAGGCCGGATGCGGCTTGCCGTCGGCCGAGTTGGCGACCACGCGCAGCGCGGTCAGCTCCAGGGCCACCAGTTCGTTCTCCAGCTCGGCGATCCGCCGGGCCATGAACGGGTCCTCCAGGAGGGGGCGGCCGTCGACGGTGATCTCGCGGGCGTAGTCCTTGGCCTGGGCGAGCATCTTCTTGGTGGCGCCCACGCGGGCGATGCCCACGCGCTCGTTGCCGAGGAGGAACTTGGCGTAGTCCCAGCCGCGGTTCTCCTCGCCGATGAGGTTCTCGGCGGGGACGCGCACGTCCTCGAAGAAGACCTCGTTGACCTCGAAGCCGCCGTCGATGAGCTCGATGGGGCGCAGCGTCACGCCGGGGGTGTCCATCGGGAAGACCAGCAGCGAGATGCCCCGCTGCTTCTTCTCCGCCGTCGGGTCGGTGCGGACCAGGCAGAAGATCCAGTCGGCGTGCTGGCCGAGCGTCGTCCAGGTCTTCTGGCCGTTGACCACCCAGTCGTCGCCGTCGCGCACGGCGGTGGTGCGCAGCGAGGCGAGGTCGGAGCCGGCGTCGGGCTCGGAGAAGCCCTGGCACCACCAGATGTCGAGGTTCGCCGTCTTCGGCAGGAAGCGCTCCTTCTGCTCCTGGTTGCCGAACGCGGCGATGACCGGGCCGATCATGCTGGTGTTGAAGGCCAGCGGCTCGGGGACGCCGGCCAGCTGCATCTCCTCGCGCCAGATGTGGCGCTGCAGGGGCGTCCAGTCCTTGCCGCCCCACTCGACCGGCCAGTGCGGCACGGCCAGGCCCGCGGCGTTGAGCACGCGCTGGGCCTCGACGTACTCGTCCTTGGAGACGTGCCCGTGACCCGCGACCTTGTCGCGGATCCGCTGGGGCACCTGGGTGGTGAAGAAGGTGCGCATCTCCTCCCGGAAGGCCTCGAGCTCCGGGGACAGCTGCAACCGCATCGGTCCTCTTTCCCGACGCCGCCTGGGAGCGGCGTCTCGACGTGTACGTCGGACGATCCCACATCCGCCTACCGGCGGGTAGCTCCGGGCCGGGGGGGGCGTCAGGCCGGGCCGCGTCGTCCCCGGGCCAGGCCCGTGGAGTCGCGGAGCACCAGCTGCGAGGGGAGGACGAGGTGCTGGGCGGCGGCGCCGGGCCGCCGCGGCGCATCGGCGGCCTCGAGGAGCAGTTCGACGGCCGCGCGGCCGAGGTTCACGTGGGTGCCGCCCAGTGTCGTGAGGCTCGGCGTGCACAGCTCCGCGGCGAAGATGTCGTCGAACCCGGTGACGCTGACGTCGTCGGGGACGCGGACCGAGCGGGCGGCCAGCCGCTGCAGCACCCCGATCGCCAGCAGGTCGTTGTGCGCGATCAGGGCCGTGGCCCCGGTCGTGAGCGCCGCGTCCGCCGCCGCCGCGCCGTGGGTGACGCGCGGGGTGAACGGGCCCATCCGCACCGCCGTCATCCCCGCCTCCGCAGCGGCGTCCCGGATGGCGGCCCAGCGGCTGGCGGCCATCCACGACTCGCGCGGGCCGGTGAGGTAGGCCAGCGACGTGTGGCCGAGCGAGGCCAGGTGGGTGACCAGCTGGCGGCAGCCTTCCCGCTGGTCGAGGACGACACCCGGGATGCCCGGCACCTGCCGGTTGACCATGACCAGCGCGTGGCTGCCGGCCAGCTCGACGAGGTCGTCCTCGGGCAGTCGGCTGGCGGCGAGCAGGAAGCCGTCGACGGACCGGGACAGCCGGTTGATCTGCTCGCGCTCGATCCGCGGGGATTCCTCTGCGTTGACCAGCACCAGCGTGTGCGCCGATGCCTTCGCGCGCAGCTCCGCCCCGCGGATGATCTCGAAGAAGTGGGGGTTGGTGATGTCGGAGACCACCATCGCGATGGTCTGCGTCCGCCGGGAGGTCAGCGCCCGGGCGTGCGGGTTGGGCGAGTAGCCCAGCTCGGCGGCGACCTGGACGACCAGCTCGCGGGTGGGCGCGCTGACCCGCTGCGGATTGCTGAAGGCACGGGACACCGTGGACGTCGCCACGCCGGCCGCCCGGGCGACGTCGTAGATGGTCGGGCTGGTCACGGCGTGATCAAAGCGTGATCGCGGGCTCTTGGCAACATCATGGCAACTGCTTGCCGCTCGGATCGGGCGGTCCCTACGGTCGGCCTCGCTGTGACAGGCGGCACACGCCGGACGGAAGGAGTGAGGGTCCAGTGACGGCACCCCACGACACACCCATGCGGTGGTGGTCCCGCCCCCTCCGGGTGGTCACCGCCATCGAGATCGGGCTGGCGGCGACGGCCACCGTGGTCATGTTCCTGTGCGTCCTGCTGCAGGCGGCCCAGCGCT
The DNA here is from genome assembly GCF_002938435.1 of Blastococcus saxobsidens. Classification (GTDB taxonomy): domain Bacteria; phylum Actinomycetota; class Actinomycetes; order Mycobacteriales; family Geodermatophilaceae; genus Blastococcus; species Blastococcus saxobsidens. Next base: position 14,753 of record NZ_POQT01000046.1, read on the forward strand.
ACCTGCCCTTCGAGGGGTTCACCTGGACCGGTGAGCTGGCCAGGTTCTGCCTGGTCTGGCTCACCTTCGTGATGGCCGGCGTCCTGGTGACGATGGAAGGCCACATCAGCCTCGAGGTGATCGACCTCGTGCGGAACCCGCTGGTCGTCCGGTTCGTCCGCGTGTTCGCCTGCCTGGTGGTGGCGCTGGTCGGTGCCGGGTTCGCGGTCGAGGCCTACGACCTCATGGTCTCCACGGGCCGGTTGCGCTCACCGTCCCTGCGCCTGCCGCTGTCCTGGTTCTACGCGTTGCCGCTGCTCGGCTTCGTCAGCACCGCGATCCGCGCCTCCGTCGCGGCGGTGCGGTTCGCCGTGCGCGGGGTGCCGGCGGCGCCCGCGGCCACCGTGGTCGGTGCCGAATGACCGTCCTCTGGCTGTTCCTCGCCATCGCGGGGCTGCTCCTGCTGCGCGTCCCCGTCGCCTTCGCGTTCCTCGGCCCGTCGCTGGCCTACATGTGGCTCGCCGGGCAGTCGATCGGCGCGAGCCTCCGGCTGCTCACGGCCGCGGTCTCCAGCTTCCCGCTCCTGGCCGTCCCGCTCTTCATCCTGCTCGGCGTCATCGCCAACCGGGGCGGCATCGCCGACCGGCTCTTCGACTTCGCCCTCGCCTGCGTCGGCCGGGTGCGCGGCAGCCTCGGCTACGTCAGCGTCGGGGTGAGCGTCGGCTTCTCCTGGATGAGCGGATCGGCGGTGGCCGACGCCGCCGCGCTCGGCAAGATCCAGATCCCGGCGATGCAGCGCAACGGCTACCCGACGAAGTTCGCGCTGGGCGTCACCGGCGCGGCCTCGCTCATCGCGCCGGTGATGCCGCCCAGCATCCCGGCGGTCATCTTCGCCGGACTGGCGGCCGTCTCCACCGGCGCGCTGTTCGCCGCGTCCGTGGTCCCGGCGCTGCTCATGGCCCTCGGCCTGTGCATCGTGGTGTTCCTGCTGGTGCGCCGGTACCCCGACATCCAGACGACCGAGTTCTCCTGGCAGCGGGTGCGGCAGACCGGGCGCCGGGTCATCGGCCCGCTGGGTGCGCCGGTGATCATCCTCGGCGGCATCCTCTCCGGCGCCTTCACGCCCACCGAGGCAGCGGCCGTGGGTGTGGCCTACATGCTGGTGCTCTGCTTCCTCTACCGGAGCCTGAAGGTCCGGGACCTGCCTGCGGTGCTGTCGGAGACGGCGGCGACCTCTGCCGCGATCATGCTGATCGTCTCGTCTGCGTCGCTGCTGGGCTACATCATGGCCCGCGAGCGGGTGCCCCAGCTGATCTCCGAGGCGCTGTTCGCGCTCACCGACGACCCGACGGTCTTCCTGCTCCTCGTCGCGATCGTCATGCTCATCCTGGGCACCGCGATCGACCCGACGGCGATCCTCGTGCTGACCGTCCCGATCATCCTGCCGATCAGCAACCAGTTCGGCGTGGACCCGATCGCGCTCGGGGTGCTGATGATCCTCGCCACGATGATCGGCCTGCTCACCCCGCCGGTCGGCACGGTGCTCTACGTCCTGAGCTCCATCACGAGGACCCCGACCTCGACGGTCTTCCTCGGCTCCCTGCCCTTCATCGTCCCGCTGCTGGTCATCTGCGGGCTGATCATCGCCTTCCCCGACGCCGTCACCTGGCTCCCACAGCAGCTGGGCCTGTGACGCGCCGCCGGCCCAGCGGCCCGGGACCGCCCCGGGACCCGCACGGCCCACCCACGTCACCCGCGGGACCACCGCACCCACCGACCCAGCTGCCGGGCGCACCGCTCCGGCGTCTGACGTCCGACAACCGGAAATCTCGAACCCAACGGAGGGACCTCATGAAGACTCGTTCTCGGCGCCGGCGCATCGCCCTCGCCTCCAGCATGGCCCTGCCCCTGCTCCTCGCCGCTGCCTGCGGTGGCAGCGACGACGGCGGAGGCGGTGGTGGCGGCTCGGCCAACGAGGAGATCACCCTCGATCTCGCCCACAGCTACACCGACGACCAGCCCCAGAGCCGTTGCGGCGCGCAGGTGATCGCCGAGGAGGTCGCCGCGGCCGACGTCGGCGTCACGGTGGAGATCTTCGGGTCCAGCCAGCTGGGCGGGGACGCCGACCGGGTCCAGGCCGTGGTGGCCGGGGACCACGACATCGACATCCAGGGCGCCTCGGCGCTCGGCGCCGTCCACGAGCCGATCGGTGTCGTGGACGCGGCCTACGCCTTCGACGACGCGCAGCACCTCGCGGACTTCTTCGCCGGCGATGCCTCCGCCGACCTCAAGCAGAGCTTCACCGACGCCACCGGCGTGCAGATCCTCGGCGCCTGGTCCGCCGGCGCGCGGCATTTCACGGCCAACAAGGAGATCCGGGAGCCCGCCGACCTGCAGGGCGTGCGCATGCGCTTCCCGAACTCCCCGCAGTTCCTGATGAACGCCGAGGCGCTGGGCGCGACCCCGACCGAGGTCGCGTTCGAGGAGCTCTACCTCGCGCTGCAGCAGGGGATCGTGGAGGGCCAGGAGAACCCGATCACCAACATCGTGTCGCAGAACTTCGCCGAGGTGCAGGACTACATCAGCCTCTCGGGCCACCAGCAGAACTCCAACCTGGTCATCATCGGCCCGGTCTGGGAGGAGCTCTCCGACGAGCAGCAGGAGGCGCTCTCGGACGCGGTGGCGTCCGCGGTCGAGCAGGTGCCCGCGTGCGTCGAGGAGCTCGAGCAGCAGCAGCTCGACGAGTGGGCCGCCGGCGGTGACTTCCAGGTGGTGGACGACGTCGACGTCGACGCCTTCCAGGAGCAGGCCGAGGAGTACTTCACGGAGAACTACTCCGGCGAGCAGCTCGAGGTCTACGAGGCCATCCGCAACGCGGCCGAGTGACCGCAGGGAACCCCGGCCCCGGGACGACCACCGCGGTCGTCCCGGGGTCGCCTCCACGGCCGCCGCGGAGCGGACGGCCAGAACGGGAACGCACATGATCAGCGGGACGACGACCCTGATCGCCCACCTGGGATACCCCACCCACTCCTTCAAGGCGCCGCTGGTCTACAACCCGTGGTTCCAGGAGCGGGGCATCGACGCCGTCGTGGTGCCGATGGGGGTCCGCGCGGGCGACTACCCAGACTTCTTCCGAGCCCTGTTCTCGCTGACCAACATCCGTGGGGCCCTCGTGACGATGCCGCACAAGGTCACGACGACCGAGCTGGTCGACGACCTGTCGCCCACCGCCCGCGTGGCCGGTGCGGCCAACGCCGTGGTGCGCCGCGAGGACGGCACGCTGCTCGCCGACCAGTTCGACGGCACCGGCTTCGTCCGGGGGCTGCTGCGCAAGGGCTTCGACCCCCGGGGCACGCGCGCCCTCGTCGTGGGGAACGGGGGGGTGGGGTCGCCGATCGCGGCCTCGCTCGCCGAGGCCGGCGTCGGTGCGCTCGGCTTGTTCGACCCCGACGCGGCGGCCTCCCGGGGTCTCGCCGGCCGGCTGGTCGAGCACTACCCGGAGCTGGAGGTCGGCACGGGTTCCGCGGACCCCGCCGGCTACGACCTGGTGGTCAACGCCTCGCCGCTGGGCATGGGCGACGACGACCCGTTGCCGGTCGACGTCACCCGCCTGGCCCCGACGACGTTCGTCGGGGAGGTCGTCATGCGCCAGGAGTTCACGCCGTTCCTGCAGGCGGCGCAGGCCCGCGGCTGCCCCGTGCAGATCGGCAAGGACATGCTCTACGAGCAGATCCCGGCCTACCTGGAGTTCTTCGGCTTCGGCAGCGCGACGCCCGACGAGCTGCGGGCTGTCTCCCTCGCGGAGGACGCGTGACCGATCGGCTGGCACCGCTGCGCCCGCAGGCCCCGGGCACCTGGCGGGTCTGGGCGCTGGCCTACGCCCTGCGCCGGGGCCAGCGGGGGCAGCACTTCCTGGGCCACGACGAGCGGTCGGGCGAGCCGCACCCGACCGCCTACTACGTCTGGCTGGCCGTCTCCGACACCGACGTCGTGCTCGTCGACGCGGGCATCGCGCCCTCGCGGGCCGCGGCGGTCCCGGGACTGCAGTACCTCGGGTCCCCGATCGAGCTCCTGGGCCGGTTCGGGGTGCGGCCCGAGGACGTCGGCTGGTCGGTGCTGACCCATCTGCACTACGACCACACAGGTGTCGTCGCCGAGCTCCCGGCCGCCACCTACGTCGTCCAGGAGGCGGAGTGGGAGTACTGGACCGGACCGTGGCCACGGCGGCTGACGCGCGAGCGCTGGCTCTGCGCGCCGGAGGACCTCGAGCACCTGGCCGCGGCCGGGGAGGTCGGCCGGCGGCGCGACGTCGCCGGTGACGTGGAGCTGCTGCCGGGGCTGAGCGTCCACCTCGTGGGCGGGCACACCGCGGGCATGCAGCTGGTCCGGGTGGCCACCGGGGCCGGATCGGTCGTCCTGGCGTCGGATGCCGCGCACTTCTACGAGAACCTCACGTCGGACCGTCCGCCGCCCATCCTGCACACGATGCCGGCGGTGTACGGCGCCTTCGACCGGATCACCGAGCTGGCGGGGGACGCCGGCCTGATCGTCCCCGGCCACGACCCGGGCGTGCTGGACCGGTTCCCCGCCGACGGGCCCGACCGCACCGGCTCCGTGGTCCGGATCGCCTGACCCGCCCGACGACCGCCCCGCCCGGAGGAACCGCCATGAGAACAGTGCTCGTACTCAACGGCCCCAACCTGAACCTGCTCGGCACCCGCAGGCCCGAGGTGTACGGGAGCACGTCGCTGCAGGACGTGGAGGCGCTGTGCCGCGCGGAGGCCGAGCGGCTCGGCCTGGGCCTGGAGTTCCGGCAGTCCAACTCCGAGGGGCAGCTGATCGACTGGATCCAGGAGTTCGGTTGGGAGGCGAAGGCCGGGCGGTGCATCGGGGCGGTGTTCAACCCCGGCGCCTACACGCACACCTCCGTCGCCCTGCACGACGCGATCGAGGGGATCGAGCTGCCGGTCATCGAGCTGCACGTCTCGAACGTCCACCGGCGGGAGGCGTTCCGGCACCACTCCTACATCTCCCCGGTGGCGGTCGGGACGGTCGTCGGTCTGGGGGTGCACGGGTACCCGCTGGCGATCCGGGCCCTGCACCGGTCGTCCGGCGACCGCCTGCCGGACGCCGCCCCCGCCTCCGCCCGCACGGGGTCGCCGGTGGATCCCGCGCCCGACTCCCACGAGGAGAGCCCGTCGTGAACCGACTCGCCGTGCACCAGTCCCTGGTGCACCCGCTGACACCGCTGGAGACGATCGACGAGCTGGTTCCGACCGGCTGGGACTCGATGGGCCTGCACGTGGGGGCGGTGCCGGAGACCGAGGCCTGGTGGTCGGGAGGCGCGGGCACGCAGCTGCTCGCGGCCACGATCGACCGGCTCCTCGAGACCCGGACGACCGTGCTGGACGTCGGCCGCGTCGTGCTGTCCGGCCACCTGGGGCGGGACGACGTGCACCGCGCCCACGGCCGGGTCCTGGACTTCGGCGCCCGGTTGGGGGCGCAGTTCCTGACCGCCCGGTTCGCCGAGGGCGCCGGTGACCTGGCGCAGCGGACCGAAGGGTTCGCCGAGCTCGCCGAGCAGGCCCGGCCCTTCCGCATCCGGCCGCTGCTGTCCTCGGTGCGCGCCGACCGGCCCGAGGCCCTGGAGGAGGCCGTCGCGGTGGTGGCGCCCAGTGGCGGGGGGGTCGTGCTGGACGTGCCGGTGGTCGGCGTGGACGAGGAGAGCGTCTCGGCGGCGGTCACCGACCTGTGGGAGCACCTCGGGTACGTCCGTGTCGACGCTCGTGCCCTCGAGGCCGCCGGTGAGGCGGCCGCCGGTCAGCTGGCAGTCCTGCCCCCGCACGTGCCCGTGGTCATCGGCGGGGACGACGCGCTGGGGCTGCTGGACTCCGACCGGCGGGCACGGCTGGCCCGCCTGCGCGTGCTCGTGGACCGCATGCTCGAGCACCCGCGCGCCCGGGAGGCGCGCGAGCGTGCGTCCGGCTGAGCGCCGGCCGTCCCGTCAGGCCACCGGGGCGGGGGCCGGGGTGCGTGCGCGCCGATGGGCCGCCATGCGGACCGGGAGGTCGGTGCTGCCGTACCCGTCGTAGCCGCGCAGTCGCTGGACCACCTCGAAGAAGACCCGGTCGCCCAGCACCGAGGTGGCCGCGTGCAGGTAGCCACCGCCCTCGCCGTCCTCCTCGTACATGAGCCCGTGCTCGCGGACGGCGGCCAGCAGCCCCTGCGGCAGGTCGAAGCGGGCCTCGAGGTCGTCGGCGTAGTTGGCCGGCAGCGGCAGCAGGGGCGCTCCGGCCGCGCGCATCCGGGTCACCGTGCCGACGATGTCGTCGGTCGCGAGGGCGACGTACTGCGGATCCGGCACGCCCGGGGTCCAGCCGCCCCGGCGCAGCGCCGAGACGCTGAGCGCGAGGCGGACCCGGCGGGAGGTGTCGGTGACCGAGCGGGTGCGGATCAGCCCGTAGGGCGCCGCAACCTCGGCGACGGCGTGCGGTTCGAGCCCCAGCACGGCGCGGTAGAACAGGCCGGCCTCGTCGAAGGCGTCGAACGGCTGGGTCAGCCCGACGTGGTCGATGCCCCGGACCCCGCCGTCGGCCGGTGCCGCACCGGTGGCCAGGAAATCGGCCGGCCAGCCCTCCGGGCCGGTGCGGGTGAAGAAGATCTGGGTGCCGTCGGGGGCCTCCACCGCGGAGAGGTCCGCCTCGTTGGCGCCCCGCGTCCGCGGCAGGATCGGGGCCAGCACCGCCTCGGCGCGGGCCGCGGAACGGCCGGGGTCCTCGCTCTCCAGCCCCAGCGCGGCCACCGCGGCGACGCCCGCCCCGGCGGGACGGGTGACCGACGCGTTGAGCAGGACCTTCGCCGTGCCCTGCTCCCACAGCTGCACGGGCTTGGACCGGTGCTGCCCGGTGTGCGCGAAACCCAGGGCGGCCAGTGCCGAGCCGACCTGGGGCCCGGAGACCCCGTCGACGCCGAGCTCGACGAAGGAGTGGCCGGACAGGTCGGGCGCCGGCGGGGGCGCGGTCGTCCCGGCGGCCGGCCAGACGGCGCCGAGCGCCTCCTCCAGCCAGACGAGCGAGCGCATGGCGTCGACGGCGGTCCGCCACGGGTCCGACTGCCGGAAGACGTCGTTGAAGACCTCGAGCGACAGCGGGCCGGTGTAGCCCGCGCCGAGCAGGCAGCGCAGGAAGGTCGCGAGGTCGAAGGCGCCCTGGCCGGGGAAGAGCCGGTGGTGCCGGCTCCACTGCAGGACGTCCATCTGCAGCCGCGGGGCGTCGGCCAGCTGCAGGAAGAAGAACTTGTCCGCCGGCACCTGGGCGAAGCCCGCGGGGTCCCCGCCGCGCGAGAGCACGTGGAAGCTGTCGATGCACAAGCCGAGGGCGGGGGAGTCGGCGCGGCGGACGGCGTCCCAGGACGCCTCCCAGGTGGACACGTGGCGCCCCCAGGCCAGCGCCTCGTAGGCCAGGCGCAGCCCGCGCTCACCCGCCCGCGCCGCCGCGCCGGCCAGCTGCTCGGCGAGCCGGTCGGCGTCGGCGACGGCGTCGTCGGAGACCGAGGAGCAGACCAGGACGGTGTCGACCCCCAGCTGCTCCATGACGTCGAACTTGCGCTCGGCGCGTCGCAGGTTGCGGGCGAAGCGGTCGGGATCGGTGGAGTCCAGGTCGCGGAAGGGCTGGTACAGGTCGACGGACAGCCCGAGGTCCGCGCACCGGCGGGCGATCTCCGCCGGTGCCCACGAGGAGGCGATCAGGTCGGGCTCGAAGACCTCGATCCCGTCGAAGCCTGCCCGGGCGGCCGCGGCCAGCTTGTCCTCGAGGGTCCCGGACAGGCACACGGTGGCGATGCTCCTGCGGACGTCGGTCATCGGCGGCGGCCTCCGTATGTACCAGTTGGTGAGTTGGCTGAGGGGACCACACCGGCCGCGGCACGCGCCAGTCCCCGCGCCGACGGGGGAGCGGGTGCGGAGAGGCCTCGGCGCTGCCCCTACCCTCGCGGCACCGACAGCCGCGGAGGAGGCGACCGTGACCGCACATCCGCCGGGGGCGGCGCCGGCCGGGCGCCGGGCGGGTGCCGAGCGCGTCCGGGACGCGGAGCGGACGCGCGCGGAGATCCTGGCCGTCGCCACGCGGGAGTTCGCCGACCGCGGCTACGCGGGCGGGCGGATCAACGAGATCGCCGCTCGGACCCGCACGACCAAGCGGATGATCTACTACTACTTCGGCAGCAAGGAGCAGCTCTACGTCGCCGTCCTGGAACAGGCCTACGCGGGCATCCGGGCGCTGGAGCAGCAGGTCGACGTCGAGCACCTCGACCCCGTGGCCGCGATCCGCGAGCTGGCCGCGCTGACCTTCGACCACCACGAGGCACACCCGGACTTCATCCGGCTGGTCAGCATCGAGAACATCCACCGGGCCGAGCACATCGCCCGGTCCACCGTGCTCCCGGACCTCGCCGAGCCGGCGCTGGCGGCGCTCGGCACCATCCTGCGACGGGGCCGCGAGGCGGGGGTCTTCCGGGACGACGTGGACGCCCTCGACGTCCACCAGGTCATCAGCGGTTACTGCGTGTTCCGGACGGCGAACCGGCACACGTTCGGCGCCGTCCTCGGTCGCGACATGCTCGACCCCGCCCGGCGCCACCATCAGCGGACGATGCTCGGGGACCTGGTCGCGGCCTTCCTCCAGGCACCGGACCCGCGACGCGCTCCGGCGACCGCGCCCCGGTGATGCCGTTACGCCGGCCGATCGGGGGGAGTGCTCCTGCCGTGGCCGCTGCCCTTAACGACGCATCCCTGCCCGCCCTGGAGGCGTCGGTCGCGACGCCCACCTACGACCGCGGCCGGGCCCGCGCTGGCATCGTCCACCTGGGGGTCGGCGGCTTCCACCGTTCGCACCAGCCATCGCCGACACGCTCGACCGCATCCGCGCCGAGGCCTCGGACCGCGTTCCGCGGTTCCTGCTGCCGGTGCTGCGGGCCAACCTGCGCACGGGCGGAGAGATCCGCCGCTCCGTCGCCGTCCGGGAGGTCTTCGGGGACCTGGCCGGGGAACCGTGCTCCGCCGAGCCCTACCGGGCCACCCGCGCATCGGTGCGGCAGAGCGGGGTGCGGCTCACCCCGGAGGCGCTGGCCTGACCGGCGGTGCCGCCGGACCGGGGTCCGCGGGCGGCGGACCGATCATCCGGCCGATCGTCTCGACCCAGGCCGCCCGGACGTCGGCGGACCGGTCGCCGACCAGCTCGCGGGCCCGGCTGTCCAGGGTCCGGCTGTCGCAGACGACGGCGGCGAAGCCCAGGCGGCACACCAGGTCCTGGACCTCCTCCAGCGGCAGTCCGGCCTCGAGCAGCGGCTGGACCAGCCAGTACGTCTCCTGGTGAGGGGCGAACGACTCCACGGGAGGCTTTCGGCCGCAGCCCGCGATCCGGATGCACGGCCGCCGTGGCCGGGCCCGGCGAGTGTCGTCCCGGCCGGCCGGTCACTCGATCGGCAGACCGGTGTAGTTCTCCGCGAGCTCGCGGGCGGCGGCCTCGGAGGAGCAGACCCGGCGCAGCTGGGCGAGCTGCAGCTCGCGGTCGAAGTCGTCCCCGGAGGTGTGCAGCATCGAGGTCATCCACCAGGAGAAGTGGGTGCAGCGCCAGACCCGCCGCAGGGCGGTGTCGGAGTAGGCGTCGACCAGGTCGGTCCGCTTCTCCTGGAGCAGCCGGGTCAGTGCCGCGGCCAGCAGGGTCACGTCGGCGACGGCGAGGTTGAGGCCCTTGGCGCCGGTCGGCGGGACGATGTGCGCGGCGTCCCCGGCGAGGAAGAGCCGGCCCCGGCGCATCGGGGCGCTGACGAACGAGCGCATGGGCAGGATCGACTTCTCGGTGACCGGCCCGGTGGACACCTCCCACCCGTCGATGCCGAGACGGCGGGAGAGGTTGTCCCAGATCCGGTCGTCGGACCAGTTGTCGATGGAGTCCGACGGGTCGACCTGCAGGTACAGGCGGGACACCGACGGCGAGCGCATGGAGTAGAGCGCGAAACCCTCCGGGTGCCAGGCGTAGATGAGCTCGTCGGTGGAGGGCGCGGCGTCGGCCAGGATGCCCAGCCAGGCGTAGGGGTAGGTGCGCTCCCACAGCTTCCCGGCGGTGCCGGCGGTGACCACCGGACGGGAGACGCCGTGGAACCCGTCGGTGCCCGCGATCACGTCGCACTCGAGCACCTGGGCGACGCCGTCGGCATCGGTGAACCGGATCCGGGGCGAGTCGCCGTCGACGTCCTCGGGCGTGACGTCGGAGACGTCGAACAGCAGGGGCGGGCCGTCGTCCAGCTGTGCGGCGATCAGGTCCTTGACCACCTCGGTCTGCCCGTAGACCCACACGGTGCGGCCGCAGAGCTCCGGGAAGTCCAGCGTGTGGCGGGTGCCGGGGTACTGGAGGTGGATGCCGCGGTGCTCCAGCCCCTCCCGGCGCAGCCGGTCGCCCAGCCCGGCCTCGGTCAGGGTGTCGACCGTGTGCTGCTCGAGGATCCCGGCGCGGATGCGGGCCTCGACGTAGTCGCGGGACCGGTTCTCCAGCACGACGGAGTCGATGCCGCGCCGGGCCAGGAGCCGGGAGAGCAGGAGACCGGCGGGGCCGGCGCCGATGATGCCTACCTGGGTGCGCACCCGACGAGTGTGGGCACGGGCAGCGGTCCCGGGGAACGGTGTCTTCCGCTCAGTGGAACTCCAGCGACCTCGCCAGCTCGCGGCCGATGCCCCGCGCCGCCATCTCCAGGGCGGGCACCATCCGGGCGAGGTCGCGGCGGTGCGGCGGCACCACCACGCCGAGCGCGGCGACCGCCAGGGGCCCCGAGGGCCGTTCCACCTGCACCGGGACGGCGATCGAGGCGGCGCCGGCGGACATCTCCTCGCACGTGCGGGCGAAGCGCCGACGGCGGATCTCGGCCAGCTCCAGGGTGAGCCGCTCCCGGTCGACGACCGTGTGCCGGGTGATCGGGCGCAGGTCGCCGAGCACCTGCTCGACGACGTCGTCCGGGGCCGCGGCCAGCAGCACCTTGCCGACGCCGGTCGCGTGCAGCGGCAGCCGGCTGCCCACCTGGCTGACGATCGGCACGTGCACCCGGCCGGAGATGCGCTCGACGTACAGCGCGTGCAGGCCCTCGCGCACGGCCAGGTGCACGGTGTCCCGGACGGTGGTGTGCAGGTCGTGCATGAACGGCGCCGCCACCTGCCGCAGTTCCAGTTGCACGGGGGCCAGCAGGCCCAGGTTCCAGAGCTTGCGGCCGATCTCGTAGCGGCCGTCGGGACGGCGGATGAGCGCCCCCCAGTCGGTCAGCTCGCCCAGCAGCCGGTGCGCCGTGGTGAGCGGCGTGCCCGACCGTTCGGCGATCTCCGACAGGGACAACCGGGGCGTGTCGCTGCCGAACGCGTCGAGGATGCCGAGCGCGCGCGAGGTCACCGACCTGCCGGGTGTGGCGCTGCGTCCGGCCATGCGTCGTGCGTCCTCCCGTCCAGTGGAACTCAGGTGTTGGGCAGCGTAGCCAAGGGGCCGTACCGTCCGGGCATGACCGGGACCACACCAGGCGGTGGCCTGCACCTGCCGCGGTACATGCGCGAACCCGACGCCACGCGGACGCCTGTCGGCTTCCCCGACTACCGCAGCACCGGCCTGCGTGCCCCGCTGCGTGCGCCGGTGGACCTCGCGCACCGGCTCACCGAGGTCACCGGCCCGGTGCTGGGCGAGGACCGCGTGCTGCCGAGCGACGCCGACCTGACCCTGCGCAACGGCGGCGAGGCGGTCGGCCAGCGCATCCTCGTCCACGGGCGGGTCCTCGACAGCGACGGCCGCCCCGTGCCGAACGCCCTCGTCGAGGTCTGGCAGGCCAACGCCGGAGGCCGCTACCGGCACGTCGTCGACGTCTTCCCCGCGCCGCTGGACCCGCACTTCGACGGGCTGGGCCGGGTGATGACCGACAGCCTCGGCCGCTACGAGTTCATGACGATCAAGCCCGGCGCGTACCCGTGGGGCAACCACCACAACGCCTGGCGGCCGGCGCACATCCACTTCAGCCTGTTCGGGCGGTCCTTCACCCAGCGGCTGGTCACCCAGATGTACTTCCCGGACGACCCGCTGTTCGGCCAGGACCCGATCTTCAACTCGATCCCGGCCGCGGCGCGGCACCGGGCGATCAGCCAGTTCAGCCTCGAGCGGACCGTGGACAACTGGGCGCTGGCCTTCGAGTGGAACATCGTGCTGCGCGGCAGCGACCAGACCCCGTTCGAGACCGAGGACGACGGAGACGTGGCGTGATGACAGCCGAGCGAGCATTGCCACTGGCTGGGGGCACCTCCCGCTTGCGGGGGACAGCGACCGAGGCGCGGAACGAGGCGCGGAATCGCGCTGGAGGAATGGCGTGATGACGGTCAACCCGCTGGACGTCCCTGACGTCACCGAGCCCTACCAGCCGCTGCCCGGCCGCAGCCGCACCACCGGCTTCCTGACCGAGCCCCTGCGGCTGGGCACCAGCCCCAGCGCCACGGTCGGCCCGTACCTCGCGATCGGCCTGACCTGGCCGGACGGCACGTGGGCCGCCGAGGAGGGCGTCGAGGGCGGCATCTGGATCCGCGGCCGGATCTTCGACGGCAACGGCGACGTCGTCCCCGACGCCATGGTGGAGACCTGGCAGGCCGACCCCGACGGCGGCTTCCCCTCACCCGAGGACCCCCGCGGTGCCGCGTCCTACCCGGGTTTCCGCGGCTTCGCGCGCGTCGCCACGGCCCAGCCCCCCGGCGAGTTCGCCGTCCACACCCTCAAGCCGGGCCGGGTGCCCGACGGCGAGGGCGGCCTGCAGGCCCCGCACATCGACGTGTCGCTCTTCGCCCGCGGTCTGCTCGACCGCGTCGTCACGCGGATCTACTTCGCCGACGAGGCCGAGGCCAACGCCGAGGACGTCGTCCTGCGCGGGTTGCCGGAGGACCGGCGGGACACGCTGATCGCCACGCCCACCGACGACGGCTACCGGCTGGACATCTACCTGCAGGGGGACCGTGAGACGGTGTTCTTCGCCGTATGAGCGCACCCGCGAGACACCGACGCGGTACGAACACGGCATGACGGGGCTCTTCAGCGGGACCTTCGGCCGGGGCGGCGCGGCGACCGCGGTCTCCGACTCCGCCTGGTTCGACGCGCTGCTGGACGTGGAAGCGGCCCTGGCCCGGGCGGCCGCGGCGACCGGGCTGGTGCCCACCACGGCCGCCGACGCGGTGACCAGGGCCTGCGCCGAGCCGGCCGGGCTGGACCTCGCCACGGTGGTGGCCCGGGCGGCCGACGCCGGCAACCCGGTGCCGCCCCTGGTGCGGGTGCTGCAGGCGGCGGTGGGGGAGCGCGACGCCGCGGCCGTGCACGTCGGGGCCACCAGCCAGGACATCCTGGACACGGCCCTGGTGCTGCTCGCCCGCCGCGCGATCGCCGCGATCGACCGCGACCTGGCCGCGGCCGCCGAGGCCGCCGCGCGCCTGGCCCGCACCCACCGCGACGACGTCGTCATGGGCCGGACGCTGATGCAGCAGGCCCTGCCCACCACGTTCGGGCTCAAGGCGGCCGGCTGGCTGGCCGGTCTCGACGGCGCCCGCCTGCGGCTGGCCGAGGTCGTCGCCTCGCTGCCGGTCCAGTACGGGGGTGCGGTCGGCACGCTGGCCGCGACCGACGGCTCGGGCACCGCGCTGCGCGAGGCGCTGGCCGCCGAGCTCGGCCTGGTCGCCCCCGCCGTGCCCTGGTTCACCGTGCGGCTGCCGATCGCCGACCTCGCCGGGGTGCTGGGCGCCACCGCCGGGGTGCTCGCGACGGTCGCGGTCGACGTCGTGCTGATGGCGCAGAGCGAGGTCGCCGAGGTGGCCGAGGGCGGGGCCGACCGCGGCGGCTCCTCGGCGATGCCGCACAAGCGCAACCCGGTGGCGGCCATCTCCGCCCGGGCCTGCGCGCGCCGTGCGCCGGGCCTGGTGGCGACGCTGCTGGCGGCCATGGAGCAGGAGCACGAGCGGGCCGCGGGGGCCTGGCACAGCGAGTGGCCCGCGCTCACCGACCTGCTGGTCTCGGTGGGGTCCGCGGCAGCCTGGCTGGGGGAGAGCCTCACCGGTCTGCGCCCGGATCCCGACCGCATGGCGTCGGCGGTGATGGCCGCCCGCGACCCGGAGCTCGCCGGCGCGCTCGCCTCGGCGCTGGCGCCGACGCTCGGGCACGGGGCCGCGCACGACGAGGCGGCGGCCGCCGTCCGCGAGGCCGCCGCGA
>NZ_POQT01000047.1 GCF_002938435.1 Blastococcus saxobsidens
CCGGGGCGGGCCGGGGCGACTCCGAGCCGTAGGCGAAGTCATCCGACCAGTCCTCGTCGTGGGGCGCAGCCTGGTAGCGGGCCAGCTCGTCGGCCAGCTCACGTTCCCGTTCCGTGTCCGACACCCGTTCGGCTTCGATCACCAGCGGGTCGCGGCCTTCCGCGAACGGGCGCATGGCGGCGGTTTCGCCGTCGGTGGGCACCGTCGCGACGACCCCGTCAAGGATCTGCTGCCACAGCGGCACCTCGACCTCGATGGTCGTCTTGCCGGTGACGTTGGCGCGGTCGAGCAGGTCGCGGGCCACAGCAGCCTGAACGGCCTTGGGCACGTCGGGGTCCTGCATCAGCGCCAGCAGCTTCATCACCGCGACGTCGCTGGCGTGGGCGATGCGCTCAGCGGCCTTCCGCTGCACCTGCGGGGCGGCCCCACCGTGCATCCGGCAGACCGCAGCTCCCTTGATAGGTGACTTCATGCAAGGGGAGCCGTCCTTCTTCCTCGCCACACATTTCTGCGGTTCAGGGAGAAGTCCGGCGGCCCGTCGCCGTTTCCGGTTGCCTGTACTCATCCAACATTCCTCATTCGCTCGTCCGACTAATGTCTGCCGCGGTCGCCGTATCACCACATCACCACTCAAGCGCCAGGACCCACCCCCGCCGCTTTGCCTGGCCCCGGCCCGGCCCCCTGCCGCCCCCTTTACTACTTCCCCCACACCCCTTAGTAGGAAGGTGGTGATAGTGGTGATACGGCGCATGAGTCCCGGGGTCTACCTGCGGGTTCGGCGTATCACCACTTCCCGCGAAGGCCGTGCAACGGCCGTGATGCGAGCCGTGATACGCGCATCTCATTCCCGTGCAGCTTTCACGGTCCCGGACCTCTGACCACCGCGTAGCACCACCTCGTAGCACCACCTGCTCACCCCCTCATCCCCTGCATGGTCGGATTGAGCCGGATGCCTTCTCTCATCCAGACGAACTTCTTCTCGCCGTCTTCCCGCACGACCTTCCGGCGGGCCGGGTAGCGGTCATCAATGCGCATTCCGAAGGCGTTCTTGTTCAGGCGCTCGGACGGCGCGACGTCGTTCAGCTCGCACCACGTCTGGTAAGCGACCCAGAAGGCGACGCGCGGTTCCTCCAACCCGTCGCCGGTCTCGCAGCAGTCGTGCAGGAAGGCGTCAAAGGGCGAGAGCGCTCGCCGGCTCTGCTCGGTGGCCGACTGCACGGCCAGCGGCACCGACCCCAGACCGGCGGCCTGGTACTGACGCAGTCCGTCCACCATCCAGGCCAGCGCGGCGGCGAGGACCGTGGGGCTGGCGAGCATCCGGGCGGCCTTGGTCGAGTTCTGCTTCTCCGGGGGCAGGCTGTTGAGGAACGGCAGCACGACCAGCCGCCGGAGGAACGCCTTGTCCGCCCCCTCGATGGTCGGCATGGCGTTGGTGACGATCACCGGCAGGTAGCCGGGCACCCGCACCGTGTCCACGCGGTCGTAGGAGTACCGGGCGGCCACCGGGTCCTGACCGGTGATCATCTTGATCTGGTCGGCGTGCAGCTTCCACTGCTGGCTCGCCTCGAACGCACCGATCAGCCGACACGGCAGCCGCTCCGCCAGGTCGCCGCGCGGACCGGCCTCCTGCTTCGCCCGCAGCATGGAGAGGTTGAACGCCATGCCGTAGTCCCCGAGCGCTTCTAGCAGCAGCTTCAGGAACGCCGACTTCAGCGCGTCATTCGGCCCGAGCAGGACGACCAGCAACTTGGCCGGGTTGCCGTCCAGAAGCGACATTCCGAAGATGCGCTGCGCATACGCCCGGACTTCCTCGTCCGGCAGCGCCAGGTCAAGGAACTCGTCCCAGTCCTTGTCCCTGGCGCCCACGAGGAAGTCGGCCTTTGTCATCCGCGTGAAGTAGTGAGCGGGAGAGTGCTCGCCGAGCTGCAACGTCTCCAGGTTCAGAACCCCGTTGCGACAGTTCAGGTGCTGGTCTCCCGGCCGGTCGAAGTCGTTGACGCTGGCGAAGAGCGTTCGCTTGCTGCGCAGCGCCTGCACGGTGGCGCTCTCGGCACCGCTCTTGCGTCGGCCCTTCACCCACTTGACGAACCCCTCGCGGTCCTCATCGGAGTACAGGTGCGCTTCCTGCTCCGGCAGGTTCTCGACCACCTTGCGGACCAGGCCACGGGTGCGGTCATCGCCTTCGGCCCGAAGCCGCCAGACCCCGCCGTCGTAGACGGCCCACTTCTCGGCATCGTTGATCCGCCGGAGAATGCGCGCGTACCGGTCGACGACCCGCTCGGCCATGCCGTAGTCGTCCCACGACCGCACCGGGTAGCTGGAACCGCTCGCGCTGCCCTGCTGCTGTCCGGCGTCGCCGGCGAGCTTGGCCAGCTTCTTCTTCTTGACTGGCTTGCCGTCGTGGGGTGCGTGCCCGGCGGCCAGGTGGTCGCGCACGTCCTTGCCCTCGACCGGCAGCCGCGCCTCCGCCGTCAGGTCGGCCGCCAGCACCGCCGAGAGCCGCTGGTGGGCGCAGGCGTACCCCGGCCCGTCGCGGTCGGCCCAGACCACCACCGCAGCCGCCCCGGCGAGGGTGTCCGTGTGCTCGGGCTGCCACTTGCCCGCCCCGCCGGGGTGGCAGGTTGCACGTGCTTCGGCGTCGTGGGCGGTGAACCAGTCGTTGAGGGCGTCGGCGTCCGATTCACCCTCGGTGAGATGGAGCTCCCAGCCGTTCTTCACGGCGTCGACCACTTCCGGCAGCCGGTACAGCGGCCGACGGACGCCGTGCATCAGCGCCTTGCCGTCCTTCTCCGGCCGCTCCTTGGCGGTCTTCGCCCAACCCCCACGGCCGTTCGGCCGCTGCTGCACGACGTCGGGCCTCTCGGCGTTCTCGTAGTACCGCTTGACGACGCGGAACAGGGCTTCACCCTGCTCGTCCACGTAGGCGTGGATCTTCGTCTTGTCTCGCAGAACCTTGCCCCGGCCGGGCTTCGGTGACGGGCCATCGACCAGGTCGGCTGCTGTCAGGCCGAGGGCCTTCAAGAACTCCGGACCGTTGGCCTTCGTCCGACACTGAGCGCAGGCGACGATGACCTTGTTCGGTGTCTCGTCTCCATACCGAGCCGTGAGAGAGGCGTTCTGGTCGCCGTTCCTGTGGTTCTCCTTGAGAGGGCAGTGCCAGTCTGTCTCGCTGCCTTCCTTCGGGGTCGCTCCCAACTCGCGAAGACGCGCTTGAACACGCGCCAACGCCGAACCTTTCTCGGGCGCACCCTTGCCGTCATGGCTGAACTTCTTTGCGGTCACCGGCCAGCCCGCCCACGAAGAAGGGCGACCTCTCCGCCGTTCACGGCGTCAGCGATCAACTGGTCAATGGCTGCCTTCTTCTCGCCGCTCAGCGCCTGACGCAGCTTTCGTCGCAGAAGCGCGAGCGGCATGGCACGCAAGCCGGTGGCTGCCCACCATTGGTCGAGGGCCTGACCGACGGCCGACTGCTTGGCGTCACTGTCACTGAATCCGATTTCGTAGCCGTCGCTCAGGAATGCGATATCCGAACCCGTGAGCCGGAAATCGGACGACCGCAGGGTGGTCCGGGGCGCTAGTGTGGTGGTGCTCATTGGTACTGCCTTCTTTCAGTGGTGGTCCTCATCAGGCGCCTCTCCTGTTGGTGGTTGTTCTCACTGGGCCTCCTTGGTGGATGTGTTGGCCGAAAGGGCCGGGTCGGCAGAAGCCATGTCAAACTGCTGCCTACCGGCCCTTTCGACTGCCCGATCAGAAGTCGAATCGGATGGGACCTAGGGGATAGGTCCGGTACAGGAACTCGAGGACGTCTCGCGGGTGGTCGCGGTCATGCAGTGCCTTGGCGTAGTCGCTGGGCAGCGTTTCCGCGAGAATGGCTAGGCGCTCGGCTTCCTTGTTCAGCTTCGCGATCTCTTTCCGCGCTTCCTTGGCAGGAATCTCGCGGTTCTTGATCTTCTCCCGAACCTCCTGAGCAGCAAGGAGATGCACCTGCGCCGCTTCGTGATAGCCAGCGGCGTCCTGCTGCACGACCTCCATGCGCTCCAGCGCGCTGTCCCGGATCATTGACTCCTGTTCGTCAATGACCTTCTCGCGCTGCTCGCGGTACTGCTTCTCTTCGACGCTGTTCCGGTAGGTCCGGGCGTTGAGGTCCGCTTCGGCCTCGGCCGGACTGCCGAAGAAGACGCCAACTTCGTCAAGCGCTCCCATCTCAGATTTCCCTCATTCCGTACTGCTCAGCCAGCTCCGCGTCGCCTTCTGCGGCGGCGGCACCGAGCTTCTTCTCGCGGTCGCGAAGTTCCAGGTAGTCGTCCTCGGCCTTGGTCAGTTCTCGTCGAAGCTGCCTGACGGTGTCGCTGAGCGCCTTCAGTCGCGGGGTGTAGCTCATTCCTTCTCTCCCTGGTGGTTGGTGCGGATGTTCGCCAGCAGCATCTGAAAGAGCTCCGACCTGCCCACGTTCATGACGGCGCAGAGCATGTCGACTTCGTGCATCTCACTGTTTGAAAGAGAGACGGTGAAACGACGGACGTCCGGCTTTACGTAGCGTCGACCAGGTGTCCTGAGCACTGGATCCCCTTTCGGTGTCACGGGCTGCGTGGTTGCTGCACCACCAATAGTTGGCACCGGCCGGAGGACTCATGGGATTTCTTCCGGGCTCTCGGCCGACACCCGTCTCGAAAGGGCATTCAGAAATACCGCTGTGGAGTTGTCAAAGAGCAAGCGGGCGCCCGGAGCAGCCCTATCCGCTCGTCACCCACGCCACCGCGACGAGGGGCAGTGGCGTGGGTGAACGAGAGCGGGTTACGGCTTCGTGACTCCCGGCAGGCGGAGCAGCGTCGTGCCTCGCTTGCGCGCCGAGTCGAGGAAGCCCTCTTCCACGAGGCCGACCTCCGCCATGACGGTGAGCAGCCGCAGGTAGTCGTCCCAGGTCAGCTCAGCGTCGATGTACAGGTGCGAGTGACCAGGTGTGGATGACGGCACCGCATGCACCGGTAGGTCGACGTCGATGGCGGGAGCGTGCCGCCCGTTGGTCAGCAGCGAGGACGCCACGTTGGCCTCGTCCGCCGGGACGACGGGCAACTTGAACACCCGATCCACCGGATACGTCTGGCTGTCGACGGACGGGTGGTAGTGCGTGAGCCGGCCGATCGCCAGCACAGCGGCTCGGAACTCGTCACTGATCCGGCGCCAACGCTTCTGCGCCTTCTTGGCCGCTGCCGCTTCCTCGGGGTCCACGTAGAACCGGTCGGCGGCGGCCCACTGGCGCTGCGTCTCGCTGAACCCGGCGTCGTCTCTGCGGACCGGCTCTCCGTCGACGAGTGGCGCCCCGTCGGCTGCATAGGCGTCGGCCTGTTCCGCACCCCTCAGGAACCGGGGATCACGTGCGGCGCTCATGCCGCACCGCCGTTGGTCTGGGGCGCCGCGTAGGCGAGCACGGCGCTACGCGGGATGCGCACGGCGGCACCGACCTTGCGGTACGGCAGGACGCCCCGGTAGCGGAGCCGGCGAACGGTCACACAGGAGACGCCGAGATAGGCGGCGGCCTCCTTGTCGGACCACATCTGGTCCGAGGGGCTGAGCTTGGTGGTGCTGGGCATGGCTCTCCTTCAGGAGTGCCGGTGCGGTGCCCTAGAGACGACGAAGGCCGGTCGGGCACACACCGACGGTTGTCGGATGTGCCACTGACCGGCCAGGGGGTGCGACGTCGCGGTACCGCCGATATGCCCGGCCGCTGTTCGCCCTCGCGATCAATCAGCCGCCTGCGCAGTTTCGACCAGGTATGTAAGAGCAGCGTTGGCGCAGGCGGTATGGAGTCCGTACGGGACAGCGGTGCGGCCACTGTAGACGCGGACGTACAGATCGGCCAAGGGAGCGCGGGGGATTGGACGACCGAAGCAGATCGGGTTATCCACAGCCCCGTTGGGTCAAGCGTTGGGTTGAGGGTGGAACCCAACCGGCGACCGGACGCCTCATCGGCGCACAATTCGGCACTCACCAGCGGATTCGCTGTTGTGCGGGAGAGGGGAGTCGAACCCCTACGCCCGAAGGCACCAGATCCTAAGTCTGGCGTGGCTGCCGTTACACCACTCCCGCGCGGTCGCCGAGTCTAGGAGTAGCCCGGCCGGGTGCTGCCGGAGACCGTGCCCGCGCTGATCGGCGCGTCGTCTGGCAGGCTGACGCCGTGCCTCGCGACCCACGACAGATCCAGCTGGAGATCGACTCGGCCCGCGAATCGCTGGCCGCCACGCTGGACCAGATCGCCTACCGGACCAGCCCGACGCGTCTCAAGGCG
This sequence comes from Blastococcus saxobsidens, assembly GCF_002938435.1. Classification (GTDB taxonomy): domain Bacteria; phylum Actinomycetota; class Actinomycetes; order Mycobacteriales; family Geodermatophilaceae; genus Blastococcus; species Blastococcus saxobsidens. The sequence goes on from NZ_POQT01000047.1 coordinate 6,287, forward strand.
CAGGGCAAGAACGCCGTGCAGCGGTTCCTGAAGACGCCGGCCGGTCAGGCGACCGTCGGCGCCGTCGGTCTCCTGGTCACGTTCGTCGTCGTGCAGAAGGTCCGGCACCGCGGGCGCTGAGGCGCCCCTACTCACGGCGAAGGCCGGTCCACCCGAGGGGTGGACCGGCCTTCGCCGTGAGTAGGGGGCGGTCAGACGGAGGCGCGGACCAGCGGCATGACGACGGTGTCCAGCACCTCGTCGGCGAAGGGCACGTCCACCGGCAGCCCGGTCAGCAGCCAGCGCTGGACGATCAGCGCGCCGATGCTCTCGGCGGCGACCGACGTCCGGAACCCGGCACCCACCTCGCCGCGGGCCTCCGCCTTCTCCCACACCCGGTCGAAGGACTGCTGCCACACCGCGAGCGGCCCGTTGCGGAAGGCCTCGGCCAGTGCGGGGTGGCGCGGCACGGTGGACAGCAGCGACAGGGTGGCGGCGCCGGTCGGGCCGTTCACGACGCCCACGAGCGTGTGCAGCAGCTCCCGCAGGTCGCCCTCGAGCGATCCGGTGTCGGGGCTCTGCGCCTCTGCGGCGGTCAGGTCGGAGATGGTGTCGACGACGAGGTCCTGCTTCGTCCTCCACCGGCGGTAGATGGTCGCCTTGCCCACCCCCGCTTCGGCGGCGACGGCGTCCATCGTCAGCGCGCCGTAACCCACATCGGCGAGCAGCTGCAAGATGGCGGCGCGGATCACGCCGTCCCGGCTGGGGTCGCGCGGCCGGCCGCCGCGACTGGGTCGGGCTTCTTCGACAGTGGGGAATGCGGCCATGGGGGAAACCATAGACATTCAAGTTGTGGGGTTGCTGGATGTCTCCCGTGCATACCCTCGGAAGTGGGTTCCGACAACGCCGCGCGCCTTGCCCGCGCGGTCGCTCCCGTGAGTCACCCTCTGGGCGTGGGAACGATCTGCGGCGGGGCCTGTGGCTGCCGCCAGCACTGGGAGGTGCCGGGCCGCGCCACGCGGGCGCTGCTGGCAACCTCGATCGGGCACGTCCTGCCGCACGTCGCCCGGACCGCCAAGGCCCTCGGCCTCGCCGTCTACTCCTCCCCGCAACTGGTCGACGTCGTCGACGACCGCGGCGGGCACGGTCTGGAGCGGCTGTTCCAGCGGCTCGCCCGCGAGCTGACGGCCGCCGAGACCGAGGCCGTGCGGGTGGCCACCGACCCGCCGGACGACGGCGCTGCGCTGACCGCGCGGCTGCTCACCGCGCCCACGCTGGCCGTCGAGCTCGCCCGGCGCGGCGTCACCGTCGAGGTGGGGGTGCTGGCCGAGGCGGAGTTCTGGTCGGTCTACCAGCCGATCGTCTCGCTGGCCGACCGCTCCGTCGTCGCGCACGAGGCGTTGCTGCGCGGCCTCGTGGACGGCCGGGAGGTGGGCGGCGGCGACCTGTTCTTCGTCGCGGAGTCCGCCGGCTGGCTGCACCGGCTGGACCGGATCGGCCGCGAGTCCGCCATCGCCGGCGCCATGCCGTGGCTCGGTGGCGACGACCTGTTCGTGAACTTCAACCCGACCTCGATCTACCGGCCGCAGGTCTGCCTGGCCAGCACCGAGCGGGTCGCCCACGAGGTCGGCCTCGCGCCGCACCAGCTGGTCTTCGAGGTCGTCGAGTCCCACGCGATCGCCGATCGCGGGCACCTGGTCTCCATCCTCGAGCACTACCGCTCGCTGGGCTGGCGCGTCGCCCTGGACGACGTCGGCGCCGGCTGGTCCAGCCTGTCGCTGCTGGCCGCGGTCCGCCCGGAGGTCGTGAAGCTCGACAAGGGGCTGGTGCAGGAGCTGCCCGACGACGGCGCCCGCACGGTGCTCAAGGCCGTCACGGACCTGGCCCACCAGCTGGGCGCGGTCGTCGTCGCCGAGGGGATCGAGACCGAGCAGCTGGCCGAGGAGGTGACCGCGCTCGGGGCCGACATGGGGCAGGGCTGGCTGTTCGGCCGCCCGGTGCGCCCGGACCCGCCGGTGGAGGAGCCCGAGGGCCGCTGGCAACCGGTGGAACGCACCCGCTGAGCTCCGCCTCCGCTCCTCAGCCGAGGGCCCACCCGGTGAGCACCGGGCGGCCGTGCTCGTGGCCGAGGACCCCGTACCGGCCGGCGGGCAGGGCGAACAGGGCCCCGGCCTCGGGGGCGAGCCCCAGCCAGCGGGCGGTCAGCACGCGCAGCACGTGCCCGTGGGCCACGAGCGCGACGTCGCCGTCGGCCAGCCGGTCGCGGACCCGGTCGAGCACCCGGTCCACCCGGGTCCCGACGTCGGCCATCGCCTCGCCCGGGACATCGGCCGTGGTGCTGCCGTCGCGCCAGACCGACCACTCCCGGCCCAGCTCCTCGCTGATGTCGGCGGTCGTGCGGCCCTCGTAGCCGCCGTAGTCGATCTCCACCAGGTCGCGATCGACGTCGGTGACGGCCAGCCCCGCGAGCTCCGCCGTCCGCCGCGCCCGCTGCATCGGGCTGACGCGCACCTCCACGAACCTGCGGCCGGTCATCGCCGCCCGCAGGGAGCGCGCCTGGTCCTCGCCCTCGGGCAGCAGGGGGAGGTCGGTCGTCCCGGTGTGCTGCCCGGTCCGGCTCCACTCGGTCTGCCCGTGCCGCAGCACCACCACTTCGCCCACCCGGACATCGAACACGCTCCGGGGAACACACGCGCGGGATCGTGTGCTGGCCCCTGGCATGACCACCGCACAGATCAGCGACACGTTCAGCATCGGCGGAGACCTGCCCGTCCACCGGCTCGGCTACGGCGCCATGCAGATCACCGGCCCGGGCGTGTGGGGCGAGCCGGCCGACCGACCCGGCGCCCTCGCCGTCGTGCGCGCCGCCATCGAACAGGGCATCGACTTCATCGACACCGCCGACTCCTACGGCCCCCAGGTCAGCGAGCAGATCATCGCCGAGGCCGCCCACCCGTACCCCGACGGCCTGGTCGTCGCCACCAAGGCGGGCCTGACCCGCACCGGCCCCGGCGTCTGGCCCGTCTGCGGGCGCCCGGAGTACCTGACCCAGCAGGTGGAACTGTCGCTGCGGAACCTGAAGGTCGACCGCATCGACCTCATCCAGCTGCACCGCATCGACCCGCAGGTCCCGTTGGCCGACCAGCTGGGCGCGTTCAAGGAGCTGCAGGACCAGGGCAAGGTGCGCCACATCGGCGTCTCGGAGGTCTCGGTCGAGGAGCTGGAGGCCGCCCGCGAGATCGTCGACGTCGTCAGCGTCCAGAACCTGTACAACCTGACCAACCGGCAGAGCCAGGACGTGCTGGACTACGCCACCGCCGAGGGCATCGCCTTCATCCCGTGGTTCCCCATCGCCACCGGTGACCTGGCCGCCCCGCACAGCCCGGTCGCCGACATCGCGCGCGAGCTCGACGCCACCCCGTCGCAGGTGGCGCTGGCCTGGCTGCTGCACAAGTCGCCGGTCATCCTGCCGATCCCGGGCACCAAGTCGGTCGACCACCTCACCGAGAACCTGGGCGCCGCGCGCCTGACGCTCTCCGCCGAGGACATCGCCCGCCTGGACGCGCTGGCCTGATCCTCCCCGCCTGCACGGGGAGCGGGTGCGACGACGTCGTGGCCATCGAGCGCTGATGGCCACGACTTCGTCGCACTCGGCGGATCCGGACCCCGCCGCACGGATCCGCCGGGGCGCGCGTCAGCATGTCCGGCATGGACGCCGAGGACTTCCGTCAGGTCAAGGACGCCGTTCGTCAGCTGGTCCGCGAGTCGGTCGTGCCCCGCGAAGAGCAGATCGAGGACGAGGACCGCATCCCCGACGACCTCCGGGCGCAGGCGGCCGAGATGGGCCTGTTCGGCTACGCGCTGCCGGAGGAGCACGGCGGCCTCGGGGTGACCATGAGCGAGGACGTGGAGCTCGCCTTCGAGTTCGGCTACACCACGCCCGCCTTCCGCTCGCTGTTCGGCACCAACAACGGCATCTCCGGCCAGGTCATCGCCCGGTTCGGCAGCGACGAGCAGAAGAAGAAGTACCTGCCCGGGCTGTCGGCCGGGAAGCTGATCGGCTCCTTCGCGCTCACCGAGGCCGAGGCCGGCTCCGACCCCGCAGCCCTCCGCACCACTGCCCGCCGCGACGGCGACGGGTGGGTTCTCAACGGCAGCAAGCGCTACATCACCAACGCGCCGATCGCCGACCTCTTCGTCGTCTTCGCCCGCACCGATCCGGCCGAGAAGGGCGGGCGCGGGATCTCCAGCTTCGTCGTCGAGACCACGACGCCGGGTGTCACCGTCGGTCCCCGGGACAAGAAGATGGGCCAGGCCGGCGCCTGGACCAGCGAGGTGTTCTTCGACGACGTGCGGCTGCCGGCCGATGCGCTGATCGGCGAGGAGGGGCGCGGCTACGCCAAGGCGCTCACCGTGCTCTCCCGCGGCCGGCTGCACATCGCGGCGCTGTGCGTCGGCATGGCGCAGCGGGTGCTCGACGAGTCCGTCGCCTACGCCGCCACCGCCAAGCAGGGCGGGGCGCCCATCGGCCGCTTCCAGCTGGTCCAGGCCATGCTCGCCGACATGCACGCCGAGCTGCTCGCCGGCCGCAGCATGGTCCGCGACGTCGCCGCCCGGTACGACTCCGGCGAGGACACCTCGGTCGGCCCCTCGTCGGCCAAGCTCTTCTGCACCGAGATGGTCGGCCGCGCCGTGGACAAGGCGGTGCAGGTGCACGGCGGCATGGGCTACCTGCGGACGACGCCCGTCGAGCGGTTCTACCGCGATGCCCGGCTGTTCCGCCTCTACGAGGGCACCAGCGAGGTGCAGCGCGTGATCATCGGGAGCTCGTTGCTGCGCGAGGCCGGCATGAGGAAGGACCCTCCTGCTCCCCACCACTCGCAGGCTCGCGGCGGGCCCCTGCAGGAGAGCCGTTGACGCACGACCGCGACGTCCGTCGGCGAGCGGTCGCGGATCTGGGTGCGGCGCTGCGCGACCTGGTCGAGTCCGCGGTGCTCACCGAGGTGCCACCGGCGCAGCTGGCCGACGTCGCCGTCGCCGTCCGGCAGCTGGCCGAGCGGCTGCGCGCCGATGTCCGGGCACTCGCGCCAGATCGCCGGAAGCGAAGCTGCTGAACAAGTCACTGACGCACCTGGCGTCCGATCGAGATCGAGTCGTGGCCGACGGAGCCGACCACGATCGACGGTGGATCGAAGCTGCCTCGCCGACCCGGTCAAGCCGGGCGGGCCAGTAGTTCCGTCAGCGCTCGGTCGATGAATTCGTTGTCCGCCGGGTTCTGCCCCAGGCCGGCGAAGTGCCCGTAGATGGTCGGGATGACCCGGACCTCACCGTTCGGGATGAACTGGGAGGCCCACACCTCGTCCTCGGGTGGGAAGTACAGATCGGTCTTCGCCGGCATGGCGAGCAGCGGGCAACGGATCGAGCGCAGGGCCGCCTCGGTGTCGCCGTCGAAGCCGGGGGTCTTCCCGACGTCGCCGTGCTCCCAGGTCCAGAGCATGCCCAACAGGTCGTTGGGGTCGCGTTCGTCCAGCCAGTAGCCCTCCCAGAACCCGACGAGGAAGTCCTCCAGGGAGGAGAAGCCGAGTGTGCGGTACTCCCGTTGCCAGTAGAAGGCTTGGGAGAGGCCCCAGCCGGCGTAGATCCGGGCGAAGGCCCGCAGTCCGACGGTCGGCAACGCGTCGGGGGAGTAGCGCCCGCCGTCGAACACCGGGTCGGCCGTCAGTGCCGCGCGCAGGCTCTTCAGGAAAACCTGGTTGTGCTCACTGGTGACCGACGATCCGACGATGGGCGCGGCCCGCTTCACCATCTCGGGGTGACTGACCGCCCACTGGTACGTCTGGCCGGCGCCCATCGACGACCCGAGGACCAGTTCTACGGACTCGATGCCCCACTTCTGCGTGAGCAGCCGGTGCTGCACCTCCACCTGGTCGTAGAAGGTCACGTGCGGGAAGTTCGGCCCGTCGTAGGGCGGCGGGGTGTTGCTCGGCGACGTCGACAGGCCGTTGTTCAGTTGGTTCGGCATCACGATGAAGTACTTGTCGGGGTCGCAGGCCATGCCCGGCCCGACCGACCACTCGTTGGCGTCGTGCCAGGCGCTGTACCAAGTGGGGTGGACGATCACGTTGGACTTCTCGGCGTTCAGCGTGCCGTACGTCTTGTATGCGAGCTGCGCTCCGCGCAAGGTCGCGCCGCCCTGCAGGACGACGTCCCCCAGGTCGAAGAGCTCGTGGTCGGTGGGCCGTGGCATCGGTGCTCCTGGGGGCTCGGGACGGGAAGGTCAGGCTGGCTGGTCGGCGGCCTCGTCGAGGAGCTCCACCTGGTCGCCGAGGGACATCTCACCCGGCTGCTCCACGGTGGCGTACATGCCGAGGATGACCGCCCCGTTGTCCGGCAGGTGCGCCACCGGCGTGCTGAGGTCGGTCGCGAGTTCGCCTCGGTAGCGCACGATCGCCTTCAGCGTGCCGAAGTCGACCTCCCCGCTCTCGGGGTTCTCGTTGGTGACCACGCAGCGCGGCACCGGTCCGACCACCTGCACGGTGACCCCGCCGATCCGCAGGCGCCGGCCGGCCCAGGTGTCCTCTTCGTGGACGTCGCAGCCGTCCACCTCGACGAGCATCCGGAACCGGCGGTGGTCCAGTCGCTCCCCGTCGGGGGTGACGCGGCGCAGGTGGTCGAGCGTCGCGGTGGAGATCAGCGTGACCGGGTGCACGTCGACCGCGTCCCCGGGCCGGTCGACCGCCACCAGGTGCACCTCCTGCCCGACGAAGTCGCTGAGCGCTGCCGACCACGGCCCCTCGACGAGGTGCCCGTCGACGTCGCGGCCGTAGAAGTCCGTGCGCACCGCCTCGCCGAGCTCGGTGGTCGGGCCCTCCACGGGTGGGCGGCGGGGGAACCGCAGCCGGAGGTGTGCCCCGTCGGGGTCGAGCTCGGCGGTGAGCCGCACGAGCGGGCCGTGCTGCTTGCCGTTGAACAGCCGCCGTCGCGCGTCCACCAGGTGAAAGCGCCGATTCTCCGGCACCCCGTTCTCGGTGACGGTCACGGTCCGCGGATGGTGCAGGGCGGTGCCCTTGACCGGGGTGGTCGAGAGTCGGGAGACGAGCGGCATGGTCCTCCGTCCGGAATCGGTGTCGGTGCGGTTCTCGACCGTAGCCGGGGTCGGACGGCCCAGCTTCGGCATCAGTGCCGGCGCCTGCCGCCGCCGGGCAGTCGCCGTCCCGCGGGAGGGCCGGTGACCACCGGCTCCCCGCTGCTGGCCCGGTCGACCCGTGCGCGGTCCGCACGGCCCGCGTCGCGCAGCACGCCGGTGAGAGGGCGCCGGACCCCCACGCCGTAACGGCGCTGGGCCGGCTGGTCGCACGCCGGGCACGGCGCCGCCGCGGGTGCCTCGCGCATCTCGCGGTGCAGGTCGAACGGGCCGCACTCGGGGCAACGGAACTCGTACAGCGGCATGCGGTACTCCTCTCGGGAGGACGGCAGGGGGTGGCGCGGGGCGGGCCGGGGCCCGCCCCGCGCCACCAGGTGCAATGTCTGCAGGTCAGTCGGCCGTCAGGTCCCGGCCTCCGCCGGCACCACCGGGCAGGATGTTCCGGTCGAAGATCGACAACGGGATGCTGATGGAGACCGCACTGTTGGGGATGTCGACCACCCCGCCGATCCGCCCGTCGATCGGTGCTGCCCCGAGGAACAGGTAGGCCTGCTCGAACGTCCAGTCCATGGCCGGCATGAGGAAGTTGATGGCGTTGAGGCAGGCCTGACGGTAGGCGACGGTGGCGTTCATGTAGTAGTTCCGGCCGTTCTCGACGCTGATCCCCTCGAAGGTGATGAACTCCGAGTAGTTCGGACCGACCCGGCCGGGCTTGAAGAACGGCATGGTCTGCTTGTAGCGGTCCATCCCGCCCTTGATCAGGTCGAAGTGCAGATCGATGAACCCGGGCATCTCGATGGCACCGCAGAAGGTGATCTCCCCGTCCCCCTGGGCGAAGTGCAGGTCACCGATGGAGAACTTCGCCCCGGCCACGTACACCGGCATGTAGACCCGGCTGCCCACGCCGAGGTCCTTGATGTCGACGTTGCCGCCGTGTTCCCGCGGCGGGATGGTGCGGCAGGCCTCGGCGGCCGCCCGGTCCAGGTCCGCGCCGCGTAGCGTGCCCAGCAGCGCGTCCTTGGGGAGCGGGGGCAGGGCCAGCGCCGGAACCTGTGGGGTGCCGGGCACGTCGCCCTCGTGCGCCGGGATGTCGCCGGTGACCCGGTCCGGGTTCTGGTCGATCAGCGCCTGCTCCCGGCGGTTCCACTCCGCCAGCAGATCCGGCGACGGGGCGCAACCGAAGAGCCCCGGGTGGGAGTTGCCGATGAACCGCACGCCGGGGACGTGCCGGCTGCTGGTCCAGATCCCGTCGAGGTCCCAGATCGCCTTGGACGCCTGCGGCGAGTAGTCGGTGAGGAACCCACCGCCGTTCTCCTTGGCGAAGATCCCGGTGTAGCCCCACTCCTGCTCCTGGAAGGGGCCGATGTCCACGATGTCGACGACCAGCAGGTCACCGGGTTCGGCGCCCTCGATGGCGATCGGTCCGCTGAGCATGTGGCACGGATCGATGTTCATGTCGCGGATGTCGTCGGCGTCGTCGGTGTTGCGGACCTGGTCGTCGGTCCAGTCCTTGCACTCGATCCGGTACGTGCCGCCGGGGGCGACCGTGCTGGCCGGCGGGATGTCGGGGTGCCAGCGGTTGTGGCCGGGCACCGTCTGGTCGCGCATCGACACGCTCAGGTCACGGTTGATCTCGAAGATGACTTCAGGCATGGGAACTCCTCAGGTCTGTGCGGGCGGGACGGACGGACGGGTGCACTCAGAAGGACGACCTGGGAACACCCATGCCGGGATCGATCCGGGTCGGCCCGGACGCCGACGGTGCGACGTCGAAATCGAAGATGCCGGTCGGGAGGTAGACGGTGGAGCAGGAGTTCGGGATGTCGACCACCCCGGACAGCCGGCCCTCGATCGGTGCGGCGCCGAGGATCATGTACGCCTGCTCCGGGGAGTAGCCGAACTTCGTCAGGTAGTCGATCGCGTGCAGGCAGGCCCGCTGGTAGGACAGGTGCGAGTCCAGATACCGCTGCTCGTCGTCGAGGGTCACCGACGTGCCGGAGAAGGCCAGCCACTTCTCGTAGCGGGGCTCCACGTTGCCGGGCATGAAGATGGCGTTCTCACTGACCCCGTAGGTGTCCATGCCACCCTTGATCAGGTCGACGTGCAGGTCGATGAAGCCGCCCATCTCGATGGCGCCGCAGAAGGTGATCTCGCCGTCGCCCTGGGAGAAGTGCAGGTCGCCCAGAGACAACTTCGCGCCGGGCACGAAAACCGGGTAGAAGACCCGGCTGCCCTTGGTCAGGTTCTTGATGTCCTGGTTTCCGCCGTTCTCCCGGGGAGGGGCGGTGCGGGCCGCTTCGCCGGCGACGCGGTCGAACTCCGCGCCTTCCAGGCCACCGAGGATCGCGTCGTGCGGAAGCGGGGGCAGCGCCAGCGGCGGAACACGGTCGGGGTCGGTGGCGATCAGCGCACCCTCCCGGCGGTTCCAGCGGGCCAGCAGCTCCGCCGACGGCGCGGTACCCATCAGGCCGGGGTGCACGATGCCGGTGAACGAGACGTGGGGGACGTGCCGCGAGGTGGCCGTCTGCCCGGCGAAGTCCCAGATCACCTTGTAGGCGTCCGGGAACTGGTCGGTCAGGAACCCGCCGCCGTTCTGCTTGGCGAAGATGCCCGTGTACCCCCAGCCCTGCCCGGCCAGCGGGCCGGAGTCCTCCTGCGGGATCGGGCCCACGTCGAGGATGTCGACGATCAGCAGGTCACCGGGCTCGGCGCCCTCCACGGCGAAGGGGCCGCTGAGCACGTGCACCGTGGACAGCGGCGCGTCCCGGACGTCGTCGGCGGAGTCGTCGTTGTGGATGGCCCCGTCGAACCACTCGCGGCAGTCGACCCGGAAGGTGTCCCCGGGGCGGACGGTCACCTGGGCCGGGATGTCGGGGTGCCACCGGTTGTGACCGAGGTACTGCTGATCGGTGAACTTCTTGCTGGAGTCGAGGGGGAAGACGAGTTCGGGCATGGGCTGGCCTCCTGGTCTCGGGCGGGACGCTGGAACGTGCGGCGATTGCTCGGTCGGCTGGTCACGTCCTCCGGGCGGCCGGCTGCGGCCTCCCGGGAGCAGGCTCGCTCTGGGGCAGCCCAGGCGCCGGGGAGTCGATTGCTGCAGCGCGCCGGTCGCGGAACATCGGGAAGAGGGCCAGGGACAGCAGTAGGACGACGGCGAGCACGATCGCCGTCGTGGTCACGTTCTCCTGCCACACGCCGGTGAGGAGCAGGAACGCGGGGACGGCGCAGGTCGCGACCCCGGCGACGACGGCCACCAGCCCGGTGAACCGGGTGAGCTCCTCCCGCTTGAGCCCCAGCACCAGGAAGAACAGCGCCCACAGCACCGCCCAGTACAGCCAGATGACACCGAAGGCCGGGTCGTCGAGAAGTCCGAAGTTCAGAACCGCATAGACCACGGCGCAGGATGCGACGAAGGCGGAGAACCAGCCGAGCCCGGTGCCGTCCAGGCCGAGGGTCAGGTTCAGACCCACGTACAGGTATGTGAACCCGAAGAGGTAGAGCCCCGAGGCGCTGAGGACGACGTCCGGGTCGCCCCCCGAGGTGACGATCAGGTAGGTCGGCGTGAAGACCTGCAGCCCGCCGACGAAGAAGTTCAGGGGCGCGGCTGCCCGGGCGTCGACCCGGCCCAGCAACATCAGCCCGTTCACGATCAGGACCGCTCCGACGTACAGCAGACCGACGCTTGCCATCTCGATCGCTCCTCTCCGTGCGGCCGATCGGGTCCCCTGTCGGGATCTGCGGGGGCGCCGCCCTCAGGGGCGAGGCAGCCGGCTCCAGGCCGGATCGCGCACCATGTCGGCCCGCCGGCCGGGACCTGACCCCCGAGGCGGAGTGGAGACGACGTCGGGTCGGTCCCGGCTGCGCTCGGTGCGTTCGATGAGTTCCCGGCGCACCGGGGAGCCAGCCGAGAGGCGGGGTGCGGTGAAGACGCGGGCGGCGGCCGAACCGCAGGCCGGACACGGGACCGCAGCGGGAGCGGCACCCATCGCGCAGCGAGTCTCGGTCGTGGCGTGGTCGGGGCAGCGGTACACGTAGACGGGGATGTCGGGACCTCCGGATGTACCGGTGGAGGGTCGTGCGACCCCTGAACCCGTCGCACTGTGGTCTGCATCACAGTGTCGGTCAAGCTCTGCGAGCTCTCGACCAGTCGCCCGTCGGGACTCCTACCGGGCATGACCAGCGTGTCGTGACGCACCGGGGTCGGTCGTCCGACCTTGTCGGCTCGATGGGTAGGAATGCCTGCGGTGTTCCGTCGCGCCGAGCCCCACCAACAGCACCCGCGGGCAACTGGCCGACCTCGAGCTGCGGCACCGCGGCCGAGCATGCGCCAAGGACCGCATCCGCTGCACCAAGGACACCGGGCCGACCAACCTGCCGCTGCACGACGTGGACTACAACCAGATCTGGCGCACCATCGTCGCTCGCTTGCTCACTGGTCGTCCGGATGCGGATGCGCACCTGGCCGACCACCCCCTGCCGCCGTCGTCACGATGCCGTCACCCGGCTACGCGACCTCCTCGGCGGACCGGTGGCCGCTCACCACCCCGGACCGTGGAACCGGCGCCCACCCGAGCGACCTCGGCCGAACAGCCACACCCGATGCCAGGGTCACGCCCCGGCAGCCCGTCGTGTCGCATCTCGATGATCAATGGAGGCCGACGAGCGATCCGGGCCAGTCGTGGGCTAGTTGGCGCGCGGGCCGGGGGCGTTCGCCGCGTCGCCGTCCGGGTCGAGCGTCGGCCCACCCGCCGGGCGGAGCAGGGCCCCGGGCGCGCCCACGCCGTCGCCGAGCGCGGCGACGAACTGGCGGAGCACGTCGTCGCCCCGGTGGAACGGGGCCCAGTCGAGCAGCTTGCGGGCCCGGTTGGTGTCGAGCGCGGGCACCTGGGTGCCGATGTCCAGCCATCCCGGTTCGGTGGGCACCACGTGGGCGGCGTGGGCGGCGGCCAGGCCGGCCCGCAGCACCAGCGCGGGCGTGGGCACCCGGAACGTGCCGAGCGCCTTCGCCAGGGCGTCGGCGTCCATCAGCGGTTCCGCCGCGAGGTTGAACGGGCCCGGGGCGCGCCGGTCCAGCATCCGCTCGATCGCGTCGGCGACGTCGTCGGCGTGCACGAAGGAGACCGCCAGCGCCGGCAGCGGAAGGGGCAGCAGGCGGGCCACCGGGCCGGGCAGCATCCGCGCCGCCGCGAACAGCAGCGGGCCCAGGAAGTAGCGGCCGATCTCGCTGCTCGCCTCCGGCTGCAGCACCAGGGTGGGTCGGACGATGGTCAGCGCGGTGTCGCGGTGGCGTCCGAACACCCCGCGCACCACCTGCTCGGCCGCCGACTTGTCGCGGCTGTACTGGGCGCTGGGGATGCCGGTGGTCGGCCAGTCCTCGGTCACGCGGTGCCCGCGGGCCCCTCCGGCGTAGGCGCCGATCGAGCTCATGTGCACGAACTGGTCGACCCCCGCTGCCGCGGCGGCCCGGGCCACCCGGCGGGTGCCCTCGACGTTGACCTCGTGCAGGTCCTCCGGGCGTCGTCCCGGCTGGAGGGCCCAGGCCAGGTGGACGACGGCGTCGGCGCCGTCGACGAACTCGGCCACCTCCCGCTCGCTGGCCGCCTCGCCCAGGTCCGCCAGGTGCCAGCGGACGCCGCCGTACGGCGCGATCGAGGGGGGCCGGCGGCGGGCGAGCCCGCGGACCTCGGCGACGCCGGCCTCCGGGGCGGTCAGCCGGCGGAGCAGCGCCGTGCCGACGTTGCCGCTGGCGCCGGTGACGGCGACCGTCCTGCCGGCGAGGTGACCGGGGGAGATGTTGGGCATGACCTGCCGCTACCCGACCGGGCTGCCGCCAATCGGCCTCAGCTCGTGCGCGCCGCGCCGGCGGGCGATCGGCGGGGACCTCAGCCGGGCCCGAGCGAATCTGCCCGCGACCCTGCCGCCGGCGTGCCCGTGAGCTCCACGAACAGCACGTGCGTGTCCGTGTCGCCGATGTTCTCGCCGGAGTGCCGCTGCGCCGGCAGCCACCCCCCGGCACTGTGCTCCTGCGCACCGCAGGTGCACAGGGGCCGGCGCACCCCGTCGGCTCCGCTCCCGGGCGCCCGGTTCAGGTCGCCGGGGTCCTGCGACGCCTGACGACGAGCACGGAGACGGCGGCCGCCAGCAGGGCCAGCCCCAGCCACACCGCGGTCTCCAGGACGCTGCCGAGCGTGCGCACCTCGTCGGTGGCCGCGCCGGCCCGGTCGCTGGTCACGCCCCAGGCGCCGAGCAGGGCCAGTGCCGCTCCGTAGGCGAGCCAGCCGGCGGGGCGTCGTCGGCCATGCCGCCCCCACATCAGCGGAGCGGCCAGGACGGCGCTCACGGCCGCCAGGTGCAGCAGGACCGCCACGGCGATGGTCCCCTCGGTCATGCCGGCAGTCTCCCAGCCCGCGCGGTCCTCATCGGGCCCGCGAGGTGGGGGTCACCCCGACGGGCGCGCCCTCGTCCAGCGCCTGCCCACGCAGTTCGGGGAGGCCGAGCGCGGCGACCGCCCCCAGCACGAAGAAGGCGGCGAAGACGCCGAACACCAGGCCGGTGCCGCCGGCGTCCACCAGCAGCGGCACGCACAGCGGGGCGAGGATCGAGGCGATCCGCCCGAAACCCGCGGCGGCACCCGCGCCCGTCGCCCGCAGGGCGGTCGGGTAGATCTCCGGGGTCACCGCGTAGAGCGCGCCCCAGGCGCCGAGGTTGAAGAACGACAGGACCATGCCGGTGACCAGGACGGCGGAGTCGGCCTCGGCCGCGGCGAACATCCCGGCGCCGACCGCGGACCCGACGAGGAACGTGGCCAGCGTCGGACGCCGGCCCCACTTCTCGATGAGGTAGGCCGCGACCGCGTACCCGGGCAGCTGGGCCAGGGTGATGATCAGCGTGTACTGGAAGGACTTCACCAGCGAGAAGCCGTCGTTGAACAGCAGCGTCGGCAGCCAGATGAAGGCGCCGTAGTACGCGAAGTTGATGCTGAACCAGACCACCCAGAGCGCCGCCGTGCGAGAGCCGGTCCCGGCCGCCCAGAGCGCGCCGAGCCCCGCCGCCCGGGCCGGGGGCGCGGGCGGTGGCGACTGCACCGGCTCGACGTCGGCCGCCCGCTCGAAGCGGCGCACCGTGGCCTCGGCCTCCTCGGTGCGGCCGCGCAGCTCGAGGAAGCGCACCGACTCCGGCAGCCCGCGCCGGACGACGACGGCGTACAGCGCCGGCACCGCGCCGATCGCCAGCGCCCACCGCCAGCCGTCGTCGCCGCGGGGCACGACGAAGTAGCCGATCAGCGCGGCCAGCGTCCACCCCACCGCCCAGAACGCCTCGAGCAGCACGACCACCCGCCCGCGGACCCGGGCGGGGGCGAACTCGCTCACCAGGGTGGACGCCACCGGGAGCTCGGCCCCGAGCCCGAGCCCGATGAGGAAGCGGAAGACCAGCAGCGCGCCCACCGACCAGGACAGGGCGGCGGCGCCGGTGGCCAGCCCGAAGACCAGCAGCGTGAGGGCGAACACCTGGCGGCGGCCGTACCGGTCGGCCAGCAGCCCGCCGAGCGTGGCACCGAGCGCCATCCCGACGAACCCGATCGACCCAATCAGCGACACCTCGCCGTTGGACAGCCCCCACTGGGCGACGAGCGCCGTCATCACGAACGAGATGAGCCCCACGTCCATCGCGTCCAGCGCCCAGCCCATGCCCGAGCCGACGACCAACCGGCCGTGCTCGCGGGTGAAGGGGAGCCGGTCGAGGCGTTCGGCGCGGGTGAGCCGGGACGTCGTGTCCGTCATGCGCTCCAGTCTCCCGATCGGCGGTGTCAGCCGCGCACGTGGGCGGTGACCAGCTCCGCGGTGCGTTCGGCGGCGAGCTCGGGGATCCAGTGCGTCACGTCCTCGAGCACCTCCAGGCGGTAGAAGGCGTCCACGAAGCGGGCGGTGTCCTCGGTCGCGGCGCGGCCGAGGAACGCGTCCCCGGTGCTCCAGACGTGCAGCGTGGGCACGCGCACCGTGCCCACCGGGTCGCGGCCGCTCCACGGCAGCGCGCGGTACCAGTTGATCGCCGACGTCAGCGCCCCCGGCTCCTGCATCCGCCGCACGTAGCGGTCGACGTCGGCCTCGGGGAGACCCCCGTGCTCGAGCATCCGGCGCATGGCCGCCCCGTTCCCGGCGAGCAGCAGCCGTTCGGGGAGCAACGGGAGCTGGAACAGCCCCATGTAGTAGGAGCGCAGCGCCTGGTCGCTGGTCACCATGGCCCGTGCCATCGCGCCGGGGTGGGGCACCGACAGGGCCGTGAGCGTCCGCACGCGCTCGGGGTGCCAGGCGCCCAGCGCCCAGCCGACGATGCCGCCCCAGTCGTGGCCGACGACGTGCGCCGACGGGAGGCCCGCGGCGTCGAGCAGCGCCAGCACGTCCTCCACCGTCTCGCGCAGCCGGTAGGCGCCCCGGCCGCGCGGGCGGGCCATGGGGGAGTAGCCCCGCTGGTCGGGGGCGAGCGTGCGCAGCCCGTGCTGGTGCAGGGCCGGCGCCACCCGGTCCCAGGCGGAGGAGTCCTGCGGGAAGCCGTGCAGCAGGACGACCGGCTCGCCGTCGTCGGGCCCGGCGTCCCGCACGTCGAAGGTGAGCCCGTCCCGCCGGTAGCTGTCCACGCAGCAGATGCTGCCTCGCGCGGAGCGCGATGTCGCGACGAAGGGGGCCCGGAGGGTCCGCTGAGGAGCGACGGAGCCGCCCTGCGAGGCGGTCCGACGAAGGGCGGCCGGAGGCCTCCCTGAGAAGGGCCGGGAAGGGCTCAGCGCAGCCGGGGGACGCCCCGTGGCCGCGGTCGTCGACCGGTAGGGAGACAATCAGGTATGGAGCTGATCGTGCTGGTCGACGACGACGGGCGGGAGATCGGCACGCTGCCCAAGCCCGAGGTGCACCACGGCGAGACGCCGCTGCACCGCGCCTTCTCCGCGTACCTGTTCGACGAGGCAGGCCGGCTGCTGGTCACCCGCCGGGCGGAGGACAAGGCGACCTTCCCGGGCATGTGGACCAACACGGTGTGCGGCCACCCCGGCCCCGGTGAGGGCGACCACGCGGCGATCGCCCGCCGGGCCGGCTTCGAGCTCGGCCTGGGCGTGGCCGACCTGCGCCCCGCGGTCCCCGGCTACCGCTACCGGGCGGAGTTCCTCGGTGTCGTCGAGAACGAGATCTGCCCGGTGTACGTCGGCCGGTTCACCGGCAGCCCGGCGCCCGAGCCCAGCGAGGTGGGCGAGTGGGAGCTGCTGGACTGGGCCGCGTTCCGCCGTCGCCAGGAGACCGAGGGCGACGCCTGGTCGCCGTGGTGCCGGGAGCAGGCGCGGCTCATCGAGGACGCTGGGCTGCACCCCACCCGACGGTGACCCAGCGCGCTCGCCTGGTCGCGGTACGAACCGGTCCGGCGCGTCGGGCCGCTCCCTCCCGGAGACCTTGAACGGCGCTCACTACCTTCCGCGGCATGGAGCGACGACGGTTCCTGCTCGCGCTCGCGGCCGGGCTGGCAGGCACGGCGGTGGTCCGTGGCGCCGACGGGCTGGGGGACGCGGTCACGCCCGTGGCCGACACGGCGACGCCACCGGTCCGGCCTGCCGGCGCGACCGCCGCGACCGGCGTGCCCGGCATCGAGCCGCAGCTGCCACCCACGGGTGTCGTCGAGGCGCTGCCGGGCGAGGGGCCCGCGCTGGCGCTCAGCATCGACGACGGCACCAGCACGGAGGTCGTGGCCGCGTTCGCGCGTTTCGCGCACGACAGCGGCGTGCGCATGACGTTCTTCCCCAACGGCCGCTACCGGTCCTGGGAGGACAACGCCGCCCTGCTGCGCCCGCTGATCGACTCCGGGCAGGTGGCCATGGGCAACCACACGTGGTCCCACCCCGACATCACCACCCTCGGCGACCAGGAGGTGGCCGAGGAGATCCGACGCAACCGCGACTTCCTGCGCACCACCTTCGGCGTCCGCGACAGCCCCTTCTTCCGGCCGCCGTTCGGCGCGCACGACGAGCGCACCGACCGGATCGCCGCTGATCTCGGGCACCCGACCATCGCGATGTGGAACGGCACGCTGGAGGACTTCCGGGTGCTGACGGCCGAGGAGCTGATGGCCGCCGCCCGGCGCTGGTTCACCCCCCGGACGATCGTCGTCGGCCACGCGAACCACCCCGCCGTGACCACCGTCTACGGCGAGCTGCTGGAGCTGATCGCCGAGCGGGGACTGCGGACGGTGACCCTCGCCGACGTCTGGGCGACCCCGGGCCAGCGGCTGCGCGGGGCCACCGCCGTCGGGCGCCTGACGGTTCCCTGACCGGTGCCCACCTCCGACCTGCGGTCCGGTCGATCCTCGGCGACGCTGGTCGGCGAACCGACCACGCACGCACGACGGAGGAGATCGATGGACGCGCCGCTGAAGGGCCGGGTCGCACTGGTGACGGGAGGTGCCAGCGGTCTGGGCCGCGCCACTTCGCGCGCGCTCGCCGAGGCCGGGGCGCACGTGGCGATCGGCGACATCGACGCCCCGGGCGCCGAGGAGACGTTGTCCCAGGTGACGTCGGCCGGTGGCTCCGGGGACGTCGTGGCGCTCGACGTCACCGACGACGTCAGCCGTCGCGACGTCGTGACGCAGCTGTTCGACCAGCACGGGGACGCCTTCGACATCCTGGTCAACGTCGCCGGCATCGACCGCCCCGGCTACATCACCGACATCGACCTGGCCGACTACCGGAAGGTAATGGCGGTCAACTGCGAGGGGCCGATCTTCCTGACCAGCGAGTTCATGAAGCGGGTCCAGGAGTTGCCCGAGGGCCGGACCGCCGACGTCGTCCACGTCGTCTCGCTGTCGGCGATCACCTCCGGCAGCGGGGCCATCGCCTACAACGGCTCCAAGGCCGGCTTCCTCAACGCCACCAGGTGCATCCAGCGCGAGCTGCGGGAGAAGGCGGTCCGCCTGGAGGACGGCAGCGAACGCCCGTTCCCGTGCCGGGTGCAGAGCGTCATCCCCGCGGCCATGGACACCCCGATGATGGAGCAGTGGGGTATCCCCGGGCACCTGATGATGCCGCCGTCCGCGGTCGCCGAGGCGATCCGCACCCTCCTGCTCCTGCACCCGACGGCGTTCGTGCCCGAGATGCAGATCGTGCCGCGGCTCGAGCCCGACTTCCCTCGGTGAGGTGACCGGTGAGGAACAGCCGCGTGAGCGCCCCCGACGACCCCACGCCCGACACGGCGATGGCCACGGGCTCCGACGACGGTGAGCCGGGTCCGCGCCTCGGCCCCGGTGACCTGGCGCCGGACGAGGAGCGGCTGCTCGCCGCGCTGGAGCGCGACACCGGCGGGGAGCCGGTCGCCGCGCCGGTGGATACCGCGGCCCTCGTCCGGGCGGTGGAGGAGGACGCCCCGCTGCCCGGGCGGGGGAGGGTGCCCGACGACGGGCTGACGCCGCGGTTCACCGCTCCCGGGGCGGACTGAGCCTCAGCGCTCCCGCGGTCGCAGCCGGACGGCGACGACCGCGACGTCGTCCTCCGCGCCCTCGGGCAGCAGCCGGTCGAGCAGCTGGTCGCACAGCTGGTCGGCCGGCAGCCGGCGGAGGTCGGCCAGCGCCTCCCCGAGCAGCTCCACGCCGTCGTCGAAGACCTGGTCGCGGCGCTCGACGAGTCCGTCGGTGTAGAAGAGCAGGGTCGAGCCGGCCTCGATGACGACCTCGTGGTCCTCGCGTGGTCGCGTGGGGTCCACGCCGAGCAGCAGCCCGGGGCGTTCCGCGTCCAGCAGCCGCTGGGTCCCGTCGGGCCCGGCGACCAGCGGGGGCAGGTGCCCGGCGGTGGCCCAGCGCAGCCGGGTCACGCGGGAGTCGCCGTCGGCCCGGTCGAGCCGGCCGACCAGCACGGTGGCCATGGCGCCCAGGTCGAGCCCCTCGATCGCGGCGTCCAGCCGGGTGAGCACCGCGGCGGGTCCGGCGGCGCTGTCGTAGGCGATCCCGCGGAGCAGCCCCCGCACCTGGGCCATGGTGGCGGCGGCCTCGGTGTCGTGGCCGACGACGTCACCGATGACCAGCATGGTGGAGCCGTCGGGCTGCTCGAACACGTCGTACCAGTCCCCGCCCACCTGGGCCTCGCGGGCTGCGGGCACGTAGCGCACCGCCACCTCCAGGTGGTCGGGCTCCGGTGGGTCCGACAGCAGGCTGCGCTGCAGCGTCTCGGCCGCCCGCACGATGCTGCGCGAGCGCGCGTACAGGGCCTCCAGCAGGTGCACCCGCAGCTCGCCCGCCGCCTCGACCTCGGCCGGTGTCCACGGCTCGGAGCGGCCGCGCACGGTCTCGCGCCAGCGCTCGAAGGACTTGCGCGGGCTGAGCCGGACCTCGTCGCCCTCCTGCTCGGCGATGGCCTTGTTGTGGGGGTCGCCGCCCCAGTCGACGTGCCGCACCGCCTCGCTGCGGAACCACAGCACGAACTGCCCCTCCGGGAGGGGGAGCACCAGCGCACCGCAGGCCACCTCGACCGGTACCCCGGGACCCGGCTCGGCCGCCGCCAGCGCGTCGCTGGCGACGACGTCCTCGGACCGGGCGGCGGCCCAGGCGGTGATGCGCTCGGCCACCCCGGGCGGCAGCTCGGCACCCAGGGCGCCGCGATGTCCCTGCAGGTCCACGACCACCCCGTCGGCGGCCAGCAGGTCGAGCAGGTTCGGCGTCCCCAGCAGCGTGTCGGTCAGCGGGCGGTCCTCGTCCATGGCCGCCGCGGTCAGCCAGGCCAGGGTCGAGCGCGCCCTCAGGGCGCGGCCGTACTCGTCCTCCGCGGCGCGGTCGATCAGCCGGACCGACAGCGTCGAGCCGAGGAACTCGGCGGCGGCGCGGGTGGCGTACGGCGGTGCGTGCGGGCCGCTGTAGTGGTGGCAGGCGATGAGGCCCCAGAGCTTCTCCCCGCGCAGCAGGGAGATCGACATCGAGGCGCCGACGCCCATGTTCTTCAGGTACTCGACGTGGATCGGGGAGACGCTGCGCAGCGCGGAGTAGGTGAGGTCCAGCGGCCGGCCGCTCACCGGGTGGTCGACCGGGTGCAGCGGCACCGGCGTGTAGTCGACGTCGGAGATCAGCCGGATCCAGTTCTTCTCGTACAGCGCCCGCGCCTGGGCCGGGATGTCCGAGGCCGGGTAGTGCAGCCCGAGGAAGGAGTTGAGGTCCGCCCGCTTCGCCTCGGCCACGACCTCGCCGTTGTAGTCGGCGTCGTAGCGGTAGACCATCACCCGGTCGAAGCCGGTGAGCGCGCGCACCGCCTGGGCGGTGATGTCGTACAGCTCCTGCAGCGACGTCGCCCGGTTGAGGTCGCCGATCGTGCCCCGCACGGCCTGGTAGGTGTTCGGGAACGAGAACGGGCGCGGACCGCGGGCCGGCTCCAGCTCCACCACGAGGCTGGACAGCGGCGGGACCGTGCTCGTGTCGGCGACGGGCTCGCCGTGCGCGTCGGGCACGGCGTCCCCGGGCCGGATCAGCGCCCGGTGCAGCAGGGCGTCGACCGGCACCGGCGCCCCGTCGACGTCCAGGGTGATCTCCACCGGGTTGCGCTCCCGCAGGTCACCGAAGGCGCTGGCCGAGCGGACGACGGCGCCGGCCGCGGCCACGCCGAGGACCTCGGCCAGCGGTCGGCCGATGGCGCGCTGCCAGGGCACCCCGGTCAGGTCGGCGAGGTTCGCCGACACCTGCTGCACGATCCAGTCGGGGTCGCTGACGGCGATGAGCACGCCGCGCGGCTGGATGCTGCCGGGGATGTGGATCGGCTCGCGCTCGCAGTTGGTCAGGTCGATCGGCGTCCCCGGTGCGAGGAACTCGATGTCGCGATCCACGTCGGTCACGCGGGGACCTCCCGGGAGCGGGCCGCGGGCCGGCACCACTCGGCCAGCGCACGGAAGGTGTCGCGCGCGGAGGCGAGGATCCGGTCGACGTCGCCCCCGGCGGCCACGTGGCCGCGGGTGGCCCGGCGGAAGGCCGCCCACATCGAGCCGGTCTCGGTCCCGTAGGGGGAGAAGGCCCGGATCCGGACGCCGGCCAGACCGGGCAGGCCGGCGAGATGGCGGTCGATGAAGGCGCCGCCGAGGGTGGAGCCCTCCAGCACGTAGAGCCGGCCCAGCGCCTCGTCGGTGCCGGGGACCGGCGGGAGCCGGGGCGTCCCGTCGGGCGCCGCGGCGCCCAGTGCCGCCAGGTCACCGGCGAACAGGCCGCTGCGGCGGCGGCCGGCCCAGTCGATGGCCTCGGCGTCCGCGGGCAGCCGCGTGGCCCACTCGTCCAGGCCCTGCTCGGCGGAGATCCAGAAGCCGTGCATCAGGCCCAGGACGTGCGCGAGCCGTTCCTGGTCCAGCCGCGGGTCGAGCAGGTCGAGGGTGTCCTCGACCGTCCGGTGCTCCGTGGCGGTGCCGGTGCGCAGCAGGCGCATCACGTCGTCGGCGCTGCGGTCGTCCCCGTGCGCTGTTCCATCTCCCGCAGGCATCGCCCACGAGCGTAGGCGACCGGGGCGGGTCAGGCGCGGAGCGGCCGGGAGCCCCCGGCGAGCCGGGCCGCCCGCAGCCCGGCGTGCAGCAGCAGGCGCGCGTCGCCGTCGGCCAGGTCGAGGCCGGTCAGCCCGGCGATCCGGCCCAGCCGGTAGTACAGCGTCTGCCGGTGGATGCGCAGCGCCTCGGCCGCCCGCACCGCGCTGCCGGCGCAGTCGAGGTAGACCTCCGCCGTCTCGGTGAGCACCGGATCGGCGAGCAGGGGGATGTCGTCGTCGCCGCGCGAACCGAGGGCCCCCAGCAGCCCGTCGCAGACCCGGTCGACCTGCGCGCCGCCGATGCGGGACAGCGCCCGCAGCAACCAGGCGGTGCCGTCGTCGAGGGTCATCCCGCGCCGCTCGACCAGGCCGTCGGTGTAGAGCATCAGCAGGTCGCCCCGGC
>NZ_POQT01000048.1 GCF_002938435.1 Blastococcus saxobsidens
CACCGACTGCCCCGCCGGCCCGCTGCCGGTCAGCGTCGCGGCCATCACCCGGTCATCGCGCAGCACCCGCTCCACCGTGGACGAGCCGATCAGCAGCGTCTGGAACACATCGGCGGGGAACCCGGCCCTGCGGAACAGCTCCTCCAGGTACAGCGCGCACTGCGGCACGTTGCTGGCGTGCTTGAGCAGACCCACGTTGCCGGCCATCAGGGCCGGGGCGGCGAACCGCACCGCCTGCCACAGCGGGAAGTTCCACGGCATGATCGCCAGCACCACACCCAGCGGCTGGTGCACCACGAACGCCCGCTGCGCCTTCACCGCCGCCGCGTCCTTCTCCTGCGGCTCCAGCATCACCGGGCCGTGCTCGGCGTACCAGCGGAAGCCGGCCACGCACTTGGTCGCCTCCGCCTTCGCCGAGGCCAGTGTCTTGCCCATCTCGGTGACCATCAGCTCGGCCACCCGGTCGACATCGGCCTCGAGGGCGTCCGCGGCGGCCCGCAGCCACCCGGCCCGCTCCTGCGGCGAGGTCAGCCGGTAGGCGTCGAAGGCGGTGGCCGCGCGGGCCAGCTTGTCCTCCAGCGCCTCGTCGGTGAGCGGGTCGAAGGTCTTGAGCGTCTCGCCGGTGGCCGGGTTGATCGTGGCGATGGCCATGGTGTTCTCCCGTGGGGTGTGTGCGCCGGCAGCGGCTGCTGCCGGGTGGGTGGAAGGGGTCAGCTGTGCTGCTCGCGCAGGAGGTTCTTCTGCACCTTGCCGGTGGAGGTCTTCGGCAGGTCGCCGCGGACGAAGCGCTTGGGCACCTTGAACGAGGCCAGCCGGGACCGGACGAAGTCGGCCAGCTCCTGGTCGTCGACCTCGGCCCCCGCCCGCAGCGTCACGTGGGCCACCGGGACCTCGCCCCACTTCTCGTGCGGCTCGGCCACCACGGCCGACTCCACGACGGCGGGGTGCGCGTCGAGGGCCCGTTCGACCTCCACCGAGGAGATGTTCTCGCCACCGGAGATGATGATGTCCTTGCTGCGGTCCCGGATCTCCACGTAGCCGTCCGGGTGGACGACGGCGAGGTCGCCGGTTCGGAACCAGCCGCGCTCCCCGTCCGGGTCGGCGAGCGTGACCGCGGCGGTGGCGTCGTCGTCGCGGTAGTAGCCGAGCATCACGTCGTTGCCCCGGGCGACGATCTCCCCGACGGTCGTCGCGTCCCGCGGCACGTCGGTGCCGTCGTCGCCCACGACGCGCAGCGGATCGGCGACCACGTTGCCCACCCCCTGCCGGGCCTTGAGCTCGGCCTGCTGGTCGGCGCCGAGCTCGTCCCATTCCGGATGCCACTGGTTGAGCGCCAGCGGGCCGTAGGTCTCGGTGAGCCCGTACAGGTGGGTGACGCGCATGTTCAGTTCCGACATGCGCGCCAGCAGCGTCGGCGTCGGGGGCGCTCCGCCGGTCTGCACCTCGACCCGGGGTTCCACCGGTCCGTCGGCCGCCTCGTCGGCGTCGAGGATCATGGTGAGCACGGTGGGCGCCGCGCTGAAGTGCGTGATGCCCTCGGTCCGCAGCAGGTGCCAGATGCGGGCGGGCTCCACCTTGGGCAGGCAGACGTGGGTGGCCCCGGCGGCCGAGACGGCCCACGGGAAGCACCAGCCGTCGCAGTGGAACATCGGCAGCGTCCAGAGGTACTGGCTGCCCGGGCCGAGGCCGGTGTGCATCGCCATCGCCAGCGACTGGAGGTAGGCCCCGCGGTGGGCGTACATGACGCCCTTGGGCCGCCCGGTGGTCCCGGAGGTGTAGTTCAGGGCGAGCAGCCCGGTCTCGTCCGCGCACTGCACGGCCAGGGGCTCGCCGCCTGCCAGCAGCTGCTCGTAGCCGCTGTCCGGGTCCCCGGCCAGCACCAGCGGGACCCCGGCGGCCGCGGCCACCTCCGTGGCGGTCCCGGCGAACTGCGGATCGGCGACGAGCAACGACGCCCCCGAGTGCTCCAGGACGTAGCCGAGCTCGGCCACCGAGAGCCGGGTGTTCAGCGGCACGATGACCGCGCCGGCCCACGGGATGCCGTTGTGCAGCTCCAGCATGGTGGCGCTGTTGGCGCACAGCGCCGCCACGCGGTCCCCGGGCGCGATGCCGCGGGCGGCGAGCCCGCCGGCCAGCCGCCGGGACCGGTCGGCGAACTCCCGGTAGGTGAACCGGCGGTCGCCGTCGATGATCGCGGTCCGCTCGGGGAACACCCGCGCCGACCTCTCGAGGTACGCCGTCGGGCTGAGCTGGCTGAACGTGAACGAGGCCATCCGGGTCTCCTGGGGTCGGCGGGAGCGGATCGTGCGGAGCCGTGGGTCACACAGTGCCCGGTCGGGCGGCGACCGGCTCGGGGACGGCCGGCCCCCCGGGACCGAAGCCGTAGCGGCGGGCGGGGTTGTCGACCAGCACGGCCTGCCGGACGGCCGGGTCGGGCACCCAGCGCTCGAGCCGCTCCCGCATGCCGGCGGCGCCGGGCACGGGGAGCCGTACGCCGACGTGCGGCCAGTCGCTGCCCCAGAGCAGGTTCTGCGGGCGCACCTGGACCAGCGCGCGGACCCGCTCGGTGATCGCCTGCTCGTGCCGCTCCCAGGCCTCGGCGAAGTCCGGCCCGCCGTGCCCGGCCTCGACGCCGGGCGGCAGCAGCCGTTCCAGTCCCGACAGCGTCACCCAGACCTGGTCCTCGGCGAGCAGCTCCAGCACGAGGCGCATGGCGGGGGCGTCGATGGCGACGTCCGACGGGAGGTACCCCAGGTGGTCCAGGACGACCGGCACCGGGCAGCGGCGGACGGCGTCGCCGAGCCGGTCGACGTGCCGGCGGACGTCGGTCCAGACCTCCACGTGCCAGCCCAGCGGCGCCACCATCCCGCCGACCTCCACCAGCGCCTCGACCGGCACGCCACCGGGGTAGCCGTCCTGCACGCGGGTGCCGCGCACCCCGGCGGCGTGCATGGCGGCCAGCTCGTCCGCGGGAGTGCCCGGCGCGACGCAGACCACGCCGCGCAGCGCGTCGGGCCGCGTGCGCAGGGCGGCGAGCAGGCACCGGTGGTCGTCGCCGTAGGCGCTGGGCTGGACCAGCACCCCGCGGTCGCAGCCCGCGGCCCGCAGGTGCTCGGCGTGGTCGTGCACGTCGAACGGTGGCGGGTCGTAGGCCGCCCCGCCGACCAACCGGGACATGTCGACGCCGTCGGCGACGAAGACGTGGCAGTGGGCGTCGATACCGGTCATCGCCGGTCCCCCGAGGGGTCGGCGGTGCGGACGGCGGCCAGCTCGGCCAGCACCGGCAGCAGGTGGGTGCGGAACAGCGGGTAGTTCTCCGCCATCGGGAAGTGCCCGATGCCCGGCATGGTGCCGCCGCGGGCGCCCGGGATGGCCGCCAGCGCCTCGGCGGTGTCGTCGGGGGTGCAGGCGTGGTCGTACTCGCCGGTCAGCAGGTACACCGGGCACCGCGCGGTGTCGATCTCGCCGGCCCGGCCGCGCAGGTCGAGGTCCTCGGAGTAGAAGTACGTGTCGCCGCGGTAGATCCCCGGCCCGCCCTGGCTGTAGGTCCACCACACCTCGCGGCGGGAGACCTCCGGGCTGGACGGCGACATCAGGCTCGCCGTCCAGGACGCGACGGCCTGCTGGGCGTTGATGTCCGGGTGCAGCGACCAGTCCTGGAAGCGCCCCTCGACGTGCAGCGCCCCGGACAGGCCGATCACCCCGCCCCAGCGCTCGGGGTCCCGCCGGGCCAGCTCGATCACCAGCGAACCGGCCATGGAGCAGCCCAGCACGACGGGGCGGTCCAGCCCGAGGGCCGAGCAGAAGTCCTCGACGAGGGCGACGTAGCGGTCGGTGGTGAGCAGGTACTCCTCGGTCCACCAGTTCTCCGGCGGCAGCGACCGGCCGTGCCACGGGAGGTCGAAGGCCACCACGCGGTGCCGGCCGGTGACCTCCGGATCGGTCAGCAGGTGCCGGAACTGCCGGCTGTCCGAGCCCGCGGTGTGCAGCGCCAGCAGGACCGGCCCGGTGCCGGCCTCCTCGAAGTAGACGCGGTAGCCGGTACCGGAGGACGTCAGGTGGACGTACCTGCCGACGACGTCCTCGATCACCGGTGCGCCTCCTGCTGCTCGTCGTCCTCCGCGTGCTGGAGCCGGGCGAGCTGCACCAGCCGGGTGATGACCCGCAGGTGCCGGATCAGGTGCTCCCGGCCGGTGACCACCTCGAGGCCGTCGGGCGCCTTGATCAGGGCCAGCAGGTCGTGCCGGCGGGGAGCCGCGGCCGGGTCGACCAGCTCGCGCCAGGCGCTGCCCGGCCCCCGCAGCTCCAGGTCGGCGCCGGGGCGGCCGTCCTCGACCGTCACCGCTCCGTGGTCGTAGCGGAGCACGACGTCTCCCCCACCGTCGTCGACCAGGCGGGCGGTGAAGGCGGAGAACCGGCCGATGTGGGCGTTCTCCGGGTCGCCGGCCACCGCACGGGCCCAGTCGGCCAGCCGTTCGGGGTTCACGACGGCAGCCGTCCCAGCACCCCGGCCACCCCGGCCAGCTCCGGGGACACCGGTTCGAGCCGGTCGAGCACGCCGGGGTCGTGGCCGGTCAGCAGGTGGTCGACCGCGCCGGAGGCGAGCAGGTCGCGGACGGTCTGCAGCCCCCGGTAGAGAGCGGGCAGGTCGGTGACGGCGATGAAGGGCATGTCGCGCTCCAGCTCCTCGGTGAAGTGCACGGCGTCGGAGGTGAGCAGCACGGTCCCGGCGGCGGTGCGGACGGTGACCATCGCCTGCCCCGGGGTGTGCCCGCCGACCTCGGTGACCACGACGCCGGGCGCCACCTCCACCGAGCCGGTGAACCGGCGCAGCCGCCCCTCCGTGTCCGCCCGCGTCAGCGCGGCCACCTCGTCGGCCTCGGTGAAGTGCCCGATCAGCGGCTTGGCCGCCATCGGCGAGGTCCAGAAGTCGACCTCCGCGCCGCTGACCACCACCGTCGCCGCGGGGAACAGCTCGACGTTGCCGATGTGGTCGTAGTGCGCGTGGGTGACGACCAGGACGTGCGGCGCGGCGGTGTCCACGCCCAGCCGCCG
Organism: Blastococcus saxobsidens; assembly: GCF_002938435.1. GTDB lineage: Bacteria > Actinomycetota > Actinomycetes > Mycobacteriales > Geodermatophilaceae > Blastococcus > Blastococcus saxobsidens. The sequence continues at coordinate 5,056 of NZ_POQT01000048.1, forward strand.
GTAGGCGTCCGCGGGGTCGACGAGGACGGTGCGCCCCCGTGCCTCCGCCGGTCCCCGGCCGAAGCCGGTGTCGACGAGCACGGTCGTGGTCCGGCTGCGCAGCACCCACAGGTAGTAGTCGACCGTGAAGTCGGCGTCCGGCTCGCCGTACTGGGCGTGGTTGAGGAACACCTCGCTCCGCCGCGCCCGGCGGGTGCCGTGCCGGACGACGACCACCTCGTAGACGTCGTCCGGCTCCGCCGCCGACATGCCCACCGCCTCCCCGCCGCCGGTCATCACGCCCCGCGGCCGCCCTCGTGGACCGCGACCGTCGGCTCCAGCCCGTCGGCGCCGACGACCTCGCGCCAGGCGTCGAAGCCGGCCTGGAAGGCCACGATCCCGGCCTCCGGGAGCGCGATCTCGATGGCCTCGAGGATCTCCTCCGGGCTGACCCCGAGGTCCAGGGCCACCCGGATGTGGCTCTGGATGTGCCCCTTCGACGCCCGGATCACCGTCAGGCTGACGATGAAGATCAGCTCCTTGGTGCGGCGGTCCAGCCGGCGCTGGTCCAGGTACGCCGCGCTCACCAGCCCGTTGGCCGCCTGGAGCACCGGGAAGTCGTGCTTGGCCATGACCTTGTGGTAGTCGAGGACGTAGCCCCGGGATCGGGCCATGTCGTCGATGTAGGCCTGCGGGTCGTCGCTCACGGGGTCTCCTCGTCGTCGGTTGCGGGTGGTTCCGGCCGGTCCCCGGTCCCGCTGCGCAGCGAGACCCGGTTGACCGACTCGTAGTGGCGGGCGACCTCGGTGTGGTCCAGCCCCGCACCGCCGAGCGCCTCACGGGCGGCGACCGCCGCGGCGTAGGCGGCGTCGGTGACCGGCGTGCTCGCCCCCTGCGCCTCGGCCAGGGACCGGGCGATGCCGAGGTCCTTGATCATCAGGTCCATGGCGAAGCCGGAGTCGTAGCTGCCGGTCAGGACGTGCTTCGGGTACTTCACCTCGGTGGCCTGCGACCGCCCGGTGGACGCGTTGAGCACCTCGACCATCACCTCCGGGGCGATGCCCGAGCCCGCGGCGACGGTGAGCACCTCGGCGGCCGCGGCCAGGTTGCTCGCCGACAGGAGGTTGTTCAGCGCCTTGGCGGCGTGGCCGGTCCCGGCCCCGCCGACCACGAGCACCGAACCGCCCAGCGGCTCCAGGTGCGGACGGGCGCGCTCGACGTCCTCCGGATCCCCACCGACCATGATCGACAGCTCTCCGGTCACGGCCCGGGCGACGCCGCCGGAGACCGGCGCGTCCACGTACCCGATGCCGCGGGCCCGCGCGTCGGCGGCCAGCCGCCGGGTGCTGGCCGGTTCGGAGGACCCCATGTCGATGACCAGCGCCCCGGCCGGCAGCCGGCCGAGCAGCCCGTCGGTCAGGAGCACCGTCTCGACGATCCGGCTGTCGGGCAGCATCAGGACGGCGGTGTCGACGTCGTCCGGCAGCTCGGCCGGCGTCGGCAGGGCCCGGCAGCCCAGCTCCTCGGCCAGTGCGGCGGCGACGGCGGGGTGGGCGTCGGAGACCACCGTGTCGAAGCGGGCGGAGTGGCGGCGGGCCATGGGCGCGCCCATGCGGCCCAGCCCCACGAAGAGCGTGCTCACGAGCCCGCGTACCGGGTGCGCAGCTCCACCTTGCGGATCTTGCCGCTGGGCGTCTTGGGCAGCCCGTCGACCAGCTCCAGCCGTTCGGGCAGGAAGTGCTTGGACAGGCCCTGCGCCAGGAGGAACTCGCACACCTCGGCCAGCGTCGGCTCGGCGTCGCCCTGCGGCACGACGACGGCGCAGGCGCGCTCGCCCAGCCGGACGTCGGGGATCCCGATGACCGATGCCTCGACGATCTGCGGGTGCTGGAACAGCAGGCTCTCCACCACCGTCACGGGGATGTTCTCCCCACCGCGGATCACGATGTCCTTCGTGCGCCCCTCGAGCAGGACGTAGCCCTCCTCGGTGCGCCGGGCGGTGTCGCCGGTGGTGAACCAGCCGTCGGCGTCGATCTCGCGGGCCGTCGCGTCGGGCAGGTCGAGATAGCCGAGGAACAACCCGGGCCCGCGGATCCGCAGCGCGCCGATGACCCCCGGCTCCGCCTCGGCCCCGTCCGTGTCGACGACGCTGACGTCGGTGCCCGGCACCGGGACGCCGTCGGTCGCCTGCGCCGCCGGCGGGAGGGCGGGCGAGCAGGAGATCCCGATCCCCAGCTCGGTCATGCCCCACGCCGGGCAGACGTAGCTGCCGAACAGCTCGCCGGCCACCGTCGGGAGGGTCCGCGGCACGGGCGCCCCGGCCAGGACCAGGGTGCGCAGCGAGCACTGCTCGTCGTGCGCGAGCTCGGTGAGCACGAGGTCCTGCAGGAAGGTCGGCGCGGAGAACATGGTCGTGATGCCCTCCTCGCGGACCACGACCACGGCCTGCTCGGGCACCCACCGGTCCAGGTACACGCCCGTCCCGCGCAGGTAGGTGGTCAGCAGCACGCCCCAGAGGAAGCCGGTGTGGTGCCCGACCGGCGAGGCGATCAGGTTGACCAGGGGCTCGCCGAGGGTCTCCCGGCCCATGTGCGCCACCCAGTTCCGCAGCACCGCGAAGAGGGTCTGGGAGGTGTTCATGACCCCCTTCGGCTCCCCGGTCGTGCCGGAGGTGAAGCCGACGTGGCACAGCGCCCGCGCGTCGGGCGCGGGCAACTCCACCTCGCGGGCGTCGAGCAGCGAGGACAGCGGCCGCATGCCGTCGCCGGTCGGGCCGTCCGGGACGTCGCCGGCCACCACGACGTGCTGGACCGCCGGCAGCCCGCCCCGCAGCCCCTGCACCAGCGCCCGCGGGCTGTTGCTGCCGAACCGCTCCGCGACGACGACGACCGCGGCGCCGGTCCGGCGGAGGATGACCTCGACCTCCCGCTCGCCGTACGCGACGGGGATGCCGCTGTAGATGGCGCCCAGCTCGTTGATCGCGAAGATGAGGGCCGCGAAGTCCGTGGAGTTCGGCAGCATCACCGCGACGAAGTCCCCGGGCCGGACGCCCAGGGCGTGCAGGCCGCAGGCGTACCGGTGCGCCCGCTCGTCCAGTTCGGCGTAGGTCGTGCGCCGCGCGCCCGGCTGCCCGCTGGTCCGGTCGACCGCCGCCACCCGGTCCGGGTGCTCGGCGGCCGCGGCGGTCAGCAGGGCGCGGAGCGGGTCCGCGGCCCAGGCGCCGCTGCGCTCGTACTCGCCGGCGAGCTCGGCGGTCAGCCGGCTGTCCGGCCGGATGCCCGGGTGCGCCCCGGCGGGGGTCGGGGACGGCGTGCTGGTTCGCTGGTCGGTCACCACGGTCGCTCCTCGTACGGATCGGTGGGGCTGGGGATGCGGGGCTCAGCCGGCTGCGGCGGCGACCGGGTCGACGGTGAGGACGACCTTCCCGGCGACGCTGCCGGACCGGACCGCCTCGAGCGCGGCACCGGCCTGCTCGAGCGGGTAGGTGCGGGCGACCGGCACCGTGAGCCGGCCGGCGACGTACAGCTGCAGCAGGTGCTCGATCGCGGCCCGGACCGACTCCGGCTCCCGGTCGCGGTAGTCGGACACCTGCAGGCCCAGGACGGCGAGGTTCTTGACCAGGACGTGCCCGGCCTTGATGGTCGGCAGGTCGCCGGAGGCGAAGCCGATGACGACCAGCCGTCCCTCCCAGGCGGTGCAGCGCAGCGACTGGGCGAACACCTCGCCCCCGACGAGCTCGAGGACCACGTCGGCCCCGTGCCCCTCGGTCAGCGCGAGGACCTCGTCGCGCATCGACGGCCCGGCCAGCACCACGGAATCGGCCCCCTGCGACCGCGCGAGCGCGGCCCGCTCCTCGTCCTGGGCCACCGCGACCACCGTCGCGCCGAGGGCCTTGGCGATCTGCACCCCCGCCGAGCCGACACCGCCGCCCGCACCGGTGACCAGGACGGTCTCCCCCGGCCGCAGACCGGCCCGGCGGACCAGGGCGAAGTGGGCCGTGATCGCCCCCAGCCCGAAGGCGGCGGCGTCGACGAACGGGACCTCGTCGGGCAGGGCGACGATCTGCGGCTCGGGCACGGTGACCAGCTCGGCGTAGCCGCCGTGCTCGATCTGGGCGAGCACCCGGTCGCCGACGGCGAAGCCGGCCACGCCCGACCCGACCGCGCGGACCGTGCCGGCGATCTCCTTGCCCGGGCTGAACGGGCGCTCGGGGAGGATCTGGTACTCGCCGGCGACGACGAGGATGTCCGGGAAGTTGACCCCGGCCGCCGCCACCTCGACGAGCACCTCACCCGGCCCGGCCACGGGATCGGCCAGCTCACCGGCGACGAGGGTCTCCGGTGGGCCGAACTCCTGGACCAGTGCTGCTCTCACGCGGACCTCCCGGAGGGGTGGGCGGTCCGGTCGAAGGCGAGTGCCTCCGGACCGGTCCGCAACGGCGGACAGGGCAGGGCGCCCGGCTCGGCGCGGAGCTGGTCGACGACCGGGACGGGAAGGGCGCTGACGTCGAACCCGGGCCCGGCGACCCGGTGCGCGGACCGGGTCCGCAGCGTCTGGCTGCGGGCCGCCTCCTCGAGCGTGGCCACCACGCAGCAGCACACGTCCTCGCCGTCGAACCGCTCGCTCCAGTGCGCGGCCGGACGGGCGGCGATCCGTTCGGCGACGGCGGCGATCACCTCGTCCTCCCGGCCGGCGTCGGACCGGAGCTCCGCGGGCAGGTCGACGAGCTCGCAGAAGCGGCGCCAGAAGCGCTCCTCCAGCGGCGCGGCGGCCACGTGCCGGCCGTCGGCGGTCCGGTAGACGTGGTAGCGCGGGCTGCCGCCGGTGAGCAGGTCGCGGCCGGGCTCCGGCCAGGTCCCGCTACCCGCATGCGTGGCCAGGTAGCCGTAGGCGAGCGTGCTGAGGTTCGGGGTCATGCCGATGTCCAGGTGGCAGCCCTCGCCGGTGGTCTGCCGCCGGATCAGCGCCAGCAGGATGTTGACCACCGCCGGGTAGGTGCCGCCGGCGATGTCGGCGATCACGGTGGGCGGCAGGTGCGGATCGCCGCGCTCGTCGACGACCACCCCCAGCAGCCCGGACTCGGCGAGGTAGTTCAGGTCGTGCCCGGCCCGGCCGGCCGCCGGCCCCGTCTGGCCGTAGCCGGTGATCGAGCAGTAGACGATGCCGGGGGCGACGGCTCGGAAGTCCTCGTAGCCCAGGCCCAGCCGGTCCATGACGCCGGGCCGGAACTGCTCGACGACGACGTCCACCTCCGTGGCCAGCGCGAGCAGCCGGTCGCGGACCGCCGGGTCCTTGAGGTCGACCGCGGCGCTGCGCTTGCCCCGGTTCAGCAGCGCGTAGTTGGCGCTGCTCCCGCCCAGCCTGGGTACGTAGCTGCGCATCTCGTCGCCGTGCGGTGGCCGCTCGACCTGGAGGACCTCGGCGCCGGCCTCGGCCAGCACCAGCGTCGCCAGCGGGCCGGGCAGCAGGGTGGAGAAGTCCAGCACCCGGATGCCGGTCAGCGGCGGTGCCGGCCGGCCGTTCCCCGCGGCGCTCATCCGTCCGCCCCCACGAGCGTGCGCGCCGCCGTCCGGGCGGCCTCCACGGCGCCCGCGGCGGCCCGCAGCGACACCGCGTCGCGCAGCAGCCCCTCGACGGGGTACTCGGTCATGTAGCCGTAGCCGCCGTGGGACTGCACCGCGGCGGCCGCCACGTCGAGGGCCGCGTCGCAGGCCGGCAGCAGGGCCGCGGCCACGGCGTCGGGCCGGTCCAGGTCGGCGGTGACGGCGGTGACCAGGAGGGCGCGTGCGGTCGCGGCCTGCGCCGCCAGCGACGCGCGGACGGTCGGGAGCTCGGTGAGCGGGGCACCGAACTGCACGCGGCCGGCGCTGTAGTCCAGCGCCGTGGCGGCTGCGGCCTCGGCGATCCCGGCGGCGATCGCCGCCGCGCCGGCGTCCAGGACGGTGCGGGCCCGTCGCGCCTTCGGGCCGCGCAGCACGTCGCCCTCGGGCACTGCCGCGTCCAGCCGGACGCCGACGGTCAGCGCGCCGTCGAGGCCGGTGCGGGCGACCGGGGGCCCGAACGCGATGCCCTCGGGCGGGACGAGGACGGCGGTGTCGGCGTCGAGCAGCAGCACCAGCCGGGGCTCCCGGCCGGCCGGGTCGATCCGGTCCAGGGCGCCGGTCAGCCGCCCCCCGGTGAGCGTGACCGACCCCGGGTCGGCCGCCGTCACCGCCACCGGGGCGCCGTCGTGCAGGCCGTCGAGCAGCGCGGGTGTCCGGCGGGCGGCCGCCAGGACCGGTGCCGCGGCGTGCGCCTGCACCGACGCCCACGCCAGCGCCGGCCACGTGCCGCCGAGCCGGGCCAGGGCGACCAGCGTGGTCGCTGCCGGCGCTCCCCCGCCGCCGTCGGACTCGGCCACGCCGAGCGTCCACAACCCCTGGTCGGCGAGGACCCGGCGGGCGGCGTCGACGTCGTCCGGCCGGTCGTCGCCCACGCGGGCGAGCGGGCCCGCGGTGAGGTCGTCGACGAGGTCGAGGACCGCCTGCTGCTCGTCGTCCAGCCGGGGGCCGGCCCAGGGTCGCCTCACGACCAGAACGTTTCCGGGTCCGGCGACCGCTTGGCGCCGAAGGCGTGCCCCGTCTCGTGCGCCTCCTTGGTGGCCAGGTAGAGGGTGAGCTGCTGGTCGTGGGCCATGCGGGCCTGCCCGAGCACCCCGGTGTGCCGGGCCGAGAAGGCGCCCTTGAGCGCCCCGATGGCCATCGGGCTGCGGGTGGCGATCTCCGCGGCCACCTCCTGGGCCCGCGACACCGCCTGGCCGGCCGGGACGACCTCGTTGACCAGTCCCATGGCCAGCGCCTGCTCCGCGGTGTACTTGCGGTTGAGGTACCACATCTCCTTGGCCCGCTTCCGGCCGACGGAGTCCTCCAGGTACCAGGTGCCGTAGCCGGCGTCGAAGCTGCCGACCATGGGCCCGACCTGCCGGAAGACGGCGTTCTCCGCGGCGATGGTGAGGTCGCAGACGTTGTGCAGCACGTTGCCGCCGCCCACCGCGAAGCCGTTCACCGCGGCGACGACCGGCTTGGCGATGGTGTCGATCGCCTCGTAGACGTCGATGATCGGCAGCACCTGGGAGTAGTCCAGCGACGTGGTCTCGTCGTGCTCGCCGCCGATGCAGAAGAACTTGTCGCCGGCCCCGGTGAGCACCGCGGCGCGCAGCGTCGGGTCGGTCCGGAACCGCTGGAGCGCGTCCTTGAGCTCCAGCAGGGTCTGCACCCGCAGCTTGTTGCCGGCGACTTCCCGGTCGATGGTCAGGGTCAGGACCGGCCCAGAGGTCTCGCTCCGGATGTCGGTGTAGTCGCTCATCGGACCTCTCCGTGCTCGGTGGTGCCCGCGCGGAAGCCTCGGCCGCTCTTGGTGCCGAGGTAGCCGGCCGCGACCATCTGGTGCAGCAGCGGCGGCGGGGCGAACTGGGGGTCGAGCGTCGCCTCGTAGGCGGATTCGGTGGCGTGCCGGTGCACGTCGATGCCGATCAGGTCCAGCAGCGCCAGCGGGCCGAGCTTGTAGCCCAGGCCCAGCTGGATGGCGACGTCGATGTCCTCGGCGCTGGCCAGGCCGTCGTCGTACTCCTGCACCACGTCGTTGAGGTAGGGCATCAGCAGCCGGTTGACCAGGAAGCCCGGGCGGTCCTTGACCTCCACCGGCGACTTGCCGATGTCCTCGACGAAGGCCACCAGGTCGGCCACGACGTCGTCGTCGGTCTGCAGCGCCCGGACCACCTCGACCAGCGCCATCACCGGCGCGGGGTTGAAGAAGTGCAGGCCGGCCATGCGACCGGGGGCGGCCAGCGACGCGGCCAGGTCGGTCACCGACAGCGCCGAGGTGTTGGTCGTCAGCACCGTCTCCGGCCCGACGATCTCCGCCACCTGCCCGAGCAGGTCGACCTTGACGTCGTGCTGCTCGACGACCGCCTCGATCACGAGGTCGACCCCGGCGAGGTCGGCGACGTCGGTGGTGCCCCTGATCCGGCCGAGGACGGCGTCCCGCTCCTCGGCGGTGGTCCTGCCGCGGCTGATCCCGCCGTCGAGGAAGGAGCGCACCGCCTCGGTGCCCCGTTCGATCCGCGCCTGCTCGGTCTCCAGGACGACGACGTCGCGACCGGAGGCGGCCACCACCTGGGCGATGCCGCCCCCCATCGTCCCGAAGCCCAGGACCGCGACCCGCCTGAAGGTCCTCATGCTCGTGCTCCCGTCGCCGCGGCCCTCAGGCACCGAAGGCCTTGGTGGTCTCGTAGGTGTAGAAGCCGCGGCCGGTCTTCCGCCCGAGGTCGCCGGCGGCGATCATCCGGTCGACCAGCGGCGGCGGCGCGAAGCGCGGCTCGCGCAGCTGCTCGTACAGCCGCATCGACACCGCCTTGTGCACGTCCAGGCCCACCACGTCCAGCAGCTGGAAGGGACCCATGGGGTGCCGCAGCGCGCCGAGGACGGCGCGGTCGATCGACTCGACGGTGCCGAGCCCCGCCTCGAGGGCCCGGATGCAGTTGTTCTCCCACGGGATGAGGAAGCGGTTGAGGATGAAGCCGGGACGGTCCTTGGTGAGGACCGTCGTCTTGCCGACGCCGGCGAGGAACTCCAGCGAGCGCTTCGTGGCCGCCGAGGCGGTGTGCCGGCCCTCGGCCACCTCGACCAGCTTCATCAGCTGCGCGGGGTTGCAGTAGTGGGTCCCGACGACCCGCTCGGGGTACCGGGAGCCCGCGGCGATGGCGGTGACCGACAGGGTCGAGGTGTTGGTGTGCAGCAGCGCGTCCCGGGAGACGACGTCGTCCAGTTCGGCGAAGAGGGTCTTCTTCACCTCGAGGTCCTCGAACACCGCCTCCACGACCACCGCCGCCGGCGCGAGGTCGCGCAGCTCGGTGGTGCCGGTCAGGTTGGCCAGTGCGGCCCCGAGCTGGTCCTCGGTGAGCTTGCCGAGCGAGGCGCTCCTGCGCAGGAAGCTCTCGGCGGTGTCGAGGCCGCGCTGGACGGCGGCGTCGTCGAGGTCGCGGAGGATGGTGCGGTGCCCGGCGCGGGCGGCGACGACGGCGATCCCCGCCCCCATCGTGCCGCCGCCCACCACGGCGACCGTGAGCTGGTCCTGGGTCATCGGTCCTTCTTCTTCCTCGCCGGAGCGGTGGTCGGGTGCGGACGGTCGGTCATCGGGCGGTCTGGCCCCCGTCGAGCACGACCACCTCGCCGGTCATGAAGTCCGACGCGGGGCCGGCCAGCAGCAGCAGCCAGGGGGCCAGCTCGTGCGCCTGGCCCATGCGGCGGGCGGGCACCGCGCGCAGCACCCGGGCGAGCGCCGCGTCGTCGGCCCGGAGGTCGGCGTTCATGTCGGTGGCGAAGTAGCCCGGCGCCAGCGCGTTGACCTGGACCCCGTAGCGGGCCCACTCCACGCCCATCGCCCGGGTGAAGGCCACGACGGCGGCCTTGGAGGCGCAGTACGCCGCGTGCCCCGGGACGCCCTTGAACGCGAAGTTGGAGGCGATGTTGACGACCTTGCCCGAGCCCTGGGCCACCATGTGCGCACCGGCGGCACGGGTGGCCAGGTAGGTGCCGCGGACGTTGGTGTCGAGGACCCGGTCCCAGTCCGCCGGGTCCTGCTCGAGCAGCGGGGTGCTGTCGATGACGCCGGAGTTGTTGACCAGGACGTCCAGCCCGCCGAGCTCGGCGACCGTCGTGTCGACCAGCTGCTGGACGGCGGCGGGATCGGTGACGTCGGTCGGCACGACCAGCGCCCGCCGTCCGGTGCCCTCGATCTCGGCGGCGACCTGCTCCAGCTGGTCCCGGCTGCGCGCGGCCACCGCCACGTCGGCCCCCGCGTCGGCCAGCGCCAGCGCCAGCGCCCGGCCGAGCCCGCGGCCGGCGCCGGTGACGACGGCGACCTTGCCGAGCAGGGTCTGCGGCTGCGCGGCGGTCACCGGAGCGCCCCCTTCAGCCGTCCGGCGGTGTCGCGGGCGATGAGCAGTCGTTGCACTTCGTTCGTCCCGTCGTAGATCTGGGTCACCTTGGCGTCGCGCAGGTAGCGCTCGACGCCGGATGCGGCCAGGTCCCCGACCCGGCCGAGCACCTTCGTGGCCGCCACCGCGACCTGCCAGCCGATGTCGGTGCAGGCCTGCTTCATGAGCGCGATCGCACCCCCGGTCGCCCCACCGGTCCGGTCGACCTCGCGGGCGACGCCGAGCAGCGTGAGCCGACCGCGCAGGATCGCCGAGCGCATGTCGGCCAGGGCGAAGGCCGTGTCGGGCGGCAGCTCGCCGCCGTGCGCCCGGTGCAGCGCGGCGAGCGCGTGCGCGTAGGCGCCCCGGGCCAGCCCGACGCCCTGGGCGGCCGCGCTGATCCGCGACTTCGTCACCGAGCTGACCACGATGGCCCAGCCCTCGCCCTCGCCGCCGAGCCGGTGGGTCACCGGGACCGGGGTCCGGTCGAAGAAGACCTCCGCGGTGGTCGAGCCGTGCATCCCGGTCTTGACCATGGGCGCGCCGCGGGAGAGGCCGGGGGCGTCCCCGTCGACGACGAAGGCGGTGATGCCGCGCCGGCCGGCCCGTGGGTCGACGGTGGCGAAGCAGACCACCACGTCGGACCGGTCGCCGGTGGTGATGAAGGTCTTGGACCCGGTGATCGCGTAGCCGGTGGGCAGCCCGTCGGCGCCGGTGTCGGCCACGGCGAGGGTCCGCAGCGACGAGGCGTCGCTACCCGCTCCGGGCTCGGTCACCCCGAGGGAGCCGTACCGGCTGCCGTCGACCAGGCCGGGGACGTACCGCTGCGCGAGCTCCGCGGTGCCGGCGTGCAGGATCGGGTACGCCGCGTGCATCTGGGTCATGTAGACCAGGCTCGTGGCGGGGCACCCGGCGGTGATCTCCTCCATCGCCGCCGCATAGGCCACCGTCCCGTCCGCGGTCCCCCCGTACTCCTCCGGCACCAGCAGCCCACCGAGGCCGGCCCGGGCGAGGGCCTGGTAGCTGTCGTGCGCGAAGACGTGGTCCCGGTCGCGCGCGGCCGCGCCCGGGGCGACGTGCTCGGCGACGACCTCGCGGGTGCGGTCGCGCACCTCGCGCTCCCGGGGGTCGAGCAGCGCGTCGGCCACCTCCTCGTCCAGCGCGCCGTGCAGGGCGAGGTAGGCGTGCGGATCGGTGTCGAGGACTCCGTCGGTGGCGGGCCCGGTCATGCGTGGTCCTCCTGACCTGCGGGGGCGTCGCCGAACCGCGGTGGACGGCGCTCCCTGAAGGCGGCGATCCCCTCGGCGGCCTCCGGGCTGCCGGTGACCAGCCCGGCCAGCGCCGTCTCGAACGCCAGGCCCGCCTCCAGCGGCGCGTCGGCGCCGTGCCGCAGCGCGAGCAGCACCGCCCGCACCGCGCGGGGTCCCCGGGCCGCCACCTGGGCGGCCAGCTCCTGCGCCGTGGCCAGGACGTCGGCCACCGGCACCGGGGGCACCGGGGTCAGCCCGAGGGCGTGCGCGCGGTCGGCCGGGATCCGGGCGCCGGTGAGCATGGTGTGCGCGGCCACCGGCTGCCCGACGCGGCGGGCCAGCCGCTGGGTGCCGCCGTAGCCGGGCATGAGCCCGAGGCCGGCCTCGGGCAGGCCCAGCTGGGCGGTGTCGGCGAGGACGGCGAAGGTGCAGGCCAGCACCACCTCGAAGCCACCGCCCAGGGCCAGCCCGTTGACCGCCGCGATGACCGGGACCGGGCAGCGCTCGATCCGGCCGACGACCGCCTGACCGGCGGCGAGGACGTCGTAGGCGTCGTCGGCGGACAGCCCGGCGAGCTCGTCGAGGTCGGCACCTGCGCTGAAGGCCCGGGTGCCGGTACCGGTCAGCACGATCGCCCGGACCCCCTCGCCCGGCAGGCCGGCGACCGCCGCGTCGAGGTCGCGCAGCACCCGCGCGTTCAGCGCGTTGTGCACCTCGGGGCGGGTGATCCGGACGGTCGCGACCGGGCCGTCCCGGTCGACCTCGACCACCGCGGTGCCGCTCACGACACCCTCCGGTCCGCGGTGGCGGCCGGCGCGGCGACCGCACCGGAGGCGAGGAGGCGCTCCACGGCGGCGGCCTCGAACCCGGCCTGCCGCAGCACCTCGACGGTGTGCTCGCCGAGCTCGGGGAACCGCTCGTTGCGCGGCTCGGGCATCGAGGCCAGCCGGAACGGGCTGCGCACGCCGTTGAGCGCGCCGTCGGAGCCGGGCACCGGCAGGATCGCGCCGCGGGCCAGGACCTGCGGGTCGGTCGTCACCTCGGACAGGCCCTGCACGAGGGAGGTGGGGACGCCGGCGCCGGCCAGCACCGCCAGCCACTCGGCCGCCGGCCGCCGGGCGAGGACGTCGGTGATCGTGGCGACCAGCTCCGAGCGGTGCGCACGCCGGCCGGCGTTGTCGCCGAGCCGGTCGTCCTCGGCGAGCGCGGTCAGCCCGACCGCGACGCAGAACCGCCGCCAGATCACGTCGTTGCCGATCGCGATGACGATGTCCCGGTCGGCGGTCGGGAACGGCTGGTAGATCGCCAGCACCGAGTCGGTGCCCCCGCTGGGGGCCGGCTCCGGCTCGCCGGCCAGGTAGGCCGCCACCCGCGGAGCGAGCAGCGCCAGGTCGGAGTCCAGCAGCGAGACGTCGACGAGGTCACCCTGCCCGGTGGCGCGCTGCCGGACCACGGCGGCGGTGACGGCCAGCGCCGCCGCCATCCCGGTGACGATGTCGGACAGCGCCGTGGAGACGCGCTGGGGGGACCCGCCGGCCGCGCCGGTGACCGACATCAGCCCGGACCGCGCCTGCGCGACCAGGTCGTAGCCGGGCAGCGCGGCATCGGGCCCGGTCAGCCCGAGACCCGACATCGCGCAGTAGACCAGGCGCGGATGGCGGGCGCGGACGTCGTCGGGGGCGAGCCCGAGGGCGGCGAGCTTGGAGGGGTTGAGGTTCTCGATCAGGACGTCGGCGTCGGCCAGGAGGCGGTGCAGGACGGCGATCCCGTCGGCCGACCGCAGGTCGATCGCGACGCTGCGCTTGTTCCGGTTGGCCGAGGCGAACCAGGCCGACGCCCCGTCGGCGCTCGGCGGGCACCAGGAGCGGGCGTCGTCGCCGGTCCGCGGGCGCTCGACCTTCACCACGTCGGCGCCCAGGTCCGCCAGGTACATGGAGGCGGTCGGGCCCGCGTAGGAGGTCGACATGTCGACCACCCGGAGCCCGTCCAGGGGCGGCGGGGAGCCCGCCCTCGTCATCGGTTGCACTGTTCCGCACCGCCCTCTCGCGTCTCGCGGCCTGAGGCGAAACCTAGGCAGTCGACAGCGAGGGTGTCAATGTCGGACATTTGGAGAACCATCCCCCACGCCTGCGCGGCCCCAGGGTGTGCACCACAACACGGCGCGGCACAGGTCATGTAACCAGCAGTGATGGACCCACTGGCGTGTCGTGATCGGGTCGATCCAATGGCCCACAATCTTGTTTGTGCCGTGACCCTTGACACACCTGGTTAATGACCGACATTATCCGGCACACGTTCCTCGGCCACCATTCCCCGCGGCCGGTGGACGCGGAACTGAACCGCGGAGGACTCCCCCGGCGAGCTCGCCGGCGGCCGTCGCGGGCCGGCCACGACGCCGAGGGGCGTGCGCGGCGTTCCGACTGCAGGGTCCGCGCTCGCGGAACCTGGCCCTGATACGGAGGAAGAAGGCATGACGACAACCGCGCAGGCCACCGACGAGCACGAACGGAATCGCAAGCACGCCCAGCGGGGCGCCTTCTACGGGTTCTACGTGGACATGTTCGACATCTACCTGCCGATCATCGCCCTGGCGCCGGCCATCGGGTACTTCATCTCGCCCGACCTGGACGCGTCCACGACGGCCGTCATCACCGGCATGATCTTCGCCGCGACGCTGGTCGGCCGACCCCTCGGGGCGCTCATCTTCGGCCGCTACGCGGACATGCACGGTCGCAAGAACGCCACCGTCATCGCCGTCGCCGGCTTCGGCATCCTGACGATCGTCGTCGGACTGCTGCCGGGGTACCAGACCTGGGGGATCGGCTCGGTCGTCGCCTTCGTGCTGCTGCGCTTCGTGATCGGCATCTTCGTCGGCGGCGAGTACACCGCGGCCAGCCCGCTGGCGATGGAGTACTCGCCGAAGGAGAAGCGCGGCCTCAACGGCGGGTTGATCATGACCGGCTTCCCGCTCGCCTACGTCTCGGTCGCCGTGATCACGTTCGTCATGCTGCAGATCGCCCCCGCCGGGGACATCGACTCCCCGTACGTGCAGTGGGGGTGGCGGATCCCGTTCTTCATCGGTGGCGCCATGGCCCTGGCCTTCGTCGCGTACTACCTGAAGAGCGTCCGGGAGTCGGAGCTGTTCGAGGGCAGCGGCGGCGGCGGGACCCCGGTGAAGGACCTGTTCACCGGCGAGAACCGCAAGAGCTTCATCCAGGTCTTCGTGCTGATGACCGGCTTCTGGCTCTCCCTGAACTGCGTCACCGCGATCCTTCCCGGGCTGCTGCGCACGGAGAGCAACCTCACCCCGACCCAGACCAGCGTGACCCTGATCGTGGCGTACCTCGTGGTGGCCGTCATGTACGTCGTCTGCGCCGTGGTCAGCCAGCGGACCGGGCGCCGGCCGTTCCTGATGGTGTGGGGCGGGATCGCCGGCATCGGCGGCACCGCGCTGTACGCCCTGTACCTGGCGACGAAGCCGCAGAACCTGTTCGTCGTCATCATCATGGTCACGCTCATCGCCGTGCTGGTCGTCTCGGTGTGGGGCCTCACGACCGTCTACATCAACGAGCGCTTCCGGACCGGGGTCCGGGCGACCGGCTTCGGGCTCGGCTACAGCCTCGCGGTGGTCATCCCGTCGTTCTACGCCTTCTACCAGTCGGGGCTGTCCTCCTTCATGCCGTTCGAGTGGACGGTGCTCCCGCTGCTGGTCATCGGCTGCGCCTTCATCACCGTCGGGGCGGCGATGGGTCCGGAGACCAAGGACGTCGACTTCGCCGCGGCGGACAAGGAGCCGGCGCTCGAGCACTGACGCCACCGCAGCGGTCGGTGGCACCCCACCTGGCGCGGCCCCGGTTCCCCGGAACCGGGGCCGCGCCTCTGGCCGACGTACGATCGCCGGCGCCAGATCGGACTTACGAGGGGACGCAGTGGCGGAATCCGTCGCGGTGCACGGGAGCATCGGCAAGAAGGTGCTCCGGCCACGTCAGCAGGTCGAGGACCAGATCAAGGCGGCGATCCTGTCCGGCTCCCTGCGGCCGGGCGACCGGCTGCCCGGCGAACTGGAGCTCGCCCGGCAGTTCGCGGTCAGCCGGACCACCGTGCGCGAGGCCCTGCGGTCCCTGTCGACCCAGAACCTGATCACCAAGACCCCCGGGGCAGGGGGCGGCAGCTTCGTCCAGAAGGTCGACCACTCCGCGCTGCGCAGTGCACTGGTCGACTCGGTGCACCACCTGCTCGCCCTGGGCACGATCGAGTTCGAGGAGGTCGCGCTCGTCCGGCAGCACCTCGAGGTGCCGGCCGTGCGCCTGGCGGCGGCCCACCGGAGCGAGGACGACCTGCAGGAGCTCCGCGACATCGTGGCCCTGCAGAAGTCGATCTCCGTCGAGGACCCCCGGGTCCCCGCGCTGGACGAGCAGTTCCACGGGGCCATCGCCCGCGCCTCGGGCAACCGCGTCCTCGCCTCCTTCGTCAGCGCGCTGCACTTCGAGACCGAGCCGGTGCACTACCTCGACCTCTCCCCCGAGGTGGGCCGGACGACCGTGCGCCAGCACCAGAAGATCGTGCGCGCGCTCGCCGAGCAGGACCCCGCCGCGGCCGAGGAGGCGATGATCGAGCACCTCACCTACCTGCGCGAGCACCTGCTGGCCTACCAGCAGCGCTGACGGACGGCCCGTTCAGCTCACCGCGGGCAGCAGGAGCAGCGCCGTCGGGGCCAGCAGCAGCAGGACGGCGCCGGCGAGCGCGACCCAGCGCGCGGTGGCCGGCAGCGGGTCGGCCGGCTCCAGCAGCCGCACCACCCGGGCCCGGACGCCGGTGCCGGACACCGCCAGCGCCCCGGTGGGTACCGCGCCGCCGCCCTGCCCTCCGGCGGCGGCCACGATGGCCTCGGCGAGGGTGCGGCGCGGCGCGGTGCCGTGCAGGGATCCCAGGGCGACGTCGTCGGCGCGCATCTCCACCAGCTCGCGCACCGAGCCGTGGGCGCGTTCCGCGGCGGGCAGCACCGGCAGCGCGGCCTTCCACGCCACGAACGGCAGCAGCAGCAGGTGGTGCCGCTCGGCCAGGTGCGCCCGCTCGTGCGCCACCACGGCGGCCAGCTGCTCCTCGTCGAGCTCCGCCACCATCCCCGAGGACAGGACGAGCAGCGGCCGGGCGCCGGGGATGCAGAAGGCGACCGGAGCGGGGTGCTCG
Source organism: Blastococcus saxobsidens (assembly GCF_002938435.1). Lineage (GTDB taxonomy): Bacteria > Actinomycetota > Actinomycetes > Mycobacteriales > Geodermatophilaceae > Blastococcus > Blastococcus saxobsidens. The sequence continues at coordinate 21,430 of NZ_POQT01000048.1, forward strand.
AGCAGCCGCGCGTCGGCCTGCGGCCCCGGCTGCACGACCAGCTCCAGCAGCTCCCGGTGGCGGCGCCGGGTGCGCGCGATCCGCACCCACGAGAGCACGAGCACTCCCACCAGCTGGAAGGCCAGCACCGCGGCGAGGGTCAGCGCTACCCAGTGGTCGCCGCGCACCGCCGTCCCGGCGGGACGGGACGTGAGCACCGTCCACACGGCCTCCGGCAGCGAGTGCCCCCAGGGCGCGAGACCGTGCACCAGGAGCGCGCCGATCATCGACAGGCCACCGGCCAGGCCGACCGCCTGCCAGCACACCAGCGCCACCAGCGGGTCGCGGACCGGCCAGCGGGACCGGGCCAGCGCCGCCGGCACCGGCCAGGCCAGGAGCGCGGCGAGGACGGCGAGGGCGACCGCGGTGGCGGGCAGCATCGGTGGGGGCGGGAGGTGCCGGCCGGTCAGCCGGCGTCGCGGGTGCGGGCGCCGGCCAGGAGTTCCCGCAGCAGACGGGCCTCCTCGTCGTTGACGCTGCCGACGAAGCGGGCGAGCACGGCCTGCCGGTCGGCGGCCTGCCCCAGCACCTCGTGCATGAGCTCGGCGGCGTGCTCCTCGCGGCTGGCGCGCGGCGAGAACCGGCGCGGCCGCGCGTCGTCGTGCCGGACGAAACCCTTCTGTTCCAGCCGGGTCAGCACGGTGTGCACCGTGGTCAGCGCGACCCCGCGGTCGGCCAGCTCGTCGCGCAGCCGCGTCGCGGCCACCGGGCCGTCGGCGGCCCACAGCCGCTCCATGACGGCCCGCTCGAGCTCTCCCAGCGACGCCATCGCCTCCCCCTGTCCGGCACATCACACGCGACTCTTCTACGTGTCGTAGAAAACGTCTTCTACGAAGCGTAGAAAGAACGTGTCGATAGTACGTCGGCCTCGACGACGAGGGGACAGGTGCCGTGGACGTCCTGGACGTGGCGCGCTGGCAGTTCGGGATCACCACCGTCTACCACTTCCTGATGGTCCCGCTGACCATCGGTCTCGGTGTGCTGGTCGCGGTCATGCACACGATGTGGGTGCGCACCGACAACCCCGAGTGGCTGCGGATGACCCGGTTCTGGGGCCGCATCTACCTGATCAACTTCGTCCTCGGAGTCGCCACCGGGCTGGTCCAGGAGTTCCAGTTCGGCCTGGCGTGGAGCGAGTACTCCCGCTTCGTCGGGGACGTGTTCGGCTCGCTGCTGGCGCTCGAGGCGCTGCTGGCCTTCTTCCTCGAGTCGACCTTCCTGGGCCTGTGGATCTTCGGCTGGGGCCGGATCCCGAAGAAGGTGCACCTGGCCGCGCTCTGGGCCGCGGTGATCGGCTCGATCGTGAGCGCGTACTTCATCATCGCCGCGAACTCCTGGATGCAGCACCCGGTCGGCGTCGTCACCGACGACACCACCGGCCGCCCGGTGCAGGTGGACTTCCTCGCCGTGCTGACCAACAACACCGCCCTGGCCGCCTTCAGCCACGCCATCGTCGCCGCGCTCATGGTCGCCGGTGCCCTGCTGGTCGGCATCGGGCTGTGGCACCTGCGCGAGCGGAAGCTCGAGGAGCGCTCGACCGAGGAGCCCGACCACGGGGTGTGGCGCCGGTCGGTGCGCCTCGGCGGCTGGGTGTCGCTGGCCGCGTTCGTCCTCGTCGCCCTCACCGGCGACTGGCAGGGCAAGCTCATGTACGAGCAGCAGCCGCTGAAGATGAGCTCGGCCGAGGCGCTGTGCGAGACCGAGGCGCCGGCGTCCTTCTCGGTCTTCGCCTGGAGCAAGCTGGGCTCCAACGAGTGCGACGACGTCCACTCGATCACGATCCCGTACATCCTCAGCTACCTGGCGCACGGCGACTTCTCGACCGCCGTCCCGGGCGTCAACGAGCTGCAGGAGGAGTACTCGGCGGTCTACGGCGAGACCTACCCCGACGACCCGTCGTTCGGGGACAAGGCCGGCGAGCCGATCGACTACACACCGGTCCTCTCGGTCACCTACTGGAGCTTCCGGCTCATGATCGGCATGGGCGCCGTCTCCGCCGGGGTCGCGGCCTACGCCCTCTGGGCCACCCGCCGCGGCCGGGTGCCGACGTCGCGGATCGGGGTCTACGGCTCGCTCCTGGCGGTGGCCGCGCCGTTCGTGGCCAACTCGACCGGCTGGATCTTCACCGAGATGGGCCGCCAGCCCTTCGTCGTCCACCCGAACCCCGACGTCCCGGTCGAGGACCAGGTGTACTTCTTCACCGCGCAGGCCGTCTCGCCCGGCGTCACCGCCGCCGAGGTCTGGACGTCGCTGATCGCGCTGACCCTGGTCTACGGCGCGCTGGCCGTGGTCGAGCTGTGGCTGATCGGCCGATTCGTGCGCGCCGGCGTCACCACCGGCGACGGCCACCCCACGCCGGGCTTCACCCCCGACCCGCCGGACGACGCGGACGACGCCGGCGCACCGCGCCGCGACCGCGCCGACGACGTCCTCCAGTTCGCCCACTGAGCCTCAGGAGCTGCCCAGCCATGGACCTGCAGACCGTCTGGTTCGCCGCCGTCGCCGTCCTCTGGACCGGCTTCCTGCTGCTGGAGGGCTTCGACTTCGGCGTGGCCGCGCTGCTGCCGGTGCTCGGCCGCCGCCCGGCCGACCGGCACCTCATGCTGCGCAGCATCGGCCCGCTGTGGGACGGCAACGAGGTGTGGCTGATCACCGCCGTCGGTGCGGTGTTCGCCGCCTTCCCCGGCTGGTACGCCAGCTGGCTGCCCGCGCTGTACCTGCCGTTCGTGCTCGTGCTGTTCGGGCTGATCATCCGGGCCGTCGCCTTCGAATGGCGGCACTCCCACCACACGGAGGCGTGGGACGCGACGTGGACCCGGGTGATCGTCACCGGCTCGCTGATCGCCTCCCTCGGCATCGGCGCCGCGCTCGGCGCCACCACCCTCGGGCTGCCGATCGACGGCGACGGCAACCGGCTCGGCGGGGCCTTGTCCGGCCTCGGGTGGCCGGCCCTGCTCGGCGCGGTCGCGGTGCTCGCCTTCTCCCTCGTGCACGGCGCCCTGTTCCTGGCGCTCAAGGTCGACGGCGACGTGCGGCTGCGGGCCCGGGCCTTCGCGCTCCGCTGGGCACCGGTCGCCGCGCTCCCGCTCCTGGCCTGGGCCGGGCTGGTGCACCTGCGGCACGGCACGGTGGTCACCGCCGCGCTGTGGGTGCTCGCCGCCGTCGCGGTCGTCGGGGCCTGGACCCGGATGAAGCTCGACCGCGAGGGGGCGGCCTTCACCGCCTGGGCGCTGTTCCTGGTCGCCGCGGCGGCGACGATCTTCGGTGCCGCCTACCCGGTCGTCGTCCCCTCCACGATCGACGCCGCCTTCGACCTGACGATCGCCGACGCGTCGGTCAGCGACTACACGCTCACCGTCATGACCTGGGCCGCCGGATTCGGCCTGCCGGTCGTGCTGGGCTACCAGACCTGGACCTACTGGGTGTTCCGGAAGCGGCTGACCGCGGAGCCGGCGCACGAGGAGCCGGCCGAGGTCGCGACGGCATGAGCGCCCCCGCGAGTTCGGGCCGCGGCCCGCTCGGCGCGCTGGCCGGAGTGCCCGGGCTGACCGGCGCACTGGTCCGGGCGGCGCTGAGCGCGCTCGTGCAGACCGGCGGCCTGGTGCTGCTGGCCGCCGGCCTGGCGCACGCGGTGGCCCGCGCCGCGGGCATGGCCGACGGCGACCTCGCCACCCCGCC
>NZ_POQT01000049.1 GCF_002938435.1 Blastococcus saxobsidens
TGGTGGTAGGGCTTGGCGCCCTTGAAGCCGCAGCGGCCGCCGCGGTCGCCGGCAGCACCGGTCCGCCGGCGGCCGGGACGGCCCCCGGCCCGGACGTGGCGAGGGTGGCGGTGGCCTGACCCGTGGTGGCGGCGGTGCCCGGGGACGTCCCGCCGACGGCGAGCGCCCACAGCGCGGCGGCCACGTTCGCCGCCGTGGTGTCCACGACGACGGGCGCCTCGTCGCCGGTCCCGGGGTTCCCGGTGCCGGTCTCCCCGGAGGCCTTCCGGCCGTTCCCCCCGCTGGTGGCGTCGCGGACGGGGCCGCGCCCGTCGGCCAGCGCACCGTCCAGGGCCGAGGCGAACGGAGCTGCGCTGTCGGACGACCCGCCACCGGAGCTGGGGCCGGGGGTGGCGCGCCCTGCGGGGGCGGCGACGGTCACGGGAGCTGTCATCGGTAGGCCTCTGCCTTGCTCATCACGGAGCGGACGTAGTTCTGGGTCTCGGGATAGGGCGGGATGCCCCCGTAGCGGCTCACCGTGCCGGGGCCGGCGTTGTAGGCGGCCAGCGCCAGATCGGTGGAGCCGAACTGCTTGGTCAGGCTGCTGAGGTACTTGGCCGCACCGTCGATGGCCGAGGCCGGGTCGAGCGGGTCGACGCCCAGCCCGCGGGCGGTGGCGGGCATGAACTGCATGAGGCCCTGCGCGCCGGCCGGCGAGACGGCCTGGGTGTTGAAGTTCGACTCCTGCTTGGCCACGGCGGCCAGCAGCGCGGGGTCCACCCCGTGCTTGGTGGCCGCCCGCGTGAAGAGGTCCGCGTAGGGCACGCCGGCCAGGGCGGCGCCGGCCGGGCTCGCCACGGCGGCCGGTGCGGCATCGGGGAGGACCCGGCGGATGACGGTCGGGTTGCCGACGTTCCGTACACCGACGGTGTCCCCCGGCTTCGGCGAGTCGATCATCTTGCCGTTGCCGATGTAGATGCCCACGTGGTCGATGCCGGGACGGTCGGAGGAGTAGTCGAAGAACACAAGGTCGCCGGGGCGGGCGGCGTCGAGCGACGCGACGGCCCGGCCGGCGGTGGCCTGCTGGGAGGAGGTGCGCGGCAGCTCGACGCCGAGGTTGCCGTAGACCAGCTTGGTGAAGCCCGAGCAGTCCAGGCCCTTGCTCGGGTCGGTGCCGCCCCACAGGTACGGGACGCCCGAGTACTTCTGCGCCTCGCTCACCACCGCGCTCTCCGACGCGGTCCCGGCGGTGCCCGGGGCGCTGCCGATCGTGGCGCTGCCGGTCAGCCCGGCGGCACTGGCGGCCGAGGCCCAGGCCGCCGACGTCGCGGCGCCGGTGACCGCGGTGAACCGGGCCTGGATCTCGCCGATGCGGGCCTGCACCGCGCTCAGTCCGTCCACGCCTGCTCCTCTCCGGTACGGGTCGGCCGGCCGGCGCGGCCGGTGACCAGGTCGTCGGCCGCGCGTTCCTCGGCGACGTCGGCCGCGTGCAGCTGCGCCTGGCGGTGGCGCTCGGCCAGCCGCTCCAGCGCCTTGGTGCGCTGCGCGGCGGCGGTCCAGCCGGCCCGCACCGCCTCGGCCTGCTCCGCCGACGCAGTCGCCAGCGAACGGGCGTCGGCCGCGTCGGTGGCCGCGGTGCGCAGCAGCACCATCGCCGCGACGAAGGCCCCGGCGGGCATGGTGCGCGGCAGCTCGGCGGTGCTCAGCGCCGTCTCGTACTCCGTCGCGCGGCGGTCGGCGTCGGCGGCGGCATTCGCGGCGGCGGCTGCCGCCGCGGCGGCAGCGCGCTCCTCGGTGCGGCGCAGCTCCAGGACCGGCTGCAGCCGGAACGTCGCCCGCTTCACGCCGACCTCACGATCCGCTGCAGCCAGCCCCACGCCTCGTCGGCCGCCGTCGACTCACCGAGCGGCTGCTGCAGGAACGCGTCGATGTGCGGCGCCAGCTGCCGGGCCCGGTCGACCAGCGGGTCGCTGCCGGCCTGGTAGGCGCCGATCTCGATGAGCTCGCGGACGTCGCGCAGCGCCCCCATGAGCCGGCGCACCTCCCGGGCGTCGGCCATCTGCGCCGGTGGCACGACCGCCCCGGCGACGCGGGAGATCGACTCCAGCACGTCGATGGCGGGGAAGTGGCCGACCGTGGCCAGCTTGCGGGTGAGCACGATGTGCCCGTCGAGGATCGAGCGGGCGGTGTCGGCGATCGGCTCGTTGTGGTCGTCGCCCTCCACCAGCACGGTGTAGAGCCCGGTGATGGAGCCGGTCGACCCCGTGCCGGCCTTCTCCAGCAGCTGCGGCATCATCGCGAAGACGCTCGGGGGGTACCCGCGGGTGGCGGGCGGCTCGCCCGCCGACAGGCCGACCTCGCGCTGCGCCATGGCGGTGCGGGTGATCGAGTCCATGAGCAGCAGGACGTCGCGGCCCTCGTCGCGGAACGCCTCGGCGATGCGGGTGGCCACGAACGCAGCCTTCAGCCGGACCAGCGGCGGCTCGTCGGAGGTGGCGACGATGACGACGGTGCGCGCCAGTCCCTCGGGGCCCAGGTTCTCCTCGATGAACTCGCGGACCTCCCGGCCTCGTTCGCCGATGAGCCCGATGACGCGGACGTCGGCGTCGGTGCCGCGGGTGATCTGCGCCAGCAGGCTGGACTTGCCCACGCCGGAGCCCGCGAAGATGCCCAGGCGCTGGCCCTTGCCGCAGGGCACCAGGGTGTCCAGCGCCCGGACGCCGAAGGTGAGGGGTTCCTCCACGCGGGTCCGGGAGAGCGCGTGCGGCGTCCGGGTCTCCAGGTCCACCCAGGAGACCCGGCTGCCCAGCGGCGGGCCGCCGTCCACGGGGCGGCCGAGCCCGTCGAGGACGCGGCCCAGCAGCGCCTCGCCGACGGGCACCTGCAGCGGGCGGCCGGTGGCGCGGACCGGGGCGCCCGCGTGCACGCCGGACAGCCCGCCCAGCGGCATGCAGGTGAGGCGCTCGCGGCCGACGGCGACGACCTCGGCGAGCAGCGGCCGGTCGGCGGGGTTGACCTCCACGAGGTCGCCCACGGCGGCGCTGACGCCGTCGACGCTGAGGGTCAGGCCCATGGCGCCGGTGACCGAGCCGGTCACCTGCGGGCGGGCCGCGAGGCGGGCGCGCTCGAGCATCGCAGGGGAGACCGTCACGAGCTCAGCACCGCCTGCGCGCGGGTCAGCGCCGCGCTCAGCTGGGCGTCGATCCGGCGGGGGCCGGACTCGGCGATCGCGCCGGCCCGCTCCACCGACGGGTCGGCGACGACCCGGACGGAGTCGGGGAGCTCGGCCAGCGCCTCGGCGGGGACCTCGGCCAGGTCGTCGGGGTGCAGCCGGACGACGGCGGGGGCGTCGGCGGGGCAGAAGGTGAGCGCGCGGCGGACGGCGTCCATCGCCGGGTCCTGCGCCAGTTGCAGCTCCCGGCCGAGGAGGTCCTCGAGCAGGGTGAGCACCGTGCCGACGATCGAGTCGCGGATGCCGTCGGCGACGGGCGCCGCGGTCTCGTCCAGCCCCCGGGCGGCGGCAGCCAGGGCGGCGGTGGCCGACACCAGGCGGCGCTCCCAGCGGGCCTGCACCTCGGCCAGCCGTTCCTCGGCGGCGCGCTCGACCTCGGCCACGACCGACTCGGCGGCGACCAGGCCTTCGGCGTGGCCGGCGGCGAACCCCTCGGCGTGCGCACGCGCGCGCAGCCGCTCGAGCTCGTCGGCGTAGACGTCGCCGAGCCGGAACGACGGCCGGCCGCCGGCGACCGGCTGGTCCTCGGCGCGGCGGGTGGTGGTCCGGCGCTCGACGGGGGTGACCTGCACGGGACCGGTGGCCACGGGACCGATGCCCGCGGTCGCGGGCCCGGCGGCCGCGGCCGTCGCGCGCGCCGGGGCGGCGGCCAGGGCCGCCGCGAAGGCCGAGGGGGCGGCGACCGGCAGCTCCTCCACCGCGGGCGGGGACGCCGGGGCCGGCACGACCGACGTCAGGGCACGCTCGGCCATGACCTCCCGGTACGGCCGGGCCTGCGCGGCCGAGCCGCCGCGCAGGACCGCGCCCTCACGCAACGAAGTCATCCTCGCCACCGCGCGAGATGGTCAGCACACCCTGCTCCTCGAGGGTGCGGATGACGCCCACGACCTTGGCCTGCGCCTCCTCGACCGTGCGGGTGCGCACCGGACCGAGCATCTCGATCTCCTCGGCGAGGTTCTCGGCGGCCCGCTCGGAGAGGTTCCGCTGCACCTTGTCGCGGACGTCGGGCCGGACACCCTTGAGGGCGGTGGCCAGGTCGTTGGCCTCGACCTCGCGCAGCACCAGCTGCAGGGACCGGTCGTCGATCGTGACGATGTCCTCGAAGACGAACATCTGCGAGCGGACCTGGTCGGCGAGCTCCGGGTCGGTGTTGTCCAGCCACTCGAGGATCGACCGCTCGGTCGGCCGCGGGGAGCGGTTGATGATCTCGACGAGGGTCTCGACACCGCCCACGGTGGTCATGTCCTGGTGCGCCAGGATCGAGCCCATCCGGCGGCCCAGCTCCTCCTCCACCAGCCGCACCATCTCCGGTGAGGTCCGGTCCATGGTGGCGATGCGGTGGGCGACCTCGGCCTGCTGCTCCGGCGCGAAGCCGGTGAGCACCTCGGCGGACTGGGCCGCGGTCAGGTGGGCGAGCACCAGCGCGATGACCTGCGGGTGCTCGTCCTTGAGGAAGGTGACCAGCTGGCGGACGTCGGCGTTGCGCAGCGAGGCGAACGGCACCTCGGTGTAGACGACGTTGAGCCGGGACAGGATGTTCTCGGCCTTGTCCTGGCCCAGGCCGGCGGCGAGGATCTCGCGGGCGAAGTCGACGCCACCCCGGCCGATGAAGTGCTGGGCGGTCATCATCCCGTGGAACTCGCGCATGACGTGGTCGACGTCGTCGAGCTCGACGGAGCCCAGCTTCATCAGCTCGCGGGTGAGGGCCTCGACCTCGCGCGGGCGCAGCTGGGACAGCAGGACGCCGGCCTCCTCCTTGCTCATCTGGGCGAGGAAGACGGCGGCCTTGCGCAGGCCGGGCAGCTCCGGCCGCGGCGGCGTCGCGACGACGGCGCCGGGGATGCTCGCGAGGGTCATGACTTGTTCTCGCTCAACCAGCCGCGCAGCATGGCCGCCACCTCGTCCGGACGCTCGCTGACCATCGTCGAGATCTCCCCTCGGACCTTGGCCCTCTCGGCCGCCTCGAGCTCGAGTTCCGACGGGGTGAGCGGGACCTCCTGGCGGGTGCTGGCCACTCGCAAGCGGTCCAGCTCGGCGAGCATGTCGTCGTCGAGCTCGAGCGGCTCGTAGTCCTCCTCGTCGTCGTCCTCCCGGCGGCGGGACCGCAGCCACACGATCAGGACGACCAGTGCGATGCCGGCCGCGATGCCACCGGTGCGGATCATCGACCACATCTGCTCGGCGGCCTCGGCCTCGCGGGCGGCCTCCATGGCGGCGGCCGCCGCGTCGGCCGCGGTGGCGTCGAACGGCATGGCCGCCACCGTGATGTCGTCGCCACGGGCCGGGTCCAGGCCGACGGCGGTGGTCATCAGGTCGGTCATCTGCTGCTGGTTGAGGTTGCCCGCGACCTGGTCGTTCATCACGACGGAGACGGTGAGCCGCTGGAGCTCGCCGGGGGCGCCCTCGGTGACCTCGACGGTCTTCCCGACGGCGTTGTTGGCCGTCGTGGACTCCTTCTCGTAGTTCGACTCCGCGCCACCGGCGTTCTCGGCCGCGTCGGGCATGTTCTCCGGCCCGAGGATGCCGCCCACGGGGGCGCCGCCCCCCTCGTACCGCTCGACCAGGGTCTGCTCCGACAGCGGCGGCGTGCCCTCGTCGAAGTCGTAGGTCTCGGTGGTGGTGTTGCGCTTGGCGAGGTCGACGTCGGCGCGCACGGAGACGACGGCGTTGTTGGGGCCCAGGACCTGGTCGAGGATCTTCTGGGCGTTGGCGGCCAGCCGGTTCTCGTACTCCTGCTCGACCTGCGACCGGGCGTCGCCGGCGGCGGCGGACATGCCCTCGCCGGCGGCGGAGAGCACCCGGCCGCTGGCGTCGGCGACGGTGACCTGGTCGGGGTCCATGCCCTGGATGCTGGAGGAGACCAGGTTGGTGACCGCCTGGATCTGCTCGCCCGACAGCGTGGTGCCGGGGCTCAGCGCCAGCAGGACCGAGGCGGTCGGCTCGGCCTTGTCGGTCACGAAGACCTCGTCCTCGGGGAGGGCCACGTGCACGACGGCGTCGTTGACCCCCGCCAGCGACTCGAGCGTCTTGGACAGCTCGCCCTCGAGCGCCCGCTGGTAGGTGACCTGCTGCTGGAACTCGCTGGTGGTGATGCCCTGCTGGTCCAGCAGCGCGTAGCCGGTGTCCTGGCCGGCCGGGAGGCCCTTGCCGCTCATGCTCAGCCGCAGGTCGTAGACCGCGTCCTTGGCGACCATGATCGTGGACCCGCCGTCGGCGAGGTCGTAGGCGACGCCCTGGGCGTTGAGCTCGTCGACGATCGCGGAGGCGTCGGAGGAGGCGAGGTTGGAGAACAGCGGGGCCTGGGTCGGGGTGGTGATCCAGCTGTAGAAGACGAACCCGCCGAGCCCCAGCCCGGCGAGCAGGAGGCCGATGACGACCTTCTGCCCCAGGCTGATGGTGTCGAACGTGGAGCGGGCACGCTCCAGCGTCCCGGCGAGTGCCGACTTCATCAGATCTGCATCCTCATGATCTCGTTGAAGGCCGCGACGGCCTGGTTCTTGATCGTCACGACCATCTCGGTCGCCACGCCGGACTCAGCGCTGGCGATCATGTAGTCGTGCACGTCCTTCAGGTCGCCGGTGGCGGCCTTCACGGCAAGGTCGGAGGTCACCGACTGGGTGGCCTGGAGCTTGTCGAAGGTCGAGGCGAGGACGGCGGCGAAGCCGTCCGCGCCCTCGGTCGGGGGGGTGCCGCGGGTGCTGCCGGCGACGCCGGAGACCGCGCCGACACCCACGGGCGGGATGCCGCCGAGGGGGATCGTCATCAGCGCTTCCCGAGCTGGAGCGCGGCCTGGTAGGCGTTGGTGGCCCGCTCGACGACGGCGAGGTTGGCCTGGTAGCCGCGCTGCGCCATCATCATGTGGGTCATCTGGTCACCCAGGTCGATGTCGGGGTACTTGACGTAGCCCTCGGCGTCGGCCAGCGGGTGCGTGGGCTCGTAGACCATCCGGCCCTCGGGGTCGCCGAACTCGGCGCGGGCGACGCGGACGCCGCCCTCGCCGGAGCCGTAGTCCACGGCCTGCGCCACGACGAGCCGCGCCTGGAAGGCGTCCTCGTCGGTGCGCCGGACCGTGTTGATGTTGGCGATGTTGTCGGCGGCGGCGTCCAGCCACTTCCGGTGGGTCATCAGGCCGGACTGGGAGATGCTCAGAGCCTGGAACATGCTCATGGTCAGGACGTCCTCAGGGCCGTGCGCATCGAGTTGTACTTGCCGTCGAGCGCGGTGAGTGCCAGCTGGTAGCGCAGACCGGTCTCGGTGGCGATGACCGTCTCCGCGTCCAGGTTCACGTTGTTGCCGTTGGTGTTGGTCGGCTCCAGCGAGCGGACGGTCGTGCCGCCCGAGGTGGTGGGCAGCTGGCCGCTGGCGACAGCACCGCGCAACGACGTCTCGAAGTCGGTCCGCCCGGCCAGGAAGCCGGGGGTGTTGACGTTCGCGATGTTGTCTGCGGTGACGCGCTGCCGCTGCGCTAGCCCGGCCAGTGCCGCCTTCAGCACCGTCGACGAGGCGTCGGCGATCATCGGGCGGCGATCCGGGACGTGGAACAGGACACGATCGACCTCCGGGTAGGCGGAAGAGCACTCGCGAGCGAGTGCGGGGCCGCCGATCCGTGGCGAAGGTGGTGCTCTCCGTGCAAGAGCTTCATCGGCAGCCGGGCGGAACCGGCTGACCCCCGTTCCACCACACGAGGGACGGCTGTGACCGGTTGGGGCGACCGGGACGGATGTGGCCCGCGGTGACCTCGCCGTGTCCTGCGCCGACGGGGGCGGGTGAGTTGGCACATGCCGTGCTCGTGGGGGGACGGATCGCGGTTCCGCGGCAGAAACGCACGAACGCCCCTCCGCCGGGAACCGGCGGAGGGGCGTTCGGACGGCGGGGTCAGCGTGCGGCTGTGGCCAGACGCCCGCCGCCGAGGGCGCGGGTGCGGTTGTCGCGGGCGAGCCGCCAGGCAGCTGCCCAGCGCTCAGCGGTGTGCTCGGTGAGGTGGTGGGCCAGGACGTGCTCCCGCGCCGCCGTGGCGACCTCGCGCCGGCGGTCGGCGTCCTGCACGCCGATCGTGAGCCACTTGGCCCAGTCCTTGGGGGACCGGGCAGGCATCCCCAGACCGAGCCGTTCGTACTCCTCGGTCCGGGCCCGAACGCAGTAGACGCCCCGCGCCGAGTACTCCAGGGGCTTCAGCCAGCTCTTCGCCGTGTTGAAGCGGTCGACGCGCAGCGGGGCGATGCCGATGTCGAACAGCTCGCCCATCCGGGCGGCGTACCCGTCCACGTCCATCACCCAGGGCACCTCCTCGGGCTCCTCCGGCAGGTGCAGCCGCGCACGCAGGTCCCACTTCTGACCGAGGACGACCAGCCGGCTCTGCCCGCGGGACCGGTCCAGTGCCTGCTGCAGCCCGGATCCCATCTCCTGCAGGTCGTACGGGTGGCTCGGCACGCTGCCGGCCCAGCCGATGGTCACGGTGTCCGGGGTGCGCTCGTAGGCCGGCGGCAGCTCGGCGGTGCGGCGGGGTACCGCGTTCTCGACGACGACGCCCCGGCCGTGGCGGGCGTACTCCTTCAGCAGCGCGGGGGTGGAGGTGGTCACCAGGTCGGCCTCGCGGGCCGCCTGTGCGGCGAACTCGCTGTTGCCGGCCCGCACCAGGGCGTCGTGCCCCATGTGGCCGTAGGGGACGGCGGAGAGCAGGTCGTCCATCTCCACGACCACGGCGACGCCCTGGGCCTGCAGGAGGCGCTGGACCTGCAGCATCTCGGCGGTCTTGGGCAGCTGGAGGACGACGACGTCCGCCCCCTGGGCGTCGACGTCGACGACCTCCATCGGTGCGCCCTCGGTGGGGGAGCGCATCGTGGTACCGATGCCCCGGGCGACCGCGACCTCGATGCCGAGATCCGCGGCCTGGACCGCGCGGGCCGGCTCCTCGATGCGGTAGTAGGTGGAGCCTTGGGCGATCGCGTGCGTCAGCAGTACGCGCATGGGGGACCCTTCTGTGTGTGGCCGCTGCCGGTGGGCGCGGGGGGCAGGCCCGACGTGGCAGCCGGTGCTCGCATCTCTCTCATCGGCAGGCGGGACCCCCGTCGGGGCCCTCGGCGGGGAAGGTGCGGCGTCGCGACGGGTCAGAGGGCGCGGTCGATGAACGACGCGACCGGCCGCTCGGGGCCGTAGGACATGCGGGCGGCCAGGGTGCGCTGCTTCTGGGACTGCGTGATCCGCTCGACGAGCGCCTCGGCCACCGCGAGCTGGTGCTGCAGGAGGCGGGCGGCGCGCTCGCGCAGATCGGGGGGTACAGGGCCCAGGCCGGTCGGCGGCACCCAGTCGGTGGTGCGGCGACCCCAGGCAGCGATCTCCTCGACCCGGCCGCGGGCCAGGGTCTCCTGCGCGTCGAGGACGTCGCCCTCGAGCTCGGTGAGGGCCTCGTGCCAGTCGGCGGGCCGGCGCCGGTTCCCGCGGTCGCCGGAGCTGTCGCGGTCGGAGAGGGCCGGCCGGCCCGGCGGGGTGTACGGGCTGGTGCCGGAGCCCGACGCGGCCGAGCCGCTGACCGGGCTCACCGTCATGACCCGACGCCGGCCAGGGAGGCCGCGGCCTGCCGCCAGGCGTCACGCAGCGGCTCGACGACCGCCCGGCACGAGCTGATGCGGTTGCCGTCGAGCTTGAGGTTGGCCTGGACCAGCTCGTTCACCAGCCACTGGTAGAGGGCCGCGAGGCGGGGGCCGCCCTCCCAGACGTCCACCTGGAGGCTGGAGAGCAGCTCCAGGACGATCGACTGGGCGTGCTGCAGCTCCTCGTTGGCCCGGGCGCGGTCACCCTCGGCGACGGCCAGCTGCGCCCGCTCGAGATCGAGGGTCAGCCGGTCGTACAGCATGACCAGCACCTGCTGCGGCGAGGCGGTGGCGACGGAGTCGCCCAGGTAGCGGGCGCGAAGCGAAGCGGCACTCATCGGTTGGGGCTCCTGAGGCGGTGGTGGGTCGAGAGGGTGTGGCAGGGGATCAGGACAGTGAGCCGAGCTGGCCGGCCAGCCAGTTCGACTGGTTGTTCAGCGAACTCAGGGCGGTCTCCATGGCCGTGAACTGGCGGGTGAGAGCCGCCTTGCGCGCGGTGAGCCGGATGTCCCACGCGGCGATCCGGTCCTTGATGTCGCGTGCGATGGAATCCTGGCCCTGGGCCATGGAGGTCAGGCTGCCGGTGGTGGCGTCGGAGGCTGCCTTTGCGACGTCGCGGACCCGTGCGGCCAGGCCTTCCACGGCGCCGGGCTCGCCGGCTACGCCGCTGCCCGCCACGATCCGCTGCGCCAGGTCGGGCGTGGCCTTGAGGGCCGCGGTGAACTTGTCCTCGTCGAAGGTGATCAGGCCGTCGCGGGTGGTCTGGAAGCCGATCAGGGCCGGCGAGCCATCGGTGCCGACCGCCTCGGAGACCGCCTGACCCAGCTGCGCGACGATGGAGGTCACCGCGTACTCGCCGCGCAGCCCCGCCTTGCTGCCCGGCGTGTTATCCGTGTAGGTCTTGATCGTCGAGATCGCCTTGTTGATCGCGTCGACGAGGCCGGAGACCTTGGTGGCGACGGCGGCCGGGTCCGAAGCGACGGTCACGGTGACGGGGGTGGTCTCCTCCTTGCTGACCGTCAACGTGGTGCCGGCGAGCACGCCCTCGAACGTGTTGCTGGCCGAGGTGATCGTGTAGGCGCTCGTGGTCGCGGTGTCCGAGCCGACCTTCAGCTCGGCGTCCTGGCCGACGGCGGTGCCCGTGAAGGCCGTTCCGCCGATGCTGAAGCCGGCGGCTGCCCCCGACGTGCCCGCGCTGATCTGGAGCGCGAACTGCCCGGGGGCGACCTGCACCGCCGTCGCCTTGAGGCCCAGCGCCGTGTCGGCGTTGATCTTTGCCGCGGCCCCCTCGAGGGTCTCGGTGCCGTCGAGGACGATCGTGCCCTTGCTGACGGTGCCGTCGGCGGAGCGGATGTCGAGGCTGGTCAGCCCGGCGGCGGTGGTGGTGCTCGACCAGCGGCCGGTGCTGAGGCTGGAGGCGGTCGTCGCGACCTTGCTGACGGTGAAGGTGAGGGAGCCTGGCTGCGCGTACGAGGCGGCGGTGACGCCGACCGACGCGGCGGAGCTGCCGGCGGTGGTGCTGGTCCAGGTCCCGGGCTTGAGGAGCGAGTCGGCGGCGGTGGTCAGGGCCGCGAGCGAGCTGTTGACGGTGCGGTACGCGCTGGCGGTGACCTCGGTGGCCGACAACCGCATCTTGAGGGCGGTCTGCTGCCGCGCCTCGAGCTGCATGAGCTGGCTGATCATCGTGCCGGTGTCGATCCCGGACGCAAGGCCGGTGTTGATGCTCATCGTCATGTCACTGGCTCCTGGTCGACGGGGCGCGGGCGTAAGCGAATGAGGGGGGAGGCACGGAGGCCTCCCCCCTCACCCGGGGTGGTGCTGAGGGTCTGCAGCCTCAGCTGTTCAGCTGATCCTCGATCAGCGGAGCAGCGAGAGGACGCCCTGCGAGGCCTGGTTGGCCTGCGCGAGCATCGCGGTGCCGGCCTGGGTCAGGATCTGGGCGCGGGTGAACCCGACCATCTCCTGCGCCATGTCGGCATCGCGGACCCGGCTCTCCGACGCGCTCAGGTTCTCGATCGAGACGTTGAGCGAGTTGATGGTGCTCTCGAAGCGGTTCTGCTTCGCACCGAGGCTTGCGCGGGACTCCGACACGTTCTTGATCTGCGTGTCGAGCGTCGCCAGGTCGGCCGTGGCGCTGTAGGTGCCCGAGGCCGACATGTTGGTGGCGACACCGGTGACCGCCGTGGCGACCGTGGTGACGTTGCTCAGCTCCACGGTCATGGTCTCGCCGCCGTTGGCACCGGTCTGGAACGACAGGCTGGAGGCGCTGCCGTTCAGGAGCTTGGTGCCGTTGAAGTCGGTCCGCCCCGCGATGTCGGTCAGCGCGCCGGCGAGCTCGGTGACCTCCTTGGCGATGTAGCCACGGGCCTTCTCGTCGACGACGCCGCTGTTGCCGGCCTGGACCGTCAGGTCACGGACGCGCTGGAGGATCGAGTGCACCTCGGTGAGGGCACCTTCCGCCGTCTGCACGACGGAGACGCCGTCCTGCGAGTTGCGGACGGCGACCTTGAGGCCACCGACCTGCGAACGCAGGCCCTCGGAGATCGCCAGGCCGGCCGCGTCGTCGGCGGCGCGGTTGATCCGGAAGCCGGAGGACAGCTTCTCCAGCGACTTGTTCATCTGGTTGTCCGTGATGGACAGGTTGCGGTGAGCGTTGAGCGCCGCGATGTTCTGGTTGATGCGCAGACCCATGATGTTCCTCCTTGGAATCAGGTCTTTCTGGGGGGATCCCGCTGCATCCGTGCTGCGGGCCGTGCACAGTTGTCATCGGCCGGGTAGGCCTGGCGCTTGAGCCGAGCGTGAAAACTTTTCTGGTTCAGGCGCTGCGGGCGGCGTTCCGCCCGGTGCTCCAGGGGCCCCGGGGCGGGGGCGGCGAGGCGGCCGGGTCCCGGCCGGTGACCCGGTCGAGGTAGGCCCGCTGCTGGTTCCGGGCGCGGACCCCCCCGGTGGCGGGGACGGGTCTTCCCTCCCAGATCTCGCCCATGGCTGCGTGCAGCAGGGTCAGGGCGCGCGCGCGCATCTGCGAGACACGGGACAGGGTGACCCCGAGGTCCTCCGCGATGTCGGTCAATGATTCATCACCGAAGAAATTCCGCTCGATGACCTCGTCCAGGCGGTCGGGCAGCGCACGGATGGCTTCGTGCAGGTGCCGGGCCCGCTCGCCGCGCAGCAGCGCACGCTCGGGGGACTCGCCGGTGTCGGGCAGGTCGAGCGAGGCGCCGTCGGGCCCGGTCTCCGCGTCGATGCTGACCATCACGGCGCGGTGCACGTCCACCTGCAGGTGGTCGAGCTCGCTGCGGGCCACGCCCAGGCTGTCGGCCAGCTCCTCCCGGGTGGGCGGCCGGCCCAGGCTGATCGTCAGTGCATCGGCGGCGGCATCGGTGCGGCGGGCCGCCGCCCGTACCGACCGGCTGGCCCAGTCGCCGGAGCGCAGCTCGTCGAGCACTGCGCCCTGCAGGCGGGCGAGGGCATAGGTGGGGAAGGAGGCGCCCGCGGACGGGTCGAACCGCTTCGCGACCTCGACCAGTGCCACGTGTGCGCAGGAGAGCAGGTCCTCGCGGCTGACGTGGCCCGGCAGTGAGATGCGGGAGGCCACCGCGTTGACGGCGAATGCGGCGAGCGGGAGATGCTCGGTCACCAGCGCCTCGACCTCCTGGGGCATCCGCACCTTGGAGGGATTGGGTAGCCGGCCGTTCTGGGGGCGCTCGCGCAACGGCCGGTCATGCGCGGACCGATCACGCAGGGAACGCTCGGTCGCGAGAGCACGAACTGGGGTCACGTCCGTATCTCTCGGCGGCCCGCGAGGAGATCGGCACCACGACTCGGCACAAAGTCCGCGGAACTTGAGCCCAGTTCCGCGCTTCGGCTTGATCCGCTCCGGACGGGTGCCGATGGCAGCACCGACGGCGGCGGTCACGGCCGGTCCTCCCGACCCCGGACCCGTCGTGTGCGACGACCTGCGAGACGACGGAAGGCGGTGGACACGTGGACTACCAGCACCTGTCGACGTTGCTGTGGCGGGAGCAGGAGCTCCTGGACCTGCTGCTGTTCAAGGCCGAGGAGAAGCAGTACCTGATCCTCACCGGGAAGACGCGCTGGCTGCAGCGGATCGCTCACGAGATCGAGGTCGTGCTCGACCAGCTGCGCACCCTGGAGGTGGAGCGCGCCGCGGCCACCGAGGCCGTGGCCCAGCACCTGGGCATCGACAGCGATCCCTCGCTGCGGCAGGTGGCCGACGCGGCCCCCGCCCCCTGGAACGACCTCTACGCCACGCACCACGAGGCGCTGCTCGTGCTGATCACCGAGCTGCGCAGCCTGTCCGACGCCAACCGGGAGCTCATCGAGGGCGGCCTGGCGGCGATCGGCGATGCCCTCGTGAGGACCCGCACGACCTCGCCCGGCACCTATGGTGCGAGCGGTCGGCACTCCGACGGCGCGCACCGTGCCGTCACTCTGGACGGAGCACTCTGACGATGAATCCGCCACCGACCTCCGGCTTTCCTGCGGGGCAGCGATGAGCACCTTCAGCAGCCTCAACACCGCGACCACGGCCCTGTGGGCACAGCGCCGGGCGCTCGACGTCACCGGGCAGAACATCGCCAACGTCAACACCGAGGGCTATTCCCGCCAACGCGCGGACCTGGAGGCAATCGGCGGCAGCGTCGTCCCGGCGTTCTACTCGACCAGCGACGGCATCGGTGCCGGCGTCACCGTCGACCAGATCACCCGGATCCGCGACGCCTTCCTCGAGGGCCGGGGTCACGCGGAGCATGCGAACAGCGCGCAGCTGGTCGCCGAGGCCGACGCCTTCGAGTTCGTCGAGCAGGCGTTCCGGGAGCCGGGCACGACCGGCCTGCAGAGCCTCATGGCCGACATGTGGCGCGGCTGGCAGGACGTCGCCAACAAGCCCGAGGACCCGGCCGCCCGCGGTCAGGTGCTCAAGCGGCTGGAGACTCTCGTCGGTGGCCTGCACTTCAGCAGCGAGCAGATCGACGGCCGCTGGGCGCAGACCCGGGAGAACCTGGCGGTCCTGGTGGACGACGTGAACGCGGCGGCCGCGACGATCGCCCAGCTGAACACGGCGATCCTGCGTGCGTCGCAGAGCGGCCGGCAGGCGAACGACCTCACCGACCAGCGCGACCTGCTCGTCATGAGGCTCGCCGACCAGGTCGGGGCCACGGTGCGCCCGCAAGACGGCGGGGTCCTGGACGTCATCGTCGGGGGCATGACCATCGTCTCGGGCGGGACGGCGTCCGCGCTGGCCGTGGAGGGCGCGATCGGTCTCGACACGGCGGCCGGGGACCGGCCGCGCATCGTGACCGCCACCGGCGGGTTCGGGGTCGCGGTCCGCGGTACCGCCGGCGGTCAGCTGCACGCGCTCAACACGATCCTGCCCACCTACCGCAACGAGCTGGACAGGGTCGCCGCCGAGCTGGCCGTCCAGCTGAACGGCACGCACGCCGGCGGGTACGACCTGGACGGCGTGGCGGGCGGTCGCCTGCTCGGCCCGGACCCCGTCACGGCGTCGTCGATCAGCGTGCAGATCACCGATCCGCGGAAGATCGCCGCGTCGTCCCTCGGTCCGGGGAACCCGAACCTGGACCGCGGCAACGCCGACAAGCTCGCGCAGCTCGGCACCGGCGTCGGTTCTCCCGACACGCTCTACCGCCGGATGGTCGTCGAGCTGGGTGTCCAGTCGGCCGTCTCACAACGCAACCTCGGCATCCAGTCGGCGATCACCGGTCAGGTCGACGCCTCCCGGGAGTCCGTGGCCGGCGTCAACCTCGATGAGGAGATGACCAACATGCTGTCGTTCCAGCACGCCTACTCCGCCGCGAGCCGGCTGGTCACGGCGATCGACGAGATGCTCGACGTCCTCATCAACCGCACCGGCCGAGTGGGGCTGTGACCTCGATGCGCATCACGCAGAAGGCCGTCGCCCAGACCAGCCTGCAGGGACTCAACCGCAACCTGGAGACGTTCGGGAAGCTGCAGCAGCAGCTCACCTCGGGCCGCCTCATCAACGCGCCGTCGGACTCGCCGACCGGCACGAACAAAGCCATGCAGACCCGATCGGAGCAGGCAGCCGTCGAGCAGTTCGGCCGGAACCTGTCCGACGCCGACAGCTGGCTGTCGATCACCGACTCGACACTGCAGAACATGGTCGACGTGACCCGCCGGGTGCGCGACCTCACCGTGCAGGGGGCGAGCACCGGCAACTCCTCGGAGGCCAGCCGCCGTGCCCTCGCCACGGAGGTCGCCTCCCTGCGCGAGAGCCTGCTGGGCCTGGCCAACACGAACATCCAGGGCCGGCCCGTCTTCGGTGGCGTGACCACCGGGACCAAGGCGTACGACGCAATCACCGGCACCTTCCAGGGCAGCGTCATGCCGGGCTCGGACGTGCTGCGGCGCGTGTCGTTCACCGAGCAGGTCCGGGTCGACCTGAGCGGCCCGGAGGCCTTCGGGGCCGACGCGGACCCGGCCAACCTCTTCGCCGTGGTCGGCCGCATCGCCGATGACCTGCTGAACGCGCCGGAGAACCTGGGCCAGGGCCTGGCCGACCTCGACGCCGCGATGAGCCGGATGCTCGGCGGGGTCGCCGACGTCGGCGCGCGGGCGGCTCGGGTCGAGCGGGAGAAGCAGATCAACACCGACCTGGCGCTGCGCCTGGAGACCGAGCTCGGTGAGGTCGAGAACGTCGACCTGCCCAACACGATCATGCGGCTGCAGATGCAGCAGGTGGGGTACCAGGCCGCGCTGCAGGCGACGGCGAAGGCGATCTCGCCCACGTTGATGGACTACCTGCGCTGATGGCCGCGCCCGCCACGGTCCACGCTCCGGGACCGACGACGTGACGTCCGCAGCGGCGGTGCTGGCCGTTCCGGCCTCCGCGCCCACGACGTCTCGCGCACCGGCATCCGCGCCGGCGACGAGGAATGCACCGGCTCTGCCCCCGGTCCTGGTGCTGTCCTTCGCCGAGCCGGTGCCGGGTTTCCCCGGTCACCGGGACTACGTCCTGGTCCCCGGGGACACCGCCGGCCTGCTGTTCTGGCTGCAGTCGGTCGCCCCCGACGGTCCGCGGTTCCTGGCGGTCCCAGCCCGGGAGTTCTTCCCGGACTACCGGCCGGTCGTGCCCGCGGCCGTCCGTGCGGAGCTCGGCCTGGACGACGTCGAGCAGGCGCAGGTCCTGTGCCTGGTGAGCGTGCCGGGCGGGGATGCCGCCGAGGCCACCGCCAACCTCCGCGCCCCGGTCGTCGTCGCCCCCTCGACGCGCCGGGCGCGGCAGGTGGTCCAGGCCGACACGTCCCTTCCCCTTCGGCGGCGCCTGCGCCGATAACCTCATCGCAGGCCGCACACGCAGCGGCCCGCGCCCGCACCGGCGGGCACCGCCACGGACGGCCACCACACAACCCATGGAGGGGTTCACGTGCTCACTCTCACCCGCAGCGTCGGCGAGACCATCCGCATCGGCGACGACATCGAGATCCACGTCGTCGAGGTGCGCGGCGGCACCGTGCGCCTGGGCTTCAAGGCCCCGCGCGAGGTCGCCATCCACCGCGAGGAGGTCTACCGGCAGATCGCCGAGGCCAACCTGCTCGCCGCCCAGGTCACCGCCGACACGCTCGGCGCGCTGGCCGCGTTCGCGCCGTCGGCGCCTGCCGAGGAGAAGCAGGCCGACACCGCGACCGCGCCGACCGCGGCCGAGGGCCACGACGTGACGGCGGGACGCCCAGCGGACTGACACAACTGCACGTCTACGCCGGGGCACATCTCGGCAGACGGTGCCAAATTGACGGGCGCGACGGCTTGCCATGCCACGACACGGGCAACTATTGCCGAAGCTTGCCCGTCACAACTGCGTGAGACACAGCGAGTTGTGTGCCGTGTCCGGAGCGTGCATGCGGCAGATTTCTCCCCAAGCAAGTGACAGGGGGCGATCAACATGGCACGCAACGCATTCACCGCTTCGGTGGCCGGGAACCAGACCGGTGAGCCGGAGTCCGTGGTGGTCCACGTGCAGCTGCGGCCGCGCCGCGGCGCCACCCGCAAGTGCCTGGCGGCGCTGGCGGCGCTGGCGGCCGAGCACGAGGACGTGGCCGTCACCGTCACCGGCCTGAGCAAGGACGACCGGGTGGTCCGCGTGACCGTGGGCATCGATCTCGGTCCGCGCACCGCGATCGCCAAGTTCTCGCCGCAGGCGCAGGCCGCCTACGCCTTCGTGTCGGCGATGTTCACGTCGCTGTACGACCACATGCCGGTCTACACCGCCGAGCCCAGCGCCGCCGAGCGCGCCGCCGCCACGGCCCTGTTCGACCGTCTCGCGGCGGGCTCCGCCCGTGTCGACGACCTGGTCGTCGACACGGGCGACGCACTGCCCGGCACGTCTGCGCCCGCGGCGCAGGTGCCCGCACCTCGCCTCCCCGGTCCCGGGGAACGCATCCCGGCCTGACGGCCTCCCGCGCAGTACCGGGGATCCGGCTCACCGGATCCCCTTTCTTCCCCGTAGTGCCAGGAGTACCGATGCCCGACCGCATCCCGTCCTCGATCCCGACGACCGCCGACGACCGTTCCCGCCCCCGCCAGCCGCTGGTGTTCGGGGGGATCCCGGAGGCCGAGGGGTGGGCGCTCGCGCCGATCACCCCGCGCGACCGCGTGCACTTCCGCACCGACCAGGAGCTGCCCCTCGAGGCGTTCCGCAGCGAGCTCCCCGACGGCGTGACCGTCAGCTACGACCAGGGCGACGGCCTGTACCGGGTCGACGGGAGCTGCGGCTCGGCCGCGATGCTCGCCGACTGGGTCAGGGCGTGGTGCGCGGGTGCGGGGGTCACCACGATCGGGCTTCGCGCCGAGACCGACGTCCGCCGTCGGGCTCCCCGTGACCTCCCGCCGGAGTTCCTCGCCGACCTGTGCCGGCACTACGGGCCGGTCAGCCTCAAGCGGTTGCAGCGCAACATGAGCACCATCCGGCTGCACCTGCCCGATCCCGACGACCTCGGGCAGCAGGTCTTCGAATGGGTGCTCAAGGCCGTCGCGCAGTACGACGAGACCAAGTCGGTCCCGTTCGGCGCCTTCCTGGCCACCCAGCTGTCGAAGTGGGTGCACGACCTGGGGCGCAACGCCCACGGCCGCACCGCCGCGGACACCGAGCACAAGCAGCAGAAGGCCGTCGCCGCCTTCATGGCCGAGCACCAGCGGAGGCCCACCGAGAAGGAGCTGGCCGCCTACATGGGGCAGTCGGTGGCGACGCTGCGGAAGAACTCGCAGACCGTGGCCACGCTCAACGGCCTGCGCAACCTGCAGTCGCTGGACGGCACGCCCGACGCCACCGAGGTCCTCCTGCCCGACTCCTCGGAGGCGCCCGACGAGATCATGGGCGAGGCGGAGCAGACGCTGCTGTCCCACGCCCTCACCGCCGCCTGTGCCCCGGACCCCGAGGCTCGGCGGGACCAGCGCGCCGGCCAGCCCAACGTGCTGGGCTGGGCCACCTGGTACCTGACCACGTGGGGCGGGCAGACCAAGACGCAGCTGTCGTCGGACCTGAACACCTCGGTGCGGAACATGAACGTCTACGCCGACCGGGTGGGGAAGTCGCTCAAGCACCGCCTCGCCGAGCTCGCCGACTGAGCAACCGCTGATGATCAGGTCGCCTGATCACGATGGGTCCTGGCTCACCGTCGACGGTGAGCCAGGACCCTGAACGGTGAGCCAGGACGGCGGTTGTCCACAAGAGCCGGGCGATCGCTGCCAGCGCGCCGCCGCACTCGCGAGACTCTCCCGCGTGCATCCACAGCTGCGGGCCGCCGCCGATAGCCGCCTGGGGGTCTTCACGAGCCAGGAGGCGCTCGCCGTCGGGTACCGGGTCGACGACGTCCGTGTCGAACTGAGGACCCGCCGGTGGGTCCGCCTGCGCAAGGGCGTCTACATCGCTGCGGAGGACCTCGCCGTCGCCGATCCGGCGCAGCGGCACCTTGTCGACTGCGTCGCGGTGCTGCTGAGCCTCGGCCCCGGGCCTGTGCTGAGCCACGCGTCCGCGGCGCGGCTGCACGGCCTGGTCCTCCCGCGCACCGCGCCGGACGACGTGCGTGTCACAGCGGTCGACCAGTGGCGGCGTGGCCGCGGTTATCGGGTCGCCCGGGCAGCACTGCCCGAGGACGACGTCCTCCCGTGGCTGCGGTTCGGGACGACGTCGGTGGCGCGGACGCTGGTGGACTGCGCGCGCGAGTGGTCGCTGACCGCCGGCGTCATCGCCTTCGACGCCGCCTTGCAGAAGCGCAAGGTCGATCGTGGTGAGCTCCACCGTGCCGTGCTCGCCGGCAGCCACCGCGTCGGGATCGCCCATGCGGCCCGGGCGCTGCACCTGAGCGACGGCCGAGCGGAGTCACCGCTGGAGACCCGGGGCCGGCTGGCGCTGCTGGCTGCCGAGCTGCCGCGTCCGGAGCTGCAGGTGAAGATCTTCGACGACGCCGGATTCATCGGTCGGGTCGACGCCTGGTACGCCGAGGCCGCGGTCGCGGTCGAGTTCGACGGACGCGTGAAGTACCTCGACCCCCACGACGGCGTGCCCTCCGGTGAGGTGCTCTGGACGGAGAAGCGGCGGGAGGACCGAATGCGTGACACCGGGGCGCGCGTCGTGCGCGTCGTCGACGAGGACCTCGGCGTCGGGTGGCCGCAGAAGGTGGCCAGGATCAGCGGGCTGCTGGCCACGCCGTATGCGGGGGAGCGGCGCTTCCGCACGCTGTCCACCGATGAGCCGGGTGCGGAGTCACGCGCCGCCTGACTGGTCGCGCCGTCGTCCTGGCTCACCATCGCGGGTCCTGGCTCACCGTCGACGCTGAGCCAGGACCCGCGATGACCAGCTCTCCTGATCATCGACACGGGTCCGGCCGGGAAAAGCTGCGCGAAGGGGTCCATCGGCCCTCGCGCCTGCCGATATCCAGGTCGTGACGCCGTGCCCGACCTCCTGCCGCTCTGCCGCGCAGACGTCGTCGGCGATCGGGTCGTGGTACCGCGGAGGCGGCCGGTGAGCCCGCTGCCCGCCGGGGACGCCGGCGCCCAGACGATGGTCCCGCACTGGCTGGACGCCGACGCCCGCGCGCGCCTGGCCCGCACGGTGCGGGTGGCGCTCGATGAGCCGTCGGTCCACCCGGTGACCACGATCCACCTCCAGGACGTCCTCACCGAGCTGCACGTGGCGACCGCGCGGGA
Organism: Blastococcus saxobsidens; assembly: GCF_002938435.1. Lineage (GTDB taxonomy): Bacteria > Actinomycetota > Actinomycetes > Mycobacteriales > Geodermatophilaceae > Blastococcus > Blastococcus saxobsidens. The sequence goes on from NZ_POQT01000049.1 coordinate 21,007, forward strand.
GGCCATCTGGCCGGCGTCCACGGCGCGCGTGCGGATGGCCACCGGCTGGGACGCGGACGTGCTGCCGGTGCGGCTGAGCTCCGACGAGCTCGCGGCCGTGCTGGGCCTGCCCGACCTGCCCGACTCCCTCCGCGTGCTCCTGGATCACCGGGACGCCCGCGCATGACGGCCTCGGGACTGTTCGGGGCTACGTCGCCCCGGCTGCTCAACCGGCTGCGCTCCGTGCCGGTGGACGTCATCGACCTGCACGACGTCGCGGTCGACCTGCTGCCGAGTCTCGCCACCCCGCGCCTGCACCTCGCCCTGGTCCGGCGCCCCGGGGCCGGGACGGTCCTCCGGCTCGAGGAGGACGAGCGCAGCGTCGCCGTGCCGCTGGGCGACCTCGCCGACGACATGACCCGTGCCGGCGTGGCCTCGACCGCCGCCGGCATCGAGGACGCGCTGCGGTCCTGGGTGGCGCGTCGTCCGGTCACCGACGAGGCTGCCGCCACCACCGGGATCGCGGTCCTCGACTGGGCCGATGCCGCCGAGACGACCGTCGGCTGGGCCGTCGTGGTGACCCGTGGAGAGCTGGCCGTGCGCTGGTCGCCGTCGCCGGCCGCCCGCACGGTGGCGCTGCACCGGATCCGCTCGGCCGCGACCGGGCGGGCGCACGACGTGCCCGTGGAGCTGCGCGTCGAGGGCCCGCTGGCGTTGTGGTCGCACCCCGTGCCGATGCTGGCCACGGCCGCGCTTGTCGCCCCGGAGCTCCTGCTGCACCGGGTCGCCGGCGACGGGCTGGTGCACCCGGACATGCACGTGGTGATCACGCCGCACCGGCCGGTGGTCTGCACCTCCCCGGCGGTGGCCCGGCGGCTGGCCGGTCAGGCCGGTCAGCCGAGCGTGACCCTGCCCTGGCGATCCCTCTCCGACCTGCGCTGGATCTGACTGCCCCGTTCCGGGCCGTCTCAGGAGATCGCGCCGTACTCCCAGTGCCACGGTTCGGGCTTCTCCGCGCCCGGGCGTGCCCAGTCCGGCTGCACGAACCCGAAGCGGGCCGCGTTGGCCGTCATCCAGGTCCACTGCGGGGTGAATGCGACGTTGATGCCGCCGCAGAGGTCCACCGCCAGCGCCCACCCGTGGTTGGAGGTGCCGGGGACTGCGGCCAGCTTCGGCTTGCTGTAGAACGCCGCCACCTGACCGCCGAAGGAGCGGTAGGAGTCGGTGATGCACAGCGGCGTCCCGAACTCCGCCGTGTAGGCGTCGGCCAGGGCGGTGTAGGAGGCTGCGGCGTCGCAGCGCAGGGCGTGGCCGGCCACGCCGAGGCGGCACAGGGCCTCCACCGGGATGCGGCCGTTCTGCCACCCGCCCCAGGCCGGGTCCACCGGGCCTGGGGCGGGCAGGGGGGCACCGCAGCCGCGCTCGCGGACGGCGGGCAGCGGGGCGTTGGGCTGCTCGGGGGCGGCCAGGGGGACCCGGACGGCCGCCGAGCCGGGGTCCATCGACCGCACGCCGACCTGGTAGGAGGCGGCCGAGGCGCCGACGACGTCGCCGTCGCCGAGGTAGACGCCCACGTCCGCGCCGCCCGGGGAGAACACGAGGTCGCCGACCTGCAGGTCGCGCAGGGGCACGGCGGCTCCTGACGACCACTGCTCGGCCGGAGTGCCCGGGAGCGCGTACCCGCCCATCAGCCACGCGGCCGCGGTGAACCCGCCGCAGTCGTAGGTCTCCGGGCCGGCGGTCGCGGCCACGTAGGGCTTGCCGAGCTGGGACAGCGCGTTGCTCACGGCCGCGATCGTCTCGGCCGGGAGCACGGTCACCGGCTCGTTGCCGACGACTGCCCAGGCGACGCCCGGGATCGGCCGGCCGTCGGCGTCGAGGGCGGGTGACAGCCCCTCGGGCAGATCGAACAGATCGGTGAGCTCGGCGGCGGGTGGCGGCTCGATGCCGCCGGCGGTGAGCCGACCCAGGTAGTCCCGCCAGCGCTGCATGGCCTGGTCGTTGCGGGTCTGCTGCGGGCCCGCGACCGGAATGGTGCCCAGGCCGGCCAGCACGCCGGAGACCTCGGGCGTGAGGTCGTCCACCTCGGCCCGCATGCCGGCCAGGACGGCCTGCGCGCGCTCCTCGGCACCGGCGAGAGACTCGCGGGCGGCCGCCACGTCGGCGACGGCGGCGTCGAGCGCGGCCGCGGTGCGCTGGGCGCGGACGACGGCGTTCTGCCGCTCGCGCTCGGTCCGCTCCGCCAGCGCCTGCCGGTACAGCACGCCGTCCGCCGCGCCGGCGTCCCGGATGTCCAGGCCGAAGACGGGCAGCCGGTCGGTCGGGCCCGAGCGGTAGAGGGCCGCGGCGCCGACGCCGACCGCCTGCTGCCGGCCTGCGACCAGCTCGCGAGCCTCCTGCTCGGCGGTGCGGGCCTCGGCCAGCCGGGCACGCCTGCGGTCGACGTCGTCGGCCAGCCGGCGGTAGACGTCAGCCTGCTCGAGCAGTGAGCTGCGGGCGGTCAGGGCCAGGGTGGTGGTGTCCAGGGGGCCGGCGGGCGGCTGCGGGGTGGGCACCAGGACCGCCAGGACGGCGGGCAGCAGCAGCGCGCTGGTGGCGACGACGCCCAGGCGGGTCGACCAGCGGGCACCGGTGCGCTCCGGCCTGGCCTGCTTCCTCCGGCGGCGGGCCGGGGCGCGGCGCACCGCCGTGCGGTCGGGGGTGGGGCGCTTGCCACCCCGGGAGCCGGTGCCGGCCGCCCG
>NZ_POQT01000050.1 GCF_002938435.1 Blastococcus saxobsidens
CGGCCGGCGCGGCCGAGCCGAGCGCCGCCGAGCCGGTCGCCGCCGCCCCCACGGCACCCGTGCCGGCCTTCATCAGCTTCGTGGCGCCGCCGGCCGACGTGCCCGCCGCGCCGCGCCGCCGCAGCCGCCGCCCGGCCGAGTCGCCGGACCCCGAGCTCGCCGAGGAGTCGGCCGAGGACCGGGACGCCACCCAGGACCAGGCCGTCGAGGAGGCTCCCCGGAGCCGGCGCAGCCGCTCCCGCGGACGCCGTCCGGTCGAGCAGCCGGAGGCCGACGCCGACCTGGACGACGAGCAGGCCGACGACGCCGACGAGAGCGGTGACTCCGGGGACGACTCCGACGAGACCGGCTCCTCGGCCAGCCGCCGCCGTCGCCGGGGCCGTCGTGGCCGCGGCCGTGGCCGCAGCGGCGAGGACTCCGCCGACGACGAGACCGGTGACGAGCGCACCGACTCCGACGAGGACGACGACGACCGCGCCGAGGACACCCGCGAGAGCGAGGACGACGCCGAGGGCGACGGTGAGGGCGAGGAGTCCTCGGGCGGGTCGAGCACTCGCCGGCGCCGCCGCCGGCGCCGCCGCAGTGGAAGCTCCGCCGGTGACGACGCCTCCGACGACGGCGACGACGACGACCGGCCCGAGCGCGCCGGCCGCAACGGCCGCGCCACCAGCGACGACGACGTCCGCGGCATCACCGGCTCGACCCGGCTGGAGGCCAAGCGCCAGCGCCGCCGGGACGGCCGGGACACCGGGCGCCGCCGTCAGCCGATCCTGACCGAGTCGGAGTTCCTCGCCCGGCGCGAGGCCGTGGACCGCAAGATGGTCATCCGGCAGCGCGGCGAGCGGACGCAGATCGCCGTCCTCGAGGACGACGTCCTCGTCGAGCACTACGTCACCCAGGCGCAGGCGACGTCCTTCGCCGGCAACGTCTACCTCGGCCGCGTGCAGAACGTGCTGCCCAGCATGGAGGCGGCGTTCGTCGACATCGGCAAGGGGCGCAACGCCGTCCTGTACGCCGGTGAGGTCAACTGGGACGCCGCGGGCCTCTCGGGCAAGCAGCGCTCGATCGAGACCGCGTTCAAGTCCGGCGACAAGATCCTGGTGCAGGTCACCAAGGACCCGATCGGCCACAAGGGCGCGCGGCTGACCCAGCAGATCAACCTGCCCGGCCGCTTCCTGGTCTACGTGCCCGGCGGCTCGATGACCGGGATCAGCCGCAAGCTGCCCGACACCGAGCGCCAGCGCCTCAAGGACATCCTCAAGCGGATCGTCCCCGAGGACGCCGGCGTGATCATCCGGACCGCCGCGGAGGGCGCCTCGGAGGAGGAGCTCACCCGCGACGTCAACCGGCTGACCGCGCAGTGGGACGTCATCCAGAAGAAGGCCGAGTCGACGTCGAACGCGCCGACCCTGCTCTACGGCGAGCCGGACCTGGCCATCCGGGTCATCCGCGACGTCTTCAACGAGGACTTCAAGGACCTGGTCGTCCAGGGCGACGACGCCTGGGACACCGTCGAGGCCTACGTCGCGCACGTCTCCCCGGAGCTCACCGAGCGGCTGAGCCGCTACACCGGCGAGGGCGACGTCTTCCGCGACCTGCGCATCGACGAGCAGCTGGCCAAGGCGCTCGACCGCAAGGTTTGGCTGCCCAGCGGCGGCTCGCTGGTGATCGACCGCACCGAGGCGATGACCGTCGTCGACGTGAACACCGGCAAGTTCACCGGCTCGGGCGGCAACCTGGAGCAGACCGTCACCCGCAACAACATGGAGGCGGCGGAGGAGATCGTCCGCCAGCTCCGGCTGCGCGACATCGGCGGCATCATCGTCATCGACTTCATCGACATGGTGCTCGAGAGCAACCGGGACCTCGTGCTGCGCCGGCTCACCGAGTGCCTGGGCCGTGACCGCACCAAGCACCAGGTCGCCGAGGTGACCTCGCTGGGCCTGGTCCAGATGACCCGCAAGCGGGTGGGCCAGGGGCTGCTCGAGGTCTTCTCCGAGTCCTGCGACCACTGCCGTGGCCGCGGCATCATCGTCAGCACCGACCCGGTGGACGAGAAGCGCCGGGGCAACGGCGGCGGCGGCAAGGAGTCCGGCGGGAGCAAGGACTCCGGCGCGGGCAAGGACTCCGGCGGCCGGGAGTCCGGCGGGGGCCGGAACCGGGGCGGCAGGGACCAGGCCCGTGACGCGGGCAGGGAGTCCGTGCCCGAGCCGGACAAGGACGAGAGCGCCGACGCGACCGTCGAGGCGGCTCCGGAGACCGGGACCGACGCCGAGCCGGCCGAGGGCACCCGCAGCGGTGGCCGCCGCAGCCGCGGCCGTCGCAACCGCGGCCAGTCGGGGGAGGACCGCGTGGCCGAGGACGCCGCCGTGCTCGCCGGGGCCCGGGCGGAGGACGACGCACCGGCCGAGCCGGTGGCCGACGGGTCCGCCGAGATCGTCGAGGACGTCGCGCCGCCCGTGCGGGAGCTCGACCCGCCGGTGCGCGTGACCACCGTCCAGCCGCTGCCCGAGACCGTTCCGGTGCCGGCGGAGCCGGAGGCCGAGGCCGAGGACGTGCTGCCCGCCGGTGAGGTGGGGGCGGTCGAGGTGCCGGAGCAGGACGCGGTGCCGATCACCCCCGCCACGACGACCGCCGACGTGACGCCGGGCGGGGTGGACCACACCACCGACGCCGGTGCCGAGCCCGGTGACCAGGTCGGCAGCGAGCCCGCCGAGGCGCCGGTGGCGGTCTCCCGGCCGCGCCGTCGCCGGGCAGCCAGCCGGCCGGCCGGCCCGCCGGCGTAGTCCGCCGGCCGGGTCAGCAGGAGCACAACCGGGGCATGTCGACCGCCCGGGACGGCTCGGGTACGCTGGACGGGTTGCTGCGCCACCGCGCAGGCGCCCCCGGGCGCCGCCGGGACGGCGTGCGCAGCCAGTCCAAGCACCCGGCGCCCGTTCCGGTCGTGCGCGCCGGACACAGAGCTTGACGTGAAGAAGCGAACGAGGAGTCAGTGGTGTACGCAGTGGTGAAGGCCGGTGGCAGCCAGCACAAGGTGGCCGTGGGCGACACGTTCACGATCAACCGCCTGCAGGGTGCGGCGGGCGACACCGTCGCCCTCCCGGCGATCCTGCTGGTCGACGGGGACACCGTCACCAGCGATGCGGCGACCCTCGCCAAGGTGACCGTGACCGGCGAGATCGTCGAGCACGGCAAGGGCCCGAAGATCCACATCCACAAGTTCAAGAACAAGACCGGCTACCACAAGCGGCAGGGGCACCGTCAGCCCCTGACCAGCGTCGTGGTCCGCGACATCTCGAAGGGCTGACGCCGACATGGCACACAAGAAGGGCGCTTCGTCCTCCCGCAACGGCCGCGACTCGAACGCGCAGCGCCTCGGCGTCAAGCGCTTCGGTGGCCAGATCGTGAAGGCCGGCGAGATCATCGTCCGTCAGCGTGGAACCCACTTCCACCCGGGTCTCGGCGTCGGCCGTGGCAGCGACGACACGCTGTTCGCGCTCGCGCCGGGCTCGGTCACCTTCGGCACGAAGCGGGGACGCAAGACCATCTCGATCTCCGCGGTCGAGGCCTGAAGAAGGACCCCACCCTCCCCACCCTTCGCAGGCTCAGGGTGGGCCCCTGGGTGGGGCCGTTCCATTCAGTTGCGGGCGCACGGGCCGGTGGCCTGTGCGCTCGTGGCGCTTGACAGGTAGGTAGGAGGCGGCGCGGACTCGTCCGCTCGACACACATGGCCGCTTTCGTCGACCGGGTCACCATCCACGTCGCCGCCGGTAACGGCGGGCACGGGGTGTCCTCGGTGCACCGCGAGAAGTACAAGCCGCTGGGCGGCCCCGACGGGGGCAACGGCGGGGACGGCGGCGACGTCGTCCTCGAGGTGGACCCCAATGCGCACACCCTGCTGGACTTCCACCACCGCCCGCACCAGAAGGCGGCCAACGGCCGCCCCGGCGCGGGCAGCAACCGGCACGGCGCCCGCGGCGAGGACCGGGTGCTGCGCGTGCCCGAGGGCACGGTGGTGACCACCCCCGACGGCCGGCAGATCGCCGACCTCATCGGCGCTGGCACCCGCGTGGTGCTCGCGCACGGGGGCAAGGGCGGTCTCGGCAACGCCGCCCTGGCCAACGCCCGCCGCAAGGCGCCCGGCTTCGCGCTGCTCGGCGAGCCCGGTGAGGCCTTCGACGCCGTGCTGGAGCTCAAGAGCATCGCCGACGTCGGCCTCGTCGGGTACCCGTCGGCCGGCAAGTCCTCGCTGGTCGCCGCCATGTCCGCGGCCCGCCCGAAGATCGCCGACTACCCGTTCACGACGCTGGTGCCCAACCTCGGCGTCATCCGCTCCGGCGATACGGTCTACACGATGGCCGACGTGCCGGGCCTGATCCCCGGGGCGTCGACCGGCAAGGGCCTGGGCCTGCAGTTCCTGCGGCACGTCGAGCGCTGCGCCGTCCTGGTGCACGTCGTCGACATGGCCACCATGGAGCCCGGCCGCGACCCCGAGAGCGACATCGAGGCGCTGGAGCACGAGCTCGCCATGTACTCGGGAGCGGCGGCCGGCGGCGAGGAGCTGGACCTGGTCGGCCGGCTGCGGATCGCCGTCCTGAACAAGATCGACGTGCCCGACGGCCGCGAGCTGGTCGACCTGGTGCGCAGCACGCTGGAGGCTCGCGGACTGGACGTGTACGCCGTCAGCGCCGCCACCGGCGAGGGGCTCAAGGAGTTCGGCTTCGCCCTCGCCGCGGCGGTCGAGGAGCACCGGGCGTCGCTGCCGGCGCCCGAGCCGGTCCGCATCACGCTCACCCCGCGCGCCGTCGACGACTCCGGCTTCACCGTCGGGCGCGACCCCGACGACCCGGACGGTTTCGTCGTCCGTGGCGTCAAGCCCGAGCGCTGGGTGCGCCAGACCGACTTCACCAACGACGAGGCCGTCGGCTTCCTCGCCGACCGCCTCAACCGGCTGGGCGTCGAGGAGCAGCTGGCGAAGGCCGGTGCCCGCGAGGGCGACGCGGTCACCATCGGCGGGGTCACCTTCGACTGGGCGCCGACGCTGCCCGCCGGCACCCTCACCGCCGAGGAGTCGGCCGGCCTGGGTGGCCGGGGCACCGACAACCGGCTGGAGAACAACGAGCGGCTGGGCGCGGCCGAGCGGCTCGCGGCCAAGAAGGCACGCCGCACGCCGTTCGAGATGTCCGACCAGGGCTGGACCGACGAGGACCTGGCCGGGCTGGACGACGTCTTCGACGAGGACGACGACGTCCGGATCGACGGGAAGACCACCGACGACGCCCTGGTGGACGGCGACCGGTGACCGGCGCCCCCGCGACCACCGCCGCCCGGCCGGAGATCGCCGGCGCGGGCCGGGTCGTGGTGAAGGTCGGGTCCTCCTCGCTCACCACGCTCGCCGGCGGGCTGGACGCCGACCGGCTGACGGCGCTGGTGGACGTGCTCGCCGCGGTGCGGGCCGCGGGCCGCGAGGTCGTGCTGGTCTCCTCCGGGGCCATCGCGGCCGGCCTGGCGCCGCTGGGCCTCGACGGCCGCCCGCGCGACCTGGCCACCGCGCAGGCCGCGGCCAGCGTCGGGCAGCTGCGCCTGGTGCAGACCTACGCCGACGCCTTCGGCCGGCACGGGCTGACCGTGGGGCAGGTGCTGCTCACCGCCGACGACGTGACCCGCCGCAGCCACTACCGCAACGCCCGCCAGACCGTCGACCGGCTGCTCGCCCTCGGGGCGCTGCCGATCGTCAACGAGAACGACACGGTCGCCACCGAGGAGATCCGGTTCGGCGACAACGACCGGCTGGCGGCGCTGGTCGCGCACGTCTCGCGGGCCGAGGCGCTGGTGCTGCTCTCCGACGTCGACGGCGTCTACGACGGCGACCCGCGTACCGGTCCGGCCCAGCTCGTCGACACCGTGCGCGACCCGGCCGACCTCGCCGCGGTCACCCTCGGCTCGGCCAGCCGCAACGGCGTGGGCACCGGCGGGATGGCGACCAAGGTGGAGGCGGCGTTCATCGCCGCGCACGCCGGGGTCCCCGTCGTCGTCACCTCCACCTCGCAGGCCGCCGGTGCGCTGGCCGGGGACCGGGTGGGCACCCTCTTCGCCCCCATGGGCAAGCGGCCCAGCGCCCGCCAGTTCTGGCTGCGCTACGCCAGCCGACCCCGGGGCCGGCTGATCCTCGACGCCGGGGCGGTGACCGCGGTGCGCGAGCGGCACGCCTCGCTGCTGGCCGCCGGCATCACCGGGGTGGCCGGTGAGTTCCTGGCCGACGACCCGGTCGAGCTGGTCGGGCCCGACGGCGTCGTCGTCGCGCGGGGGCTCGTGGCCTACGACGCCCGGGACATGCCCGCGCTGCTCGGTCGCAAGACCGGGGACCTCCCGCCGGAGCACCGGCGCGAGGTCGTGCACCGCGACGAGATGGTGCTGGTCGGCCGGTCGCGCTGAGCCCGACGAGCGGCTGAGAGACTGCCCGGGTGACGATCCGCCCCATCCGCGAAGTCGGTGACCCCGTCCTGCGCACCCCTGCCGACGAGGTGCGCTCGTTCGACCGGGAGCTCGCCGCCCTCGTCCGCGACCTGGTCGAGACCGTCGACCACCCCGGCCGGGCAGGGCTGGCCGGCCCGCAGATCGGGGTGGGGCTGCGCGCGTTCTCCTACAACATCGACGGGGTCATCGGGCACGTGGTGAACCCGCGCATCGTCGAGCTGTCCGAGGAGACCCAGGACGGCGACGAGGGCTGCCTGTCCGTGCCCGGCATCTGGGCGCCCACCGTCCGCGCCATGCACGCCGTCGTCGAGGGGTTCGACGTGCACGGCGAGCCGCTGCGGCTGGAGGGCAGCGGGCTGATGGCCCGGTGCCTGCAGCACGAGGTCGACCACCTCGACGGGAAGCTCTTCCTCGACCGCCTCACCGGTGAGGCGCGCAAGAGCGCCCTGCGCGCACTCCGCGACCGCTGACCTGGCTACGGTCGCGGTCGTGACCGACCTCGCGACGCGCGCCCGCGCACTCCTCGACCTGCACACCGCTCCGGAGATCCTGGTCCTCACCAACGTGTGGGACGTCGCCTCCGCCCGGGTGGTGGCCGCCACCGACGGCGTCCGGGCCCTCGCCACCGCGAGCCACGGCATCGCGGCCACGTACGGCTACGAGGACGGGGAGAACATCCCGCTCGAGCTGCACCTGGACATGGTCGCCCGGATCGCCTCGGCCGTGGACCTGCCGGTCAGCATGGACATGGAGGCCGGCTACGGCGATGCGGGCGAGACCGCCCGCCGAGCCATCGCCGCCGGCGTCGTCGGCGGCAACCTCGAGGACCAGATGAAGCCGCTCGACGAGGCCGTGGCCGCCGTGGAGGCCGTCGTCCGTGCCGGCCGCGACGCCGGGATCGACTTCGTGCTCAACGCCCGTACCGACACCTTCGTCCGGGCCCCCGAGGGCGCTGACCGCGGCCGGCTGGTCGCCGAGACCGTGCGCCGTGGTCGGGCCTACCTGGAGGCCGGTGCGCCCGTGGTCTTCATCCCGCGGCTGATCGCCCGCGAGGAGATCGAGGCGGTCGTCGACGGGCTTGGCCGCGGCAAGCTGACCCTGATCAGCGTGCCGGGAGCCTCGCTGCCGGCCCGCGAGATGCAGGAGCTCGGCGTCGCCCGTGTCTCGACCGGACCGTTCACCCAGCGGGTCGCGCTGACCGCGCTGCAGGACGCCGTCGTGGACATGGTGGGCGGCGGGGTGCTGCCGCCGGGCACCCGCGCGCTCAGCTGACCGGGCGGCTCCCGCCGCCCTCGGCCGCGGCGTCAGGACGGCGCGGTCGTGCACGCGGCGCAGGTGCCGAAGACCTCGACCTGGTGCTGGACGTCGGTGAAGCCGTGCTCGGCGGCCATGCGCGCCGCCCACCGCTCGACCGGCGGGTCGGCGACCTCCACGGTGCGGCCGCAGGAGCGGCAGACCAGGTGGTGGTGGTGGCTGGGGGAGCACCGGCGGTAGGCGGCCTCGCCGTCGGTGCTGCGCAGGACGTCGAGCTGCCCGTCGTCCACCAGGCTCTGCAGCGTGCGGTAGACGGTCGCCAGGCCGACGGCATCGCCTCGCGCGCGCAGCAGGGCGTGCAGGTCCTGCGCGCTGCGGAACTCGTCGAGCTCCTCGAGGAGCGCCACGAGGGCGCTGCGCTGGCGGGTGCTGCGACGACCCGAGAGGTCGGCGGGTGCCGGATCGCCCACGGTCACCCCGTCCGTCCGGCGGGGGGAGCGCCGACCGGGTGCTCGCCGTGCTCGTCGTAGTGCACGCCCTCGCCCGTCCGGTGCGGTGCGTGCCGGTGCCCGTCGTGGTCGTAGTCCACGTGGTCGCCGTGCGGCACCGGCTGGTGCCCGCAGCCGTCGCCGTGCTCGTGCGGGTGGGCGTCGTGGACGTCGACCCGGCGCCGGTGCCGCCGGCGCGCCGTCGCCTGCCGCACCGCCACTCCCGTCGACACGAGCAGGAACAGCGCGATGGACAGCAGCACGATCGTGCCGCCCGACGGCGTCCCCGCGTAGAAGGACGTCGTCGTCCCGGCGACGCTCACGACCAGCCCGACGACGCAGGCCAGGGCGACCGTCTCGCGGAAGCTGCGGGCCAGCAGCTGCGCGATCGCGCTCGGCACGATCATCAGGGCGCTGATCAGCAGCAGGCCGACCACCCGCATCGACAGCACGACGGTGGAGGCGACCAGGGCCGCCAGGACTATGTTGAGGCCGAGCACGGGCAACCCGACCGCGCGCGCGTACTCCTCGTCGTCGCTGACGGCGTAGAGCCGCTGCCCGAGCAGGACCACGGTCAGCAGGACCACGACGGAGATGACGGCGAAGACGGCGACGTCCTCCGGGCTGGTCGTCGTGATCGCGCCGAAGAGGTAGGAGTCCAGGTTGGTCGCCTGGCCCCGGGGCGCGAGGCTCAGCAGCACCACGCCGCCGGCGATGCCGCCGTAGAAGAGCACCGCCAGGGCGACGTCGCCGCTGGTGCGGCCGCGGGCGCGGACCAGCTCGATGAGCACCGCGCCCAGCACCGCGGCGACCAGGGCGGTCCACACCGGGCTGGTGGCGGTGAGGACGCCGACGCCGACGCCGGTGAGCGCGACGTGGCCCAGCCCGTCGCCCAGCAGGGAGAGGCGGCGCTGGACCAGGAACACGCCCACGGCGGGCGCGACCAGCCCCACCATCAGGGAGGCGAGGAGCGCCCGCTGCATGAAGTCGTAGTCGAGGATGTCCACGTCAGTGCCCCTCGTGGGCCGCGCCGCGCGGCCGGGTCGTCACCGTCGGCTGGTCGAGGCGGTAGCCGGACCGCTCGCGCGCCGGTGGGTGGTGGTGGACACCGGGCTCGTCGTGCCGCGCGGCCTCGGCCAGCGGGCCGTCGTAGGCCAGCCTCCCGTGGTCGACCACGACGGCCCGGGAGAGGACGTCGGCCAGCGGGGCGGTCTCGTGCGTCACGACGACCAGGGTGGTGCCGCTCGCGGAGATGCGCCCGAGGACGCCGGCGAGCACCTGCTGGTTGGCGGCGTCCACGCCCGCGGTGGGCTCGTCCATGATCAGCAGCTCCGGTTCCGCGGCCAGCGCCCGGGCCACCAGGACCCTGCGCTGCTGCCCGCCGGAGAGCGAGGCCACCGGATCGTCCATCCGGTCCTCGAGTCCGACCGCCGCGACGGCGTCGGCGACGGCCGCGCGGTCCTTGCGGCCGAGCCTGCGCAGCAGCCCCAGGCGGGCCAGCCGGCCGACGCCGACCACCTCGCGGACCGTGGCCGGCACGGCGCCGCTGACCGAGTGGCGCTGGGGCACGTAGCCCACCCGGCCCCGGTCGCGCAGCCCGCCGACCCGGGCGCCGAGCACCTGCACCTCACCGTCGAGCAGGGAGGCCAGGCCGAGCAGCCCGCGCGCCAGCGTCGTCTTGCCCGAGCCGTTGGAGCCGAGCACGGCGACCGCCTCGCCGGCGCGGATGGTCAGGTCCAGGTCGCGCACGATGGCGACGTCGCCGTAGCCGATGGTGGCCCGCCGCAGCTCGACGACCGGCGCACCGCCGGCCGGGGTGGTGCTCATGAGCAGGACTGACCCTCCTGCAGCGTGGCGAGGTTGGCCCGCATGACGGCGAGGTAGTCCTCGCCCGCCGACTCGTCGGTCAGCCCCTCGAGCGGGTCGAGGACCGCGGTGCGGACACCGGCCTCGGCGGCCACGGTCTCGGCGACGGCCGGGTCCACCAGCGTCTCGGTGTAGACCGTGGTCACCCCGCGCTCGGTGACGAGGGAGGAGATCTGGGCCAGCTGGTCGGCCGACGGCTCCGCGGAGGGGCTGATCCCGCTGATGGCGACCACCTCGAGACCGTAGCGGTCGGCGAGGTACCCGAACGCGTCGTGGCTGGTGACCAGGGTGTCCACGGCGCAGTCGGTCAGCCCGGCGGACATCTCCTGGTCGAGGGCCTCGAGGTCCTCGCGCAGGGCGGCGGCGTTCTGCTCGTAGGTCTCCGCGCCGTCGGGGTCCAGCTCGGTCAGCCGCTCGGCGAGGGCGTCGCCGACGTCGGCGAGCCGGGTGGGGTCCAGCCAGAAGTGCGGGTCGGTGGCCTCCTCGTCCTCGGCGTGCCCCTCTTCGGCGTGCTCGTCCTCGGCGTGCTCGTGGTCGTCGCCCGAGGCGGTGAGGGAGAGGTTCGCGACCTCGGCGACGTCCCACGAGTGGTCGCCCGCCTGGGACTCGGCGGCCTCGTCCACCGCTGCCTGGAACCCACCGAGGTGGACGAGCAGGTCGGCGTCGGACACGCCGGCCACGTCCCGCGGCGTCAGCTCGAGGTCGTGCGGTTCGGCACCAGGAGCGGTCAGCGACGACACCTCGACGAGGTCGCCGCCGATCCGCGACGCCGCCCACTCCAGCGGGTAGAAGCCGGCGACGACGCTGAGGCCGTCACCGCCCGCGGCCGCGGCGCCACCGTCGGAGCCGCCGCATCCGGTGAGCAGGAGCAGCGCGGCGGACGCCGTTGCGCAGGCGGTCCGCCCGGTGGCCGAGATGTTCATGAGAATCATTCTCGCACAGCGGGCCGGCGCCGGACCCGTCCGGGCGAACGGTGCCTGGTGTGCGACGGCCCCGCGTACCCTCGCGGGCGTGTCCGAGGTCGCTGAGCTGCCCCTGATCGGTGCCGCCGCCCTGCGCGCGCGGTCGGCTGCCCGGGTGCTGCGCACCCTCCCGACCGATACCAAGGACGCCGCGCTGGCGGCGATGGCCGAGGCGCTGGTCGAGCGGACCGAGGAGGTCCTCGCCGCCAACGCCGCCGACGTCGACGCCGCGGCCGAGGCCGGCACTCCGGCGTCGGTGCTGGACCGGCTTCGGCTGGACGCCGGGCGCGTCGCCGGGGTCGCCGATGCGCTGCGCCAGCTGGTCGCGCTGCCCGACCCGGTGGGCGACGTCGTCCGCGGGAACCGGTTGCCCAACGGCCTGGAGCTCAAGCAGGTCCGCGTGCCGCTCGGCGTCGTCGGCATCGTCTACGAGGCGCGCCCCAACGTGACCGTCGACGCGGCCGGCCTGTGCCTCAAGAGCGGCAACGCCGCCCTGCTGCGCGGCTCCGCGTCCGCCTACCGCACCAACACCGCGCTCATCGCCGTCCTCACCGATGCAGGGGAGAAGGCCGGTCTGCCGGCCGGCTTCGTCGAGCTGCTGCCGGCCGAGCGCGCCTCGGTGGGGGAGCTGCTGAACGCCCGCGGGTACGTCGACGTGGTGATCCCGCGCGGTGGCGCGTCGCTGATCCAGCGGGTGGTCCGCGAGGCCCGCGTGCCGGTGATCGAGACCGGTGAGGGCAACTGCCACGTCTACGTGGATGCCTCCGCCGATCCGGCGATCGCCGAGGCGGTCGTGCTCAACTCGAAGACCCACCGGGTGAGCGTCTGCAACTCCGCCGAGACGCTGCTCGTGCACCGGGACGTGCCCTTCCTGCCGCGGTTGCTCGCCGCGCTGGCCGGCGCCGGGGTCACCCTGCACGGCGACGATGCGGCGCGCGCCGCCCACGACACCGTCGTCCCGGCCACCGACGAGGACTGGGCCACCGAGTACCTGTCGATGGACATGGCGGTGCGGATCGTCGACGACCTGCCGCAGGCCCTGGAGCACATCGCGCGGTGGAGCACCGGACACACCGAGGCGATCGTCGCCGACTCCGCGGCGGCCATCTCCGAGTTCACCGCCGGCGTGGACGCCGCCGCCATCCTGGTCAACGCCTCCACCCGGTTCACCGACGGCGGCGAGTTCGGCTTCGGCGCCGAGATCGGCATCTCCACCCAGAAGCTGCACGCCCGCGGCCCGCTGGGGCTGCCCGAGCTCACCTCCACCACCTACGTCGTCACGGGGCGCGGCCACACCCGCTGACCCCGCCCGCCGCCCCGCCGAGGAGCCCGCCCGATGCCCCGCCAGCAGTCCCCGAACTTCTCGTCGGTCGCCGACGTCGGCAAGCGGCTCTCCGCGGCGGGCTACCTGCCTGACGCGCAGATCGCGACGACCGTCTTCCTCGCCGACCGGCTGGGCAAGCCGCTGCTGGTCGAGGGGCCGGCGGGCACCGGCAAGACCGAGCTGGCCAAGGCGCTCGCGGCGGCGACGGGCTCGGAACTGATCCGGCTGCAGTGCTACGAGGGCCTGGACGAGGCGCGGGCGCTCTACGAGTGGAACTACAAGAAGCAGCTGCTGCGCATCCAGGCATCCCAGGCCGAGGGCGGCGCGGACTGGGACACCGTCCACGACGACATCTTCGGCGAGGAGTTCCTGCTCGCCCGGCCGCTGCTCACCGCGATCCGCCGCAGCGACCCCACCGTGCTGCTCATCGACGAGACCGACAAGGCCGACGTCGAGGTCGAGGGCCTGCTGCTGGAGGTGCTCAGCGACTTCCAGGTCACCATCCCTGAGCTCGGCACGATCACCGCAACCCGGCGGCCGACCGTCGTCCTCACCTCCAACGCCACCCGGGAGCTCTCCGAGGCGCTGAAGCGCCGCTGCCTCTACCTGGCGCTGGACTACCCGTCGGCCGAGCGGGAGCGCGAGATCGTGCTCTCGCGGGTGCCCGACCTGGCGCCCGGCCTGGCCGACCAGCTGGTCCGCACCGTCCGGGCGCTGCGCGGGCTGGAGCTGAAGAAGTCGCCGTCGATCTCCGAGACCCTCGACTGGGCGCAGACCCTGCTCGAGCTCGGCCTGGACACCCTCGACGAGCAGGCGATGAGCTCGACGCTCGGCGTGGTGCTCAAGCACGCCAGCGACCAGACCCGCGCCGCCGCCGAGCTCCGGCTGAACTGATGAACGCTGCTCCGCAGGGGACCCGGACGGCCGGGGGACTGGCCGGGCACCTCGACGGGTTCGTCCGGGCGGTCCGCGAGGCGGGGATCCCCGTCGGCATCAGCCAGGCCGTCGACGCCGCGGAGATCCTCACCGTGGTCGACCTGCTGGACCGCGAGCAGCTGCGCCACGGCCTGGCGGCGGTCCTGCTGCAGCGGGCGGCCCAGCGGCCCA
The DNA here is from genome assembly GCF_002938435.1 of Blastococcus saxobsidens. Classification (GTDB taxonomy): domain Bacteria; phylum Actinomycetota; class Actinomycetes; order Mycobacteriales; family Geodermatophilaceae; genus Blastococcus; species Blastococcus saxobsidens. Next base: position 13,479 of record NZ_POQT01000050.1, read on the forward strand.
CCTACGACGTGCTGTTCGACCTGTGGTGGCCGCTGAGCGACCGCCCGGCCTCCGGGGACGGTGCCGGGGACGGCGCCACCGAGGGCCCGGAGTCGACCCTCGACGTGCCCGACGACGCGGCGCTGGCCGAGATGATGCGCGCCGAGCTGCTCCGGCTGCTCCAGGACGGCGACCCCGAGGAGCTGCGCCGCTTCGCCCGCGACGCCGTCGACCAGCTGGGGCCGGGGCAGCCGACCCCGTCGGGGCAGTCCTACTTCAGCTACCGGGTCCTGCGGGCGCTGTCCCCGGACACCCTCGTGGCCCAGCTGCTGGCCGGGCTCCTCGGCGACGCCGACCGCGGCGGGCTGGCCGAGCAGGTGGCCCGGCAGACGGTGCGCGACCGGCTGGCGGCCTTCCGCGCCGCGGTGGAGGCCGAGGTGCGCCGGCGGACGGCGGCGGAGAAGGGGCGGGACCGGGTCGCGAAGAACGCCGTCCGCCCGCTGGCCGACCAGGTCGACTTCCTCCGGGCGCAGGCCGCCGACCTCGCCGAGCTGCGCCGCGCCGTGACACCGCTGGCCCGGCGGCTGGCCGTGCGCCTCTCCGCTCGGCGCCGGATGGGCCGCGAGGGCCGGCTGGACTTCCGCAAGACCGTCCGGGCGTCGCTGGCCACCGGCGGGGTGCCGGTGGTGACCCACCACCGCCCGCGCAAGGTGCACAAGCCGGAGCTCGTGGTGCTCTGCGACGTCAGCGGCTCGGTCGCCGGTTTCAGCCACTTCACGCTGATGCTCACCCAGGCCCTGCGGGAGCACTTCACCGGCGTCCGCGCCTTCGCCTTCGTCGACTCCACCGACGAGGTCACCCGCTTCTTCGCGCCAGGCGTGGACGTCGCCGACGCCATCGCCCGCATCGGCCGGGAGGCGCAGGTCGTGGCCTTCGACGGGCACAGCGACTACGGCAACTCCTTCGACGTGTTCGCCGACCGGTATGCCTCGGCCGTGGGGCCCAAGACGTCGCTGCTCGTGCTCGGGGACGGTCGCACCAACTACCGGCAGCCCGGCGTCCCGGTGCTGGCGGGGCTCGTGTCGAAGGCGCGCTCGGCGCACTGGCTCAACCCGGAGCCGCGCCGGCTGTGGGGGAGCGGCGACTCCGCGGCCGACCGCTACGGCGAGGTCATCGACATGGTGGAGTGCCGCAACGCCGCCCAGCTCACGGACTTCGTCACCACCCTCTGAGCGTGCCGGGCCGCCCGGCTACGTCGGTCCGTCGGCCTGTCGCCACGTCGAGGAGTCGACGTGTCGCCGTCGGCGCACCCGCGACCAGCCGGTCGGTTTTCGCGAGACGGGCCCGTAACCGAATGCCGGGTTGCCGCGTTGGTCAGCGCGATGTCGACACGTCGACATCCGCCGCCCGCAGCGTCGCGGCCGGACGGCGACCGGCTGCACGGGGGAGCCGGTCGCAGTGGGCCCATCCGGTCCGGCCCCGGGCCGGCCGGGTGGATCCGCGGGCCGGGGCCGGTCCTCACGGGGCCGGCCCCGGGGGCCTGCGGATACGCTCGTCCGGTGGCAGGTCGACGAGTCGGGGTGATGGGCGGGACGTTCGATCCCATCCACCACGGGCACCTGGTGGCCGCCAGCGAGGTCGCCGGGCTCTTCGGGCTGGACGAGGTCGTCTTCGTGCCGACCGGTGAGCCCTGGCAGAAGAGCGACCGGTCGGTCAGCCCGGCCGAGGACCGCTACCTCATGACGGTCATCGCGACGGCGTCGAACCCGCGCTTCTCCGTGAGCCGGGTCGACATCGACCGGGGTGGTCCGACGTACACCTTCGACACCCTCACCGACCTGCACGCCCAGCGGCCGGACGCGGAGCTGTTCTTCATCACCGGCGCCGACGCCCTGGCCCAGATCATGACCTGGCGCGACGGGACCCGCTGCTTCGAGCTGGCGCACTTCATCGGCGTCACCCGTCCCGGCTACACGCTGGCCGACTCCCACCTCCCCGAGGGCAGGGCGAGCCTCGTGGAGATCCCGGCGCTGGCGATCAGCTCCAGCGACTGCCGGGAGCGCGTGGACCGCGGGATGCCGGTCTGGTACCTCGTGCCCGACGGCGTCGTGCAGTACATCGAGAAGCGGGGGCTCTACCGCCGACCGCACGGCCGGAACCGTCCGGCCGCCTCGGACGGGCGCCCGTCAGGCGACCGTCCCACCTACGACCGCCCCCCACCCGGGACGCCGGGGAATCCCTCCGCCGGCGCCGGCGCTGATCCCTCGACGACGACTTCTCACCTCCAGGAGGTACCCCGATGACCGCCTCGGCCGAAGCACGGGAGACCGCGCTCGTCGCCGCCCAGGCGGCCGCGGACAAGCTCGCCACCGACGTCTCGATCGTCGACGTCAGCGAGCGGCTCGCCATCACCGACGCCTTCGTCCTCGCGTCCGCACCCAACGAGCGGCAGGTGCAGGCCATCGTCGACGAGGTGGAGGAGCGCCTGCGCGAGCACGGCGTGAAGCCGGTGCGCCGGGAGGGCGTCGCCGAGGCGCGCTGGGTGCTCCTGGACTTCGTCGACGTGGTGGTGCACGTCCAGCACGCCGAGGAGCGCGCCTACTACGCCCTCGAGCGGCTCTGGAAGGACTGCCCGACCATCCCGTTCGTCGACTCGGCCGCGCCGGCGCAGCCCGCCGCCGAGGACGCCGGCAGCCCTGCGGTCGTGGAGACGGCCGGCCAGTGACCGCTCCTGCTCTGCCCGAGCTGCCGGTGGGCCGTCTGGTCGTCTGGCGGCACGGGCGGACCGGGTGGAACGCCGCGGGGCGCTTCCAGGGGCAGCTGGACCCGCCCCTGGACGACGTCGGCCGCGCCCAGGCGACGCACGCCGCGCCGCACCTGGTCGCGGGGCTCGCCGGGCAGGACGCAGTGGTCGTGTCGAGCGATCTGGTGCGCGCGGCCGACACCGCCCGTGAGCTCACCGCCCTGCTGGGCGTCCCGCTGCAGCTGGAGCCCAGGCTGCGCGAGCACGGCATGGGCTCGTGGGAGGGGCTGACCCGCGACGAGGTCGCCGACCGGTACCCCGAGCAGTACGCCGACTGGCTCGCCGGGCGCCACGTGCGGGGACGGGGCGGCGAGGAGACGGCCGCGGTCGCCGAGCGCGTGCTGGCCGCCCTGCAGGAGCTGCCGCCGGCGCAGGTCGCGGTCGTCGTCACTCACGGCGGCACGAGCGGCCGGCTGATCGAGCGGCTGCTGGAGCTGGGGCCCGACCACCGCCGCGTGTTCGGCCCGCTGGGCAACTGCGCGTGGAGCGAGCTGGCCCGCCAGGGCGGCCGGTGGCGGCTGCTCAGGCACAACCACTCCGCCGGACCGGTGCCGGAGGGGCTCCCCGGCGGGCGGCCGCAGCGGCGCGAGGACACCGGCACCACCGTGCTGCCCGGTACCGGCGGGCAGCCCGGGCCGGACCCGGCGCAGGACGCCGACGCGGTCGGCTGAGCGGCCCGCCGCCCCGCCCGGGTGGCACCGGGGCCGTCGTCCGGCCCGGTGCCGGTTAGCCTCGCCGCGTGCCCGTCGCCGTCCTCACCGATTCGACGGCCTACCTGCCCCGCTCGACCGTCGACGAGTACGGCATCCACGTCGTCCCGCTGTACGTGGTCCTCTCCGGCCGCTCCGGCCGGGAAGGCGAGGACATCAGCTCGGCCGACGTCGCGAAGGCCCTGTCCACGCGGGGGCAGCGGGTCTCCACGTCGCGGCCCACGCCCGGCGACTTCGTCGCGGCGTACCGCGCCGCGCTCGACGCCGGGGCCGACCGCCTGGTCTCCATCCACCTGTCGTCGGAGCTGTCGGGCACGTGGGACGCGGCGCGGGTGGCGGCCTCGCAGGTGGGGGAGCACATCGTCTCCGTCGTCGACTCCCGGTCCGCCGCCATGGGCACCGGGTTCGCGGTGCTCGCAGCGGCCCGCGCCGCCGCCGACGGCGCCGACCGGGACACCGTCGACCGGATCGCCCGGGCAGCCGTCGACCGCACCCGCACCTTCTTCGTGGTCGACACCCTCGAACACCTGCGCCGGGGCGGACGGATCGGTTCGGCGGCGGCGATCCTCGGCTCGGCGCTGGCGGTCAAGCCGGTGCTGCACGTGGAGGCCGGCAGCGTGGTGCCCCTGGAGAAGGTGCGGACCTCGGCCCGGGCCGTCCACCGGCTCGTGCAGCACGTGGTCGAGCACGCGGGGGAGCGCGAGGTCTCGCTGGCCGTGCACCACCTCGCGGCCGCCGAGCGGGCCGAGCGGCTCGTCGCCGAGCTCCGGGCGCGGGTGCCCGCGATCCGCGAGCTGCACGTGAGCGAGCTCGGCGCGGCCATCGGCGCGCACGTGGGACCCGGCGCGGTGGGTGTGGTCGTCTGCCTGCCGGCCGAGGAGGACGCGGACGGCGCGTGACCGCGCCCCTGCGTTCCTGCTCCCCGGATCAGGTCCCGGACGGGGCCTGAGCCGCTTCCGCTGACGTCCAGGCGCGCCACGGCGCGGCCGGACGTCGGCTGGGCCGGCTCAAGCCGGTTCGGGCCCCGGGGCGCCCGGTCGTCCACAGTCGCCGGGTCCGTCCACAGCCGGGCGGATCCGGCTCCCCGGCTGACCGGCTCTTCCTAGCGTCGCCGGGGTGCGCCTCCCTCCCCGCCGCAGCGACGACGCCGACGTCATCCGTGCCAGGTTGCGGGCCCTGCTGGCGGAGCACGCCCCGGCCCCCGGCGGCTGGGTGCCCGACGAGGACGAGCTCGACGCCTTCGAGGCGGAAGACGTGCGAGACCCCGTCCCGCTCGACGGTCCGGCGGAGGAGCCGGCGCTTCCCCCGGGGCTCGGCCGCCACCGCGCGCCGGGCACCGCGGCGCGCTGGGACATCGGCCGGCCCGGTGCGCGGGCGCTCGGGGTTGCTGGGGTCCTGACCGTCGCGCTGCTGCTCGGCTGGACCTGGCTCAGCCGTCCGACCGTCGAGCCGGCCCCGACGGCCGCGGCGGCACCGGGGGAGACCGCCCACGCTCCGTCGTCGTCGCCGTCGGTCGGTGAGGTGGCGGAGCGCTCCGCCACCGTGGTCGTATCCGTGGTCGGTCAGGTCGGGCGGCCCGGGCTGGTCACGCTGGGCACCGGTGCGCGGGTCGCCGACGCGGTGGAGGCCGCGGGCGGGCTGCTCCCGGGCGCGGACCCGGCGTCGGTGAACCTGGCGGCGCCGCTGAGCGACGGGCAGCAGATCGCGGTGGGCGTCCCGGGAGCTGCCGGCCCCGTGGTGGGGGCTCCCTCCTCCGGTGGGGCGACGGGCGGTGGGGGAGGCCGGGTCGACCTCAACGCGGCCGGGGTGGTCGACCTGGACGCGCTGCCGGGCATCGGGCCGGTCCTCGCCCAGCGGATCGTCGACCACCGCGCCCGGAACGGCCCCTTCCGCAGCGTCGACGAGCTGGACGACGTGCCGGGCATCGGCCCGGCGATCGCGGCCGACCTCGCGGAACTGGTGACGGTGTGACACTCGCAGGTCCCGGGGCCCGGGGCGACGCCCGGTGGCAGTGGCTGGACCTGCGCCTGTGGCCGGCGGCTGCGACGGTGTGGGCCGTCACGCTCCTGGCCCCGCACCTCGCGGCAGGCGTCCTGGGTGCCCTGGCGGCGGGTGCGCTCCTGCTGGGCGCCGTGCCGCTGCGCCGGTCGGGCGCGTCCGTGGCGGTCGGCGTCCTGGCGGCGGTGGTGGTGACCGCGGGGACGGCCGCCGTCCGGACGGGCGTGCGGGAGGGGGCGCCGCTGCGGGAGGCGGCCGAGGCCCGGGCGACGGTGGAGCTGACCCTCACCGTGACCGGCACCCCGCACCGGCTGACCGGTGGGGGCCCGCCCCGCGTGGTCCTCGACGCCGACGTCGACGAGGTGGACCTCGGCGGCGGGCGGCAGCGATCCGGCGCCGCGGTCCTCCTGTTCGCCCCCGCCGACGGCTGGGAGGGCCTGCTCCCGGGGCAGCAGGTGCGCTGCCGCGTCGCGCTGGCGCCGCCCGAGCCGACCGACGACGTGACGGCCGTCCTCTCGGCGCGCGGACCCCCGCGGTCGGCCGGGGAGCCGGGGCCGGCCCAGCGGGTGGCCGCCGTGGTCCGCGAGTCGCTGTCGGCGTCGTCCACCCGCGTCCTCGACCCGCGGCCGGCGGGTCTGCTGCCCGGGTTGGTCGTCGGTGACACCCGCGCGATGGACCCGGTGCTCGAGGAGGAGTTCCGGCTGGCCGGGCTGTCCCACCTCACCGCCGTCTCGGGGGCGAACGTGGCCATCGTGATCGCCGGGGTGCTCTGGCCGCTGCGGCGCCGGGCGGTCGACCGCCGCCTCCAGGCGTGCGTCGGAGCGCTGGGCCTGGCCGGCTTCGTCGTGCTCGCGGGCCCGAGCGCGAGCGTGGTGCGGGCCGCGGCGATGGGCGCGGTCACCCTGCTGGCGCTCGCCTCGGGGCGGGCGCGGGCCGCGCTGCCCGCGCTGGGCGCGGCCGTGGTCGTGCTGCTGCTGGCCGAGCCCGCCCTCGCGCGCGACCCGGG
>NZ_POQT01000051.1 GCF_002938435.1 Blastococcus saxobsidens
TGAAGACCATCGCCGAGCTGGAGGCGATGGCCGCCGCGATCGGCCGCCCGGCCCGCCAGCGGACGACGGAGTACGGCACCCCCTCGGCCGAGCGGATCGCCACCGCCCGCTCCGACGAGGGCCGCGCACGGCTCACCCTGTCGACCACCCCGCGCTGAGCCCCAGCTGCCCGGGCGCCGCGCTAGTCCGGTGGTCGCCCCACGACGGCGAGCTCCAGGTAGTACGGCAGGGCAGACCACATGAGGCCCGCGATCCCGAGGCTCCACTCGCCTTCGTCACCCACCCGAGCGGGCACGTGGCCGCACACGGTCAACCCGACGTCGCGCCAGTCCGGATCGCGCTTCTTCAACCGGAACGGGCTGTAGACGCCCGGTCGGTGGTGCGCCCCTCCGCCGTCTTCCGGTCGCCAGGCGCCGTCGTCGGCTACGGCCGGCAGCCCCGCCAGCACCTCGGCCGGCGGGACGTCGCGACCGGTCCACGCCAGCCGCTGCAGGACCGGCCGGACCGAGTGGTCGAACCCGTCGTCCCGCCGCTGGACCACCCGGAGCAGCGCAACGGTCCCGTCGCTCGCCGTCCAGGCCAGCACCATGCCGGCCTCCAGGTCCGTGACCTCGCGCCAGGGGCGGCGGAGCGTCCTGCGCTTCGGCTGCGGGCCGGTCAGTTGCTCGCGCAGCGCCGCCAGGACGGCAGCACGCTCCGCCGCGAACTCGGGGCCTGCCTCGTGCCAGCGGACGAGGTCCCGACCGGAGTCGATGACCTCGATGGCGCGATCACGGACGTGCTCGTCCAGCCGGCCGACCTCGAACTGGGCAGCCGCCAGCGCCAGCCAGAGCACCGGCTCCTCGTCGGGCCCGAGCTCCGCCCAGCCCTCGATGCTCTGCCGGGTCGCCTCGGCGTCGGGCACCCGGTCCAGGAGCGACTTCCGGTACAGGTCGCGGACGTCGCACGCCAGGTCGTCATCGAAGATTGCCGGCCCGCTGGAACTCATGACCCGCAGCCTGCCCGAGAGCGGGCAGCTGCCCGGCCACTGGCACGTGTCGTAGGACTAGCACTGCTCCAGGTCGCTGATGCTGACGCCGCTCCCGCTCTCGAGGCGCACGACGCCGCCATCCGAACTCGTGTCGAACGAGCCGACGGCCCCCGGCTGCGGCGAGGGACACCCCACCGCGGCTACGCAACGGCCTGCTCGGCGAGTTCGACGACGGCCGAGATCACGTCCTCGCCGTCGAGGAGGACGAGGTCGTTGTGGTCGGCACCCGGTACCTCCACCACCCGGTGCAGGCCGGCCGCGGCGTCGGCGACGGCCCGGCTCTGCGCCGGCGGCACGATCGAGTCGGCGCTGCCGTAGAGGACGGTGGTCGGCACGTCGACCGTGCGCACCTGCTCCGCCACCGGGTAGCGGTCGCGCAGCAGTGCCCGCACTGGCAGGAACGGGTAGTGCTCGCTGCCCACGGCGGCCAGGTCGACGAAGGGCGAGCGCAGGACGAGACCTGCCGGCGGGTGCTCGGCCGCCAGGCCGGTCGCGACGGCCGCGCCGAGGCTCTCCCCGAAGTACACGAGCCGGTCGGCCGGCACCCGGGCCTCCTCCACCAGGAAGATTCGGGCCGCGCGGGCGTCCCGGGCCAGCCCCTCCTCGCTCGGGCTGCCGGGGTTCCCGGCGTAACCGCGGTAGTCGAAGAGGAGGACGGCGTACCCCTCGTCCGCGAGCGCCCGCGCCAGCGGCGCCCGCATGCCGCGGTGGCCACCGTTGCCGTTGGCCACGAGCACCGCGGGGGCCTCCGGCGTCCGGCCCGGGACGTACCAGGCGGCCAGCTGCAGCCCGTCCTCGGTCTCGAGCACGACGTCCCGGGCGCCGGGGACCGCCTCCGCCGCCGAGAGCTCCGGGCCGGCATCCGGCAGGTAGATCAGGGAGCGCTGGAGCGCCCAGAGCAGGCCCACCAGCACAGTGCACACGAGGGCGACGACGGCCGCACCCCCCACCGCCCTGCGCAGCATCCGCCGGTGATCGCGCCTGTCGGACACGGTGGACCAGCGCTCACCCGGCGCTCGGCGGGAGACCGCCAGCAGCCGTGCCACCGTCGACGACGACGCTGGTCATCACAGCTGGCCGCGGAGCAGCTCCGCCAGCACCCCGGCGTCGGCGAGATCGAGGTGCGGCCGCACGCCCGGTGGCAGGTCGGCGAACGACTCCGCGTGCCCGATGCCGGTGTGCACCGCCACCGCGAGCGCGCCGCCGGCGTGCGCCATGGGCACCTCGAGCTCCGGGTCGTCCCCCACGACGGCGAGCTCCGCCGGCGCGAGGCCCAGCCGCCGGGCCGCCGTTCGCAGGGCGTCCAGCGAGGGCTTCCCGACCACTGTCGCCTCGCGGCCGGTGATGTCGCGGACGACGGCGCTGATCGCCCGCGACGTCCCCAGCGAGCGGCCCTCCGCCGTCGCGAAGAACAGGGAGTGGGAGGCGCTGTACATCTGCGCCCCGTCGAACACCGCGAAGACGGCGGCCTCCAGCGCATCGAAGGTCAGCTCCTGCCGGAACCAGCCGGCCATCACCGCGTCGCACGGCGTCCCCCGCAGCGGGGGCACCGTCTCGATGCCCGCCGCCTCCAGCGGCTCGGTGATCCCCTTGCCGCCGAGCACCATCACGCGCCGGTACCCGCGCTCGACGAACACGTCCACCGCCGTCGACGCCGGGGTCAGCGCCTGGTCGGCTCCGACCGGCAGCCCGATCCCCTGCAGGACGTCGGCGATCTGCTGCGGGGTCTTGACGGTGCCGTTGGTGTAGATGCAGAAGCCCGTCCCGCGCTCGACCAGGATCTCCAGGAGCGAGGACGCGCCGGGCAGCGGGACCATGCCCTGGTTGTTGCGGTCGCCCATCACCAGCGTGCCGTCCATGTCGAGGACGAACCCGCGGACCGTGCCGAGGCGGTCGAGGGCGGCGGGGTCAGGCACCGGAGGTCCCTTCGCGGGAACGTCGCACCGACAGCCGGAAACCCGGCTTGGTGACGGCGAGGTCGTGCACGGACGGCCGCGACCCGAGCTCGCCCACCAGGGAGAGCACCGGGGCCAGCGCCGGGTTGAAGTGCCGCGGCGCCGGGGCGGCGGCCAGCATGGCGTCGACCTGCTCCTCGGGCATGTGCGCCCGCAGCAGCAGCTCCTCGTCGCTCACCCCGGGCCACCGCGTGCGCAGCTCGGCCGGCGACGGCGGCGGAGGCTCGGCGGCCAGCTCGCGGGCGCGCGGCCGGTCGAGGATCCGGTCGAGCACGTCCGGGGCGATCGGCGCGGTCGGGCGGCCGAAGCTGCCCATCGCGTACCGGATGACCTGGTCCGGGACGTTGGCGTAGCGCTCCTCGCCGATCACGTTGAACAGCGCCTGCGAGACGACCATCTGCGGGAACGGCGTGACCATGATCGGGTGGCCCATCTCCGCCCGGACCCGGCCGACCTCCTCGATCAGGCTCTCGAAGCGGTCCTCCATGCCGATCTCTCGCAGCTGCCGGCGCGTCGTCGTCATCACGCCGCCGGCGATCTGGTGGTGCAGGAACGCGGCGTCGAAGTCCTGCGGGCGGCCCGCCGGCAGCCCCTCGGCGGCGGCCACGCCGTCGAAGAAGCCGCACACCAGGCCGAGCGCCCGGTCGTCGACCGCGACGGTGTGCCCCATCTCCCGGAGGTTGGCGACCGTGCGCCGCGCCTCGGGGAGCGACGAGCCGTTGCCCAGCGCCCCGCTGCCCACCTGCACCACCTCGACGCCCAGGTCCGGGGCGAGCGAGTAGGTGAGCGGGGAGAGCCCGATGGTCGCGTGCGAGTGCAGCTCCAGCGGTTTCCCGCCCAGCGCGGCCAGGATCGTCGGCAGCAGCGTGCGAGCCCGCTCGGCGGTGAGGATGCCGGCCGGGTCCTTGACGTAGGCCCGGTCGAAGTTCGCATCGGCCGCGTACTGCGCGGCGATGCCGGCGTAGAAGGCATCGTCGTGGACCTCGCTGATCGTGAAGGTCAGCGCCCCCACCACCTCGTCGACGCCGGCCTGCTTCAGCCGCCGGGCGGTCTCGCGGGCGGCGTCCATGTCGTGCATGGGGTCGAGCACGACCACCCGGTCGATGCCGTTGGCGACCAGCCGGTCGTAGACCAGCTGCATGGTCTCGGGGTGGGAGTTCTGCCAGCTGATGAAGCGGAAGCCGGTGCCGATGAACTGCAGCTTCGTCGTCGGCATCGCCGCCCGGGTCAGCCGGATCCGCTCCCAGGGGTCCTCCCGGTGCACCCGGACGGCGACGCCCATGGCGGTGCTCGACAGGTAGTCCAGCGCCCGGAAGCCGACCCGTTCCAGCAGCGGCGCGGCCTGCACCACGTGCGCGGTGCGGAAGCCGGTGGCGCCCCAGAGGCTCTGGTTGCCGTCGCGCAGGGAGACGTCGACGAGCTGCACGTCGGCCATCAACGGGCCCCCACCAGGTCGCGGGCGGACAGGAAGCGCTCGAAGAAGGCGGTGTCCACTCCGCCGGCGCGGAACTCGGGGTCGTCGAGCAGCGCACGGTGCACCGGCACGGTCGTCGTCACGCCGTCGATCCGCAGCAGCTCCAGCGCCGCCCGGGCGCGGGCCAGCGCGTCGTCCCGGTCGGTGCCGTGCACGATCAGCTTGGCCAGCAGCGAGTCGTAGAACGGCGGCACCACCGAGCCGCCCTGCACGTGGGTGTCCACCCGCAGCCCCTCCCCGACCGGCAGCACCACGCGGTCGACGCGCCCGGGCGAGGGCCGGAAGCCGGCCGCGGCGTCCTCGGCGTTGATGCGGCACTCCACGGCGTGCCCGGTGAGGACGACGTCCTCCTGGCGCAGCCGCAGGGGCAGGCCCTCGGCGACGGCGAGCTGCTCGGCGACCAGGTCGAGGCCGGTGACCATCTCGGTGACCGGGTGCTCGACCTGGATGCGGGCGTTCATCTCCAGGAAGTAGAAGGTGTCCCGCTCGCAGTCGACGAGCAGCTCGACCGTGCCCAGCCCGCGGTAGCCCAGGTGGGCGCACAACCGCAGTGCGGCGTCGGCCATCTCCGCCCGCAGCCGGTCGGGCAGCAGCGGGGCGGGCGCCTCCTCGAACAGCTTCTGGTAGCGCCGCTGGACCGAGCAGTCGCGGTCGCCGAGCGCGACCGCCCGCTGCCCGTCGCCGAGCACCTGGACCTCCACGTGCCGGCCGGAGGCGACGTACCGCTCCAGGTAGACCCGGGGGTCGCCGAACGCGGCGGCGGCCTCGGAGACGGCGAGGTCGAGGGTGTGCGCCAGGTCGGCGGGCTCGCGCACCAGCTTCATGCCGCGTCCGCCGCCGCCACCGACCGCCTTGACCAGCAGCGGGTAGCCGACGTCGGCGGCCACGGCCCGGGCCTGGTCGAGGTCGGCCGCCTCGCCGCCCGGCACGACCGGCAGGCCGGCGGTCAGCGCGTGCGAGCGGGCGGTGAGCTTGTCGCCCACGGCCTCCAGCGACTCCGGCGTGGGGCCGACGAAGACGATGCCGGCCGCGGCGCACGCGCGCGCCAGCGACGGGTTCTCCGACAGGAACCCGTACCCGGGGTGGACCGCGTCCGCGCCGACGGCCTGGGCGGCGCGGACGACGGCGGACGGGTCGAGGTAGGACGCCGAGGCGGCGGCCGGTCCGAGCCGGACGACGCGGTCGGCCAGCCGGGCGGGCAGCGAGTCGAGGTCGGCGTCGGAGGCGGCGAGCACCGACTCGATGCCCAGCCGTGCGCAGGTCCGGATCACCCGCGCGGCGATCTCACCCCGGTTGGCGATCAGCAAGCGGCGGATGCGGCCCGTGCTACCCACCCGCCCCGCCCTCCCCCGCCGGCTCCACCACCAGGAGCACCGCGTCGGCGTCGGCGAACTCGCCGTTGCCGATGCGGAACTCCACCACGGTGCCGCGGACGCCGGCGTGCACCGGGGTCATCATCTTCATGGTCTCCACGATGCCGACCACGGTCTCGGTGTCGACCACGTCCCCGACGTCCACGAACGGCGGGGCGCCCGGCTGCGGGGCCCGGTAGAACGTGCCCAGCAGCGGTGGGTGGACCGCGACCAGCCCTTCGCCCACCTCCGCCGCGGGCGCGGCCGTCTCCGTGTCGGTCGCGGGCGCGGCCGCCTGCTCGACCCGCGGCGCCCGGAGGACCTGCTGCTCGGCGGTCCAGCCCGTCGAGCCTTCCCGGCGGACGGTGACGGTCAGGTCGGCGAGCTCCAGGTGCAGCTCGGCCAGGCCGCTGGAGTCCAGCACCCGCAGCACGTCGCGGACGTCGTCGGGGGTCAGCTCCACCGGTCTCAGCCCTCCGTCGGGCGCTTGCCGCCCAGCAGGTTGAAGACGTGGTCGAAGGGGCGGGCGGTCGGGGCCGCCTTGCGGATCCGGTCCTTCTCCGCCCACACGGTCTCGGGCCGGCTCTGCAGGAGGAAGACCTCCCCCGCGTCGTCCACCGCCCACTCGATGTCCTGGGGACAGCCGTAGTGCGCCTCGACCGTCCGGGCCGTCGCGGCCAGCTCGGCGATCTCCTCGTCGGAGATCGACGGCACGTCCTGCAGCTCGGCCGGCACGTCGGTCTCGACCACGCCGGCGCCCGAGGGGTCGGGTCGGTGCCAGCGGGTCTTGGTGGCCACGGTCCGCTTGATCTCCCCGGTCACCTTGCTGACGACGAACGCGTCGGGCGTGACGTCGCCGCTGACGACGGCGGAGCCGAGGCCCCAGCTGGCGTCGATCGCGATCACCGACTTGTCGCCGGTGCGCGGGCTGCGGGTGAACATCACCCCGGAGCTGCGAGCACCGACCATGCGCTGGACGACGACCGCCATCCCGAGGTCGGTCTCGGGGATGCCGCGGCGCAACCGGTAGGTCACCGACTCGACGCTGTAGAGGCTGGCCCAGCAGTGGCGCACGTGCTCGAGCACCGAGTCGGCGCCGTGCACCCAGAGGTAGGTGTCCTGCAGACCGGCGAAGCTGTCCTCGGCGCTGTCCTCGCTGGTGGCGCTCGACCGTACGGCCACCGGCAGCTCCGGGTCGCCGCACTCCTCGCACAGCGCCGCGTAGGCCGCCGTCACGCCGGCGGCGACCTCGTCGGGCGGCGGCGCCGCCTCCAGCACCGCGCGGATCTCCGCCGTGCCCGCCGCCAGCCCCTCGGCGTCGGCCGGGTCGAGAGCGGCCACCCGCTCCGGGATGGTCCGCCCGGCCACGGTCAGGTGCTCGATGGTCTGCCGGAAGGCCGCCGTCGTCACCGCGAAGCCGGTCGGCACCCGGATGCCGGCACGCAGCAGCTCGCCGAGGCTGGCGCCCTTGCCGCCGACGGTCGCGACATCACCCAGACCGACGTCGCGGAAGTGCAGTACGGACTGCGTGGCCATGACGGTTCCCATCAGCTCAGCACGGTGACGACGCCGCGGTCGCCGTCGACCCGGACACGGTCCCCGGTCCTGATCCGCGCGGTGGCCATGCCGGTGCCGACGACGGCCGGCATCCCGTACTCGCGGGCCACGATCGCCGCGTGGGACATGGTGCCGCCGATGTCGGAGACGGCGGCGGCGATCTTGCCGAAGACCGGGCCCCAGCTGGGCGCGGTCACCGGGCAGACGAGCACCTCGCCCTCGCGGATCTGGCCGATGTCGTTGACGTTGAGGAGCACCCGCGCCACGCCTTCGACCACACCCGGCGAGGCCGCGTAGCCGCGGACGGTGGACTCGTCGTCGTCGTCACCGCCGAGCCAGGTCTCGATGGTGTCCTGGGTGATGCCCCAGAGCATCTTCACGGCCGGATCGTTCAACGCCTCGGGGACCGCACCCAGCGCGGGCGGCGCCGACCAGCCCGATAGCGCCTCGACGATCCGCTTGCGCTCGGCGACGATCGGCTGCCAGTGGCGGGCGCCGAGCTCGGTGCCGCCCGAGGCCCAGGCGAGCGAGACGTCGACGAGGGCGTCCTCGACCTCGAGGTGCCGCAGGTGGAAGACGTCGTCGGCCTCCAGCAGCACGCCGCGCTCGGCCAGCAGCGCCCCGAACGCCCGGATCTTCTGGAAGAAGCGGGTGGTGAACCAGTGCTCGCAGTAGAACTTGTGCGACTCGATGTAGGGGAACACCTGGCGGCACAGGCCCAGCATCTGGTCGAAGGCCGCCTTCTCCTCCTCGGCGTCCAGCAGCGCCCGGTAGTCGCCGGCGATCCGGTCGCGCTCCTCGGCCAACCGCTCGGTCGGGCGGGTGAGGTCCTGGCCCGCCGCGATCTGCTCGACGTAGCGCGGCAGGGCGGCGAACGGCACGGTCAGGTCGTCGGCCCAGGACAGGTGGTGGTGGTAGAAGCCGTCGCCGACCGAGACGTTGAACCACGGGTCCTTCGCCGCCTCCAGCGCCGCCAGCCAGCGGGCGCCGGCGTCCCCGCGCTCGGCCAGCGCGGCCAGCACCTTGGCCGGGTCCGCGCCCTCGACGAACAGGTCACCGAGGTCGAGCTCCACCGCCAGCGCGGCCAGCTTCTTCAGCTCGTCGTCCGGGCGGTACATGGTCACGTCCATGCCGGCGACCATGCGGGCCACCATCTGGTCGCCCATCTCCGGGAAGGCCTGCTTGCAGAACTCGAAGAAGACGACGTAGGCGCCGTACCCGAGCATCAGCAGCTCGGTGTGGTGGTGCCACATCTTCGAGTACAGGTCGATGCAGCGGTGGAACCGCTCGCGCAGGAAGTGGTTGGAGGCGAAGCCCCGGCCGCCCGTCACCACCTCGAGGGGGTCGAGGTCACCGAGCTCGGGCACTTCGACGGCCTCGATGTCGGCGATCAGCGCCTCGATGCGCTGCTGCCACTCGCCGTAGATGCGGTCCCAGTTCCCGTAGTAGTGGCCCGCCCGCTCCTGGAAGTCGGCGAACCGCCTGCCCTGCTCCGCCTCGTCGAGGACCGGGTTGGCCGTGATGTAGACCCGCCCGTTGAGGATGCGGTACTCGATCCCCATCGTCGTGGGGAAGGAGAACAGCCGGGCGGTGTTGGCGCCGATCGCGGTGTAGGGGATCTCCGAGGTGAGGCCGTCGAACGCCGGGATCACCTCGGGGAAGTGCATCGAGTTGTAGAACCAGAACCGCTCGTCGTCCTCCGGCTGGAAGCGCGAGAAGTAGGGGTACATCGACTCCCACCCCTCCGCGCCCGCCACGGGCTCCAGCTGGGACGGGACGGGGAACGAACGCTCGGTCATGGCTGGGGTCCTTTGCTCGGGCGGCGGGGTGAGGTCAGAGCGAGTAGTCGGACTGGGTGCGGGCGTACGCCGCGATGCCGGCGAAGCCCTGCGGGTCGGCCATCGCGTCGGGATCCGCGATCGCGGAGAGGTCGGCGCCGAGCAGCAGGCGGCGCACCGGGATCTCCATCTTCTTGCCGCTGCGGGTCACCGGGATCGCGTCGACGGCGACGAGCCGGTCGGGCACGTGCCGCGGCGTGCAGTCGGCGCGCAGCCGCGCCCGCAGCCGCGCGACCAGGTCGTCGTCCAGGTCCTGGCCCGGCGTCAGCACCACGAACAACGGCATGAAGAACCCGCCGTCCGGCAGGTCGAGGTTGACGACCAGGGAGGTGAGGACGGCGGGGTCGTCCTCCACGACCCGGTAGATCTCGGCGGTGCCGATCCGCACGCCCTGCCGGTTGAGGACGGCATCGGAGCGGCCGCGGACGAAGCAGCCGCCGCGCTCGTTGATCTCGAAGAAGTCGCCGTGCCGCCAGACACCGGGAAAGGTCTCGAAGTAGCTGGCCCGGTAGCGCGCGCCGTCGTCGTCTCCCCAGAAGAACAGCGGCATCGACGGCATGGGCGCGGTGATGACCAGCTCGCCCACCCGGCCGACGACGCTGGCACCGGACTCGTCCCACGCCTCGGCGGCCACGCCGAGCGAGCGGGCCTGGATCTCCCCGGCGTGGACCGGCAGGGTCGGGACGCCGCCGACGAACCCGGTGCAGCAGTCGGTGCCGCCGCTGCCCGTCGCGAGGGACAACTCGTCCTTGACGTTCGCGTAGAACCAGGCGCTGACCGCCGGGCCGACCGGGGAGCCGGCGGGCATGACGACGTCGAGCGCCGAGAGGTCGAAGCGCTCGCGGGGCACGACGCCGGCCTTCTGCATGAGCTCGACGAAGGTGGGGCTCGCGCCGAAGAGCCGCGCGCGGGCGTCCTGGGCGATCCGCCAGAGGACGTCGACGTCGGGGTGGCTCGGGTTGCCGTCGTAGAGAACGGGCACCGCGCCCACCAGCGGCATGGTGAGGAGGAAGTTCCACATCATCCAGCCGGTGGTGGTGAAGAAGAACGCGCGGTCACCGGGGCGCAGGTCGTGGTGCAGGACGTGCAGCTTGAGGTGCTCGAGCAGGATGCCGCCGTGCCCGTGCACGAGAGCCTTGGGCAGCCCGGTCGTGCCGGAGGAGAACAGCACCCACAGCGGATGGTCGAAGGGGACCTGCTCGAAGGAGAAGTCCGCGACGTCCGGGCCGGCGACGACGTCGTCCCAGGGGGTGCCGGGCTGGTCGAGCCCCAGCACCGGCACGCGGACCACCTCACGCAGCCCCGGTAGACCCGCGACGACGGCGGCCACCTCGTCCCGGCGGTCGAAGTCGCGGCCGCCGTAGCGGTAGCCGTCGGCCACGAACAGCACGGCCGGGTCGAGCTGGCCGAGCCGGTCCAGCGCACCGCGGGAGCCGAAGTCGGGCGAGACGCTGGCCCACACGGCGCCGACGCTCGCAGTGGCGAGCATCGCGACCATGGCCTGAGGCACGTTGGGCAGGTAGGCGACGACGCGGTCGCCGTGGCCGACCCCCCGGTCGCGCAGGTACGTGGCGAGGACGCGCACCTGACGGGCGAACTCCTCCCACGGCAGCTCGCGCAGTGGCTCGCGCTCGTCGGCGAAGAGCAGGGCCGGCTCCCCGGGGCGCTCCTGCCGCAGCAGGTGCTCGGCGAGGTTGAGCCGGGCGCCGGGGAACCACCGGGCGCCGGGCATGACGCGCTCCTCCAGCACGGTTGCGTGCGGCGCGGAGGAGACCACGTCGAAGAAGTCCCAGACGGCCTGCCAGAACTCCTCGAGCTCGTCCGTGGACCACGCCCACAACTGGGCGTAGTCGGGGAAGCGGCGACCGGTGCGGGCCTCGGCGAAGCGGGTGAACTCCACCAGCTGCGCGTCGGCCACGCGGTCCGCGGGCGGCGTCCAGAGCAGGTCGCCCTCGGCGACGGCGGTCGGCGCAGCGTCGGTGACGGGACCTGGCATGGCGGAGACAGTGGCGCAGACCACACAGGGTGGGCAACACTGACCCGCGCAGATTTCACGCAGCGAAAAGCGGCAGATGAAGCGGGGTGGGTCGGTTGCGCAGCTACCGCGTGAAGCCGATCGAGTCGCTCGCGCGCGGCCTGCAGGTCCTGCAGACGCTGCAGGAGGTGCGCGCCGCGAGCCTGCACGACCTGCACCTCGCCACCGGCATCCCCAAGCCCACGCTCACCCGCATCCTCTGGACCGCCCATCAGCAGGGCCTCGTGTGGCAGCGCATGGTCGACGGCGCCTTCCTCCCCAGCCACTCCCAGCGGCGGCTGGAGCCGGACGACGACGCCTGGCTCGTGGAGATCGCCTCTCCCGTGCTCGACGAGCTGGCGCGGCGCCTCCAGTGGCCCTCGGTGCTGGCCGTCCCACGGCTGGACTACATGGAGACGCTGGAGACCAACAGCACCCGCACCTACTTCGACGCCCTGCCGCCGCGGCCGCGCGGGTACCGGGTGAACATGCTGGGATCGGCCTCGGGCCGCGCCTACCTCGCCTTCTGCACCGAGCAGGAGTTCGACGCGGTCATCCGCCGGCTCCGGCAGCGGGACGCTCCGGCACACGGCCTGGCCTTCGACGACGAGGCACTGCGCCGGCTGGTGGCGACGACGCGGGAACGCGGCTACGGCATCCGGGCGCCCGACTTCGGCGGCGACTACGCGCGGCCGCGCTCCGAGGTGGACGACGGCCGCGAGTCCATCGCGATGCCGGTGTGCGTCGAGGGCCGGGTCCTGGCCACCATCAACCTCACCTGGCGCCGGCAGGTGATGTCGACGTCCGGGATGATCCAGCGCCACCTCGACGACCTGCGGACGGCCGTCCTGACGGTCGAGGCCCGGGCACGGGCGGCCGGCCTCGGGCACGGGTGACCGCCGCCGGCACACCCTCGGGACGCCGAGAGCCTCCGCCACCGCCCGCGGCTAGCCTCGGCCCATGGGGTACTTCGGAACGCTCGTCTACAGCGAGGGACGCTGGCGCACGGGACGGCCGACCGCGGTGCCGTTCCTCATGGTCGACGTGCACGACAGCGACATCGCCACCGTCGACTACCGCGCCGCCGACGCGTCCGGCGGTCGCTTCTTCCTGGGCTACGAACCCCGGGTCTACTTCGACGAACCGGACGCCTCGGCGCCGGTCGACGTGGACGCGGAGACCGAGGGATTCGCCCGCTGGGTGCGCGACGCCGTCGGCACCGAGATAGCGCCGGCCGACGTGCGCGGCCTCCTGGCCTCCCCCGGCGGCGTGCCGCCGACCGACGAGGTGGTGGAGCAGACCGTCGAGCGGCTGCTCGCCCTGGCCGGCCTCCCGATCCCCCCGTGGCCCACCGACGAGGACGCGCCGCCGGGCTGACGCCGATAACACTTCGGCCGCTTTCGGGAACTCCGGGGCCCCGGTGCGGCACGATTCGGTCCCCGCCTGGTCAGGCGCCGTGTCCGGAGAGGAGCCCGTCGTGGCCGCCCAGGAACGACTGACGTTGCGCAACGCCTACCTGTACCTGGTCTGCCTGATCACCCTGGTGGTCAGCCTCTTCGCCGCGGTCCAGCTCGTCCGCAGCGCGGTGGGCGCCTTCTACCCGGACCCCGGCTACTACGGGTACTACCCGTACGAATCGCCGGACGGATCGCGGGAGAGCCCCAGCGAGGAGGAGATCGAGCGCCAGCAGCAGCTGGCCGAGGACTCGCAGCGCCGCCAGGAGGTGCTCGGTCTCGTCGGCTCGGCCACCACGCTGCTCGTGGCCGGACCGCTGTACGTGTACCACTGGCGGCGGGTCCAGGCGGAGCTGCCGGCGCGGTCCGCGCAGGAGCCCACCGCGGCGCCGCCCGCACCCTGACACCGCCGCCGAGTGGGCGCGCGGAGTCCGGGTAGGGGCTCCCCCGTGCGAGCGATCTCCTACACGAGCCCCGGCGGTCCCGACGTCCTCGAGCTGGTCGAACGGCCCGTTCCCGAGCCCGGCCCAGGTGAAGTCCGGGTCCGGGTCGCCTTCTCCGGCGTGAACCCCACCGACTGGAAGTCGCGCAGCAAGACCGCGCCCGGCCCCGACGGGCAGGTGCCGAACCAGGACGGCTCCGGCACCGTCGACGCCGTCGGCCAGGGCGTGGACCCGGCGATGGTCGGCCAGCGGGTCTGGATCTGGGAAGCGGCCTGGCAGCGACCGTGGGGTACGGCGGCCGAGTCCACCGTCGTCCCGGCCCGGCACGTCGTGCTGCTGGGGGCCGACCCCTCGTTCGAGCTCGGCGCGGCACTCGGCATCCCGTTCCTGACCGCGCACCGCTGCCTGACCGTCGCCGAGTCGCTGCCCGACCGGCTCGGCCCCGGCGCCCTGACCGGCGTCACCGTGCTGGTCCAGGGCGGGGCGGGCGCCGTCGGCAACGCCGCGATCCAGCTGGCGCGCTGGTCCGACGCCACCGTCATCGCCACGGTCAGCAGCCCGCGCAAGGCCCGGCTGGCCGCCGCGGCCGGCGCCGACCACGTCGTGGACTACCGGGAGCAGGACGTCGTCGCCGAGGTCCGCAAGGTGGCACCCAGGGGCGTGGACGCGATCGTCGAGGTGTCCGCCGCGGTCAACGCCGGCGTGGACGCGCAGGTGATCGGCATGCACGGCGCGGTCGCCATGTACGCCGACGACGGCGGCGCGGAGGTGACCGTGCCGGTGCGGTTGCAGATGGGGCCGAACGCCCGCTGGCAGTTCGTGCTCGTCTACACCGAGCCGGACCGGGCCAAGGTGCTCGGCATCGAGGACGTCGCCACCGCGGTGGCCGACGGCGCGGTCCGGGTCGGCGAGGAGGCCGGCCTGCCGCTGCACGTCTACCCGCTCGCGCAGACGGCCGCCGCCCACCAGGCGGTGCAGGACGGCGCCGTCGGCAAGGTGCTCGTCGACGTCACCGCCTGACGCGGCGAAGGGCCGGCGGCGCCGTCGAGTGGCCGGCCGGTGGGGCGCGGACGGACCCGCCTGACGCGAACTTAGGCGAGCCTGGCCTAATAGACGCGTTCCCGACCCTGGGGTCCGCGGCGCGTCTGCGCCGACCGCGGGCTCCACCCCCGTCCGCGCGGCTCGCGCCGCCGAAAGGAAGTGCGCCCGGTGCGCCTACGAACGCTTACCACCGTCACCGTCGCTGTCACCGCCCTGAGCGCCTGCGGCTCCTCCCAGGAAGCCCAGGACACCGTCGCACAGGGAGACGCGGAGACCCGCTCCATCTCCCACGTCATGGGGACGACGGAGGTCCCTGCGGAGCCGCAGCGGGTCGTCACCCTGGACACCCCCCACCTGGACACCGCGCTGTCCCTGGGCATCACCCCTGCGGGCTCGGTGCAGTCCGACGTCGCCGGCGGCCTGCCGGAGTACCTGGGTGACCGGACCCAGGGCATCGAGATCGTCGGGACGATCGAGGAACCCGAGCTCGAGGCGATCGCGGCGCTGGAACCCGATCTCATCCTGTCCTCCTCGGTGCGGCACGAGGGGATCTACGACCAGCTCAGCGAGATCGCCCCCACCGTCCTCACCGACTACGAGCAGGGCTGGCAGGCGATCTTCAGCACCACGGCCGAGGCCCTGGGCATGGCCGAGGAGGGCGAGGAGGCGCTGGCGGAGTACGAGAGCCGGGCCCAGGAGATCGGCGATGCCCTGGGTGCGGACGGGGCGAGCGCCTCGATCGTGCGCTTCCTCCCCGACGAGACGCGCATCTACGGCCCCGAGACCTTCTCCGGCAGCATCCTCACCGACGTCGGTTTCGCCCTTCCCGAATTGCCCTACGACGAGTACTCGATGGTCTACATCAGCCCGGAACTCATCGACCAGGCCAACGCGGACGTCGTGTTCTCGACCGCCTACGGCGATCCCGCGACGACCACCAAGGACAGCGTCACCGCGGTGTGGGACCTCCTGGAGGCCGTGCCCGACTGCGCCTTCGAGGTCGACGACGCCGAATGGATGCTGGGGATCGGGCCGATCGGCGCCGGGATCGTCCTGGACGACGTGGAGGCCACGCTCGCCGGCACGGAATGCCTGTGACTCCCGCGAGCCCCTGACGTCCCGGGTTCCGGCACCCCTGCCACGGCCGGCCTGCCGGCCGTGGCAGGGGCCGAACCGCGCGACCGTCGACCATCCGCGAGCACCCCTCGCCGGAGCCGCCCCGACCGGCCCCGGCGTGCGCTCGTCACCCTCGCCCCCGTGAACCCCGGGGCGACACCCCTCCCAGTCGTTAGCTAAGGTGAGCCTTACCTAACTCGGCTAGGAGGTTCGATGCTCTTCCCACCGTCGGCCGCCGGCAGCACGTGCGCCCAGGCACTCCCGGCAGCCCGCCTCCCGGCACCGGTCCGCACGGAGCTCCTGGCCCACGCGGGCACGGTCAGCGGCTACTTCTACGACCTGGAGGTCGCCGCGGACCGCGCCCGGACCTTGCGGGCCGCACTCCCCCGCTGGGCGTCACTGTTCTTCGCCGTCAAGGCCAACGGGTTCCCGACGGTGCTGAGCGCACTGGCCGGACCGGCGGGCATCGACGGCTTCGAGGTCGCCTCCGGGGCCGAGGCACAACTGGCCCGCGCCGCACTCCTCTCCGCCGGCCGCCCGCCCCGTCTCGTGGCGGCAGGACCGGCGAAGACCAGCGACCTGCTCGGTGCGCTGCTGGACGCCGGCACGGAGGTCGTCCACGTCGAGAGCCCGCTGGAGCTGGCGCGGCTGTCGGCACTGGCCGCCGAGCGCGGCGTGACCGTCCCGGTGGGCCTGCGGGTCAATCCGGCGGTCGTCGGGGTGCGCGGGACGCTCGCCATGGGTGGCCGGCCCGCCCCCTTCGGGGTCCCGGAGCCGGACGTCCCCGCCGTGCTCGCCCTGGCCCGGTCGCTCCCGGGCGTGGACGTCGTCGGTTTCCACGTCCACGCCGTCTGCGGCAACCGGGACGCCGGCGCCCACGCCGCCTACATCGCCTGGTGCCTGGGCTGGGGGGCGCGGACCGCCCGCGAGCACGGGGTGGACCTGCGCTGGATCGACGTCGGCGGCGGCCTCGGCGTCTCCTACGGCGGCCAGTCGCCGCTGGACGTCGAACTGCTCGGTGACCACCTGCACCGGCTCTCCCCGCCGGCCGGGGTGGAGGTGGCCCTGGAGCCCGGGCGCTGGCTCGTCGCCGACTGCGGCTGGTATGCCGCCGAGGTCGTCGACGTCAAGCACTCCTACGGGACGACCTACGTCATCGTGCGCGGCGGGATCGGCGGCTTCGCCCTCCCCGGCACCGAGGACTTCCCCTTCCCGGTCACCGTGCTGCCCGTCGAGAACTGGCCCGCCGAACTGCCCCGCCCCGAGGCGTGCGGCACCGCCGTGACGGTCGCGGGCGAACTGTGCACCTCCGAGGACGTCCTGGTCCGCGACGTCGTCGTCGACCGGGTGCGCGCCGGTGACCTCGTGGTCATCCCGCAGGCCGGTGCCTACGGCTGGGAGTTCGCCCTGCAGTCCTTCCTCGGCCACCCGCCCGCCACCCGGGACGTCGTCCCCGCCCGGGACAGCGACGTCCGCCCCGCCCTCGTCCCCGCCCTGGAGGTCACCCCGTGAGCATGACCCTCGCCCCCACCACGCCGACCGATCCCGACGCCGTGCTCGCTCGCCAGGCGGCCCGGGAGTCCGCCGCCCGCACCTACGCCCGGACCTTCCGCATCGTGCCGGTGCACGCCCGGGGGATGACGGTGACCGGCGCGGACGGCCGCCGCTACCTCGACTGCCTGTCCGGAGCGGGGACGCTGGCCCTCGGGCACAACCACCCGGTCGTGGTCGAGGCGGTGCAGCGGGTGATCGAGCGGGGCGCCCCGTGGCACGCCCTGGACATCGCGACGCCGGAGAAGGACGAGTTCACCGACGCGCTCTTCGCCGCGCTGCCGCCGGGACTCGCCCGCCGCGCCAGGGTGCACTTCTGCGGGCCGGCCGGCACCGACGCCGTCGAGGCGGCGTTGAAGCTGACCCGCACGGCCACCGGGCGGACCGGCGTCGCCGCCTTCACCGGGGCCTACCACGGCATGACCGCCGGTGCGCTGGCCGCCTCCGGGGGCGTCGGGGTCAAGGAGCCGATGACCGGGGTCGCCGCGGAGGCGACCCGGCTGCCCTACCCCTACGCCTACCGGTGCCCGTTCGGGCTCGGCGACTCCTCCGGGGAGGTGTCGGCACGCTACGTCGAGCGGCTGCTCGACGACCCGAACGGCGGGGTCGTGCCCCCCGCGGCGATGATCCTCGAGGCGGTGCAGGGCGAGGGAGGCGTCGTCCCCGCGCCCCTGCCATGGCTGCGCGAGATGCGTCGGATCACCGCCGAGCGGGGCATTCCGCTGGTCCTCGACGAGGTGCAGACCGGGGTGGGGCGCACCGGAACCATGTGGGCGATCGAGGCCGCGGGGGTCGAACCCGACGTCATGGTCCTCTCCAAGGCGATCGGCGGGAGCCTGCCGCTGGCCGTCGTCGTCTACGCCGACCACCTCGACACCTGGGCGCCCGGGGCGCACACCGGCACCTTCCGCGGCACCACCCTGGCGATGGCCGCCGGGGCCGCCACGCTGCGGTACGTGCAGTCCGAGCGGCTGGCTGAGCGGGCCGAGGCGCTCGGCCGGCGGCTGCGCGCGGACCTGACGGCCCTGGCGGGCGCGCACCCGTCGATCGGCGAGGTCCGCGGCCGCGGGCTGCTCAACGGGATCGAGCTCGTGGAGCCCGACGCCGTGCCCGACCGCGTGGGCGCCCGGCCGGCCGCCCCGGGGCTGGCCGTCGCCGTCCGCGCCGAGTGCCTGCGGCGCGGGCTGATCGTCGAGCTCGGTGGGCGGCACGACAGCGTCGTGCGGCTGATCCCCCCGCTGGTGATGACCGACGAGGAGGCCGGTCAGGTGCTCGACCGGCTCGACGCGGCCCTGACCGCCGCCGAGCGGGAGTACCGGGCATGACCGCCGTGATCCCCGGGACGACGACCCCGGCTGCGGAACAGGCCGGGAGCGACCTCCCGGCGCTCGTGGCGCTCTCGTTGGCCGCGCTCGCCGCCGGGCGGGCAGCGCGCGGCGGCCCCGTGCCGGCCGGTGAGCCGGCGCAGGTCGCGGCCGACGTGGACGCCGCCCTGGGCGAAGGGGTCCTGCCGGAGGTGGGGTCCGGAGAACGGGCCGCCCTGGCGGGGCTGGTGGCCGCCGTCGCCGCCGGGGCCGCCGACCCGGCCGACCCCATGTGCGCGGCCCACCTGCACTGCCCGCCGCTGCCCGTGGCGGTCGCCGCCGACCTGGCCGCCAGCGCGCTGAACCAGTCGCTGGACAGCTGGGACCAGGCCCCCGCCGCCACGGTGCTGGAGGAACGGGTGGTCGCCGCGCTGGCCGGCCTGGCCGGCCTCCGCGGCGGGAGCGGGGTGCTGACCACCGGCGGGACGGGCTCGACCTACACCGCGCTGCTGCTGGCCCGCGACGCCGCGGCCGGTCCGGTCCGGCTGTACGCGAGCGCGGCAGCGCACTTCTCGGTGGAGCGGGCGGCGCACCTGCTCGGCCTGCCCCGCGTGGTCGCCGTCCCGCTGGGCGAGGACCAGGCCATGGACGCCGCAGCGCTCGCCGCCCTGCTGCGCGCGGCCCCGGCCACGGAGCGCCCCGTCGTCGTGGCCACGGCCGGCACCACCGACCTCGGCTCGATCGACCCGCTGCCGGCCATCGGGCAGCTGGTGAGCGCCGCCGGCGGGTGGCTGCACGTCGACGCCGCGTACGGCGGCGGCGTGCTGTTCTCCGACCGTCGTCGGTCCCTGCTGGCCGGTATCGAGCGGGCTGACAGCGTCTCGCTGGACCTGCACAAGTTCGGCTGGCAGCCGGCCGCGGCCGGTGTGCTGCTCACCCGGGACGCCGCGGCGTTCGCCCCGCTGGCCCGGCGGGCGGCGTACCTGAACCCGGCCGACGACGAGGCCGCCGACTATCCGAGCCTGCTCGGGCGGTCGCTGCGCACCACCCGCCGCGCGGACGTCCTCAAGGTCGCCGTGACGCTGCGCGCGCTCGGCCGCAGCGGGCTCGGCGCGCTCGTGGACACCTGCTGCGACCTGGCCGGCTACGCCGCCGCGCGGGTGTGCAGCGAGCCCCTGCTCGAGCTCGCCGCCGACCCGGTGCTCAGCAGCGTTGTCTTCCGCCACCGCGGCGGGGACGCGGTCAACGCCGGGCTGCGCCGCCGGCTGCTGCGCGAGGGGCGGGCGGTCGTGGGCCGCACCGAGCTGGCCGGGCAGGTGTTCCTCAAGCTCACCCTGCTCAACCCGGCGGCCACCCCCGCCGACGTGGATGCGCTGCTCGACCTGGTCCTCGCCGCCGCCCGGGCCGAGGAGGGCGCCTCGTGACCGAACTCGCGACGCTCGCCTCGCCCGCACAGCGGGCCCGGGCCGGCGCGCTGGAGGTGCTGGTGCGCTGCTGGCTGCGCGGGCGAGCGCGCCGTCGGCGAAGGTGGCGGTGTCGGAGCTGCTGGCGCCGGTGCTGCACGGCAAGGCCACGGCCGCCGGCTCGGGTAGCCAGTCGATCCGCTTCTCCGCGCGGAC
>NZ_POQT01000052.1 GCF_002938435.1 Blastococcus saxobsidens
CACCGACTGCCCCGCCGGCCCGCTGCCGGTCAGCGTCGCGGCCATCACCCGGTCATCGCGCAGCACCCGCTCCACCGTGGACGAGCCGATCAGCAGCGTCTGGAACACATCGGCGGGGAACCCGGCCTTGCCGAACAGCTCCTCCAGGTACAGCGCGCACTGCGGCACGTTGCTGGCGTGCTTGAGCAGCCCCACGTTGCCGGCCATCAGGGCCGGGGCGGCGAACCGCATCGCCTGCCAGAGCGGGAAGTTCCACGGCATGATCGCCAGCACCACACCCAGCGGCTGGTGCACCACGAACGCCCGCTGCGCCTTCACCGCCGCCGCGTCCTTCTCCTGCGGCTCCAGCATGCCCGGGCCGTGCTCGGCGTACCAGCGCAGCGCCGCCACGCACTTGGTCGCCTCCGCCTTCGCCGACGCCAGCGTCTTGCCCATCTCGGTCGTCATCAGCTCGGCGACGGCATCGGTGTCAGCCTCCAGCACGTCGGCCGCCGCGCGCAGCCACCCGGCCCGCTCCTGCGCCGAGGTCAGCCGGTAGGCGTCGAAAGCCGCCGCCGCGCGCGCCAGCTTGTCCTCCAGCGCCTCCTCGGTCAGCGGGTCGAAGGTCTTGAGCGTCTCCCCGGTGGCCGGGTTGATCGTGGCGATGGCCATGGTGTTCTCCCTCCGCAGTCGCGCACCTCCCTGCCCGGCCGCGCGCGGTCGAAACCGGCGCCGGGCCGGCGACCGCCCGGCGCCGGCGACCGCCCGCACCTGCGGGTTCGGCGCGGGCGGGCGGTCCCGTTCGGTCCGCCACGCCTCCCTGGCCTACCGTGGGGTGTCGGCCGGGTGCACCGGGACCGGGGACAGCGGGGGCGAGAGTGGACTGGACGACTGCGGGCGGGGTGGGTCACCCCCCGTCCGGGGGCTTCCCGCACGACGCCCTCCTGTACGACTCGCTCGACCAGCTGCTCGGCACCGTCGTCCCCTTCGTCCGCGACGGGTTGGACGCCGGCGACGCCGCGGTCGTGGCCGTGCGGCCCGACTCCGCCGTCCTGCTGCGCGAGGCCCTCGGGGACGACCCCCGCGTCGTCGTGCTGGACGAGGACCGGGTGTACGGGCCACGCACCCCCGCCGCGATCAGCGCCTTCCGCCGGCTGGCCAAGGAGCACGGGCCCGGAGGGGGCCGCCGGGTCCGGGTCATCGGTGAGCTCGACTTCGGCCCCACCGAGCGCGACTGGCTGGAGTGGGAGCGCTACGAGTCGGTGATCAACGAGGCGCTGCGTGGCTGGGACCTGTGGGGGTTGTGCATCTACGGCGCAGACCGGCACCCGGACGCGGTGCTGGAGTCCGCGCGCCGGACCCACGGCCAGCTCGTCACCCCGACGAGCCGGACGCCCAATCCCGCCTACACCGATCCCGCGACGTACCTGCGCTCCCTGCCGATCCCCGACGAGCCGCTGGAGCGGACCCCGCCCCGGCTGCTGGCGGGCGACGTCACCGACTTCATCGGCCTGCGCCACGCCGTCGCCGCGGAGCTGGCCGGGGTCGCCGCATCGGCGGACCTCGTCGAGGACTTCCTCCTCGCTGTCGACGAGATGACCAGCAACGCCGTGCGGCACGGCCTGCCGCCGGTCACCCTCCGGCTCTGGACCGCGACCGACCGGCTCGTCTGCACGATCACCGACGGCGGCCCCGGCTGGGACGACCCGTTCGCCGGGTACGGGCCGGCGCACGGCGAGGACCTGTCCCGCGGCGGCATGGGTCTCTGGCTGGCTCGCCAGCTGTGCGACCACGTCGACATCACCGGCGGAGAGCACCACCCGGGCGACGGCACGATCAGCGTGCGCCTGACCACGCACCTGCCCTGACCGGCGCGCGGGTCTCAGCCGAAGAGCTCGCCGAGGAAGGACTCCTTCTTCTTCCGCTTGTGGCCGGAGGAGTGCGAGGCCTGCGCGGGGTGCGAACCCTGCACCTGGCGCAGCACCTCGCCCACGAGCCCGCCCAACCCGGCGGACGACGTCCCGCCCTGCTGGTGCCCGGGCTGCTCGCGGTGCGGCCGCTCGTGCTCCGACCGGTCGGCGGCCGCCGGCCGGCCGGCGGGGGCGCCCCCGTGCCAGGCGTCCTCGGCGTCGATCAGCCGGTCCAGCTCGCCCCGGTCGAGGAAGATCCCCCGGCAGTCGGCGCACTGGTCGACGTGCACCCCGTTGCGCTCGTAGGTCCGCATGCTCCCGTGGCACTTCGGGCAGGTCAGCTCCATGTCCGGGCAACGGGCCGACCGGCGGGCGGGTTCCCGCGGGATGCAGCGTCGGGTCCCATTCCACCCAGTGGCGTACGCACGTCGAGCCCGGCCGGGCGGACGTAGATACTGGCCCCCTCGGCCGACGGATGGGAGCACGTGGTGGATCGGATGCACACGCAGCACGCGGGGGCACCCGCGGCGACCTCCTCGCGGGAGGCCTGACGTGGACAAGGTCGTCGCCTCCGCCCAGGAGGCCGTCGCCGACATCGCGCCCGGTTCGGTCCTGGCCGTCGGCGGCTTCGGGCTCTGCGGGGTGCCGTTCGCGCTGATCGACGCGCTGCTGGAGCAGGGCGCCGACGGGCTGACCACGATCTCCAACAACTGCGGCGTCGACGACGAGGCGCTGGGCGTGCTGCTGTACGCCGGCCGGATCCGGCGGACGATCAGCTCCTTCGTCGGCGGCAACAAGGAGCTGGCCCGGCTGTACCTGTCCGGTCAGCTGGAGGTCGAGCTCACCCCGCAAGGGACGCTGGCCGAGCGGCTGCGCGCCGGCGGCACCGGCATCCCCGCCTTCTACACCCCCACCGGCGTCGGCACGATGGTCGCCGACGGCGGCATCCCCGTCCGCTACGACGCCGACGGCAACGTCGTCGAGACCAGCCGGCCCAAGGAGATCCGCGAGTTCGACGGCCAGCAGTACGTGCTGGAGACGGCACTGACCGCCGACTTCGGGCTCGTCCGGGCCGCCCAGGGTGACCGGCACGGCAACCTGGTGTTCCACGAGTCGGCCCGCAACTTCAACCCGCTGGCCGGGATGGCCGGGCGGATCACGATCGCCGAGATCGAGGAGCTCGTGGAGCCGGGCGCGATCACCCCGGAGGACGTGCACCTGCCCGGGGTCTTCGTCGACCGAGTCGTCGTCGTGGGCAGCGAGGGCAAGAAGATCGAGAAGCGCACCACGCGGCCACGCAGCCAGGCCCGGCTCGACGCGCCCGCCGCGGCGGGCGACGAGGCCCCCACCGACCCCACCTCCGGAGGAGGAGCCCGATGAGCCTGACCCGTGAGCAGCTCGCCGCCCGGGTGGCGCTGGAACTCGAGGACGGCCAGTACGTGAACCTCGGCATCGGCATGCCGACCCTGGTCCCCAACTACGTCCCCGAGGGCGTGCACGTCGTGCTGCACTCGGAGAACGGCGTGCTGGGCGTCGGGCCCTACCCCTTCGAGGGCGAGGAGGACCCGGACCTGATCAACGCCGGCAAGGAGACCGTGACGATCCTTCCCGGGGCGAGCTTCTTCGACTCCGCGCTGTCGTTCGGGATGATCCGCGGCAAGCACCTCGACGTGGCCGTGCTCGGCGCCATGCAGGTCAACACCCGGGGCGACCTGGCCAACTGGGTGATCCCCGGGAAGATGGTCAACGGCATGGGCGGCGCCATGGACCTCGTCCACGGCGCCCGCAAGGTCATCATCATGATGGAGCACGTCGCCCGCGACGGAACGCCGAAGATCGTGCAGGAGTGCACCCTGCCGCTCACCGGCAAGGGCTGCGTCGACCGGATCGTCACCGACCTCGCCGTCGTCGACGTGACGCCCGACGGCCTGGTGCTGCGCGAGACCGCCCCCGGCGTGACCGCCGACGAGGTGGTCGCCGCGACCGGCGCCCCGCTCGCGCTCGCCGACGACCTCCGCGAGATGCCGCTGCCCGCGGAGGTCTGACGCGGGCGTCCCCGCTCCGGACGGCCCCGCTGCGCGATGCGGCGGGGCCCTTCCGCGATCGGCCGGGTCCGACTCAGCGCGCGGCGTCGCTGCCCCGTCCGGGCGGACCGGCGAAGGCCTGGGCGACGTCGAGCCACCGGTCGGCGTCCGGGCCGCGGGCCTCGAGGGCGAGCGCCGCACGGGGCCGCCGCTGGACGACCCGCAGGCAGAAGTCGAGCAGCGGCCCGTCGACCCGCTGGCGGGCGTCCTCGGGGCCGTCGACCCACACGGTGCCGTCGTCCCGGGTGAGCTCGACCCGGATCGGCGCCGAGGGGGGCGGCAGGCGGTGGGCGGCGAAGGCGAACGCCCGGGCACGCACGCCGAGGTGGGCGACGTGGTCCAGCCCCGGCGAGGCCGACGGCGGCCGGCCCAGCGCGTCGCCGACGTCGACGCCGTGGGCCCAGGTCTCCATCAGCCGGGCCGTCACCATCGACGGGGCGCTCATCGAGGGGCCGACCCAGGGCAGGCGGACGCCGTCGGGGACGGCGGCCAGCGCCTCGGCGAGCCGGTCCCGGCCCGTCCGCCAGCGTCGGAGCAGGGCCGCCGGCGGTTCCGCGGCCCCCTCCGCTGCCGCACGGTCCACGACGTCGGCCGGGTGCGCGGCCGTCCGGAGCGCGAAGGCCGTGGGTGCGCTGGTCGCGAGGAGGGCGAGCTCGTCGGTCCACGCCAGGTGCGCCACCTGGTGGGCGATGGTCCACCCGGCGGCGGGCGTCGCCCGCGCCCAGTCCTCGGTCGCGAGACCGGCGAGCCGGGTCTCGAGCCGGGTGCCCTCGGCCGCCAGGTCGGCCAGCAGACCCGGCCTCACGGCCGGACCGGAGGCGGCTCGGCCGCGACTCGGCGCAGTTCGGCCCGCTGCACCTTCGCCGAGGCCGTCATCGGGAGCTGCTCGACGACGCGCCAGGCACGGGGCACCTTGAACGGCGACAGGCGGTCGCGGGTGAACGCGGTGAGCTCCGCCGGGTCCGGCTCGCTGCCCGGCGCCGGGACGACGAAGGCCACGATCACCTCGCCCCAGCGCTCGTCGGGCGCACCCACGACGGCGGCCAGCGCCACGTCGGGGTGCTGCACCAGGACCTCCTCGACCTCGACCGGCGAGACGTTCTCCCCACCGGTCTTGATCATGTCCTTGAGGCGGCCGACCACCCGGCAGGCGCCGGTGCCGTCCATCTCCGCCAGGTCCCCGGTGTGCAGCCAGCCCTCGGGGTCGATCGCCTCGGCGGTGGCGGCCGGGTCGTCGAGGTAGCCGCGGGTGATCCGCGCACCGCGGACCCACAGCTCGCCGGTCACGCCCGGTGCCACGGCGGCGCCGTCCGGGCCGGCGATCCGGACGTCGGTGCCCGCCAGCGGCGCCCCGACGGTCTCCCGGCGGATCCGGTCGGGATCGGTCGGGGCGGTCTGCAGCACGGCCCCGCACGTCTCGGTCATGCCGAACGTGATGGACAGCCGCGCCCCGAAGACCGACTCGACCCGGTCGACGAACGCCGCGGTCACGGTCATGCCGCCGGTGAACAGCACCCGGAGGGCAGCCAGGTCCGTCCGGGGCAGGTCGGGATGGGCCGCGAGCAGGTCCAGCAGCGTGGGCGCCGCGGACAGCAGCGTCGCCCGGCGCTCGGCCATCGCCCGGAGCACCGGCGCAGGAGCGAACGGCAGCACCACGTGCTCGGCCCGGGCCCACAGCGCACCCACCACGCCGAGGACGTTGCCGGCCGTGTGGAAGAGCGGCATGGGGTTCACCCAGACTCGGCCCGCCTCCGGACCCAGGCGCTCGGCGAAGGCCCGGCCGGTGGCGACCATGCCGGAGTGGGTGATGCGCACGCCCTTGGGCCGGCCGGTCGTGCCGGAGGTGAACTGCACCTGCGCCAGGAGGTCCGGGTCCAGCGGAGGCAGCGAGCCCGGTTCGGCCAGCTCGACGGTGGCGCGCCAGTCGACGCCGCAGCGACGCACCTCGCGCAGCGCGGGCAGCCGGTCGGCCACCGCGGCCGCGAGGTCGGCGACCGGGTTGCCGGCCACGTCGTCGGCGGCGTACAGGCACACCGCACCGGACAGCCCGAGGGCGTGCTCCAGCTCGGCGGGGCGGGACCGCGGGTTGATGGGCACCAGCGTCATGCCGGCCAGTGCCACCCCCCACTGGAGGAGCACGGGCTCGGGGCCGTTGCCCAGGCACGTCGCGATCCGGGAGCCCGGCTCGAAGTCCCGCAGCAGGGCGCCCGCCACCGCGCGCGCGTCGGCGAGCAGCTGCGCCGCCGTCCAGGTCTCCCCCGTCGCCGGCGTGCACAGCACGAGGTCCTCGGGCCCCTCCCGGACGGCCCGGTGGAGGACGTCGCCGAGGACGCCCTCCACCGGACCGGGCGCCGGAGCTGCCAGCAGTTCACTGCGCTCCAGGACCATGGCTCAGCCGAAGGTGTAGCTCTGCGCGCTGGGGCCCTCGTAGGTCTCGAGGAGCTCCAGCCCGGCCTCGGCCGTGTCACTGACCTTGGTCACGTACACGGTCCGGGTGGGCGACTCGCCGACCGTCGAGTAGTCCAGGCCGTCCGGGAACAGGCCCTCGGTGTCCACGTCGGCGCCCTCCCGCATCGCGGCCACGACACCCTCGGGGGTCAGGTCGCCGGCCTCGCAGGCGCCCTCGAGCGCCGTCCGCAGCAGTTGGGCCTGACCCGAGGCCAGCGGCACCTCCCAGCCGATCGCGCCGTCGGGGTCGGCCGCTTCGTAGAGCTCGTTGGCCGCCCGGACCCCGGGCTCGTCCGAGGCGTACGGAGCGACGCTGAGGATGCTGTAGGTGTCGGCCAGCAGGGCGTCGGCCACCGGGGTGTCCAGCAGGGCGGGGTTGAACGTCGGGTTCATGCCGACGATCGGGATGTCGGCGCCCTGCGAGGCGAGCACCCCGGCGAGCGAGGCCAGCTGCCCGGGAGCCGCGCCGAGGATGACGGCGGAGGCGCCGTCCTGGACGAGGGCGGAGGCCTGCGCCGAGAGGTCGGTGGTCGCCGGGGTGATCTCCTGCGGGATGATCTCGACGCCCCGCTCCTCGGCCGCGTGCTGGGCACCGGCGAGCACGTCGGCGCCGTAGTCACCGGCGAAGTAGACGACGCCGATGGAGCTGCCCTCCGCCACACCGAGCTCGTCGACGAGGTAGTCCACCGCGTTGGCGCCCTGGATGCTGTAGCTGGCACCCGGCAGCTGGTTGCTCTCGTAGCCCAGCGCGGTGCTCGCCCAGCCCACGCCGCCCGCGTACATGCTGTCCTGGTCGGCCAGCGGGAGGACGGCGGCGCTGGTCGGCCCGCCCAGGACCTGCTGCAGCGCGATGATGTCGGAGGACATGCTGCGGTACAGGGACACGGCCTTCTGCGGGTCGTACGCATGGTCCTGGACCTGGAGCTCCACGTCCCGGTCGCAGACACCGCCGTCGGCGTTCACCTGGTCCCAGAACGCCTGGAACTGGGTCACCTGGACGGCTGCTCCGGCCGCGAACGGGCCGGACAGGTCGGTCAGGACGCCGATGGTGATGGTGTCGTCGGTCACCCCGCTGCCGGTCTCGATGTCCCCGGAGTCACCGCCGCCGGCGGCCTCCGGCTCCGTCGTGGAGCAGGCGGTGACCGCGAACAAGCACGCTGCGGCAGCGGCCAGTGCGGGACGGGTCTTCCTCATCGAGCTGTCTCCTTCGAGCTGACGGGCTGGGCACCGACCGGGTGGTCGGGGTCTGTGGGTGGGGTGGGTGGGGTGCCCCCGGTGTCGTCGGGCGCTCCGGACGCGGCTGTCGGGGCGTTTCCGCCGCGGAGCCGGCGGAAGGCCCCGGCCAGGCCTCCGCGCAGGAAGACGAGGACGGCGATGATGGCCAGTCCGTAGAGCATCCGGGACAGCGTCGCCGGGTCCAGCCCGCCGGAGCCAGGGGCGGCGAGGAACGGCAGCACGTCGCTGTACTGGGTCAGCACCAGCGGCAGCGCGGTCACGAAGAGCGCACCGACCATGGCGCCACCGATCGAGCCCAGGCCACCGATGACGATCATGACCAGGAAGTCGACCGACACCAGCAGCGTGAAGACGTCGGGCGCGAGGCGGCCGTAGGCGAGGGCGAGCATGGCTCCGGCGAGCCCGGCGTAGCCGGAGGAGACGACGAAGGCCGAGGCCTTGTGCCGGGCGACGGCGATCCCCATGGCGGCGGCCGCGGTCTCGCTGTCGCGGACGTTCGCCCAGGCCCGGCCGGTCCGGCTGGTCCGCAGGTTGGCGCCCAGCCAGCAGGCCAGCAGCGTGAGGACGAGGAACAGGTACCAGAGCCGGTGCAGGCCCTCGAACTCCACCCCGGCGACGGCGAGGTAGTCGGGGTCCCGGTTGCTGAAGCTGAACCCGGCGATCGTGAAGGGCTCGACCGAGCGTCCCGTGAACCCACCGGTCCAGTCGTCGAGGTTGAGCAGCAGGTGCCGGACGACGAAGACCAGGCCGAGCGTGGCCAGGCCGAGGTAGATGCCACGCAGCCGGCTCGCGACCGGGGAGAAGAGGAGGCCGATCAGGGCTGCCATCGCGACGGCCAGCACCAGCCCGGCGACCGCGGGCAGCCCGGCTCCGGCGAGCGTGGGCGTGGCCTCGGACGTGGCCCAGACGTAGACGTAGGCCCCGATGGCGGCGAACGCGGCATGCCCCAGGGACAGCTGGCCGGCCACCCCGACGAGCAGGGTCAGGCCGACCGCGCCGACCATCGTGGCCATCACGAACAGGCCGAGCTGCAGCCAGAAGTCCTCGAGGGCCAGGGGCAGGGCGAGGGCCGCTCCGAGGAGGACCAGCCCGGCGATCCGACGGGAGAGGTCAGACACGGACGGCCTCCTTGCTGCCGAGCAGACCCTGGGGCCGCACGAGCAGGACGATGATCATCACCAGGTAGGGCACGACCTCGCCGAAGCCGGCGCCGAGGAAGTGGAGTTCGCGCTCGTAGCCGACGGTCAGCGCGGTGACCAGCCCGATGACCAGGCCGCCCAGCACCGCCCCGGGGACGGAGTCGAAGCCCCCCAGCACCCAGGCCGGGATGGCGAGGAAGGCCGACAGCGCCACGGAGGGCACCACGCCGGGGGACGGGAACGACGTCAGGAAGATGCCGGCCAGGGCGGCGAGCACACCGGCCAGCGCCCACCCGGTGGCACCGGTGCGGGAGAGCCGGATGCCCATCAGCGAGGCGGTCGGCCCGTCGGCGGCCGCCGCACGCATGCCGATCCCCACGCGGGTGCGGGAGAACATGAACCAGAGCCCGGCGAACACGACCACGGCGAGCACCGCGGCCAGGACGCGGCCGGTCGGCAGGGAGATCCCGCCGAAGCGGACCACGTCGGCTCCCCAGGGAGCCCCGAGCGGGAGCACCCGGTTGCCGATCCGGCGGGTCAGCTCCGTCAGCAGCAGGATGTCGACGCCGAGCATCAGGATGGCGGCGGTACCCGGGTTCGGGTCGGCGAGGTTGCGCACCAGCAGGGCGTTGATGAGCACCCCGATCAGGGCCGCCCCGAGGATGCCGACGAGGACGGCCGGCCAGAACCCGATGGTGGGCTGGGTGACCGCGACGAGGTACGCACCGGCCAGGACGACGGAGCCGTGCGCGAAGTTCAGCACGCCGGTCGAGGTGAAGACGATGGCGAAGCCGGCGGCGATGAGGCTCAGCACGAGGCCGAAGGACAGCCCGTTGAGGACCTGGGTCAGGAAGTAACTCATACGGCTGCCGCTCCCAGGTAGGCACGGAGCACCTCGGGGTCGCGCTGGACCTCCGCCGGGGTGCCCTCGGCGATCTTCTTGCCGAAGTCGAGGACGGTGACCTGCTCGGCCAGGCCCATCACGAACGGCATGTCGTGCTCGACGAGCAGGATCGACAACCCGAGGTCGCGGCGGACCTGGCGGATCGTCTCGGCCATGTCCTGCGATTCACCGTGGGTCATGCCGGCGACCGGCTCGTCGAGCAGCAGCAGCGAGGGGCGGGCGGCCAGCGCCCGGCCCATCTCGACCCGCTTGCGGTTGCCGTAGGACAGGCTGTGCACCGGAGCGTGCAGCAGCGGGGTGAGCCCGAGCAGGTCGGCGATGTCCCGCACCGTCGAACGGTGGGCCCGCTCCTCGCGGCGGGCCGCCGGGGTGCGCAGGGCGCCGGTCAGGACCCCCGAGCGCATCAACCGGTGCCGGCCCACGAGGAGGTTGTCCTCGACGGTGTCCTCGAGGGCGAGGGAGATGTTCTGGAACGTCCGTGCCACGCCCAGTCCGGCGGTGCGGTGCGCGGGCAGCGCCGTCAGTTCGGCATCCCCGTACGTGACCCGCCCCTCGGTGGCCCGGTAGGCCCCGCCCAGCACGTTGATGCAGGTGGACTTGCCGGCACCGTTCGGCCCGATCAGCGCGTGGACGCTCCCCGGCTCGACGGTGAAGGACACGTCGGACAAGGCGGCGATACCGCCGAACCGGACGGTCAGGTTCTCCACCGTGAGGCGCTCGGGGGGCACGGCGGTCGGGATGGCCGGCTCGGACACGACCACGTCGGTCGGCCGGACGGGGACGGCGACACCGAGGTAGCGCTCCCGCACCTCGTCGCTGGCCGCGAGCTCGTCGGCGCTGCCCGACGCCGTCACGTGCCCGACCTCGAGGACGTAGGCCCGGTCGGCGACCCGCAGGCCCATGACGGCGTTCTGCTCGATGAGCAGCACGGCCGTGCCCTGGGCGTTGATCTGGGTCACGATCTCGCCGATCTGGTCGACCAGCAGCGGGGCCAGGCCCAGCGACGGCTCGTCGAGCAGCAGCAGCTGCGGCGAGGTCATGAGCGCACGACCCATGGCCAGCATCTGCTGCTGGCCACCGGACAGCAGGCCCCCGAGCTGCGCACGCCGATCGGCCAGCACGGGGAAGAGGTCGAAGACCCGGTCGCGCGCCTCGGCGCGGCGCTTGGCGTCCCGGACGGTGAACCCGCCGGCGCTGAGGTTCTCCTCGACGGTCAGGTCGCGGAACACGCGACGGCCCTCGGGCACCTGTACCAGGCCTCGCCGGACGACCGCGGAGGCCTCCATCCCGGCCAGGTCGTCGCCCCGGTACCGGATGGTGCCGCCGGTGACCGCCCCGCCGTACGCGCCGAGGGCCCGGGAGATCGCCCGCAGCAGCGAGGTCTTGCCCGCGCCGTTCGACCCGAGGACCGCGACGACGGACCCCTCCGCGACCTCCAGGGACACGTCCCGCAGCGCCTGGACGGCGCCGTCGTAGGAGACGTCGAGATGCTCGACGCTCAACAGCGGTGGTGGCATTCGGCGTCCTTCTGGCTGGGCCATCGACCCCTGACGAGTGACCTCGCAGTGGTCCGGATCACCGAAAAGCTAGAGTGGGATGGAACGAACGTCAACCAGGTGTCTAATGTTCGGGACCTCGTTGCCGAGCTGTGACCGGACGTCAGAGACGGGGAACCCATGAGCGCGCTGCCGACGGACGCGCCCGTCGACGTCGATGTCCCCCGACCGGTCGCCATCGCGCACCGGCCGCAGTCGCTCCTCCTGAGCTTCCTCGGCGCGCTGGTGCTGGACGCCGATCTGCCACCCCTGCCGTCGGCGATCCTGCTGGACCTGCTGGCCGACCTCGGGGTGGCCGAGGCCGCCGGGCGGGCGACGCTCAAGCGGATGACCCAGCGAGGCCTGATGGCGCGCGGGCAGGTCGGGCGGACGGCGGAGTACCACCTCACGCCGCTCGCCGAGGACGTGCTCCGCGAGGCGTCCGCGCGGGTCACCTCCCCGGCGCCGTTCGAGCACCCCGAGGACGAGTGGACACTGCTCAGCTACTCGGTCCCGGAGAGCCGGCGCGACCTGCGGAACCGGGTGCGCGCACGGCTGACCTGGGCCGGCTTCGGCGGCCTGCGCGACGGGTTGTGGATCGCGCCGGGGACGGTCGACGTCGCCGCGGTCCTGGGTCGCTCGGACCTGGCCGAGGTCGGGGAACTGGCCGACGCCTTCGCCGCGCGGGTGCTGCCCGGGACCGACGTCGACCGCCTGGTCCACCGCGCATGGGACGTACCGGCGGTCCGCCAGGCCCACGCCTGCTTCATCGACACGTGGAGCCGTCCACCGCAGGTCCCGGGGTCGTTGGCCCAGCTGACCCTGCTCGGGGCCGACTGGTTGTGGCTGCTGCGCACCGACCCGGGGCTGCCCGCGGCCCATCTCGGGCC
Organism: Blastococcus saxobsidens; assembly: GCF_002938435.1. Classification (GTDB taxonomy): domain Bacteria; phylum Actinomycetota; class Actinomycetes; order Mycobacteriales; family Geodermatophilaceae; genus Blastococcus; species Blastococcus saxobsidens. The sequence continues at coordinate 12,126 of NZ_POQT01000052.1, forward strand.
GGACTGGCCCGCCCCCGTCAGCAGCGAGCTCTACCGACGGGTGTTCGACGCCGTGGAGCCGGCCGCCCGGGCGGCGTTGGAGCGCGGCCTCCGGGCCACCGGCCGCATCGCCTGACCTCAGCCGGTCGCGGTCCAGATCCTGGTCAGCATGTCCCGCAACCGGTCCCGCTCGGCGTCCCCCAGCAGGCGCAGCGGCGTCTCGAGGGCGGCGTCGGCGTCGCGGCCGGCGGCCTCCCGCACCCGGCACCCCTCGGCGGTGGCCACGACCAGCCTCGTGCGCCGGTCGGTCTCGGGCGCCTGCCGCTGGACCAGACCGGCCGCGGCCAGCTCGTCGACCAGCAGCACGACCTGGGACGGGTCGAGCGCCAGCTGCGTGGCCAGCTCGCGCTGGCTGAGACCGTCGGGGGCGTCGCAGGCGAGCACCAGGACGGAGTACTGCCGCACCCGGAGACCGTGCTCGGCCAGGGCCGCGTTCGTCACCCGGGCGACCTGCCCGCTGGCACGGGACAGCAGGAAGCCGAGGTCGTCGGCCAGGGGGCGGGTCATGTGAACCTCCATCGTTGACAACCTCCACGATACCGACCTACGTTCGCTCCACCACCCCGTCGCGATGAGGAGCATCCGTGGATCTGTCCGGCAAGGTCGCCGTCGTCACCGGATCGGGGCGGGGCCTCGGCCTCGCCTACGCCACCGAGCTGGCCCGCTCGGGCGCCGCCGTCGTCGTCAACGACGTCGACGCCGAGGTCGCCGAAGCAGCGGTCAAGAGCATCACCGGGACCGGTGGCAGCGCCGTCGCCGAGGTCGTCGCCGTGGGCACCAGCGAGGCCGCGCAGGCCCTCGTCGACCGGGCGGTGAACGAGTTCGGTCGTCTCGACATCCTGGTCAACAACGCCGGCATCCTGCGCGACACCACGGTGTGGAAGATGACCGACGAGCAGTTCGACGCGGTCATCACCACGCACCTGCGCGGCACCTTCACCTGCACGCGCGCCGCGGCGATCCGCATGCGCGAGCAGGGCGAGGGCGGCCGCATCATCTGCGTCGGCTCCCCCACCGGCCAGGTCGGCAACTTCGGGCAGACCAACTACGCCGCGGCCAAGGCCGGCATCGTCGGCATGGTCCGCACCTGGGCCATGGAACTGGCCCGCGCCGAGATCACGGTCAACGCGATCGTGCCGGTCGCCGCCACGGCGATGACCGAGACCGTCCCCTTCCTCAAGCCCTACATCGAGGCGCTGGAGACCGGCGGTCCGCTGGCACAGTTCGGCCGCCAGCAGCTCAGCCTCGGCACCCCCCAGGACGCCGCCGGCGTCGTCGCGTTCCTGGCCTCGGACGCCGCCGCCGGGATCACCGGCCAGGCCATCGGCATCGGCGGGGACCGCCTCGCCCTGTGGTCGCATCCGACCGAGGCCGTCGTCGAGCTCGCCGACGGCACCGGCTGGTCGGCCGACGCCGTCGCCGCCATCTGGCCCCGCACGTTCGCACCCGCCCAGCAGACCGTCGGTCAGCAGTTCCCGGAGCCGCCGAAGTGACGCTCCGACTGGACCTGGACAAGCTGGTCGCGATCGACGTGCACACCCACGTGCACGCCGACACCCACGGCCACATGGCGCTGGACGAGGAGCTGTCCGCGGCGGCGAGCAAGTACTTCAAGGGTGACCCCTACGACCCGACCGTGCCGGACATCGCCGCGGACTACCGGGCCAGGAACATGGCCGCGGTCGTCTTCAGCGTCGACACCGAGATGGCCACCGGCCAGCCCGCGCTCTCCAACGAGGAGATCGCCGACCTGGCCGCGGAGCACCCCGACGTGCTGATCCCCTTCGGCTCCATCGACCCCGCCCGCGGCCTGTCCGGCATCCGCCTGGCCCGCAGGCTCGTGGAGTCCCACGGCGTGCGCGGGTTCAAGTTCCACCCGTCGATCCAGGCCTTCGAGCCCAACGACCGCAAGGTCTACCCCCTCTACGAGGAGATCCAGAGCCTCGGCGTCCCGGCGCTGTTCCACACCGGCCAGACCGGGATCGGCGCCGGCCTGCCCGGTGGCCGCGGGATCAAGCTGCGCTACTCCGACCCGATGCTGCTCGACGACGTCGCCGCCGACTTCCCGGGTCTCACGATCATCATGGCCCACCCCTCGGTGCCGTGGCAGGACTCCGCCATCTCGGTGGCCACCCACAAGGCCAACGTGTACATCGACCTGTCCGGCTGGTCGCCCAAGTACTTCCCGCCGCAGCTGGTCAAGGCCGCCAACGGGCTGCTGAAGCGGAAGGTGCTGTTCGGCTCCGACTACCCGCTCCTGCGCCCCGAGCGGTGGATCGCCGACTTCGAGCAGCTGGACATCAAGCCCGAGGTGCGGCCGCTGATCATGAAGGAGAACGCCATCCGGGCCCTGAACCTCGACCCCACCGGCCGGCGATGAGGAACGCAGGCCTGGGCTCGTGGCCCGAGCGGCGGCTGCGGATCTCCCCGCACAAGCCGGCGATCTGGTTCGAGGGGACGACGACGACGCACGGCGAGTTCGCCCACCGGGTCCGCCGGGCCGCGTCGGCGCTGGACGCGCTCGGCGTCCGGCGCGGTGACCGGGTCGCCTGGTTCGGGGCCAACCACCCCACCGCACTGGAGCTGCTGTACGCCTGCGGGCAGCTCGGCGCGATCTGGGTGCCGGTGAACGCACGGCTCACCGCGCCCGAGGCGCAGTACGTGCTCGAGCACTCCGGCGCGAGCCTCGTCGTCCACGGCCGGGAGCACGGCACGACGAGCGACGTCCTGCGCGCGGAGCTCCCGGAGGTCCGGGCGTGGGTGTCGGCCGAGCCGCCGCTGGCCGGCGGCGCGGAGTCACTGGACTGGCAGCAGCTCCTGGCCGACGCCGAGCCGGTGCTCCGCGACGAGGCCGTCGCCCTCGAGGACCCCTGCCTGATCATGTACACGTCGGGCACCACCGGCCGGCCCAAGGGGGCGGTGCTGACCCACGGGAACATGACGTGGTCCTGCATCAACCAGATCCTCGGGTTCGACTTCACACCCGACGAGCGCACGCTCGGGCTGGCCCCGCTGTTCCACATCGGTGGGCTCAACGGCACGCTCAACCCGACCCTGCTGCGCGGTGGCTGCGTGGTGCTGGTCCGCGGTTTCGACCCGCCCGCGACGCTGGCGACCATCGCCGAGCAGCGGGTGACGTCGTTCTTCGCCGTCCCGACCATGCTGGACGCGCTCAGCCGCCAGCCGGACTTCGGCACCCTGGACCTGTCCGCGCTGCGCACCATCGGCGCGGCCGGCGCCCCGCTGCCCCTCCCCCTGCTGCACACCTGGCTGGACCGCGGCATCACCGTGCAGCAGGCGTACGGGATGACCGAGTCCGCGCCCGCGGGGACGGCGCTGGACAGCGCCGACGCGGTCGCGAAGGTCGGCTCGGCCGGCAAGTCGCAGTTCTTCGTCGACGTCCGCGTCGTCCGTCCCGACGGCAGCGAGTGCGACCCCGGCGAGATCGGGGAGGTCGTGCTGTCCGGCCCGAACATCATGGCCGGGTACTGGAACGCCCCCGAGGCGACCGCGGCGGCGATCGTCGACGGCTGGTACCACTCCGGGGACGCCGGCTCCACCGACGAGGACGGCTACCTCTACATCCGCGACCGCTACAAGGACATGATCATCTCCGGCGGGGAGAACGTGTACCCCGCGGAGATCGAGTCGGCCCTCCTCGAGCTCCCGGAGGTCGTCGAGGCCGCCGTCATCGGCATCCCCGACGAGAAGTGGGGCGAGGTCGGCCTCGCCGTCGTCGTCCCCGCCCCCGGGTCGGCCGAGGACCCCGAGGCCATCCGGGCCGCGCTCCGCCGGCGACTGGCCGGGTTCAAGGTGCCCCGCCACGTCGAGTTCGTCGACGAGCTGCCCAAGACCGCCACCGGGAAGATCCGCAAGCCCGATCTGCGCACCCGATTCCCCACGACCCAGGAGAACCCCGCATGAGCACCACCACCACCATGGCCGAACTCCCCTCGCTCAAGGGCACGGAGCTGGGCACCAGCGACTGGGTCGAGGTCACCCAGGACCGGGTGAACCTGTTCGCCGACGCCACCGGTGACCACCAGTGGATCCACGTCGACGTCGAGCGCGCCACGGCGGAGAGCCCCTTCGGTGGACCGATCGGCCACGGCTACCTGACCCTGGCGCTGGTCATCCCGATGTGGTCGGAGGTGCTGGTCGTGAGCGACGTCAAGATGGGCGTCAACTACGGCCTGAACAAGGTGCGCTTCCCCGCCCCCGTGCCGGTCGGCGCCCGGGTGCGGCTGACCGCCACCCTCACCGACGTCGAGGAGATCAAGGGCGGCTACCAGGTCACCGTCGCCGCCGTGATCGAGCGCGAGGGCGGCGACAAGCCGGTCTGCATCGCCGAGCCGGTCTTCCGCTTCCTCGGCTGAGCACCACCGGCACACGACGACGGGCCCCGCGGGACGTCCCGCGGGGCCCGTCGCCGTCCTGCGTCAGTGTGCGGCCAGTACCGGTTCCACACCCTGGGTCGGACGCAGCGCCCGGACGCCGACCGCCGCGGCGAGGCTCACCGCACTCAGCACGGCGAGCGCCGAGCCCAGGCCGCCGATCGCACCGGTGAGCGCCAGCACGACCAGCGGGCAGACGAACTGGCCGATGAAGAAGGCCGACGTCCAGAGGCCGGTCCCGCGGCCGCGCTGCTCGAAGCCGAGCGAGGTGTTCACGCCCGAGGAGGGCGCCACCGAGCACATCGGCCTGGACCACCTCCCCCACGTCAGCACCTTCGTCGCCGACTGGGTGGCCGACACCTTCGCCGAGCTGGCGGGCCGGCACGGCTGACGAGCACCGCGCGGCGGTGGCTGCTCCGTGCCCGCTGCCGCGCGGGCACGGAGCGGGTCGGGGCTCGGCACGGGAGGATGGCGGCATGAGCTCGCCCGATCCCATGCCTCCCGTCCGAGTCGGCCTGCTGGGCTACGGCTTCGGTGGACGCTGGTTCCACGCCCCGCTCCTGCGGGCCGCTGCGGAGATCGAGCTCCTCGGGGTCGTGACGTCCTCGCCCGCGCGGAAGACGCTGGTGGCGCAGGACGGGCACGCCCGGCGGACCTTCGACTCGCTGGAGGAGCTGGCCGCCGCCGGTGCCGAGGCGGTGGCGATCTCCACCCCGGCGAGCACGCACAGCGCGCTCACCGACCAGGCCCTGGGACTGGGTCTGGCGGTCGTGTGCGACAAGCCGTTCGCGCTCGAGGCCGCGGCGGCCACCCGGTCGGTGGAGCTGGCCGACCGGCTGGGGCTGCCGCTCACGCCCTACCAGAACCGCCGGTGGGATTCGGACTTCCTGACCGTGCGCCGGCTCGTCGACGACGGCCGGCTCGGCGAGGTCGTCCGCTTCGAGTCGCGGTTCGAGCGGCTGGCCCCGGCCGACGGGCCGGGGCCCGCCGGTGGCGGCACGCTGCTGGACTTCGGCAGCCACCTCGTCGACCAGGCCCTCGTCCTGATGGGCCCGGTCGCATCGGTCTACGCCGAGTGGCGGCTGCGCGACGACGGGCTCGACGACGACGTCTTCGTCGCCCTCACCCACGTCGCCGGCGGGCGGTCGCACCTGTGGGGCAGCTGGAGCCAGGGTGCCCCCGGTCCTCGCTTCCGGGTGACCGGGACCGCTGCCAGCTACGTCAGCGGCGGCCCCATGGACGTGCAGGAGGAGCTGCTGCTCGCCGGCCACACGCCGGCGTCGCTCGGTCCCGCCTGGGGTGCCGAGCCGGCCCTGCACTGGGGCAGGCTGCACCAGGGCGACGCCGGCGAGCACGTCCCGAGCGAGCGCGGCAGCTGGGACGGCTTCTACCCGGCGTTCGCCCGCGCCGTCCGGGGGCTGGGGCCGGTGCCGGTGGACCCGCGGGACGCGATCGCCTCGGCGACGGTGCTGGACGCCGCACGCCTGAGCGCGACCGACGGCGGCACCGTGCGGTTCCGCGGCTGACGACCGGCGCGGGACCGACGAGACACCCGGCGCCAGGGGGCCGTCAGGCGGAGTTGCCGCGGAGCTCGTCCAGGATCGGGCCGGCCACCTTGAACGCGTGGTTGGCCGCGGGGACGCCCGCGTAGACCGCCGCGTGCTGGATGACCGCGCCGATCTCCTCGTCGGAGAGGCCGTTGTTCTTCGCCGCCCGCACGTGGAGGGCGAACTCCTCCCAGTGCCGCAGCGCGATCGTGATCGACAGCGTCATCAGGCTGCGGTCGCGGCGGGAGAGCTCCGGCCGCTGCCACACGTCGCCCCAGGCCACGCGGGTGATGAAGTCCTGGAAGCCGGCGGTGAACTCCGACGTGTTCGCCACCGCCCGGTCGACGTGCGCGTCGCCGAGCACCTCCCGGCGGGTGCGCATGCCGGCCTCCCGGCGCGCGGCATCGGTGTCGGGCTGCTCGGTCATCGGGTGCCTCCGTCGAAGTGGGCCAGCAGCGCGCCGGTGACCTCCAGGGTGCGCTCCAGGTTCGCCAGGTGGGCGCCGCGCACGGTGAGCAGCGCGGCGCCGGGGATGCCGGCGGCGATGGCCTCCTGGTGCGGCGGCGGGAGTGCCGGGTCCTCGCTGCCCGAGACCACGAGGGTGGGCGCGGTGATCCGGCCGAGGTCCTCGCGCAGGTCGATGCGGCCGGCCACCTCGCAGCAGGCGGCGTAGCCCTCGTCGTCGGAACCGGCGATCATCGCCTCGAGCCGGGCCGCCAGGTCCGGGTGCTGCGCGGCGTGCTCCGGGGTCAGCCACCGGGACGCGACCATCGCGGCGAACTGCGCGGTGCCGCCGGTGCGTGCCAGCGCGGCCCGGTCGAGGAAGCCGGCCGGGTCCACCTTCGCCGAGCTGAACATCACCGCCAGCCGCCGCACCCGTGCCGGCTCCCGGGCGGCCATGCGCATGGCGATCATCCCACCCAGCGACACTCCGGCGACGTGCGCCCGCTCGGCCCCGAGCCGGTCCAGCAGCGCCAGGACGTCGTCCACCAGGTCGTCGATCGTGTACGGCCCGGCCGGTGACGGGGACTCCCCGTGCCCCCGGCCGTCGTAGGTGACCACGCGGAACCGCTCGGCCAGCGCCGGGACCTGCGGGTCCCACATGGCGCGGGTGGCGCCCAGCGAGTTGGACAGGACGACGACCGGCGCGTCGGCCGGGCCGTCGACGCTGTACGAGACCTCGACCGCGCTCATCGCTCCCCCTCCGTCAGCCGGGCGTGCTCGGCGAGGACGGCGTCGACCTGCGCGCCCGCCTCGCCCACGTCGGGACCGCCGCCGAGCAGCGCGGTGAGGTCGACGTCATCCCGGCCGGCGACCACGTCGGCCAGCGACCGGCCGGTCGCGGCGGCCTCGCGGACGGCGGCCGCCGCCTCGTCGTGCGCGGCCCCGTGCCCGAGCGTCGGCGCCAGCGCCGAGGCG
>NZ_POQT01000053.1 GCF_002938435.1 Blastococcus saxobsidens
AGCTGCCCCTGCCTCCCGCCCTGCCCGCCGCGGCCGCGGCGCTGCTCGGCCAGGCCCACCGTGGGCTGGCCGCGGCCGCTGCCGCCCCCGACCCGCGGGAGCGGTACGCCACCGCGCACCTCGCGGCCCTCCGCGCCGCCGCGGCGGTGCTGGCGGCCCGCACCCGGCCCGAGGCCGGCCGGCGGCGGCCGCGCAGCGCCTGGGTCCTGCTGGGGCAGGTGGCCCCCGAGCTGGGGGAGTGGGCCACCTTCTTCGCCGCGGGCGCGGGCAAGCGTGCCGCCGCCGAGGCCGGGTTGTCCCGCGCGGTCACCGAGCGCGAGGCCGACGACCTGGTCCGCGACGTGCGCGGCTTCCTCGACGTGGTGGAGGCGGGCCTGGACGTCGTCGGCCCCCGCTACCCCCGGCCGCACGTGGTCGGTGGATCGGCGTCCCGGTCCGCCGGGTCCCGGCGGTGACCGACCCCTTCGTCCACCTGCACGTCGCTTCCGGCTACTCCATGCGGTACGGGGCCAACCACCCGGCCGATCTGGTGGCCCGCGCCGCCGAGCACGGCATGCCGGCCCTGGCCCTCACCGACCGGGACGGGCTCTACGGCGCGGTGAAGTTCGCGCTGGCCTGCCGGTCGGCGGGGGTGCGGCCGATCTTCGGGGTGGACCTGGCGGTGGCACCGGCCCTGGGCACCAGCGTGCCGCCGGCGCTCGCGCACGTGCTGGGGGAGGACCCGGCCACGGCGCGCGCCCCGCGGTCACGCGCCGCGGCGCCCACCCGCCGGGCCCCGGCGCGGGGCGGGGCGAGCGTCGACCCGCGGCTGCCCCGGGTCACCTTCCTGGCCCGCAACGGCGCCGGCTGGCGTTCGCTGTGCCGGCTCACCAGCGCCACCCACCTGCGCGGCGCCCGGGGCGAGCCGGTGAGCTCGCTGGCGATCGCCGCCGAGCACGCCGACGGGCTGGTCCCGCTGCTGGGGCCGGACTCGCCGGTCGGGCGGGCGCTGCTGGCCGGCCGGGCCGACCTGGCGGCCGACCAGCTCGACGCGTGGCGCGCGGTGTTCGGGCCCGGGCTGGCGCTGGAGGTGGTGCACCACCGCGGTCGAGGTGACCGGCAGCGCGCGCAGGCGCTGCTCCGATTCGCCGCCGGACAGCAGGTGCCGGTGGTCCTCAGCAACGCGGTCCGCTACGTCGACGCCCTGGACGCGCCGACCGCCGACGTGCTCGACGCCGCCCGCCGGCTGGTGCCGCTGGGCGCCCGGCACGTCGACCGCACCACGGCCGAGGGCTACCTGAAGTCGGGCAAGGAGATGGCCGAGGTCGCCGAGGACCTCGTCGGCCCGGACCGGGACGCCGCCCTGCGGCTGCTCGAGCGCACCGCCCGGCTGGCCGAGCAGTGCGCCGTCGACGTCGCCGGCGACCTGGGCATCGGCAGCGTCCGTTATCCCGAGCTCGACGTCGTCACCTCTCCCGTGGAGCGGGGGATGAGCTCCGCGCAGGTGCTCCGGGCCCGCTGCGAGGCCGGCCTGGGCCGGCGGGGCATGGCGCCGACGGCGCGGGTGAGGCAGCGGCTGGCCGAGGAGCTGGAGGTCATCGAGTCCCTCGGCTACCCGTCCTACTTCCTCACCGTCGCCGACGTCGTCGACCTCATCAAGAGCTTGAGGGTCCGCGCCGCGGCCCGCGGCTCGGGCGCCGGCAGCCTGGTCACCTACCTGCTCGGCATCTCCGACGTGGACCCGCTGAGGTACGGGCTGCTGATGGAGCGGTTCCTCTCACCGCTGCGCCACCAGCTGCCCGACATCGACATCGACGTGGAGTCCGCGCGGCGCATGGAGGTCTACGACGCGGTCATCGCCCGCTTCGGCGCCGACCGGGTCAGCTGCATCTCGATGATGGACACCTACCGGGTGCGGCACGCGATCCGCGACGTCGGCGCCGCGCTGGGGCTGCCGCCGGCGGAGATCGACGCCGTCGCCAAGGCGTTCCCGCACATCCGGGCCAACCAGGTGCACGCCGCGCTGCGCGACCTGCCCGAGCTGCGGGCCAGCCGGCTGGGGTCCAGGCGGGCCGGCGGCTCCGGCGACCTGGACCTGCTGTTCGACCTCGTCTCCCGCCTCGACGGGCTGCCCCGGCACATCGCGCTGCACCCGTGCGGGGTGCTGCTGTCCGATGCCACGCTGCTCGACCGCACGCCGGTGGAGAGCAGCTACCTGGGCTACCCGATGAGCCAGTTCGACAAGGACGACGTCGAGGAGCTCGGGCTGCTCAAGCTCGACCTGCTCGGCATCCGGATGCAGTCGGCGATCGCGCACGCGCTCGACGAGGTGGCCCGGGTCGACGGCGAGACCGTGGCGATCGACGACGTCCCGCGGGACGACCCGACGACCTTCGAGCTGATCCGCTCCACCCGGACGCTCGGCATGTTCCAGATCGAGTCGCCGGGGCAGCGGGAACTGGTCGGCAAGTTCGGGCCGCGATCGTTCGAGGACATCATCATCGACATCTCGCTGTTCCGGCCCGGGCCGGTGAAGAGCGACATGGTGACCCCGTTCCTCATGGCCCGGAACGGCTGGCGCGACGCGGTCTACCCGCACCCCGACCTGGAGTTCGCGCTCGCCGAGACCGCCGGGGTGGTGGTCTTCCACGAGCAGGTGCTGCAGGTCGTCGCGCGGATGACCGGCTGCACGCTGGCCGAGGCCGACGAGGTGCGCCGCGCACTGGGGGAGAAGGACGCCCACCCCGAGGTGCGGGCATGGTTCATGCCCCGGGTGCTCGACGCCGGCTACCCGGCGGAGGTCGCCGAGCAGGTCTGGCAGGTGCTGGTGGCCTTCGGGTCGTTCGGTTTCTGCAAGGCGCACGCGGCGGCGTTCGCGCTGCCCACCTACCAGTCGGCGTGGCTGAAGACCCACCACCCGGCGGCCTTCCTGGCCGGGGTGCTCACGCACGACCCGGGCATGTACCCGAAGCGGCTGATCCTCGACGACGCCCGCAACTTCGGGATCCGGGTGCTCGGCCTGGACGTCAACGCCTCGACCGGCTCCTACCGGGTCGAACGCCTCGACCCGGACCCTGAGGTGGAGGATGAGGGTTGGCGGCGGCCGGAGTGGATGCCGGCGGCGATGGCCGATCCGTCGCGGTACGGCATCCGGCTCTCGCTGGCGGACGTGAAGGGCATCTCCGACGACGAGGTGGCCCGGATCGTCGGCGGGCAGCCCTACCGGTCACTGACGGACTTCTGGTCCCGGGCCTCGGTGTCCCGGCCGGTGGTGGAGCGGCTGGTCCTGGCCGGCGGGTTCGATCCGCTCTACGGCTTCGGGATGCGTGACCGCGAGGCGGGCCGGCCCACGCGACGGCGCCGGCAGGTGACCCGCCGGGACCTGCTGCTGCAGATCAGCGAGCTGGACCGCCTGCGCCGCAGCGGGGCGCGGGCGAGTTCGGACGGGCAGCTGAGCCTCGACCTGATGGGGCTGGGCCTCCCCGAGGAGGAGACCGAGGGGCAGGCGGCCGGGCCGTCCTGGGCGGAGAGCAGCGGACTGCCCGAGTTCACCGACGCGGAGCTGGTGCGTGCCGAGCTCGAGGTGCTCGGGCTGGACGCCAGCCGGCACGTCGTCGACTTCTACCGGCCGTTCCTCGGCGTCCTGGGCGCGGTGCCGGCCGGAGAGCTGCTCGGCTGCCGCAGCGGCTCGGAGGTGCTGGTGGCCGGGGTGAAGGTGGCCACCCAGACGCCGCCGATCCGATCCGGCCGACGGGTGGTGTTCGTGACCCTCGACGACGGCTCGGGCTGCACCGACTCGACCTTCTTCGAGGACGCGCAGGGGCCGTACGCCGCGACGGTCTTCCACTCGTGGCTGCTGGTGATCCGCGGGGTGCTGCGCCGCACCGGGCCGCGCGGGGTGTCGCTGCGGGCCACCGGGGCCTGGGAGCTGCCGGCGCTGCACGAGGCCTGGGAGACCGGCGGCCTGGAGGCGGTGGCCGAGCTGATGGCGGCGCCGGGGGAGATCACCGAGCAGGCGATCACCGGGGCGGCGGCATCGCGCAGCAGCCGGCCCGTCGTGGTGCGGCCGGTGCTGGTGCACCCGACGGGCTTCCGGATGTCGCCCTACGCCGACATCAAGCCGGCCGGCGACGACGCGGCGACCGCCGCCCGTCGCGCGGCGTCCGGGCCGCCTCGCAAGCTCTGGCACTCCAGCCCCGGCAGCTCGGGCCACTGAGCGGGACGGCCAGGATGGGGCCATGTCGCGTGACCTGCGCATCTGCTTCGTCGGCGACTCCTACGTCGCCGGTGTCGGCGACCCGGAGCACCTCGGCTGGGTCGGCCGGCTGGCCGCCGCCAGCGCACGCGACGGGCTGCCGCTGACCAGCTACGTCCTCGGGGTGCGACGGCAGACCACCGCCGACGTCGCCGACCGGTGGGCGACCGAGTGCCGGCCCCGGTTGGCGGGAGGGCCGTGGGAGCCGCGGGTCGTCCTCTCCACCGGGGTCAACGACACGACGGACGCCGACGGCGCCCCGCGGCTGACGCCCCAGCGGTCGGTCGCGGCGTTCATCGAGGTGCTGACCGGCGCCGCCGCCGCCCGGTGGCCGCTGCTCGTCGTGGGGCCGCCGGCCGTCGCCGACGACGCCCAGAACGAGCGCACCGCGGCCGTCGATGCGTCCTTCGCGGGCGTCTGCGCCGCGCGCGGTGTGCCGTACGTCCCCGTCCTTCCCGCCCTGGCCGCCGACCCCACCTGGAGGGCTGAGGTGGCCGCCGGGGACGGCGCCCACCCCGGCGCGGCCGGATACGCGCTGCTCGCCGATCTCGTCCGCCCGCACTGGCAATCCTGGATCAGCGGCTGAGCGCAGCGTGGTGGAGCGGGGCTCAGCCGCCCTCGCCGTCGGTGGCGTCCCCGACCTCTTCCTCGACCTGGTCGACGCCCTCCTCGACGTTCTGCTCGACACCGTCGTCGACGACGTCGGATCCGCAGGCGGCCGTCGTCAGGCTCGCGGCCGCGATGGCGAACGCGGCCGCCGTCCTGCGGACGAGACGGGGGCGGGTGGACCTGGTCATGGGAACTCCTCGGTCTGCGGCGATCCTGACCGCAGCTCTGTGCCCTCGCAGCGGGAACCGGTAAACGGCCGCCTCCACGCGCGTCGGTCACCGCTCAGTTCGGCGGGCCGCGACCGTCTGACCCTCGACCGGTCATCCGGCCGGATGTGAGAGAGGACCAGCCATGCCCACGCAGATCCCGTGCCTGTGGTTCGACGGCAAGGCCGAGGAGGCCGCCCGGCACTACACCTCGATCTTCCCGAACTCCAGCATCGGCACCATCACCCGCTACGGACCCGGCATGCCCGGGCCCATGGCCGAGGGTGACGTCCTGACCGTCGACTTCACCCTCGACGGGCGGCCCTGGACCGCGCTCAACGGCGGGCCGCTGTTCACCTTCAGCGAGGCCGTCTCCTTCCAGATCGTCTGCGCGGACCAGGAGGAGGCCGACCACTACTGGAACCGGCTCACCGAGGGCGGCGAGGAGAGCATGTGCGGCTGGCTCAAGGATCGCTTCGGCGTCTCCTGGCAGGTGTTCCCGGAGGAGCTCCTCGCGCTGACCACCGACCCCGACCCGGGCCGGGCGCAGCGGGCCACCCAGGCCATGCTGCGGATGCGCCGCATCGACATCGCCGAGATCCGGCGGGCCGCCGACAGCGTGCCCGTCTGAAGAAGGACCCTCCTGCCCCCCGCCGCTCGCACGCTCGCAGCGGGCCCCTACAGGAGGGCCGGAGCATCCGATCGCCACTAGGCTCGGCTGGGTGCCGACCGTTCCCTCGTCGCCGATCGCGGCGAAGCTGCCCGCCCGCACCGCCGCCGTGTGGGCCGCGCTCGATCCGCTCGTCGGCGCCGGCGCCCCGCTGCGCGTGCTCGACGTCGGCGGCGGCAGCGGGATGTTCGCCGTGCCCCTGGCCCGCCTCGGCCACACCGTCACCGTCGTCGACCCCAGCGCCGACGCCCTGGCCACCCTCCACCGCCGCGCCGACAACGACGGCGTGGGCGCGCAGGTGGTCGGCGTCCAGGGCGACGGCGACCTGCTGCACGAGGTCCTGGCCGACGACGGCGGCTACGACCTGGCGCTGTGCCACTGGGTGCTCGAGGTCGTCGACGACCCCGCCGCCACCCTGCGGGAGATCGCCGGGGCGCTGCGCCCCGGCGGCCAGGTGAGCCTCGCCGCCGCCAACCGGGCCGGCGCGGTGCTCGCCCGCGCCGTCGCCGGGCACCCCGTAGAGGCGCTCGCCGTCCAGCAGGACCGCGACACCGCTCCCGGCCGGCTCGCCCGCCGCCGGTTCACCCCCGAGGCGCTCCTCGCCCTCGTCGACGGCGCCGGGCTCACCCCGGGCGCCTGGCGCGGCGTCTCGGTCGTCGCCGACCTGCTCGAGGCGGCCTCCGGCGCCGATCCGGACGCCGTCCAGAACCTCGAGCTGGCCCTTGCCGAGATCTCTCCCTACCGCGAGGTCGCCGCCGGCCTGCACCTGCTGGCCACCCGCCCGTGACGGCGGCGGCCGGCGCCTCCGCGCTCCCCGCCGACCTCCGGCGGCCCGCATACGGCGCCGCCAGCCTCGCCGACGTCCTGCCCGGCGTCAGCGCGGCCCTCGGTGCGCCGGTGCGCCGGGGGGACCTGCCGACCGATCCGCTCGGCCTGACCGAGGCCCTGCGGGGCGCCCGCCGGGTGGCCGTGCTCCTGGTCGACGGTCTCGGCGCCGACCTGGTCCGGGCCCACGCCGACCTCGCGCCCACCCTGGCCGCGATGGCCAGCCCGGCCGGCGACCTCGCCGCTCCCTGCCCCAGCACCACGCCGGTCAGCCTCACCACCCTCGGCACCGGCCTGCCGCCGGGCGCGCACGGCGTCCTCGGCTTCGTCACCGACGTGCCGGGGGAGGGGCGCACCCTCAACCACACCCAGTGGGCCGACGACCCCGACCCGACCGAGTGGATGGCCCGGCCCACGGTCTTCCAGCACGCTGCCGCCGAGGGGGTGGCCGTCACCGCCGTCGGGCCGTGGGCCTACGCCGGCTCGGGTCTCACCGAGTCCGCCTACCGGGGAGGCAACTACACCGGCGCCGTCGGCCCCGGTGACCTCACCGCCCTGATGCGTACCGCGCTGGACGCCGGCCCACGTTCGCTCGTCTACGGCTACCTGGCGGAGCTCGACCTGACCGGCCACGTCCGCGGCGTCGACTCGCCCAGCTGGCGGGCGCAGCTCGCCCTCGTCGACGGGCTGGTCGCCCAGATCGTGGACGGCCTGCCCGACGACGCCGCCCTGCTGGTCACCGCCGACCACGGGATGCTCGACGTCCCGGCGCACACCCGGTTCGACCTCGACGAGGAGCCCGACCTCGCCGACGGCGTGCGGTTGCTGGCCGGCGAACCCCGCGCCCGCTACGTGCACGCCGAGCCCGGCGCCGAGGCCGAGGTCCTCGACCGGTGGTGCGAGGTCCTGGGCCACCGCGCGTGGGTGGTCGGCCGCGACGAGGCGATCGCCACCGGCGTCTTCGGCACCGTCGAGGAGGCGCTCGCCGCCCGCATCGGCGACGTCGTGGCCCTGGCCCGGGGCAGCTGGGCGCTGGTCACCCCCCGGCTGGAGCCGGGGCCGAGCCGGCTGGCCGCCTACCACGGGTCGCTGACCGCCACCGAGCTCGCGATCCCGCTGCTGGCCGCCCACGGCCGCGCGCTGGGCTGAGGGTCGGGCTCAGCCCGGGGCCGGCGCCAGGGGACGCGTCGAGAGTGACAGGTGGTGCCAGGTGCGCACCCGGCCGGGCCGGGTCGCCTGGCAGGTCAGGTGCACGGTCTCCGGTGACGGCCGGCTCTCGACCACCACCACGACGGCGGCCCCCACGGGACCGGTCAGCGTCACCTCCCAGCGCTCCATCCCCGGGTCCGGGGAGTTCAGCCGGGTGACCCCCAGCGGCAGCAGGTCGTCCACGCCGAGCAGTCCCAGCTCCTCGCGGGCGTAGTGCTGGGCGGCCTGCGCGGGCGCGGCGACGCCGGCCCGCCCACGCAGCCAGGGCAGCGCCACCTGGCCCCGGGCGTGGGCGGCCACCACGAGCCCGCCGTCGCCGGGCACCTGGCCGTAGTAGAAGCCGTGCGGCAGCACGAGCAGGTTGGCGGCGAACCGGTCGCCGCCCAGGTGGCTGCACTCCCAGACGTCGGCGGGACCGGGCGTGGGCAGGGCGCGGGCCAGCGGGCGGCCGCGCAGCGCGCAGCAGGCGTCGTGCCCGCCGTGGGTGCAGACCAGGTAGGTGTCGCCGTGCGCCTGCTCGCCGACCGAGCCGTCCCACGGCGCGGTCAGCAGATCGGCGTCGGCGGACCGCACCGACCACCACAAACCCTCGCGGCCGGGCCGGCCGTCGGCATAGGCCCAACGGCGACCGGAGTCGGCCAGCCGGTCGCCGGGACGGCGCACCAGCAGCACCCGCACGCCCTCCCGCTCGGCCCGCTCGGCCAGCCGCGGCGCGACGTCGGCGTCGAACCGGGACTGCAGCAGCGCCTGCCGCCCCCACGGCCCGGGCTGCTCGACCAGCAGCCAGCGGGAGACGGGGGGCGCCGTCGCGATGCCGGAGTCCGCACGCGCCAGCGCCTGCACCGAGCAGCGGGTGCCGTCCAGCCGGCCGGGTGGACGGGCGGGGAGATCGGTGCGGCAGAAGTCGTCGACCTCCGGGGGGAGCGGGTCGGTCACGCCCCCCACCGGGTCCGTCGCCGGGTCACCGGTGCTCCCCGGTCGCGTGGTCATGACCGTCATCGTCCCCGGTCCGGGCATGTCCGGGCACCGCACCCGGCACCGTGGCGATCCCGTCGGTGACCAGCCGGCGGGCCAGCGTGATCCGGTCGGCGGGGTCCAGGGCCGGGAGGTCGCCCACCTCGAGCTCGCCGACGGCGAGCAGCTCGGCCAGCGCCGGGCGCGCCTCCGCCGGGAAGGTGTGGGTGCGCCGGCCACCGAGCAGGGTCACCCGGCCGTCGGCGGCGTCGCGCAGCGAGCAGCGCAGTCGGGCCCGCAGGCGCAGCACCGTGTCCGGGGTGAGCGCGGCGGCCGCGGTGGCCTGGGCCAGCGGCGCGACGGGCTCGGGCCGCACCTGCGACCAGGTGCGGGCGCGCAGCCGGTCGGCGACCTCGGTGGGGTCGACGCGACCCAGCCAGTCCTGCAGGCCCGCGATGACGGCGGCGACGTCGTCGCGGATCGAGTCCGGGCGGGTCAGGTCGAGGCCGAGCGGCAGCGAGCCGCGCAGCTCGGGGTCCTCGGCGGCGAGCGTCCGCACCAGGTCCAGCGCCGACTCGGCGGCGGCCCAGCGGGTCACCGGGTGGATGCCGACGGTCAGGTGGGCGCTGATCTCGCCGAGGGCCCTGGCCGAGTGCAGGTAGCCCCGCGGCAGGTAGAGGGCGTCCCCGGGGCGCAGCACCGCGTCGATGACCGGCTCGCGCTCGGCCGCGGCGGCCACCTCGTCGGCGCGGTCGTTCCAGACCTGGGTGCGCAGCGGGTCGGGGAGCACCGGCTCGTGGATCGTCCAGTGCTTCTTGCCGGCCATCTGCAGCACGAAGACGTCGTGCACGTCGTAGTGCGGGCTGAACCCACGTGACGAGGGCGGGGTGATGTAGGCGTTCACCTGGGTGGGGTGGCCCAGGTCGGCGGCGAGGGAGTCGGCGAACTCGATCAGCGGCGGCCACAGCCGGTGCAGGCCCTGCAGCACCACGGTGCTGCCGTCGGCGAACAGGCGTAGCACGGCCTCCGAGGACACCTGGTCGGCGATCTCGGCACCTGCGCCACCGGAGCTGGTGAAGCGCTCGGGGTCGACGACGGCGCCGTCCTTGGCGATCCGCAGGAACGGCGTCCGCAGGCCGCGACGGGAGAGCAGTTCGTCGACCGCGGGCAGGTCCAGGAGGTCGGTGAAGGAGTTGCCGGTGTCCTCGGCACGGGTCAGCAGCGGGCGCCGGGCCCAGTACTGCTCGCCGAAGACCTCCGGCTCCATGTCGGTGCACCGCCGCAGGGCGGGGCGGAGCAGGTGCTCCGCCCCGCCCTGCGGGGTCGGGTTCTCGGTCAGGCCGAGCCGTCCGCGCCACCGTCGGCACCGCCGTCAGCGCCACCGTCGGCACCGCCGTCAGCGCCACCGTCGGCACCGCCGTCCGCGCCGCCATCGGCACCGCCGTCGGAACCGCCGCCGGCGGCACCGCCGTCAGCGGGACCGTGGGCACCGCCGTCAGCGGGACCGTGGGCACCGCCGTCCGCGCCACCGTCGGCGCCGCCGTCCGCGCCACCGTCGGCGCCGCCGTCGGCCCCGCCGTCAGCGGTCGTCATGTCGTCGTCGTCCAGAGCCATGGCTCCTCCGATCAGGGGTCGAACCGGGCCGCCGGACGGCGGCCCCTCGTCGCTGCTTACCTCGGGCGTCGGGCGCTCACACCTGGCCTCCGACCTGCGCCGCCGAGGTCCTCGACACGGGCTGCCGCGGTACCGGGCCGGCGGGCGGGAGGGGAGCTACTCTCTCCTCGACATCGAACACGTGTTCGAGAACGGGGGGACGGGTGGCACCGGCGGCGGGTCGTGCGGCGGGATGCACCGTCCTGCACGTCGACATGGATGCCTTCTTCGCCAGCGTCGAGGTGCGTCGCCGGCCCGAACTGGCCGGCACGCCGGTGATCGTCGGGGGGGCCGGCAACCGGGGCGTGGTCACCTCGGCCACCTACGAGGCCCGCCGGTACGGGGTGCACGCGGCGATGCCCACCGCCCGGGCGCTGCGGCTGTGCCCGACGGCGACGGTCCTGCCGGGGGACATGGCGCTCTACACCGAGGTGTCCCGCTCGGTCATGGCGCTGTTCCGGTCCATCACGCCGCTGGTCGAGCCGCTCTCGCTGGACGAGGCGTTCCTCGACGTCTCCGGCGCCGGGCGCCGGCTGGGCGACGCCGTCGCGATCGGTGAGCACATCCGGGCGCGGGTCTACGACGAGCAGGGCATCACCTGCTCGGTGGGCGTCGCCGGCACGAAGTTCGTCGCGAAGCTGGCCTCCACCCGCGCGAAGCCCGACGGGATGCTCGTCGTCCGCCCCCCGGAGGTCATGGGGTTCCTGCACCCGCTGCCGGTGAACGCGTTGTGGGGGGTCGGCCCGAAGACCGAGGAGACGCTGCTGCGGCTCGGGTTGCGCACCGTCGGTGACCTGGCGCACGTCCCGGCACGGACCCTCCAGCGGGCGCTGGGCGCGGCCGCCGGCACGCACCTGCACGAGCTCGCGTGGGGGCGGGACCCGCGCCGGGTCGTCCCCGACGAGCCGGAGCGGTCCACGGGTGCGGAGGAGACCTTCTCCAGCGACGTGGACGACCCCGCCGTCATCCACCGGGAGCTGCTGCACCTGTCCGAGCGCACGGCCGGGCGGCTGCGCTCGATCGGCTGCCTGGCCCGCACGGTGAGCATCAAGGTGCGGTTCGCCGACTTCGCCACGATCACCCGCAGCCGGACGCTCGGCACCCCCACCGACGTGGGGAAGGAGCTCTACGACACGGCGCGGGCCCTGTACGACGCCCTGGGGCTCGAGCGCGCCCGCATCCGGCTGGTCGGGGTGCGGGCCGAACGGCTCGTCGACGCGGGCGCGGCGCACCAGCAGCTGGAGCTCGGTGCCCGCGAGCACGGTCGCCGGGACGCCGAGCTGGCCGCCGACCGCGCGGCCCGCCGGTTCGGGGCCGGTGCGGTCCGCCCGGCCACGCTCCTGCACCGGTCAGGGCGGCCCGGCGGAACGGGTCCCCGGGCCGCGCGGACGGGCGGTCGCGGCCACCCGGAGGGATGATCGTCCGACCCGTCCGGCAGCTTGCCGGGCCGTCGCCTTTCGCGGCTTGCGAACGGCTCGTATCCTCGGACGTACCGTCGGCGGGAGCCTCCGACGGAACTGGCTCCGCCCACCTGGAGGTCGACGTGCCGCTCTCCGAGCACGAGCAGCGTCTGCTGGAGCAGATCGAGCGCGCCCTCGTCGATGACGATCCCAAGTTCGCTTCCTCGGTCCGCACCGGCGATCGCCGTCTGAAGGCCCGCCGCAAGTTGCAGCTCGGCGGGCTGCTGGTCCTGGTCGGCTTCGCCGTCCTCGTCGCCGGCGCCGTGACCAGCTCGGTACCCCTCGGGGTGCTGGGCTTCCTCGTCGCCTTCGCCGGCGCGACGCTCGGCGTCCTGAACTACCGCGCCGCCACCGGCGCGGTGGTCGAGTCCGCCGGACCCGCCGGGTCCCCGGGCGCCTCGTCCGGCGGCCGGGGTGGTCGCACCCGCGGTCGTCAGCCGATGAAGAACCGCCTCGAGGAGCGCTTCCGCCGCCGCTACGACCAGTAGCAGCTCCGCGCTCAGCCGTCGGCCGCCGTCCTCCCGGGACGGCGGCCGACGACGTTCCGGGCCCAGCGCGCGGCCGTGGCGCCGACCCCGGCCACCAGGGAGACCGGCCACACCCAGGCCCGGACCCGCCGGTGCCAGGGCTGCGCGCCGGTCAGCGCCTGCCGCGCCGTCCGCAGCGCCGCCGTCAGCCGCGGGTCGCGCGGCGCGGTCCCGGGCCGCCGCCCGAACGTGGCCGCCTCCTCCGCCCGCGCCAGCTCACCGATCGCACCGGCGGACCCGGGCACGGCCGCGGCGGTGAGGGTGCCGGCGATGCGACGCGGGGTCCACGAGGGGTCCAGCCGCATGCCCAGGTCTGCCGCGCTCGCCGTCAGCTCGTCCCACAGCTGCGCCGCGCCGCCCTCGGCCAGCCGGCGCCGGCGCTGCAGCACCCGCACGCTCCCGGGCAGGGCCAGCACCACCGCCGCCAGGGTCACCGCGCCCGCGGTCGCCAGGAGGGGGCGCAGCGACGTCGCCTCCTGCGTGCGGCCGACGGCCTGGGGGACGGCCTCCGGCACGCGGTCGGCACGCGGCACCTCCACCGGCGGGGCGGCGGTCGGGGCCGAGCCGGGAGCGGTCCGGGTCGCGTCCTGCTCGGCCGAGGTGCGGGGTGACCACGGAAGCGCGACCCGGCGGTCGATCGAGATGGGCGTGGGGTCGAACGGCACCCAGCCGAACCCCTGGAAGAAGACCTCCACCCAGGCGTGGGCGTCGTCGCTGGTGATCATCCGCGAACCGTCGTCCCGCACCGACCCCGGGGTGTAGCCCATGGCCACGCGTGCCGGCACGCCCGCCTGGCGCACCAGCACGGCCATCGCCCCGGCGTACTGCTCGCAGTACCCGCGCTTGAGGCGCAGGAAGTCGACGAGGTCGTCGCCCGACGTCCCCGGGGCGGTGGAGAGGCTGTAGACGAACCCGTTGCCGCGATCGGTCAGGTAGGCCTGGATGCGGCGCACCGCCTCGTACGGCGTCGGGGCGCCCGCGGTCAGCTGGGCGGTGAGCTCGCCGATGGCCGGGTCCAGAGGGGGGAGCGGCCCGAAGCGCTGCTGGACCGGGTGGTCCGGGGGCAGCGGCAGCGCGCGCTCGAGCAGCTCGGCCGACGGCCGCGGCTCGGTCGCCGTCACCTGGTACCGCTGCCCACCGGTGGTGACGTCGCGGCCGAAGACGGTGCCGGTCGCCGCGTCGAACCGCCAGTCCTCCGCGTCGCCGTCCACCCGCACCGCCAGGGGGGAGGTGGGCAGCGGGAGGAACCGGTCGTCGTGCTCGACCACCTCGATGTCCGCGGTGACCGGCCGGGTCAGCTGGCGGGCCGGCAGCGGTGCCAGGGCGTCGGCACCGGCCACCGACCGCTGGCCGTCGAGGTTGCTCAGCGACCAGCCGTCGACCGGGTCGTACTGGTCGAGGGCGACGGCGCGCAGGTAGCCGAGGTCCTCCACCGATGCGTCCACGCGCAGCAGGTCGATCGGCTCGCCGCGGGTGAGCTGCCCCCGCAGTTCGGCCGCCGGGTCCAGGGCGGTCCCGGTCGCGCCGCCGGAGCCGCCGCCCAGCCCGGTGGCGAAGGAGCCCTCCTGCAGCGTCGGGACCAGGGGACCCAGGACGAGCGCGACGGCCAGGGCGGCCACGCCGATGCGCAGTGCCGCGCCGGTGCCGCCCGTCCATCCGTGCAGCCCGTCGAGCACCCGCCGCTGGTCGGCGCGCAGGAGCACCGCGAACCCGATCGCCGGCGCCACCAGGGCCGGCAGGCCGACCCCACCGGTCACGGTGGCGACCGGGACGCAGGCCAGCACGAGCAGGGCCAGCCCGGCGAGCGCCCCACGCCGCCCGGCCACGGTGATCAGGTCGACGGTCACCGCGACCAGCCCGACGAACAACGTGGTGAGGGCGAGCAGCCCGGTCAGCGGCAGGGCCGGCGTGGCCTGTTCCTGCATCTCCGCCGCGCCGTCGGACAGCACGCCGAGGAGGTGCGCGACGCTCCCCGGCGTGGGCACCAGGCCCGCGACCGCCCGGTCCGGGGCGAACAGCGCGGTCAGGACGCACAGCACGAGCGCCAGCTGCCCGGCCGGCACCAGCAGCGTGCCCAGGCCCCGGGCCGGCCGGGGAGCCGGACGGCCCCGCGCCAGCACCTGCCCGGCGCCGCGGAGCAGCAGCCCACCGGCCAGGACGGCGGCGACGGCCGCGGCGACGGGCGGCACCCACGCCGTCGTGGAGAAGACCGGCGTGAGCGCGAAGGCGCCCAGGAAGGTGGCGGCGGCCGCCGCGAGGGCCGGCGGCACGTCGGAGCGGGTCACGCCGGCACCCCCCGCGGAACGCCGCCCAGCGCCGCCCAGACGTCGGCCACCCCGCGGTCGGCGCCTGCGGTGGCCACCCGCCAGCCCGCGGCGGACAGCAGCGCGGAGGCCTCCTCGCGGGCCGTGTGCAGCGCGTCGGCGCCGCCGGAGGGACGGCGGCCGCGGGCCGACGGATCGGCCCAGCCGGTGACGTCCATCAGCACGGCGACGTCGGTGGCCGGGCCGGGCCGCAGCTGCACCAGCTCGGCCACGTCCTCGGGACCCACGGCGCCGAGGAGGCAGACGAGCGGACCGTCCCCGGCGGCGCGGCAGGCGGTGGCGACGGCGGCGTGCAGGTCCGCCACCCGGGAGGGCCGCACGGTCGCCAGCCGGTCGAGCAGCTCGTCGGCGCGCAGCCCGGCGCGGCCGGGGGGTGGCGCCAGCTCGCCGGCGTCGGTGATCACCCGCACGTCCGAGCCGCGGCCGGCCAGGGTCGCGCCGATGCTGGCCGCCGCCTCCACGAGCCACTCCAGGCTGTCGGCCGGCGGGCAGTCGTCGCCGGGCGGGCCGGGCACGGCACCGGCGCCCGGCCGCAGCGGCGCGACGAGGTGGGCGCGGGCGCGGGTGTCGAGCAGCAGGGTGCCCTGGGCGCGCCAGGGGCGCTCCTCCAGCCGGACCATCAGCTCGCCGGTGCGGGCGGTGGCCTTCCAGTGCACCTTGCGCAGGTCGTCGCCGCGCCGGTAGTCGCGCACGCTCACGTCGTCGTCGCCGTGCGCGCTGATCGACCGGTGCGCGCCGTTCCCGCCGCGCCCGGCACCTGTGCCGGGGCCTCCTGGACCCAGCGGGCGCACGCGGGGGACGACGACCAGGGGTGCGGTGCCGGTGCCGACGGCGGTCCGCTCGACCAGCCCGAACGGGTCGACGACCCGCAACCGGAGCGGCCCGAGTTCGTAGCGGCCCCGGAAGCGCCCGGTGACGGCGTACCGCAGCGGCGTGGTGGCGCCGGCGGGCAGCCCCGACACCGTGAAGCGCGGGGAGCGCCCGAGGGCTGCGGGCAGCTGCTCGGTGAGCAGCCAGAGCCCGCCACGGCGGGTGTCGGTGCTGCCCAGGTGCAGGACGACCTCGGCGGGCGTCCCACGCGGCACCCGCGGGGGTGTGGCCGTGCGGTGCGTGGTCACGAGGAACCGCCCCCGGACGACGCTGGACGCGGCCAGCAGCGGCAGGGCGAGGACGAAGACGGCGAGCTGCACCAGCGCGGTCTCGCCCAGGACCGCGCCGGCCAGGGCGAGGGCGAGACCGCCGGCGATCAGGCCGCGGCCGCGGACGGTGAGGGCGGACAGGGCCCGCCCGGGAGCTCCGCGCACCGCCTCAGCGTCCGCGGGGGACGGGGACCGAGCCGAGCAGCTGGGTGACGACCTGCTCGGTGGTGCGCCGGCCGACCGCCGCGTCGCCGCCCAGCAGCAGCCGGTGGGACAGCACCGGCACCGCCAGTTCCTGGACGTCGTCGGGCAGCACGTGGTCGCGCCCCTGCAGGGCCGCCGAGGCGCGGGCGGCGCGCAGCAGCTGGAGCCCCGCTCGCGGGGAGGCGCCCAGCCGGAGCTCGGGGGACCGGCGGGTGCCCTCGACCAGCGCGACGACGTACCGCCGCACCGCCTCGGAGACGTGCAGCCGGGAGGTGGCCGCCACCAGCGCCCGGACCAGCGCGGCGTCGGCGACGGGGCGCAGGCCCGCCAGCGGATCGGTGGTGGCGCGGTCGTCGAGCATCGCCAGCTCGGCGGCGGGATCGGGGTAGCCCATGGAGACGCGGGCGGTGAATCGGTCGCGCTGCGCCTCGGGCAGCGGGTAGGTGCCCTCCATCTCCAGCGGGTTCTGCGTGGCCATGACCATGAACGGCCGGGCCAGCTCGTAGCTGACGCCGTCGACGGTGACCTGGCGTTCCTCCATGCACTCCAGCAGCGCGGACTGGGTCTTGGGGGAGGCCCGGTTGATCTCGTCGGACACCACGATGTTGGCGAAGACGGCGCCGGGCTTGAACTCGAACTCGCGCGTCTCCTGGTCGTAGACCGCGACGCCGGTGACGTCGCTCGGCAGCAGGTCCGGGGTGAACTGGATCCGCCGGACGCTGGCGTCCACCGAGGCGGCCAGCGCCTTGGCCAGGGTGGTCTTCCCGACCCCTGGCACGTCCTCGATCAGCAGGTGGCCCTCGGCCAGCAGCACGACCAGGGCCAGCCGGATGACGTCGTCCTTGCCCTGCACGACGTGGGCGATGCTCGCCGCTATCCGGGCGCCCTCCGTGGCGACATCGACCGACGCACCGGTCGTCCCGTCAGCGGCCCGAGTCGCCTCCGTCACCTCCCCACCGTACGACGCGACGGCGTCGTGACGGGCTGTCGCGATCGCGCTGCTCAGCGCTGCGCGGACGCCGCGGGGCCGGAGTGGGGGCGCCGGATCACGACACGGTCGCAAGTGGTGTCCAGTGGGGGCTAGTGGGTTACTGTGTCGTCCGGTGGGGAGGCAGGGACCGCTCAGGGGTCGCTGCGGAGCCAAGGAGGACAGATGCGGGGGGTGATCCGGTGTTCGTCGGCAGCTACCCCCTGCGCCTCGACGAGAAGGGCCGGCTCGCACTTCCCGTCCGCTTCCGGGACCAGGTGGCCGACGGCATGGTGATCAAGAAGGGGCAGGAGCGCTGCGTGTACGGCCTCACCATGGCCCGGGTCGCCGAGCAGAGCGCTGCCATGGCCGCCATGGCCCCGTCCGACACCGCCCGCGCCCGCATGGCCGCCCGCATGAGCTTCGGGTCGATGGTCGAGATCGAGCCGGACAAGACCGGCCGCATCACGATCCCCGCCAGCCTGCGCGAGTACGCCGGGCTGGACCGCGACGTCGTGGTCGTCGGTGTCGACACCCGCTTCGAGATCTGGGACGCCGCCAACTGGGAGGCCTACGTGGCCGAGCTGGAGGCGGCGTACGCCGACATGGAGAGCGAGGGGATGCCGACGCTGTCGTGATCCCGGGAACGCCCCACCCGCTCCCACCGGCCCCCGCGTGCCACACCCCGTTCGAGCCGCCTTCCCCGCGGCTCGACCGGACCGGGCCCCAGCCGCCTTCCCCGCGGCTCGGTCCCACCAGCGCCAGGGCCGCTCGGACGAGCAGGTACCGCCGGCCCAGACCGGCGTGGGTCGACCCACCGGCCCCGCGGGGCGCCACCTGACGCTCTTCCCCGACGCCAGGCGGACCCCGCGGGGTCGGACACCACCCCGGACCGACGTCCCGCGCCCCACTCCGCCCCACGGTCCCCACCCCGCCCCACCTCACCCACCCCGCCCCACCGCAGCCCCACCGCCCCCCTGCGCCCCACCCGCCCGATCCCGCATCCCGCGCGCCGGTGGATCCCCCAGCCACCCTGCGCCGCGCGGCACCATCGCGGGAACCGCCCGGCCCGTTCGAGAGGCAGCAGACGATGAGCACCACCGGACCTGCCGCGGCCCCGGGCCCGCCGCAGCCCCCGGTGCACGTGTCGGTCCTCCTGGACCGCGTGACCGAGCTCCTCGGCCCGGCCCTCGCCGCCGACGGCGCCGTGCTCGTCGACGCCACCCTCGGCCTGGCCGGCCACGCCCTCGCCCTGCTGGGCGCCCACCCGGGCCTGCGCGTCGTCGGCCTGGACCGTGACCCCGACGCGCGCGCCGAGGCCGCCCGCCGCATCGCCGCCGCCGGCCACGCGGACCGGGTCACGCTCGTCCCCGCCGTCTTCGACGAGCTGCCCGACGTGCTGGACCGGCTGGGCATCGCCGAGGTCCAGGGCGTGCTGTTCGACCTCGGCGTCTCCTCGCTGCAGCTGGACCGCCCCGACCGCGGCTTCAGCTACTCCGCCGACGCCCCGCTGGACATGCGGATGGACCCGGGCGCCGGGCGCACCGCCGCCGACGTCGTCAACACCTATCCGCCGAAGGACCTCGCCCGCGTGCTGCGCGTCTACGGCGAGGAGCGCTTCGCCTCGCGCATCGCGGCCGCGATCGACCGGGAGCGGGCCCGCGAGCCCTTCACCGGGACGGCGCGGCTGGCCGAGCTGGTCCGCGAGTCCATCCCGGCCGCCACCCGGCGCACCGGCGGGCACCCCGCGAAGCGGACCTTCCAGGCGCTGCGCATCGAGGTCAACGACGAGCTCGGCGCGCTGGAACGCGCCCTCCCCTCCGCGATCGACGCCCTGGCCGTGGGCGGCCGGGTCGCGGTCATCACCTTCCACTCCTTGGAGGACCGGATCGTGAAGCAGACCCTCGCCGCGGGCGCGGCGGACCGGACGCCGCCCGGGCTGCCCGTCCCGCTGCCCGAGTACGGCCCCGTGCTGCGCCTGCTGACCCGCGGGGGAGAGGCCCCCGGCGACGACGAGGTCGCCGCCAATCCGCGTGCCGCCTCCGCCCGCGTGCGGGCCGCCGAGCGCATCCGGCGGGCGGCGTGACCCGCGCCGCCGCGGTCCCGACCACGGCCGCGAACGGGACCGGCGTCCGCACGCACACCACCGCCCGCCCCTCCGCCGGGGCGCGCACGGCCACGACCCGGACCGCCACCG
>NZ_POQT01000054.1 GCF_002938435.1 Blastococcus saxobsidens
CCGGGCCCGGTGCGGCCGCGCCGGCCGCGCTCGCCGCCGGCCGGGTCGTCTTCGGCGTCGGCCTGGGGCTGCTGGTGGTCGCGGTCGACCTGCGGGTGTTCACCGCCGTCGGCACCGCCGGGCCCGGGTTCGCCGCCGTGGAGACCGCGCGGTCGGGAGCGCTGCTGGCCGCACCGGTGCTGGCCACCGCCGCGGCCGCGGTGGCCCTGCCGGCGCCGCTGCTGGTCGCCGCGGTCCTGATGGCGGGGGCTGCCGCGCTGGCTCCGCTGACCACGGCCGCCGCTCCGTCCTCCCTTCCCCCGCCCGTCCCCGTTCCGGAGGTCCGTCATGAACCTGCCCGCTGACTCCACCGACCCGACCTGGCAGGAGGCCGGCCGCCGGCTGGTCGCCAAGGCACTGGCCGAGTGGTCCTACGAGGGCCTGCTCGCCCCCCTCCCCGACGGCCCCGGGGCCTGGCGGCTGGACCTCCCCGGTGCGCCGGCCTACCGGTTCCGCGCCCGACAGGGCGGCTTCGGCACGTGGCGGGTCGACCCCGGCAGCGTCGTCCGGGGCGACCGCGCCGCGGCCGACCCCGCCCGGCTGGTCCTGGACGCCCGCCCGGTGCTGGACCTGGACGGCCCGACGACCGCCGAGGTGCTGCGGGAGCTCACCGCGACGCACGCCGCCGAGGCCCGCCTGCTCGCCGGCGGGGAGCCGGCCGGCGCGCTGGCCGACCTCGGCTACGCCGAGCTCGAGCAGCACCTCACCGGCCACCCGGTGCTGGTCGTGAACAAGGGCCGCCTGGGGTTCAGCGCCGCCGACCTGGACCGGTACGCACCGGAGTCCCGGGGCACGGTGCGGCTGCGCTGGTACGCCGCCCACCGCTCCGTCGCGAGCTACTCCGGCGTACCCGGGCTCGACCAGCCGAGGCTGCTGGGCGAGGAGCTCGACCCGGAGACCCGGCAGGCGTTCGCGGCGGCGCTCGCCGGGCGGGTGACCGACCCCGCGGCGTACGTCTGGCTGCCGGTGCACCCCTACCAGGACGAGGCCGTCGTCCGCACGCTCTTCGCCCGGTACCTGGCCGACCGGAGGCTGGTCCCGCTCGGCGAGGCGCCGGCGGCCTACCGGCCGGTCCAGTCGGTGCGCACGCTGGTCGCCCCCGGCCAGCGGGACGTCAAGACGCCGCTGCTGATGCGCAATACCCTGGTCTGGCGGGGGCTGGGGACCCGGGCGACCGCCGCGGCTCCCGACGTCAGCGCCTGGCTGGCCACCCTCCCGGCCGGGGACCCGGAGCTGCGCGCGACCGGGCTGGGGCTGCTCGGCGAGGTCGCCAGCGTGGTGGTCGCCCACGACCTCTACGACGAGGTCGAGGACGCGCCCTACCGGTACGGGGAGCTGCTCGGTGCGGTGTGGCGGGAGCCGGTCGCGGCACACCTGCGCCCCGGGGAACGGGCCCGGTCGCTGGCCGCGCTGCTGCACGTCGACCCGGCGGGCCGCGCGCTCCTCACCGAGCTGGTCGACCGCTCGGGGCTTGCGCCGCGCGACTGGCTGGCCCACCTGTGCGACGCGCTGCTGCCGGGGCTGCTGCTCTGCCTCACCCGTCACGGCGTGGCCTTCTGCCCGCACGGGGAGAACACCGTGGTCGTGTACGGCACCGGCGACGTGCCGGTGCGGGTCCTCGTCAAGGACTTCGCCGAGGACGTGACGCTGCTGCCCGGCCGCGAGTACCCGGGCCTGTCCGAGCGGGCCGACCGGGTGCTGGTGCGCTGGCCGGCGCAGGAGATGGCGCACAGCATCATCAGCGCGGTCCTCGCCGGGCACTTCCGCTTCCTCGCCGGCGTGGCCGAGGACCACCTCGGCGTCCCGGAGGAGGAGTTCTGGGCCGTGGTCCGCGATGCCGCGCTCGGCTGGCGGGCGCGGCACCCCGACCTCGCCGGCGCCTTCGACGCCCTCGGCCTGTTCGACCCGGAGGTCGAGCGCGTGGCGCTCAACCGGGAGCACCTCACCGGCGGCGGGTTCCACGACCGCGCCGAGCGCGACGCCGCGCCCGACGTCGTGCACGGTTCCGCCGCCAACCCCCTGTCCGCCCTCGCGGTGGTCCCGGCGTGACGATCCTCGACGAGCTGCGCGCGCAGGTGGACGACGGCCGGGTCGAGGAGGTCGTCCTCGCGCTGCCCGACCTGGCCGGCCGCCTGCAGGGCACCCGGCTGTCGGCCCGGCACTTCCTGGAGAGCACGGTGACCGACGGGTTCGGTGCGTGCACCTACCTGCTCACCACCGACGTCGACATGGCCGTGACCGCGCCGTCACCCGAGCTGGACCCGGACGGCACCGGCTACGGCGACATGGTGCTCGTGCCGGACCTCGCCACGCTGCGACCGCTGCCGTGGGACCCGGGCACGGTCCTGGTGCTCGCCGACGCACGCCATCCCGACGGCCGCCCCGTCACCGTCGCGCCGCGG
Organism: Blastococcus saxobsidens; assembly: GCF_002938435.1. Taxonomy (GTDB): domain Bacteria; phylum Actinomycetota; class Actinomycetes; order Mycobacteriales; family Geodermatophilaceae; genus Blastococcus; species Blastococcus saxobsidens. Next base: position 2,442 of record NZ_POQT01000054.1, read on the forward strand.
CACGCGCTGCGGATGCAGGTCGACGCGCTCGCCGAGCACGGTCTCGTCCCGTTCGCCGGGGTGGAGCTGGAGTTCCGGGTCTTCACCGAGTCCTACGCCGCCGCGCAGGCGGCCGGGTGGTCCCGGCTCACCCCGGCCACCCGGTCGGGGGTGGACTACGCGCTCGTGGGCCTGGAGCGGATGGAGTCGCTCACCCGCCGGCTGCGCCGGGAGACCGCCGCCGCCGGGCTGCGGCTGGAGTCGGCCAGGGGCGAGTGCGCGCCCGGTCAGTACGAGATCGTCTTCCGCTACGACGAGGCCCTGGCCGCCGCCGACGCGGCGGCGTTCTACAAGACGGCGGCCAAGCAGATCGCCGCGCAGGAGGGCATGGCGCTGACCTTCATGCCCAAGTACGACGCCGCCGAGGGCAACTCGTGCCACCTGCACGTCAGCCTCCGCGGCCGGGACGGCGCGCCCGTCCTCGCCGGGGACGGCGCGCACGGGGAGTCCGCGCTGCTGCGCCGGGTCCTGGCCGGCCAGCTCGCCTGCCTCCGGGAGCTCACCCTGCTCTTCGCCCCGACCGTCAACGCCTACAAGCGGCTGCGGCCAGGGGCGTTCGCCCCCACGTCGGTCGCCTGGGGGCCGGACAACCGGCTGGCGGCCCTCCGGCTGGTCGGCTCCGGCCCTTCGCTGCGGCTCGAGCACCGCGTGCCCGGAGGGGACGCCGACCCGCACCTCGCCCTGGCCGCGGTGCTGCTCGCCGCCCGGCACGGCATCGAGCACGACCTGCCCCTGCCCGACCCGGTGCGGGGAGCGCCCGGCCCGGACGCGCCGGCGCTGCCGGCGTCCCTGCCGGAGGCGGCCGACCTGCTCGACGCCAGCGAGATCGCCCGGAAGGGTCTCGGCGACGGGCTCGTCGACGCCCTGGTGACCGCGGCCCGGGCCGAGTGGGCGGCGTACGGCGGGACCGTCACCGAGTGGGAACGGAACCGGGGCTTCGAGCGCCGGTGACCGGCGGACGCCACCACAGGACCGGCGGGACCGGGCTGGCACGATCCCACCCATGACTCGGGTGCTGGTCGCTCCGGACAAGTTCAAGGGCTCGCTGACCGCGGACGAGGTGGCCCGGGCGGTCGTCCGGGGCCTCACCTCGGAGGTCCCGGATGTCGACGTCCGGGCCCTGCCCGTGGCCGACGGCGGCGACGGCACCCTCGCCGCAGCCGTGGCCGCCGGCTTCGAGCGGGTGCCGGTGACCGCCACCGGGCCGACCGGGACGCCGGTGGACGGCGCCTACGGCCGCCGGGGGGACACCGCGGTGGTGGAGATGGCCGACGTGTCGGGGTTGTCCCGCCTGCCCGGCGGGCGGCTCGCCCCGCTGACCGCGACGAGCCGGGGCACGGGGGAGCTGATCAGCGCCGCCCTCGCCGACGGGGCTCGGCGCGTCGTCGTCGGCATCGGGGGCAGCGCCTGCACCGACGGCGGGGCGGGCATGCTCCAGGCGCTCGGTGCCCGCCTGCTGGACGCCGACGACCGCGAGATCGGCCCGGGCGGCGAGGAGCTCGGGCGGCTGTCCCGCGTGGACCTGGACGGGCTCCAGCCGGTCCTGTCCCGGGCGGAGGTCGTGGTCGCCTGCGACGTCGACAACCCGCTGACCGGCCCGTCGGGGGCCGCGGCGGTCTACGGCCCGCAGAAGGGGGCCGACGAGGACCAGGTGGGGCTGCTGGACCGGAACCTCGGCCGGCTCGCCGACCGGGTCGCCGCCGCCACCGGCCGGGACGTGCGGAACTCCCCCGGCGCCGGCGCCGCGGGCGGGGTCGGCTTCGCCGCGATGGCCGTCCTCGGGGCCACGCTCCGGCCCGGGATCGACCTGATGCTCGACCTGCTGGACTTCGCCACCCACCTGCGCGACGTCGACCTGGTCGTCGTCGCCGAGGGGTCGCTGGACGAGCAGACCCTGCACGGCAAGGCGCCGGTGGGCGTGGCCCGGATGGCGCGCGAGGCCGGCGCCGAAGTGGTCGCCGTGTGCGGACGCACCACGCTGACCGGGGAACAGCTGCGCGGTGCGGGGATCGACGCCGTGTACGCGCTCGCCGATGTGGAGCCCGACCCCGACCGCAGCATGGCGCACGCCGGGGAGCTGCTGGAGCGGGTGTCCGCGGAGCTGGCCCGCCGGCACCTCACCCCACGCGGACGACGCTGATCCCCCGCCGCGCGAAGGCCGCGACCGTGGCCGCATCGACGGCCTCGTCGGTGAGCACGCTCCACGGCCCGCTCAGCCGGGTCCACGCCGGCGGGTTGGCCGGCGCCAGCTTGGTGGCGTCGGCGAGCACGAACACCTGCGCGGACCGCCCGGCGACGAGCTCCTTGACGTAGGTCTCCTCGACGGTCGGTTCGCCCAGCCCCCGATCCGGGTGCAGCGTGTCGGCGCCGAGGAAGGCCACGTCGAAGGCCAGCCGGCCCAGCGCGACCTCCGCGAGCGCGCCCGCCACCCCGTGGCTCAGCGGCTGCACCTGGCCTCCGACCATGATCACGCGGATGCCGGGGGCGCGCGCCAGGTGCAGCGCCGCCTCCAGGCCGCGCGTGGCCACGGTGAGCGGACCGCGACCGGCGAGGACCCGGGCCAGGGCCAGGCAGGTCGTGCCCGCGTCCACGAAGACGCTGGCCTCGGCCGGCACCCGCTCGGCAGCCGCCGCCGCGATGGCCGCCTTGGCCCCGGCCTGCAGCCGCTCGCTCTCCCCGAACGGCCGTTCGTGGAAGACCTCGCGGACCAGGGCGCCGCCGTAGGTGCGGGCGATGCGCCCCTCGCGCTGCAGCCGGGTCAGGTCCCGCCGCACCGTCGAGGCCGAGACGCCGACCCGCTCGGCCAGCGTCTCGACCCCGTCGACGCCGCTGCGCAGCATCGTGACCAGCGCCTCGTGCCGCTCCTCGGTCGAGCGACGTCTGCGCGACTCCGTCATGGGCGGCCCGGGCTCATGACCCGTAGGTCCGGCGGATGTTGTCGACCTGGGGCGCGTAGTCGACAGCGGCCAGGTAGGCCGACAGCATCGTGCCGTGACCTGCCTTGCCGGTCCCGGCGATGTCGAACGCCGTGCCGTGGTCGACCGACGTCCGCAGGATCGGCAGGCCGACGGTCACCGAGATCGTGCCGTCGAAGTCGAACGTCTTGGCCGGGATGTGCCCCTGATCGTGGAAGTGGGAGAGCACGCCGTCGTACCGGCCGACCAGCCCCTGGTGGAACACCGAGTCCGCCGGGATGGGGCCGCGCACGTCCAGCCCGTCGGCCCGCGTGGCCTCGCACGCCGGACCGATGTGCACGATCTCCTCGTCGCCGAAGTTGCCGTTCTCCCCACCGTGCGGGTTGAGCGCCGCGACGGCCAGCCGCGGGTTCTCCACGCCGAACACCTGGAGGGCGGTGTGGGCCTTGCGGATGGAGTCCTCGATGCGTTCCTTGTCCAGCTGCTCGATCGCCTTGCGCAAGGACACGTGCCGGGTGGTGAAGAAGATCCGCAGGTGGTGCCCGGGCTGGGCGGTGTTGCGGACGACGAACATGGTGTCCTGCTGGGTGACCCCGGTCAGCTCGCCCAGCATCTCGGTGTGACCGAGGTGCTCCGAGCCCGCGGCCCAGATGGCCTCCTTGTTGATCGGGCCGGTGACGATCCCGGCCACCTGGCGCTCCATCGCCGCCCGCGTCGCGGTCTCGATGGCGGCGATCGCGGCACGGCCGGCGCGCTCGTCGACCTTGCCCCACTCGGGCACGTCGTCGCCGAGGACGCCCGTGTCGACGATGTCGATGACCCCCTCGGCGGGTTCCACGTCGAACCCGTCGACGGCGCGCACCTCGACGTCCAGGCCCATCGCCTCGACCCCCCGTCGCAGCGCGGCGGCGTCACCCACGGCGACGCCGTGGTGGTCGGCCGCACCGGCCTGCTCGGCCAGCGTCCGCGCCGTGATCTCCGGGCCGATGCCCACCGGGTCGCCCAGGGTCACTGCAAGTACGTGTCGGGTCATGTCGTCGTCTCCTTCGTGCGGGCCGGTTCTGGTCGGTCGGGCGTCAGTCGGGTGGTCGGTCGGGGAAGCGGGTCGCGGCGGAGGCGACCCTGCGGCGGTCGAGCTCGACGGTGCGCCGGAGGTGGTCCACGCACTCCACGGTGGTGCCGACCTCGCCGACCAGCCCGCCCTTGGTGGCGATGTGCAACCCGTCCCACGGTCCTCCGACCAGCGTCCCGGCGACGGCCAGGGGCACCACTTCACCGGAGATCTCCAACCCGTGCGACCCCAGCTCGGCGAGGACCGCCGCGGTGACGTCCCCGCCCGTGGTGAACAGCCCCTCCACCGGGTGGGCCTCGACCGCCCGACGCACCGCCGCGGCGAGCTGTCGCGGGATCAGGGCGGCGTCCTCCGCCGTCGTCGGCATCACGTCGGAGTCGTCGATCACCGTCGCGAAGACGACGACCTCGTCGGGTCCCGCCCCGGTCAGCGCCTGCTCCAGCGCAGCGGCGGCGGCCTCGACGTCCGGTACGGCACTGCTCGGCAGGCACGGCACCCGGTGCAGGACGGCTCCGCGCTCCGTGGACAGCTGCTGGAGCTGAGCCCGGGTCAGCTCGGTCGCCGAGCCCGAGACCACCAGGAGCGGAGCGCCACGGGCCGTCCGCCCCAGACCGAGCGCCCGGGCCATGGCCACCGAGCCGGGGCCGGGATCGCTCGTCACCCACACCAGGTCCAGCCCCTCCGCCGCCGCCACGGCCGCGGTGGCGATGCGATCCAGGTGCTCCTCGGTCATGGCATCGACGACGAAGGCGTCGACGCCGCCGGTGAGTGCCGACCTGAGGGCGCCCACCAGGTCCGCCCGGGGCCCGGTCACCGTGGCCATGGGCACCAGGTGGGCGTCGAGGTCGGCCTGCTGCCCGAGGATCTCCCGGACGTCGGAGGTGCGCATCGGCGTCCGCGCATCGCGGGCCACCTCCGTCTCCTCCAGGCGCCGCCCGTCGAGCAACTGGGTCCCGCCGATGGTGTGCCGCCCGGCCGCCGGGTGAGCCGGCGCGCACAGCACGACGACCCGCCTGCCGCTGAGCCTGCGGACCTCGTCGGCCAGGGCCTGCGTGGTCGCGCCGACGTTGCCGCGCAGGGTGGTGTCGATCCGGTTGCAGACCAGCTGCGCGGGCCAGCCGGCTCGCACCGCCTCGCCCACCAGGCGCGCCGCCTCCTCCGGCGGGGCGTGCCGGCTGTCGGTCGTGGCCACCACCACGTCGAAGCGGGCCACCATGTCGGTGACCACGTCAGCACGCGTGGCGGCGCTCGCCGTCGCCGCCCGCAGTCCGGCCTCGGCGAAGTCCGCGGCCGTCGCGTTGGCGCCGGTCAGGTCGTCGGCGACGACGAGCACTTCGGCCATGAGGGGGCGCTCCCGCCGTCAGAGGAAGAGGCTGGCGACGAGCAGCAGCGGCAGCGAGGCCGCCCACACGGCCGTGGTGATGCCCGACCAGCCCTTCAGCGCGGCGGTCCCCTCCAGGCCGGTGAATCGGGTGACCACCCAGAAGTAGGAGTCGTTGAAGTAGCTGAAGACCATGGAGCCGGCGCAGCAGGCCAGCGCGGCCAGCAGCGCGGAGAGCCCCAGGGTGTCCACCAGCGGCGCCGACACCGACGCCGCCGTGATCATGGCGACCGTTCCAGACCCCTGCGCGATGCGGACCAGGGAGGCGATCAGGAAGGGGACCAGCACGCTCGGGAGCGAGAGACCGGCCACCGCCTCGGCGAGCTCGTTGCCGACCCCGGTGTCCCGCAGCACCTGACCGAGCGCGCCACCGGCGCCGGTGATGAGGATGATCAGGCCTGCGGATGCGGCGGCGTCGGAGAGCCAGCCGTGCACCCGGTTGCGCGGCGTCCACCGGGGCAGCAGCAGGTAGACCGCGAGGACGATGCCGATGATGAGCGCGACGACCGGGTTGCCGACGAACGCCATGATCGCGGCGAAGCCCGAGGGGGTGTACTCGTCGGTCGGCGACAGGACGCCCTGGGTGTTCCGGTCGATGGCGGCCGTGACCGTGTTCAGGACGATCAGCAGCAGCGGCACGAGGAGCGGGAGCGAGGCCAGCCCGAAGCCCACCTTGTGCGGCGCGGCACCCTCGGGAGCCTCGCCGAGCGCGGACGTGGGCGGGTCCTCCCGCAGCGGTTCCCCGCCGTCGAGGTCGTCGGCGCCCACGCCGACACCTCCGCGTGCACCGCCGCGGCCACCGGCGGCCGGGGATGCGCCGGCCCCTGTGCCGGTCGGGACACCGGCGTAGACCGCCTCCCGGACCCGCGGGTCGACCTCGCTCTCAAGCTTCGGTCCCATCCAGCTCGCGTAGAGGATGACGACGGGGACGAGCAGCAGCGCGAAGGCGAGACCGGCCAGGATGAGCCCACCGAGGTCGGCACCGAGGATGCCGGCGACGGCCAGCGGGCCAGGGGTCGGGGGAACCATGTGGTGGGTCAGGGTCATGCCGCAGCCCAGCGCCAGGGCGAGGGTGACGTAGCGGCCGCGGATGCGGCGGGCGATGGACCGCGCCAGCGGGTTCATGATCACGTACCCGGAGTCGCAGAAGACCGGGATGGAGACGACGGCTCCGGTACCGGCCATGGCCCAGTGCTCGCGGCCCTTGCCGAGCAGCTTGACGAACTTCTGCGCCAGCGCGTCGGCCGCCCCGGACACCTCGAGGATCTTGCCGATCGCCACACCCAGGCCGATCACGATGCCGATCGAGGCGAGGGTGTTGCCGAAACCGGTGGTGATCGAGGTGATGATCTCCCCCGCCGGGGCGCCGGCGACGAAGCCGGTGACCAGCGCAGCCAGCAGGAGCGCCACGAAGGCGTCGAGGCGGGTGCGCAGCACGATCACGACGATCGTCGCGATGCCGAGCACGAGGGCGAGAAGCAGTTGCACGTCCATGCGGGACCTCTCTGACACTCCTCCGCCGTTGGAGGAATCCAGGGGAATAGTGGGCCACCCCACTGCGCAGAGCAAGCGATAGCGGCTCAAAACTGCGCACTTCGCGCAGTTACGCCGCCGTGCACCCAGCCGGGCGCACGCCGTCGCCGTCGTGGGCCCGGTACGGCCCGGCCGCGCAGCCACCGTCCGCTGGGCGTCGAGCCGGCCGCCCCGGCCGGCCGACAGGTCGACAGGTCGACACGGCGAGATGTCGGCACACCGACATGCGCCCCCGCGGCCGAGGGCGTTGACCTGCGCGCGCCACGACAGGACCGTGGGCGCCGACGCGACCACGCACGGAGGTGCTCGATGACCCTGCTCGGACCCGGGGACGGGACACGGCTGACGGCGCTGGGCTCGACGTACACCACCAAGGCCGACGGTGCCGCCACCCGCGGGGCGTACTGGCTGGTGGAGGAGGAGTTCTGGGGTTCCACCACCCCCCTGCACACCCACACGACCGCCGACGAGGCCTTCTACGTGCTGGCCGGCCGGGCGGCGGTGTGGCTCGACGGCGGGGAGACCGAAGCCGGCCCCGGCACCTTCCTGCTGGTGCCCCGGGGGCGTCCGCACGCGCTGCGCCGGCTCACCGACGAGCCGGTCCGGATGCTCACGCTGGTCGCCCCGGCGGGGATGGAGCAGTTCTTCCAGGCCGTCGCGGACGCCGGCGAGGAGGAGCTGCTGGCCGATCCGGAGCGGCTCGTCGAGCTGGCCGCCGAGCACGGCACCGAGATCCTCGGCGACCATCCCGGCCTCTGATCCGGCAGCGCGCGAGCTGTCGGGGCGCGGGGCCACGACTGCCGCCCAGCGGCGGCGGATGAGCGCGTCCCACTCCCCGTCGATCTGTCCGTCCTCGCCGACGACCGGGGTCGGACACGCGCTGGATGCAGCGTGCCGCCGCCTTCAGTAGTGGTAACGAGCCTGCAGGACGACGAGGTCGTCACCGTGGAGCATGTAGACGAGCCGGTGTTCCTGATCGATCCGGCGCGACCAGCACCCGGAGAGGTCTCCCCGCAGGCGTTCTGGCTTGCCCGCCCCCGAACCAGGGTCACGGGTCGCCTCGTCGAGGAGCCGGTTGATCCGGAGCAGGACCTTCCGATCTCCCGCCCAGCTCGTGTAGTCCTCCCACCCGTGGGTGGTGAAGACGATCCTCACCGGATGAGCTCGTGCGGTTCCATCTGACCACCGGCCGCCTCGGCGAGGCTCTCGCGGAGACGCTGCGCGTTCTTGGGCGACTGGAGCAGGTGCACCGTCTCCTTCAACGAGTGGTACTCGTCTTCCGAGACGAGGAACGCCGTCCCCTTCTTGGACACGATCTCCACCGCGATCTGGTCGGCGTTGACCGCCTCGATCAACGGGAACAGTCGCTGGCGAGCCTCGCTGGCAGTGATGGACACATGACCTCCATCGGCAAGTGGTACCAGAAACTGTACAGGTCAGCCGACGCCGAGGTCTCGGGCGATGAGCATCCGCTGCACCTCGCTGGTGCCCTCCCCGATCTCCAGGATCTTGGCGTCGCGGTAGAAGCGGCCCACCGGGAACTCGTTCATGAAGCCGTACCCGCCGTGCACCTGGGTGGCGTACCGGGCGTTGTCCATGGCGACCTCGGAGCTGTACAGCTTCGCGATCGAGGCCTCCCGCTTGAACGGCTCGCCGCGCAGCATCTTCTCCGCTGCCCGGTAGTAGGCCAGCCGCGCGGTGGAGGCCCGCACCTCCATGTCGGCGATCATGAACTGCACGGCCTGGTTCTTCCCGATCGCCTGCCCGAAGGCCTCGCGCTCACCGGCGTACTTCACCGACTCGTCGACGCATCCCTGCGCGAGCCCGACGGACAGCGCCGAGATCGCGATCCGGCCCTCGTCGAGGATCGAGAGGAACTGCGCGTAGCCGCGCCCCCGCTCCCCCACCAGGTTCTCCTCAGGCACGCGGCAGTCGTCGAAGGCCAGCTCCCGGGTGTCGGAGGCGTTCCAGCCGACCTTCGAGTACCGCTTGCCCACGGTGAAGCCCGGCGTCCCGGACGGGACGATGATCGCCGAGATCTCCTTGCCGCCGTCGGGCTTCGTGCCCGTGACGGCGGTGACCGTGACCAGGCCGGTGAGGTCGGTGCCGGAGTTGGTGATGAACGCCTTGGAGCCGTTGATCACCCACTGCCCGTCCTCCAGCCGCGCGGTGGTCCGCGTGGCGCCGGCGTCCGAACCGCCACCGGCCTCGGTCAGCCCGAAGGCGCCCAGCAGCTCACCGGTGCACAGCCGGGGCAGCCACTCCTGCTTCTGCGCCGGCGTCCCGAACCGGTAGATCGGCATCGCGCCGAGCGAGACTCCTGCTTCGACGGTGATCGCCATCGACGAATCGACCCGCGCCAGCTCCTCGAGGGCCACGCAGAGGTCGAAGTAGGTGCCGCCCGCGCCGCCGTACTCCTCGGGGAAGGGCAACCCGAACAGTCCGAGCTCGCCCATCTGCCGCACGATCTGCGTCGGGAACTCGTCGCGCTCGTAGAACTCGCCGATCTGCGGGGCGATGACCTCGCGGGCGAACTCCCGCACGGTCGTCCGGAGGGCCTCGGTCTCGTCGCTGAGCCGGTAGTCCAACATCAGTTCTCCTGCTGCTCGGGCCCGGCCGCCGGGGTCACCAGCGCCAGCCGCTCGTCCAGCGCGACCGTCTGGCCCGCCGTCACCGCGAGCTCGGCCACCGTCCCCGCGATCGGGGCGGTGAGCACGTGCTCCATCTTCATCGCCTCGACGACGAGCAGCGGGGTCCCCGCCTCCACCTCGTCGCCGACGGACGCCTGCACCACCGTCACCGTGCCCGGCATGGGCGAGCTGACGACGCCGTCGCCGACTGCCGCTCCGGCCGCCGACGACAACCGCTCCTGCTCGCGCAGGCCGGTCACGTGCCCGTCGGCGGCCAGCCACACCATCCCGCCGGAGTGGACGACGGCGTAGGACGTGGTCTGGTCGCCCACGGTCACGCGCAGGCGGTCGCCGTCCCGGATCGCCCGGGCCGGCACCGCACCTGCCGCCACCTGCACCTCGGCCGCCGCCGCGCGTCCCCGCAGCCGCACCTCCACCGGCTCACCGCCGCCGGCCTGCAGCCGGCGCACGGTCCACGCCGGCTCGCCGAGCCGCCAGCCGTCGGACACGTCCCAGCGGTCGACGACGGGGCCGGCCGGCTCGGACTCCACGAGCAGCGCCAGGGCCGCCGCCGCGTACACGGTGAACGGCACGGGCTCGGCGGCGGTGAGCGCCTCGCCCCGCCGTTCGATCAGCCCGGTGTCCAGCTTCCCCGCGACGACGTCGGGGTCGGTGAGCAGTGCACGCAGGAACGCGGCGTTGGTCGTGACCCCGAGGACGGAGGTCCGGCCCAGCGCTCCGACGAGCCGAGCGCGGGCGGTCTCGCGGTCCGGCGCCCAGGCGATCACCTTGGCCAGCATCGGGTCGTAGTCGGTGCCGACGACCGAGCCCACGGCCAGCGAGCTGTCCACCCGGATGCCGGGACCGGAGGGCTCCGCCAGCCCGAGCACCGTGCCGGCCTGCGGGAGGAAGCCGCGCGCCGGGTCCTCGGCGTACAGCCGCGCCTCGATCGCGTGCCCGTCCAGGGTCACGTCGCTCTGGTCGATCGGCAGCCGCTCGCCGGCCGCCACGCGGATCTGCTGCTCCACCAGGTCCAGGCCGGTGATGCACTCGGTGACCGGGTGCTCGACCTGCAGCCGGGTGTTCATCTCGAGGAAGAAGAAGTCGCGCGGGCGGTCGGCGTCGACGATGAACTCGACGGTCCCGGCCCCGGTGTAGCCGACAGCCCTGGCCGCCTCCACGGCCGCGCGGCCCATCGACGCGCGCCCGGCCGTGTCCAGCAGCGGCGACGGCGCCTCCTCGATCACCTTCTGGTGCCGGCGCTGCAGGCTGCACTCGCGCTCGCCGAGGTGGATCACGTTGCCGTGCGCGTCCCCCAGCACCTGCACCTCGATGTGCCGGGAGTTGCCGACGTAGCGCTCGACGAGGAGCGTGTCGTCGCCGAAGGAGCTGCTCGCCTCGCGGCGGGCAGCGGCGATGGCGTCGGGCAGCTCGTCCTTGGCCCGGACCACGCGCATGCCCTTGCCGCCGCCACCGGCGCTGGGCTTGAGCAGCACCGGGAAGCCGACGGCGACGGCGGCGTCGGTGACCTGGGCGTCGCTCATCCCCGGCTCGGTGCGGCCGGGGACGACCGGGACGCCGGCGGCCATCACGGTCTGCTTGGCGCGGATCTTGTCGCCCATCGCCTCGATCGCGGCCACCGGCGGGCCGATGAACACGACGCCGGCGTCGGCGCAGGCGCGGGCGAACTCCACGTTCTCCGAGAGGAAGCCGTAGCCCGGGTGGATCGCCTGGGCGCCGGCGCCCTGAGCGGCGGCCAGCACCCGCTCGATCGACAGGTAGCTCTGCGCCGCGGGAGCAGGCCCCAGCCGGACGGCGACGTCGGCCAGCCGGGTGTGCAGGGCGCCGGCGTCGGCGTCGCTGTGGACGGCGACCGAGCGGATGCCCATCTCGCGCAGCGTGCGGATCACGCGGACGGCGATCTCGCCGCGGTTGGCGACCAGGACGGTGTCGAACATCAGACACCCCGGCTCTCGCCGTGAGTTTCCGCGGAAAAGCACGGTGGGTTTCCGCGGAAACCCACGGCGCGGGTTCGGCGGAAGGTGCACGAACCGCCGGGGGCGGCGGTGCGGTCACATGCGGAAGACGCCATAGCCGACCTCCTCGAGGGGCGCGTTGGCGCAGGCGGACAGGGCGAGACCGAGCACGGTGCGGGTGTCGGCGGGATCGATGACGCCGTCGTCCCAGAGCCGGGCGGTGGCGTAGTAGGGGTGGCCCTGCGCCTCGTACTGCTCGCGGATCGGCGCCTTGAACGCCTCCTCGTCCTCGGCCGGCCACTCCTCGCCGCGGGCCTCGATCCCGTCGCGGCGGACGGTGGCCAGCACCGAGGCCGCCTGTTCCCCGCCCATCACGGAGATCCGGGCGTTGGGCCAGGTGAAGAGGAACCGGGGCGAGTACGCCCGGCCGCACATCGAGTAGTTGCCGGCGCCGAAGGAGCCACCGATGACCACGGTGATCTTCGGTACCCGCGCGCACGCCACGGCGGTCACCATCTTCGCGCCGTGCTTGGCGATGCCCCCGGCCTCGTAGTCCCGGCCGACCATGAAGCCGGTGATGTTCTGCAGGAACAGCAGCGGGATCCTCCTGCGGTCGCACAGCTCGATGAAGTGCGCGCCCTTGAGCGCCGACTCGGCGAACAGCACGCCGTTGTTGGCGACGATCCCCACCGGGTGGCCGTGCAGCCGGGCGAAGCCGGTGACCAGCGTCTGCCCGTAGAGCGGCTTGAACTCGGCGAACCGGGACCCGTCGACCAGCCGGGCGATCACCTCGCGGACGTCGTAGGGCGTGCGCGGATCGGGCGGCACCACCTCGTAGACCGACCGGGGGTCGTGCACCGGCTCCGCGACCGGCTCGACGTCCCACGGCCGCGGCTCGCGCGGGCCCAGCGTGGACACGATCTGCCGGACGATCTGCAGCGCGTGCGCGTCGTCGTCGGCCAGGTGGTCGGTGACCCCGCTGACCCGGCTGTGCAGGTCTCCCCCGCCGAGGTCCTCGGCGGTCACGACCTCCCCGGTCGCCGCCTTCACCAGCGGCGGGCCGCCCAGGAAGATCGTGCCCTGCTCCCGGACGATCACGGCCTCGTCGCTCATCGCCGGCACGTAGGCGCCCCCGGCGGTGCACGAACCCAGGACGGCGGCGATCTGGGCGACGCCGGCCTTGGAGAGGTTGGCCTGGTTGTAGAAGATCCGCCCGAAGTGGTCGCGGTCGGGGAAGACCTCGTCCTGCATCGGCAGGAACGCACCGCCGGAGTCGACCAGGTAGACGCACGGCAGCCGGTTCTGGAGCGCCACCTCCTGCGCCCGGAGGTGCTTCTTCACCGTCATCGGGTAGTAGGTGCCGCCCTTGACCGTGGCGTCGTTGGCCACGACCACGCACTCCCGGCCGGCGATCCGGCCGACGCCGGTGATGATCCCGGCGGCCGGCGCGTCACCGTCGTACATGCCGTGCGCGGCCAGCGCGGACAGCTCGAGGAACGGGCTGCCCGGATCGAGCAGGGCGTCCACCCGCTCCCGGGGCAGCAGCTTGCCGCGGGCGGTGTGCCGCTCGCGGGCCCGCTCGCCACCACCGAGGGCCACCCGCCGGAGCTGGTCGGCGAGGTCGGCGACGAGTTCGGCGTGCGCGGCGGCGTTGCGGGCGGCCGCGTCAGGATCGGCCTTCAGGGCACGGGGCAGCACCGGTGCGTCCACGTCGCAGAGGTTAACCGTCGTTCACGCCGGCGGTCCAGCTCACACGTCGGAGGGCTAACCGTCGTTCACGAGCGGGGCTAGCATCCCGGGCATGACCTCGACGCGGGACGCGGCGCTGCACGCCGACGTCGACCGCCCGTCGCGGCGCGAGCAGATCCTGCGGGCCGCGGCGCAGCTGTTCGCCGAGCGCGGCTCCCGGGCGGTGGGGGTCGACGACGTCGGAGCCGCCGTCGGGGTGACCGGCCCGGCCATCTACCGGCACTTCAGCAGCAAGGACGCGATGCTGGCCGAGATGCTGCTGCGCATCAGCGAGCGGCTCGCCGACGGCGGCCGGGACCGGGTGGCGGCCGCCGGCGCCGATCCCGCGGCCCAGCTGCGCGCGCTGATCGACTTCCAGGTGGAGTTCGCCCTCGACAACCCCGCGCTGATCGTCGTGCACGACCGGGACCTCACCTCGCTCCCGGCGCCGGAGGCGACGCGGGTGCGCCGCCTGCAGCGGCAGTACGTGGAGGTCTGGGTGACGGTCCTGGCCCGCCTGCACCCCGGCGCCGAGGCGGCGGACTGCCGCGCCCGCGCGCACGCCGTCTTCGGGCTGATCAACTCCACCCCGCACAGCGCCGGGCGGCTCGGCCGGCCCGCCATGCACGACCTGCTCGCCCGGATGGCGGAGGCGGCCGCGACCGCGTGAGTCAGCTCCCGGGCAATGGGCGGGTCGGCAGCGACAGGCCGTCGGTGGCCACCTCGTCCACGGCGGCGACGCTGCCCACCGCGGCCGGGTCGGACCACGAGCTCTCCACGATGGTCACCGTCGGTCCGGAGACGGCGCTGGCGTACTCCGCGGAGCGCAGCGCCGAGGGCCCTCCGTCGAAGGTGACCCCCTCCCGCAGCAGGTCGTTGACGTTGCCGCTGCCGTTGGTGTCGGCCAGCTCGCGCAGCTGCCTCGCCGTCGCCGGGTCCGCCATGGTCGCGCGGACCACCGAGACGACCACGGGCCGGCCCTCCGCCGAGGCCGAGTACAGCGCCCTGGACAGGCCCGTGCAGTCGTTCTGCGCCAGGAACCCGGCGACGTCACCGTAGGCGTGGCCGGCGCACGTGTCGGTCACGTCCGTGGCCTCGAGGGTGTAGCTCGTGCCGTCGACCACCTCGACGTCACCGGTCCGGGGACCGGCCTCCGCCGTGGGGGTCGCTGACGTGCCGCCACCCCCGCCCACGTCGGGCTCAGGCCCGGACAGCAGCCACAGCCCGACTCCGACGACGACGGCCAGCGCGACCAGCGCCGCCAGCAGCACCGGCCAGCGGCGGCCCCCGGCAGCGCCGGACCGCGGACGCCCGCGGTCGGGCGGCGGCGGGCCCCAGGCCGGGGACAGCGGCGGACGTTCCGGTGGGGGCGGGGCGTCGGCCCCGGTCACCGCCGGCAGCACC
>NZ_POQT01000055.1 GCF_002938435.1 Blastococcus saxobsidens
GCGATATCAATCAACCAAAGGAATCCCTGCCACGACTGCACGAGCCGCGGCACGGGGTATTACTTGGCACTGACTTTCGGCACGCTGTTGAGTTCTCAAGGAGCGGACGCGCAGAAACTCGACCCTTACGGGCTCCGTCCCTGGCTGGATGTCCAACCCTACGCCGCTTCCAGAGCCATCCCCGTGGGGGGCTCCTCGGTGTCCCTTGCGGGCCGCGCGGCGCATGGAGAACCATACACGACCTCCGGGGGCGGTGTGCAACCCCGTCGGGAGCGGTCCCCGTCACACCCTCGCGGTGGCGCTGGATCAGAGCCCCAGGAAGCCCTCGATCCCCACGGTCAGCCCGGGCCGGCGGCCGATCTCGCGCACCGCCAGGAGCACGCCGGGCATGAAGGACGCGCGGTCGAAGGAGTCGTGGCGGATGGTCAGGCTCTCCCCGGCCGCACCGAGCAGCACCTCCTGGTGCGCGACCAGCCCGGTCAGTCGGACAGCGTGCACCGGAACGCCCTCCACGTCGGCGCCGCGGGCCCCCGGCAGCGCGTCGGTCGTGGCGTCGGGCGCCGGAGGCAGCCCCGCCGCCCGGCGGGCGGCCGCGACGAGCCGGGCGGTGCGCACTGCGGTCCCGGAGGGGGCGTCGACCTTGTTCGGGTGGTGCAGTTCCACCACCTCGACCGAGGGGAAGAAGCGCGCCGCCTCCTGGGCGAACCGCATGAGCAGGATGGCGCCGATCCCGAAGTTGGGGGCGATGACGACGCCCAGCTCCGGCTTGGGCTCCAGCCACTCGGCGACGGTGGCGAGCCGGGCCTCGTCGAAGCCCGTCGTCCCCACGACGCAGTGGATGTTGTTGTCGATGCAGAACCGGATGTTGTCCATGACCACGTCCGGGCGGGTGAAGTCCACGACCACCTGGGCGCCGGCGTCGGCCACGTTGAACAACCACTCGCCGTCGTCGACCATCGCGACGAGCTCGAGGTCCTCGGCGTCGTTGACCGCCTTGACCACCTCGGTCCCCATCCGGCCCCGGGCGCCGAGCACCCCCACGGGGATCAGCGAGGATTCGCGGGCGGCGGGGGCGGGCTGCTGGTCGGTCGCGCTGCTGGTCACCCGGTCAGGCTTCCCGGCCTGCGCCCGCGGCGCAAGGCAGGCGCACCGATCAGCGGGCCCGGCGGGTCGAGCGGACCCACACCAGCAGGCCCAGTGCGACCCCGGCCACGTCGGCGGCGAGGTCGGCGACCGAGGCCGACCGCGCCAGGGGCGCCGTCCCCTGGAGCACCTCGCTGAGCGCGGCGTAGCCGACCAGGCCCACGGCCAGGGGGACCTGGGACACCCCGGCCCACCGGCCGGTGACCGCGAGGACGGCGAACAGCAGGAGGTGCACCACCTTGTCGGTCCCCGGGGGCGCGGTGGGCACCCCCGAGCCCGGCAGGAAGAGGACGACGAGCGAGACGAGCAGCGCGAGCCCGAAGGCGAGCCGGGGCAGCACCCCGCGGAGCCGGGCCGCCTGCACGTCAGAGCCGGTCGAGGTCGGACTCGCGGTAGGGCCCCACGACGGCGAGGCAGGTCGGCTGCCCGAACAGCTCGGCGGCCACCGACCGCGCCTGGTCCTCGTCGACGGCGTCGATGCGGCCCAGCACGTCGCGCACCGGCACGTACTCGCCGTAGGACAGCTCGCTCTTGCCCAGCCGGCTCATCCGCGAGCCGGTGTCCTCGAGTCCCAGGACCAGGGCCCCGCGCAGCTGGCCGCGCGCCCGCGCGACCTCCTCCGCGGTGAGGCCCTCGGCCGCCACGCGGGCGAGCTCGGCGCGGATCAGCCGGAGCACCTCCGGGACGCGCTTCTTCGAGCACCCGGCGTAGACCGAGAAGGAGCCGGCGCCCGCGTAGTGCGACAGCGCAGAGCCGACGCTGTAGACCAGGCCCCGCTTCTCGCGGATCTCCTGGAACAGCCGCGAGCTCATCCCGCCACCGACCGCGGCGTCGACGACCGCGGCCGCGTACCGGCGCTCGTCCAGCCGCCCCATGGCCGGTGCGCCCATCAGCAGGTGCGTCTGCTCCGTGCGCCGCGCGATGAGCCCGAACGGCCGGGCCGGCCGGCTCAGCTCGACGTCACCGGTGCGCAGGCCGACCGGAGAGGCGGACCCGGACAACCGGTCGCCGAAGGCCGCCGTCACCAGGTCCAGGACCTGCTGGTGGTCCACCCGGCCGGCGGCCGTCACCACGATGGACGGAACGGCGTACCGGGACCGGTACCAGCCGTCGACGTCGTCCCGCGTGAGCCCCTCGATGGACTCGACGGTGCCCAGCACCGAGCGGCCCAGCGAGGTGTCGCCGAAGAGGGTCTCGGAGAACAGGTCGTGCACGGCGTCGGACGGCTCGTCGTCGCGCATGGCGATCTCCTCGAGCACCACCGTCCGCTCGGACTCCAGGTCCGCCGCGGTGTTGGTGGCCTCGGTGACCAGATCGGCCAGGAGCGTGACGGCCAGCGGGAGGTCGCTGGCGAGCACGTTCGCGTAGTAGCAGGTGTGCTCCTTGGCGGTGAACGCGTTCATCTCACCGCCGACGGCGTCCATGGCCGTCGCGATCTCCAGCGCCGAGCGCGACGACGTGCCCTTGAAGAGCAGGTGCTCGAGGAAGTGCGACGAGCCGGCGACATCCGCCGTCTCGTCCCGCGAGCCGACTCCCACCCAGATGCCGAGGGTCGCCGAGAGGACACCCGGCATCGTCTCGGTCAGGACCCGCAGCCCACCGGGCAGCATCGTCCGTTCCACCCGGCCACCGACCTCGTCGAGGTCGAGCAGCGCGGTCTCGCCGACGGGAGCCGGGGCGGGTGCAGCTGCACCCGCCCCGGCTCCCGTGATGTCAGGCGTGGTCACGGAATCTTCCTCGCTGGCGCTCGTCGATCCCGTGCCAAGAGTGCTCCGTTCTCAGGAGTGACCTCGCAAGCTCGGTCACTCACCCGCGGGCGCGGCGGCCTCGGCCGGGGCCTCGGCAGCGTCGCCACCGGCGTCGCCCTCGGCAACCGGCACGAGGCTGATCTTGCCGCGGGCGTCGATGTCGGTGATCTCCACCTGCATCTTGTCGCCGACGTTCGCGACGTCCTCGACCTTGCCGATGCGCTTGCCGCCACCGAGCTTGCTGATGTGCACCAAGCCGTCCCGGCCGGGCAGCAGCGAGACGAACGCACCGAACGGCGTGGTCTTGACGACCGTGCCGAGGAAGCGCTCGCCGACCTTGGGCAGCGTCGGGTTGGCGATGGCGTTGATCCGGTCCACCGCGGCCTGGGCCGAGGGGCCGTCGGACGCGCCGACGTAGATCGTGCCGTCGTCCTCGATGGTGATGTCGGCGCCGGTCTCGTCCTGGATCGCGTTGATCATCTGGCCCTTGGGGCCGATGACCGCGCCGATCTTGTCGACCGGGATGCGCACCGTGGTCACGCGCGGGGCGTACGGGCTCATCTCGTCGGGGGCGTCGATGGCCTCGCCCATGACGTCGAGGATGTGCAGCCGGGCCGCGCGGGCCTGGGTCAGCGCACCGGCGAGGACGTCGGAGGGGATGCCGTCGAGCTTCGTGTCCAGCTGGAGGGCCGTGACGAAGTCCTTGGTGCCGGCGACCTTGAAGTCCATGTCACCGAACGCGTCCTCGGCGCCGAGGATGTCGGTCAGCGCGACGTACTCGGTCTTGCCGTCGACCTCGTCGGAGACCAGGCCCATGGCGATGCCGGCGACCGGGGCCTTCAGCGGCACACCGGCGTTGAGCAGGGCCAGCGTCGAGGCGCAGACCGAGCCCATCGAGGTGGAGCCGTTGGAGCCGAGGGCCTCCGACACCTGACGGATCGCGTAGGGGAACTCCTCGCGGTCCGGCAGCACCGGGACCAGCGCCCGCTCGGCGAGCGCACCGTGGCCGATCTCGCGGCGCTTGGGCGAGCCCACGCGGCCGGTCTCACCGGTGGAGTACGGCGGGAAGTTGTAGTTGTGCATGTAGCGCTTGCGGCTGACCGGCGACAGCGTGTCCAGCTGCTGCTCCATGCGGAGCATGTTCAGCGTGGTGACACCCAGGATCTGGGTCTCGCCGCGCTCGAACAGCGCCGAGCCGTGCACCCGCGGGATGACCTCGACCTCGGCCGACAGCGGCCGGATGTCGGTGAGGCCCCGGCCGTCGATGCGGACCTTGTCGC
This sequence comes from Blastococcus saxobsidens, assembly GCF_002938435.1. Lineage (GTDB taxonomy): Bacteria > Actinomycetota > Actinomycetes > Mycobacteriales > Geodermatophilaceae > Blastococcus > Blastococcus saxobsidens. Next base: position 4,172 of record NZ_POQT01000055.1, read on the forward strand.
GCAGGATGCGCTGGCGGACGACCTTCTTCGTGAGCGCGCGGAAGGCTCCGGAGATCTCCTTCTCACGGCCCTCGAACTGGCCGGCCAGCGCGGCCTTGACGTCGTCCTTGAGCGCGTCGGTGGCGTCCTCGCGCTCCGCCTTGCCGGCGATCTGCTGCGCCTGGGCCAGCTTGTCGCCGACCTGCGCCTCGACGGCGGCGTAGACGTCGTCCTGGTAGTCGAGGAAGCGCGGGAAGTCGGCGACCGGCTTGGCGGCCTTCTCGGCCATCGCGGACTGCGCGTCGCACAGCGCCTTGATGAACGGCTTGGCCGCCTCGAGGCCCTGCGCCACGACCTCCTCGGTCGGGGCGGGGGCGCCACCGGCGACGAGCTCGATGGTCTTCTCGGTGGCCTCGGCCTCGACCATCATGATCGCGACGTCGCCGTCCGGGAGGACGCGACCGGCCACGACCATGTCGAAGACGGCGTCCTCGAGCTCGGTGTGAGTCGGGAAGCCGACCCACTGGCCGTTGATGAGGGCGACGCGGGTGGCCCCGATCGGGCCCGAGAACGGCAGCCCCGAGAGCTGGGTGGACGCCGAGGCGGCGTTGATGGCCACCACGTCGTAGAGGTGCGTCGGGTCCAGCGCCATGACGGTGATGACGACCTGGACCTCGTTGCGCAGACCCTTGGCGAAGGTCGGGCGCAGCGGGCGGTCGATCAGGCGGCAGGTCAGGATCGCGTCCTCGGACGGGCGGCCCTCGCGGCGGAAGAACGAACCGGGGATGCGCCCGGCGGCGTACATCCGCTCCTCGACGTCGACGGTCAGCGGGAAGAAGTCGAACTGCTCCTTCGGCTGACGGCCGGCCGTGGTGGCCGAGAGCAGCATGGTGTCGCCCATGGTGACGACGACGGAGCCGGCGGCCTGCTTGGCGAGGCGACCGGTCTCGAAGGTGATCGACCGGCTGCCGAAGGTGCCGTTGTCGATGACCGCGGTGGCGGTGGTGACGCCGTCCTCGGCGTCGAACTCTGCGGTGATGGTGGGTGCGGACACGTGTCCTTCTCTCTTCTTCGTCGCATCGGCCTCGTGCCGACCTGCGACTCCTCTGACGGCCTCTTGCCGTCCTGCGTCCGGGGCGACCGGTTCTCGATCGAAGCCCTCGGGCGGTGGCGTTCCCGTCTCCGGGGAAACCGATACGTCCCGGGGGCCACTACCGAGGACCGGCCCGTGGTGGGCGCGTCCGGCGGCGGGCCGGTTCTCCCCGTACGGCGGGTGCCGGACGAGGAAGGGGACCGCCCGGTGTGAACCGGGACGGCCCCCTCGTCGTGCTAGCGGCGCAGTCCGAGCCGCTCGATGAGCGAGCGGTACCGGTTGATGTCGGTCTTCGCCAGGTAGTTCAACAGCCGGCGACGCCGGCCGACCAGCAGGAGCAGGCCCCGCCGGCTGTGGTGGTCGTGCTTGTGCATCTTGAGGTGCTCGGTCAAGTCGCTGATCCGGCGGGTCAGCATCGCGACCTGCACCTCGGGCGAACCGGTGTCCTTGTCGACCGTCGCGTACTCGGTCATGATCTGCTGCTTGAGCGCGCTGTCGAGCGCCATGGTTCGCCTCCTGGGCGGGTCACGTGTGGCCCCCGGTCTGACTCACGAGGGCAAGCTGCACACATACCGGTGGAACCGGCTGTCCCGAAGGCTACCAGCGCCGCCCCTGCAGGCTGATCACAGTGCGTCGCGGGACCGGCCCGGACGGGTCAGGGCGCGTCGGGCAGGCCGAGGGCCCGGCGGGCGTCGGCCACGTCCTCCGCCATCGCGGTGAGGAGCTCCTCGACGCCGTCGAACGCGGCCATCGGGCGCAGCCGGGCGGTGAACTCCACGCCGACGTGCTCGCCGTAGAGGTCGCCGCTGTAGTCGAGCACGAACGCCTCCACGGTGCGCCTGGTGCCCTGGAACGTCGGGTTGGTGCCGACCGAGACGGCGGCGGGCAGGCGCTCCCCGCTCGTGCCGTCGTCGTCCCGGGTCACCAGGTGGCCGGCGTAGACCCCGTCGGCCGGGATGGCGGTGAAGGGCGCGGTCTCCACGTTGGCGGTCGGGTAGCCGAGCTCGCGTCCGCGCCGGTGCCCGCGCACCACGACGCCGTCGACCCGGTGCGGCCGGCCCAGCGCGCGGGCGGCCGACACCATGTCCCCCGCGGCCACGCAGGCGCGGATGTAGGTGGAGGAGATGGTGACCTCGCCGTCGTCCGAGGAGTCCTGCGCCAGCGGCACCCCCTCGACCGAGAAGCCGAACCGGCGCCCCTCCTCGGCCAGGGAGCCGACGTTCCCGGCCGCCTTGTGGCCGTAGGTGAAGTTCTCCCCCACGACCACCTGGGCGGTGTGCAGCCGCTCCACCAGCACGGTGTGCGTGAAGGTCTCCGGCGCCAGACGGCTGAACTCGGGCGTGAACGGCAGGACGCACATGGCGTCCACGCCCAGCCCGGCGACGAGCTCGGCCTTGCGGTCCAGCGCGGTGAGGATCGCCGGGTGGGAGCCCGGGCGCACCACCTCGGCGGGATGCGGGTCGAACGTCACCAGCAGGCAGGGACGGCGCATCGCCCGTGCCCGGGCGACCGCCGCCCCGATCAGCTTCTGGTGCCCCTGGTGGACGCCGTCGTACATCCCGATGGTGACCACCGAGCGCCCGAGATCCCCCGGGGTGGCCTCCAGCCCCCGCCAGCGCAGCATGCGACCCGGACCGGTCAGGAGACCCGGTGCAGCCAGCCGTGGGTGTCGGCCACCCGCCCGTGCTGGATGTCGAGCAGCGTCTCGCGCAGGCGCATGGTGACCGTGCCGGGAGTCCCGTCGCCGACGGTGAAGTCGCCGGTGCGCGCCTTGACCTCGCCGACGGGCGTGATGACCGCGGCGGTGCCGCACGCGAACGTCTCGGTGACCGTGCCGTCGGCGACGCCCTGCCGCCACTCCTCCAGGCTCACCTTGCGCTCGGTCACCCGGTGGCCCAGCTCACGGGCGACGGTGATCAGCGAGTCGCGGGTGATGCCGGGCAGGAGGGTGCCGGAGAGCTCGGGGGTGACCAGCTCGGCGTCGTCGCCGGAGCCGAGGACGAAGAACAGGTTCATCCCGCCCAGCTCCTCGATGTACTTCCGCTCCACGGCGTCGAGGTAGACGACCTGGTCGCACCCGAGCGCGCTGGCCTGCTGCTGCGGACGCAGGCTGGCGGCGTAGTTGCCGGCACACTTCACGTCACCGGTGCCGCCGGGCGCGGCCCGCACGTAGTCCTCGGAGACGTAGACCGACACGGGGTGGACCCCCCGCGGGAAGTACGCGCCGGCGGGGCTGGCGATGACGAGGAACAGGTACTCGTGCGCCGGGCGGACGCCGAGGAAGGACTCGCTGGCCAGCTGGTAGGGCCGCAGGTACAGCGTCTGGTCGGCATCGGTGGGCACCCAGTCGCGGTCGGCGTCGACCAGCGCGTCGACGGCGGCGAGGAACGCCTGCTCGGGCACCGGGGGCATCGCCAGGCGCTCGGCGCTGCGGACGAAGCGCGCGGCGTTGGCCTCGGGGCGGAAGGTCGCGACGCTGCCGTCGGGCTGGGCGTAGGCCTTGAGCCCCTCGAAGATCGACTGCGCGTAGTGCAGGGCCGCGGTGCCCGGCTCGAGCGGGAGCGGGCCGTACTGGGTCAGCCGCGCGTCGTACCAGCCCTGGCCCTCGCGGTAGCGCGCCACGAACATCGAGTCGGTGAAGTGCCGGCCGAAGCCGGGGTCGGCCAGGACCTCGGCGCGCTCGGTGGTGGAGCGGCGCTGCACGTCGTCGGCGACCACCGGCACGTCCGCGGTGAACATCCGCGAGGAGGTACGGCTGTCGGCGAGCGTGTCGGTCATGGCTCCCACCCGGGCGTGCTGGTCACGGCGCCGGCCCGGCGGCACGCGGGGTCGGCACCGGCCCCGCGGACTGCGGGACCGGCGCCGTCACAGTAACCCCGGTCAGACCTGCTTCTCCTGGTTGGCCTTCGGCCCGGCGTACTCCAGCACCTCGTAGGTCCAGACGTGGGCCGAGTGCGGCGCGGCGGAGGCGAGGGTGTCGCCACCCCCGTCGTGGGCGCGGTCGAAGTCCTGGCTGGACTGCCAGGCCTCGTAGGCCTCCGGGCTGCTCCACCGGGTGTAGACCAGGTACTGGTCGGTCCCCTCGACGGGGCGCAGCAGTTCGAACCACTCGAAGCCGGGCGTGGACTCCACGGCTCCGGCGCGCCCGCGGAACCGCTCCTCGAAGCGCTCCTGCTTGTCCTTCGGCACGGTGATCGCGTTGATCTTGACGACGCTCATGGGTCTCCCGTTCCCGGCGGGCGCCCCGGCCAACCCCATGATCAACGACATGTGCGGCAGGCTGACCTCGTGAGCGAACCCCGCACCGGCCACCTCGGTTTCGCCCGGCTGGACCTGGACCGCGAACGCCGCACCGGCACGCCCGAGGTCGTCTTCGCGGCCGGCAAGACACCCGCCGAGACCGTGGCCTGCCTGGCCGGCCTGCTCGACGGCGCCACGGGGCCGGAGCCGTTCGCCTGGGCCACCCGGGTGGACGACGCCACCGCGGCCGCGGTGCTCGAGCGCTGGCCGGACGCCGTCGTCGACGCGCAGGCGCGGTGCGCGCTGGTCGGCCGGCCTCCGGAGCCCGTCGGTGAGGTCCTGGTCCTCACCGCCGGCACCTCCGACGGCCCGGTCGCCGCCGAGGTCGCCGCCACGCTGCGGGCCTGCGGCGTGGGCTGCCGCCGGGTGGACGACGTCGGCGTGGCCGGGATCCACCGCGTGCTGTCGGTGGCGCCCGACCTGGCCGCAGCCGACGCGGTGGTCGTCGTCGCCGGGATGGACGGCGCCCTGCCGAGCGTGGTCGCGGGGCTCACCGACCGCCTCGTCGTCGCGGTGCCGACGTCGGTCGGCTACGGGGCCGCGTTCGAGGGGCTGGCCGCCCTGCTCACCATGCTCACGGCCTGCGCACCAGGCGTGCTGGTCGTCAACATCGACAACGGCTTCGGGGCGGGCGTGGCGGCGGCCCGCATCGCCCGGTCCCGTCAGCGGTAGCGGACGGGGTCGGGCAGCAGCTCGTTCATCGAACCGGAGCGGAACCCGCGCGGGTCGAGGTCCACGCGGGCGAACCCGGCGACCACCTCGAGCAGGTCCGGTCGCGCGGCGACGTCATCCACCAGCGCGGCGTCGACCTCCACCCGCGCGACGTCCTCACCCATGTCGCGCACCCGGAGGTCCCGGACGGGGAACCCGGCCCGCAGCAGCGCGCTCCGCAGCGCGGACTCCGCCCGCTCGACGCGCGCCAGACCGGCCGCCGACACCGGCACGCCGTAGGCGATGCGACTGGCGAGGCAGGCTGCCGCCGGCTTGTCCGCCAGCGGCAGCCCCCACCGGCGGGCCGCCGCCCGCACGTCGTCCTTGGTGAGGCCCGCCCGGGCCAGGGGTGCCCAGGCGCCGCGCTCGGCGGCGGCGCGGATGCCGGGCCGGAAGCCGGCGCGCACGTCGTCGGCGTTGGTGCCGGTGACGACCTCGGGGATGCCCAGCCGCACCGCCAGCGGCAGCAGGACGTCGACGAGCTCGGTCTTGCAGAAGGCGCACCGGTCGCCGGCGTTGGCGCGGTAACCCGCCCGCGACAGCTCGTCGGTGGGTGGCCGCTCGTGCCGGACGCCGAGCAGGACCGCGACGTCGGCGGCACCGGTCAGCTCGGCTGCGGGCAGGCTGGGCGACACGGCCGTGGCGGCGACCACGCGCTCGGGTCCCAGCGCGCGGACCGCCGCGGCGAGCAGCATCCCCGAGTCCACGCCGCCGGAGAAGGCGACCAGCACACCGGGCAGCGGGCGCAGCAGGGCGTCGAGGTCGGCCAGCCGGGCGTCGAGCTCCACGGCGCCAGGCTGCCACCGGTTCAGGCCGGCGGGAACCCGACCGTCACGCGTGCCGTCTGCCCGGCGTCCTCCACGAGCGCGGCCAGCCGGCCGGCGGGGTCGACCGCGGCGTGCAGGCCCGCCGCGCCGGTGGCGGGGATCCGCTGGCCGTAGCCCAGCGCCCGCGCCTCTTCGGCGCTGAGCCGGCGCTCCGGGAAGACCAGCCGGGCGGCCTGGGTGAGCCCCAGGAAGCCCGGTCCTCCGCCGGCGACCAGCGACGCCGCGGAGTCCTCGACCGTCCCGGCCTCGGCCACGGCGAACGGCCCGGACGCGGTGCGCCGCAGCGCGGTCAGGTGACCACCGACGCCGAGCGCGGCGCCGGCGTCCCGGGCGATGGCCCGGATGTAGGTGCCGGCCGTGCACTCGACGGTCACGTCCACGTCCACGAGGTCGGGCCCGGGACGGGTGACGCGGTGCACCTGGAGCCGGTGCACCGTGACCGACCGGGGGGTCAGCTCCACGGTCTCCCCCGCGCGCACGCGGTCGTAGGAGCGGCGGCCGTCGACCTTGACCGCGCTGACCGCCGAGGGCACCTGCTGCAGCGCGCCGGTCTGGGCGGCGAGCGCCGCGCGGACGGCGTCGTCGTCGAGGTGCGCGGCCGAGGCGGTGGTCAGCACCTCGCCCTCCCGGTCGTCGGTGACCGTCGCCTGGCCGAGCCGGATGGTGGCGTCGTAGGTCTTGTCGTGGCCGCCGACGTGGCCGAGCAGCCGGGTGGCGGTGCCGACACCCAGGACGAGTAGGCCCGTCGCCATCGGGTCGAGGGTGCCGGCGTGGCCCACCTTGCGGACCGAGAGCGCGCGACGCGCACGGGCCACGACGTCGTGGGACGTCATGCCGCCGGGCTTGTCGACCAGCAGCAGACCGGGCGGGACATCGGCATCTGGCCGTCTCGGACTCACGGGGCAACCGTCTCAGGCGTCCCGAGCCACCGGTCACCCACCACCCGGACCAGGACCGCCACCAGCCTCAGCACGACGAACAGTGTCAGGCCGGTCCACACCCCCGCCAGGCCCAGGTCGAGCGGCCCGGACAGCAGCGACAGGGGCAGGAAGCCGACCAGTGCCGACGCGATCGTGACCGTCCGCAGGTAGCCGACGTCGCCGGCGCCCATCAGCACGCCGTCCAGGGCGAAGACCACCCCCGCCAGCGGCTGGAAGCCGGCCAGGAACCACCACACGACGGCGGCCTGGGCCAGCACCGCCGGGTCGTCGGTGAACAGGGGCGGCAGCACGTCCCGCAGCGCCAGCAGGACCGCGGCGACCGCGCAGCCCGTGCCCAGGCCCCAGACCGCCACCCGCCGGGCGGTGGCCCGTGCCTCGTCCGGCCGCTGCCCGCCCAGGGCGTGCCCGACCAGGGTCTGCGCGGCGATGGCGTAGGCGTCCAGCACGAGGGCCAGGAAGAAGAACAGCTGTAGCGCGATCTGGTGCGCCCCCAGCGCGGCCGTCCCCGCGCGCGCGGCCACGCCGGCCGCCACCAGGAAGGAGATCTGCAGGACCGCCGCCCTCAGCAGCAGGTCGCGCCCGACCACGAGCTGCCGGGCGAGCGCGGTGGGGTGCACCCGCCAGCCGGCGTCCTCCCTGAGCAGGGCCCGCACGAACAGCGCCGCGGTGAGCGCCTGGCCGACGACGTTCGCGACCGCCGACCCGACGAGCCCCAGGCCGGCCGGGTGCACCAGCACCGGGCACAGGACGAGGCTGAGCAGGCTGCCGGCCACCACGTACCGGACCGGGCGGCGCAACTCCTGCACCCCGCGCAGCCACCCGTTGCCGGCGAGGGAGACGAGCAGCAGCGGGGCGCCCAGCGCGGCGACGCGCAGCCACTGCTCCCCCGCCTCGGCGACCGGGCCGGCGCCGCCGGCCAGCGCGCGGGTGAGCGGACCGGCCAGCAGCTGGAACAGCAGCAGGACGAGCAGGCCGAGGGCGACGGCCAGCCAGGTGGCCTGCACCCCCTCGGTGACCGCACCGGCGCGGTCACCGGCGCCGGCCCGGCGGGCCGCCCGGGCGGTGGTGCCGTAGGCGAGGAAGTTCAGCAGCGCGGCGGCCCAGGCGAGCAGCCCGCCGCCGACGGCGAGACCCCCCAGCGCCACAGTGCCCAGGTTGCCCACGACCGCGGTGTCCACGAGCAGGTACAGCGGCTCGGCCGCCAGGACGACCAACGCGGGCAACGCCAGGGCCAGCACACCGGGCGGGGCGGGGCGAGGTGCGGCGGAGCCCGGCGGACGCCGGCTCTCCCCGATCACGACGTCCGGACCACGGTCGGGGCCGCGAAGGCGGTCAGGACCCCGTGGTCGCGGCCGCCAGCTGGTGGCGCAGGGCCGCGACCGTCCCCTCACGGTCCAGGTGCGAGGTGTATCCCGCCGCGGCGCGGTGGCCGCCCCCGCCGAGCGCCATGGCCACGCCGGCCACGTCGGTGGCACCGCGCGAGCGCAGCGACACCGACCAGGAACCGTCGTCCTGGCCCTTGAGGACGCAGGCCACGTCGGCCTCCTCGGCCGCACGGACGACGTCCACCAGCGCCTCGAGCTGCTCGCCGGCCAGACCGTGCTCGGCCGCCTCGGCGGTGCTCGACCAGGTCCAGACGAGGCCAGCACCCACCTCCGGCTCCAGCGCCGCCCGCCCGGTGACGACCGAGAGGAGCCCGAGCCAGCCGAACGGCGCCGTGTCGAACAGCCGGCGGCTGATGGCCGCGTGGTCGATGCCGGTGCTCAGCAGCCGCGCGGCCAGCTCGTGGGTGTCCGGACGGGTGTTGCCGAACCGGAAGGACCCCGTGTCGGCGGCGAGGCCGGCGTACAGGCAGGTGGCCAGCTGCCGGTCCAGCGTCACGCCGAGACCGTCGAGCAGGTCGGCGACGAGGGTCACCGTCGCCGGGGCTGAGGGGTCGACGACCCGCACCCGGCCGAAGCCGGGGTTGCTGGCGTGGTGGTCGACGACCACCGACGTCGCCGCCTGGTCCAGCAGCGGCGCCAGCTCGCCCAGGCGGGCCGGGGAGGCGGCGTCCAGGCTCACGAAGACGTCCGGGGAGGAGGGCACGGCATCCGAGGGCACGAGCCCCTCGGCGCCCGGGATCCAGCCGAGGGACGCCGGCAGCGTGAACGGGCCGGGGAAGGTCGCCAGCACCCGCGCCCCTCGGCGGCGCAGGCCCTCGGCGAGCGCCAGCGTGCTGCCGAGCGCGTCGGCGTCGGGCTGGACGTGGCCGGACAGGACGATCGTCGAGCGCGCGTGCGCGGCCTCGGCCAGCACGTCGGCGGCCGTGCGCAGGGCGGCGCCGAGATCCTCCGTCGTCGGCTGGCGGCTCACGTGCCCGCGTCGGGGTCGGCCATGCGGCCGCCCTGGTCCTCGCGGATGTCCCCGCCACCCACCGGGTAGCCGGGGCCTCCGTCGTCGGGCTCGTCGGCGGCGATGCTGGGCACCTCGCCGATCTGGCCGCGCCTGCCGCCGTCGGTCGGGTCGCCGTCCGCGGGGACGGGCCGGCCGCCCAGCACCGAGGCGCCCTGGCCCTCGTCGGGCTCGTGCGGATCCGGGTCGTTCTCGCTCACGGTGCGCTCCTGGGGTCGACGGCGACGTCCTCGCCACTGTCATCGGCAGTGCCCGCACCGACCGGGTCGGACACGACCGCGGCGGTCTGGCCGTCGTCGTCCTCGTCCTCGGCCGGGCGCCGGTAGGGGTCGGGCTCCCCGGCATAGCTCGCACCCTCACGGGCGCGGGCCAGCTCGGCGTCGGCGTGCCGGGCACGCTCGAGCGCCTCCTCGAGCTCCCGCGCGGTGTCGGGGACGATGTCGGCGATGAAGGCCAGGGACGGCACGAACTTGATGCCGGTCTGCTTGCCGACGGTCGACCGCAGGACGCCGGTGGCGCTGGCCAGGGCCTTCGCCGAGTCGGCGATCTGGGTCTCGTCGCCGTAGACGGTGTAGAAGATCGTGGCCTCGCGGAGGTCACTGGTCACACGGGCGTCGGTGACGGTCACCATGCCCAGACGGGGGTCCTTGATCTGGGTCTCGATCGCGGCGGACACGATCTGACGGATGCGCACCGCCAGCTTGCGGGCGCGGGCCGGGTCGGCCATCGGACCTCCTCGTGAGGGGATGGAACGGCCCCGTGCAGGGACCCACGCCGAGTGTGCGAGGCGTGGGGAGCACGGGGTCCTTAATCGGTGTCGGAGAACAGCTGCCGATGGGTCGACAGCAGCGTCACCTCAGGCCGCTCGGCCAGCAACCGCTCGCAGGCGTCGAGCACGTCGGTGACCTGGCCGGCGTCGCCGGCCACGGTGGCGACCCCGACCTGCACGCGGCGGTGCAGGTCCTGGTCGCCGACCTCGGCCGCGGCGACGGCGAAGCGGCGCCGCAGCTCGGCCACGATCGGCCGGACGACGGCCCGCTTGCCCTTGAGCGAGTGGACGTCGCCCAGCAGCAGGTCGGCGGTGAGCGTGCCAGTGAACACGCCCACCGCCTCCCTGCTTATCGCAACGTGCTGGAACGGCTCCGCTGCAGGGTCCCGGGCCGAGCGTGCGAGGTCCGGGGGGCAGCGGGGTCCTTCATCAGTCGCGCGGCTTCTCACGCATCTCGAAGGTCTCGATCACGTCATCGACCTTGATGTCGTTGAACGAGCCCAGTCCGATACCGCACTCGTAGCCCTCGCGGACCTCGGTCGCGTCGTCCTTGAAGCGGCGGAGGGATTCCACCGACAGGTTGTCGGCGACCACGGCACCGTCGCGGATGAGACGGGCCTTCGAGTTGCGGACGATCGTGCCGCTGCGGACCAGCGAACCGGCGACGTTGCCGATCTTCGGCACCCGGAAGACCTCGCGGACCTCCGCCGTGCCGAGCTGGATCTCCTCGTAGATCGGCTTGAGCATGCCCTTGAGGGCGGCCTCGATCTCGTCGATCGCCTGGTAGATGACCGTGTAGTACCGGACGTCCACCCCTTCGCGGTTGGCGAGCTCGGTGGCCTGGCCCTCGGCGCGGACGTTGAAGCCCAGCACGATGACGTCGTCGGCCAGCGCGAGGTCGATGTCGCTCTTGGTGATGCCACCGACGCCGCGGTGGATGACCCGCAGCGCGATCTCGTCGTCGACCTCGATCTTCATCAGCGCCTCTTCGAGCGCCTCGACGGTGCCCGAGTTGTCGCCCTTGATGATCAGGTTGAGCTGACGGGTCTCCTTGAGCGCCGCGTCGAGGTCCTCGAGGCTGATCCGCTTGCGCATGGAGGCGTTCTGCGCGTTGCGGATGCGGGCCTGACGACGGTCGGCGATCTGCCGGGCGACGCGGTCCTCCTCGACGACGAGGAACGTGTCGCCGGCACGCGGCACCGAGGTGAGACCCACGACCTGCACGGGGCGGGCCGGCAGGGCCTCCTTCAGCTTGTTGCCGTGCTCGTCGAGCAGCGACCGGACGCGACCGTAGGCGTCGCCGGCCACGATCGAGTCGCCCTGGCGCAGGGTGCCGCGCTGGACCAGCACCGTGGCGACGGGGCCACGGCCCTTGTCCAGCTTGCCCTCGATGACGACACCCTGCGGGTCCTGCTCGGTGTTCGCGCGCAGGTCCAGGGAGGCGTCGGCGGTCAGCAGGATCGCCGCGAGCAGGTCGTCGATGCCCTGGCGCGTGATCGCCGAGACGTCGACGAACATCGTCTCGCCGCCGTACTCCTCGGCCACCAGGCCGTACTCGGTGAGCTGCTGGCGGATCTTGGCGGGGTTGGCCCCCTCCTTGTCCACCTTGTTCACCGCTACCACGATCGGCACGTCGGCGGCCTGGGCGTGGTTGAGCGCCTCCACCGTCTGCGGCATGACGCCGTCGTCGGCCGCCACGACCAGGACCACGATGTCGGTGACCTTCGCGCCACGGGCACGCATCGCGGTGAACGACTCGTGACCCGGGGTGTCGATGAAGGTGATCGGCCGCTCGAGGCCCTCGAGCTCGGTGACCACCTGGTAGGCGCCGATGTGCTGGGTGATGCCACCGGCCTCGCGGGCCACGACGTTGGCGTCGCGGATCGCGTCCAGCAGCTTCGTCTTCCCGTGGTCGACGTGACCCATGACGGTCACCACCGGCGGACGGGACGACCAGTCCTCCTCGTCGCCCTCCTCGTCACCGAAGGTGAGGTCGAAGGTCTCGAGGAGCTCGCGGTCCTCGTCCTCGGGGCTGACGACCTGGATGACCCAGCCGATCTCGGCGCCGAGCAGCTGCAACGTCTCGTCGTTGACCGACTGCGTCGCGGTGACCATCTCGCCCAGGTGGAACAGGGCGGTGACCAGCGCGGCCGGCTGGGCGTTGATGCGCTCCGCCAGGTCGGTCAGCGAGGCGCCGCGGGGCAGCCGGACGGTCTGCCCGTTGCCGCGCGGCAGGCTGACGCCTCCCATGCTGGGCGCCGCCATCGAGTCGAACTCCTGACGCCGCTGCTTCTTGCTCTTGCGGCCACGGACCGGGCCGCGGCCGCCGGGGCGACCGAAGGCACCCGCGGTACCGGCACCGGAACCACCGCGACCACGGCCACGGCCGCCGCCGCCACCGCCACCGCGGAAGCCACCACCGGCCGGCGCACCGGCACCAGGGGCACCGCCGCCGCCACCGGGGCGGAAGCCACCGCCACCGCCGCCACCGCCGGGACCACCCGGCCGTCCACGACCACCGGGGCCACCGGGGCCACCACCGGGACGACCGCCACCAGCGGGACGACCGGGCATCATGCCCGGCGACGGACGCTGCGGCATCATCCCCGGGTTGGGGCGGGGACCGCCGGGACCGGCCGCGGGACGCGGGCCACCGGCACCGGGACCCGGACGGGGACCGCCGGGAGCGGGACGAGGACCACCGGCACCGGGCGCGGGGCGGGGGCCGCCGGCACCGGGCGCCGGACGGGGCGCGCCCGCACCGGGACCCGGACGTGCGGCGCCGCCGGCGGGGCTGGGACGCGGAGCACTGCTGAAGGGGTTGTTGCCCGGACGCGGCGCGGGCCGCGGACCGGGACGGGGATCCCTCCTCGCGCATGGTGATCACC
>NZ_POQT01000056.1 GCF_002938435.1 Blastococcus saxobsidens
GGTCGTGGACGAGGTCGTGGAGCCCGCCCAGACCCGTCGGCGGCTGATCCAGGCGCTGGCCGAGGCGCCGCACGGGCGCGGGGCGCACGGCAACATCCCGCTCTGACCTCTTCGATGATCAGGTCTCTTGATCGTTCGGGGTCCTCCCTCACGGTCGACGGTGAGGGAGGACCCAGAACGATCAGGTCTCCTGATCGCCCCGCCACGAGAGTCTCCTGATCGCCCCGCCACGAGAAAGGCCGTCCGGGCGCCGCTTCCCCGACGGCGCCCGGACGACCTGGTCCTCAGGCTACGACGACTCCCCGTGCCGGACGGGAGTGTCGTAGTGGATCTGTTACCTGCTCAGACGACCTGGTGCAGCCAGGTGGCGGGGCTGCCGTCGCCGGCGTGCCGGTAGATCTCGAGGTCGGAGTCCCAGGCGGCGCCGAGCAACTCGTCGACACCGTGGCGGAAGGCCTCGATCGACGACGTCGTCGCCGCGAGGTGCCGCAGCTGCTGCTCGCTGATCATGATGTCGCCGTTGGCGCTCGTGGGCGCACGGAAGACGCCCTTGCCGGGCACGTACGACATGCGCTCGCCGTCGTTGCCGTGACTGGCCTCTTCGGTCACCTCGAAACGCAGCATCGGCCATGCGCGCAGCGCAGCGACGAGCTTGGCGCCGGTGCCGGGCGAACCCGTCCAGGCCACTTCGGCACGGTAGGAACCGTGCGCCGCGGGCTGCTCAGCCCACGACAGGGAGACCGGCGCGCCGACCACGCGCTCAAGCGCCCACTCGACGTGCTGGCAGAGCGCCTTCGGGCACGCGTGCACGAAGACGACACCCTGGGTTGACCGTCGCTGCACGGGGCACCTCCATCGACTCGATCGGTCTCGTCTTCCCCTACGGACCCATCGATTCGGTGACGCGCTGTGTTCGGCAGTTACGGAGCCAGGTTGTTGCTCCAAGGATGCACGATGGTCCCCTCATCGCGCCAGCCCGGGTGCGACATCTGGGACGAAAGTGAAAGGTGATCACGCTTCGGGCGCTTTGGCGCTGGTCAGCGGCCCATACCACGCAGCTCGGCGCGGCGTCCACCCCGCCGGCGCCGCCGCTCGCGGCCTTCCTCGTACCGGATCGTGGTCCAACCAGGGCCGATGGCGGCACCATGGCGCCGCAGCATGGCGAGAATCACTCTGCGTCACCGACGGTCGCTGGACGGAGGATCGTCGGACCCGGTGACCTGCACGGCGTGGCTCCGTCGTCGTCACCCAGCGTGTCGCCGAGGGTACGACGTGTCGAGCAGCGGCTCAGGCGTCCAGCACCCGGACGCGGTCGCCTCCCCCGGTCTTGGCCTGGTACATCGCCACGTCGGCCCGGTGCATCAGGTCCTCGACGTCCTCGCCGGGGTCCACCTCGGCCACCCCGACGCTGGCCGTCACGCCGTAGCGCGCGCCGGCGGCGGCGACCGCCTGGCGCAGCCGCTCGGCCAGCAGTTCCGCCGAGGAGTCCGCCGTGACGTCGGCCAGCACGCCGAACTCGTCGCCACCGAGCCGGGCCACGGTGTCGGTCTCGCGCACCGCGGCGCCGAGCGCGGCACCGACGGAGGTGAGCAGCGCGTCGCCCGCCGCGTGCCCGTCAGCGTCGTTCACGGCCTTGAAGCCGTCCAGGTCGACCAGGAGGACGACGGACCGGTGGCCCCAGGCCGTGGCCACCACGGCGCCGGACACCCGCTCGAGGAACCGCCGACGGTTCGGGATGCCCGTGAGCGGGTCCGTGGCCGCCAGCATCTCGTGGGTCCGGATGAGCAGCACCTGCCGGTCGTAGGCAGCCCAGGAGTTGGAGGACGCCATGGCGCAGACGATCGTGAACACGCCCATGACGGTGAGGAAGAAGGCGCCTGTGTCGGTGAACTCGGGCAGCTCGACGAAGAACAGGTAGCCGGCCGTCATCACCGTGCCCATGGCGACCACGCCCTGCGGGGAGTACGCGACGGCGGTGAAGGTCAGGGTCAGGAAGAGCAGCGCGTCCAGCGGGCTGGAGGAACCGCCGTCCAGCCGGGTGGCGAGGATGACCACCGCGGCGGTGGCGGTCGACCAGGTGTAGAAGAACGCCGGGCCGCGCCAGTCGCGCATCATCGCCCGCAGGGGCAGCAGGAAGGCCGCGGGCATCGTCACGGCCACGGCAGCCGCCAATCCGAGCAGGAGGGGCTGGTGAGGGCTGGGCTCGTCGGTCAGGAGGGCGTAGCCGGCGACCGCGAACGCCGAGATCTCGGTGACCAGCACGCCGATGCGCACGTGGCGCACCCAGTAGGCGGCCCGGTCGTCGTCGGCGGCGAGCGTCCGGAACATCCCTGCTCGCACCGCGGCGAGCAGCCGGCGGATCCGGCCGGGCGCACCGGAGGACGCCGTCGCGCCGCCGGCTCGGCGGTCTCCTACGGGTCGCTGGCTCACGACCAGTCGATCGACCGGGCGCCACCCCTCCTTGACGCCCCGCTCCCCCTCCCGGGTGACGCCTGTTCCCCCCGGCGTCCGGATGTGCGGTGGACGGCGTGCGGAGGGTCCATGCCTGGTCGGTGTGACGCCCGGGTAGGGGTCCGACGTGGGACGACACCAGGGCATGGTCGACGCGGGCCGCGACGAGATCTCCGGGATGGTGCTGGACGCGTGGGACCGGTTCATCGAGCAGGTGGAGGGCGTCGACCTGGATCGGCGCTCCCGGCTGCCCGGGTGGCGCGCGCACGAGATCTGCGTCCACCTGGGCCAGTGGGAGGACCATCAGGCGCTGCGTGACCTGATCACCTCTGCACGGACGGGCGGCTCCGGAGAGCCGCCGGACCCGGACGCCGTCAACGCACGCGTGATCGCTGCCCATCGCGACGCGTCGCGCGAGGAGGTGCTGGCGGCGCTGCGACGCAACCGGGACGCAACGGCCCGCTACCTGGCCGAGGAGCCTCCTGCGCTGGACACCGCGCCCGCCGTCTCGGTCGTCGGGCGGATCCCGCTGCTGAGCGTCGTCCTGGGGCAGGGCTACGAGCTCGCCGTCCACTGGCTGGACCTTGTGTCGTGCGGCGCGGAGCCGCCGCCGGCCGACGTGCTGCAGGCCGGCCTGGCCGCCCTGACCGACGTCACCGGCGCGCTGGCGGCCGACACCGGGATCAGCGGCCGGGTCACCCTCGTCACCCCGGACGGCGGCTGGGGATTCACCTCCGACGGCGACGGCTGGCAGGTGCGGCGGGTGGCCGCCGGCGTGATCGACGGCCCGGCCGTGGAAGGCGCGGCAGACCTGCTGCTCGACGCCGCCTCGGGCCGGGTGAACCCCGTGCCCGCGGTGGCCCGCCGGAAGCTGAAGGTGCACGACGTCGGCGGCCTGCTGCAGCTCGCGCCGATCGTGCAGAAGGTGCCCGGCATTCCCGGGGGGCCGGTCCTCCAGCTGGCCACCCGGACGATGGGTGGGGCCGGCAGCGTGCTGGGCCGGTTCTTCGGTCGCGGCTGACGCCGGTCAGGTCGGGCGGGGCTCCCGCTTCTCCTCCGCCGCCGGCCGGGCCCGGCGGCGGTACCACCAGAAGGCTGCAGCCAGGAGCACGACGCCCAGGACCACCGGCACGACCGTGAGCGTCGTGAGGTGCTCGACGACGAAGCCCGTCGAGGCGCCGGCCCCGACCTGCACGACCGTGCTCGGGACGAGCCCCACCGTGGTGGCGGCGACGTACGGGCCGAGGCGCACGCCGCTCAGGCCCGCGCCGTAGCTCACCACGACGTGCGGCATGACGGGGAGCATCCGAAGTGCCAGCACGGAGGCGAACGCCCGCTCGGTGAAGAGGTCGTCGACCCGCTGCAGCCGCGGCCCGGCCAGGCGCTCCACGGTGGGGCGCCCGAGCGCCCGTGCCAGGCCGAATGCCACGACCCCCGCCAGGAGGCCGCCGGCGACGGACACGACCAGCCCCGCGGTGAACCCCAGGACGACGCCGGCCAGCACCGCCAGCACCGATCGCGGCACCGGGGCGAGCAGGACGAGCGCCAGCCCGCCGACGAGGAGGACCCATGCGGTCGGCCCGCCACCGTCCAGCCACCCGCGCAGCTGGCCGGCGTCGGGCAGGTCGAGGACGAGGGCGGCGATGCCCCCGGCCGCGATCAGCGCACCGAGCACCCCGGCACGCAGCCAGATGCCCTCCCCCGTCCGCACGCCGTCCATCTTCCGGCACGGCGCGGTCGGGAGATCAGCCGCAGCTGCCGCCCAGGTCGATCCCGCGCTTGGCCAGCCACGGCACCGGGTTGCTCCGGTCGGCGTAGAGGCCACCCTGGTGCACCTCGAAGTGCAGGTGCGGGCCGGTGGACTGACCGCGGTTGCCGACCTCGGCGATCCGCTCCCCGCCGGAGACGACCTGGCCCTCGGAGACGAAGACCTGGTTCACGTGGCCGTAGACGGTGATCGCCCCGTCGGGGTGCTGGACGGCGACGGCGAGCCCGAACCCGCTGGCGGGCCCGGCCTGCAGGACGACACCGGGCTCGGGTGAGAAGACCGGCGTGCCGATGGGTGCGGCGATGTCCAGGCCGAGGTGCATGGTCCCCCAGCGGCTGCCGTAGCAGGAGGTGACCCGGCCGACGGTCGGCGGGACCGCGCCACCGGCGGCGGTCAGCTGCCCGACCGCCTCCTCGGCGGCCTGGACCTTCGACCAGGTGGCCTCCGGGTCGGTGCTGCCCTGCAGGCTGAGCATGCGGATCTCGGCTTCGCGGAGCTGAGCGTCGAGCGCGGCCTTCTCCACCGTCAGGCGGTCGAAGTCGGCCTGCGCGGCGGACAGTTGGGCGTCGGCCGCGTCCTGCGCTTCCTGCGCCGTCCGGGCGGCGGCGTCCCGCTCGGCGACGGCGGTGCGGGCCTCGCTGTCGAGGCGGGCCTCCCGGGCCTCGCTCTCCTCCAGCTCTTCGAGCACCTCGGAGCGCTCCTGGCCGAGCAGCTCCAGGGTCGCGGCCTGCTGCAGCAGCTCCCCGGGGCCCTTGGCGTCGAGCACCATCCGCATCTGGCTGGCGGCCTCGTCCACGCCCATGTACGCCTCCCGGCCGATGGCGGCGACGTCGTCCTCGGTGCGGTCGACGGACGCGCGGACCTCGGCGAGCTGGGCCGCGGTCTGCTCCGCGCGCTCCTGGGCGCTGACCAGGGCCGCCTGGGCGGCCAGTGCGGCGCCGCTGGCGGCTTCGGCCTCCACGGACATGCGCTGCAGAGTGTCCTCCGCCTCGCGGACGCGGTTCCCGATGTCGGCGACCTGGGCGGCCACGCGATCGTGCTCGGACCGGGCGTCTCCGGGAGCCGCCGAGGCGACCGGTGCCGCGAGCAGGGACGCGGCCAGGAGTGTGGTGGCGACCGCTGCCCGTCGGAGGCCGCGGGCAGGGATGTGCTGGTGGTGCAGGGTCGCCAAGGCGACGTTCTCCGTTCCTCGGTCCGCCTACCAGGTCAGCTGACGGGTTCGGGCCGGAACGTGCCCTACCAGCCCGCCCGTGGAGGCGCAGGCCGGATTCACCCCAGAGACGTGGGTCCCCGGTCCACCCGGCTCTCGACGGGCGGTTCGGCGGGGTCCACCCGAGCCTCCGGGTTCGGGGGCGGGATCGGGTGGGCCGCGAGAGACGGTACAAGCCAAACCTGGATATGTCACAGGGTGGTAACGAACCGCCTCGGTCCGCCCCGCGCGCACCGGGCCGCGACGTGGGCGGCGCGAGGGCTTCTGGCAGGCTGCTGGGTCCGGGGCGGTAGCTCAGCCGGTCAGAGCATGGGACTCATAATCCCTGGGTCGTGGGTTCGAGCCCCACCCGCCCCACCGGGTCTGACCTGCGGTTTCGCTTGCTCCGAGACCGCCGGTCAGGCCCGCCGCTCCCCCAGGTGGGCACGAAGTGGGCACAGCGGCGTCGATCGGCGCACGGTGGGCACGCGGCACCAGCGCCGCGGCCGACTCGGCGGCCTCGCGCTCCACGTCCTCGAACACCGACGTGTAGACCTGCTCGGTGATAGCCGTGGAGGCGTGCCCGAGCATCTGGCTGGTGAGCTTCAAGTCCTTGGTGGCCCGGTAGGTCAGCGACGCGGCCAGGTGACGAAGGTCATGCAGTCGCACCGGCGGTAGGCCGGATCGGATCACCAGCCGGTCGAACCGCTGAGACACGCTGTCGGGCACCAGCGCGGACCCGTCGGCCTTCGTGAACACCAGTCCCGTGTCGACCCACGCGGACCCCAGCTGCAGCCGCAGCTCCGCCTGCCGGCGCCGCTGGGCGCGCAGCACCTCGAGGGTGCTGGCGTCGAGGCTGACGGTCCGGGCGCTGGTGTCGCTCTTGGTGTCCCCGGCGACGATGGCCCGGCCGACCTGCACCCGGGCCTCCCGCACGGTGACGGTGCGACGGTCGAGGTCGACGTCGGACCACGACAGGCCGAGCGCCTCCGAGCGCCGCAGCCCGCGGAACGCCACCAGGTGCCACAGCGGGTAGAGCTCGTCGCCCGAGACCAGGTCAAGGAAGGCGCCGGCCTGCTCCGGGGTCCACACCATCGCGGCGGCCGGCCGCTTGCCGGTGCGGCGCCACTCCTCGATGCGGTGCTCGGTCCACACCAGCGCCCGGCCAGCGCGGCCGGACGACAGTTCGACGTGCTCGCCGGGGTTCACGGCGATCTTGCGACGCTTAACCGCGGTCGACAGCGCGGACATGGCGGTCGCGTGCACCCGGCGGATCGTGGCGTCGCTGAGCACCCGCTGGGCCGCAGGGGTGTCGGTGCGGGCCTCTAGCAGGCGTCGGAGGAGCGGTGAGGGACGCCCGTCGACAGTGCGGCCGATCTGCCGCATGGCGGCGTACAGCGCCTCTAGGTCGACGTCGCGCAGGTCGGCCAGCCGCAGGTGCCCGAGCCCAGGCCTCAGGTAGAGGTTGAGGTGCTGGGCGTAGCCGTGCCGCGTCGAGGCCTTGAGCGTCGTCTTCCCGGCCAGCCACTCGTCGAGGTACCGGGCAACGGTGAGGTCCTTCTCCGGCCGCAAGTAAGTGCCGCGGCTGATCGCCTGTACGGCGTCGGCCAGGGCGGCGTCAGCCTCGGCCTTGGTGTCGAACGGGCCGAGCTTCTCCTGCCGGCGCTTGCCGTCGGCGGCGCGGGGGGCGTCGTAGCGCCCCCACCACTTCCCGTGACCCTTGCGGCCCAGCTTCGGGCAGCGAGAGCCGTACTGGCGGCCGTCCTCGTCGCGGCAGCCGCAGCGCTTGTGCGTGGAGCCCTTCATCGGTCGCACTCCTGTCCGGTGATGCCTCGCTGGGTTGCCACCGGTAGCCACCGGTACGCCGTCGCTCGGTCGATGCCGTATTGCTTCGCCGCGCGGGTCATCGCCCCGCGCTTCTCCTGGCCTCCGGCGAGGTGCAGTGCCCGCATGAAGTCGCGCAGGTCCTGCTCGGTCGGTCCCCGGCCGCCGCGCCGACGGTGGTCCGGGCGCCGGGGCGGTGACGGTGCCAGGGCGGCGCCGAGGATCTCCTGCAGCAGCCGGTCGACATCGCCGGCCGGTTCGGCGCTGAGTCGCCGCCCGATGTCGCGGACGATGGCGGTGACCGGAACGGATCGCAGGTTGGTGCTGGTGACCTCTTCGCCATCGAGACCGACCACTAGGCCGGTGCAGGACAGGGCTCCCCGGTCGTCCTTGGCCAGCCGCACGAGCACGCGGCGTTCCCCGAGCGACCCGCCGCTGACCTGGTGCCACTGCTCGGCGGCGGTGTCTTCAGCCAGCGCGGAGAAGAGCTCGACTCCGCCGCTGACGAAGTAGTCGAACTCCTCGCGCTTGGCCATACCGAGAGGATGCACGACTGCAGCCGCTAATGCAACAGTTCTGACGGTGAGTGTTGCACTGATGCCAAACTACTCGCGACACTCCCCCGGGCGCGCCGGCGCCACCTCCTGACATCCGTGCATCCATCGTTGCCGCATCGAATGCAACGGAGGTGCAGCAGTGTCGCAGTCGCTGATCGACGAGGTCCGAGCGCGCCGGCCCCTACCCCCACCGCGCGTGGCGCGGGCGATCCGGCAGGCCGCCGGCGTGAGCCAGATCCGGCTCGCCCAGGAGCTCGGCGTGCACCGCATGACGGTGGCTCGTTGGGAGAACGGCTCCCGTCAGCCCCGCGAGGGTCAGCGGCAGGCGTACGCAGCCCTGCTCGAGGCACTCCGGGAGGCGGCGTGAGGGTCGTCCGTGCCTGGACACCGGCCGAGGTGCGGGCTCTCGGGGTGCGCACGGACCTGGTGACCGCCTGCGAGATCGCCTACGGCTGCCAGCGGACGAAGGCCTACGAGCTGTTCCGCCGCGGCGAGCTGGACTTCCCCGCCGTCCGGGTCGGCAACCGCGTCGTCGTCCCCGTGGCCACGCTCTGCCGGTTCCTCGGCATCGACCTCGAACCCGAGAGGGCCCAGACATAGCGAGGCCGGGCCTCGCCATAGGCCCGGCCGCCGCCACCGCCAACCCCCGACACGACCGGGAGCACGACGTGAGAGTACAGCGAGAGCACCATCCCGAATGGATTCCTGAGGTCTGGCAGCACATCCAGGAGCGCCGGGTTCAGCGGGTTCTGGCCGGCATCGACCATGTCCCCGACCGCCGGACGCGAGCCTCTCGGCCGCGGCGCCGCCAGCGCCCTGCGGCGCGGACCCTGCACCTCGAGGAGCACCCGAACACGACGTGGCTCATCGGCGACAGGATCGTTGCCCTGCTCGATGCCGCTCAGATCCAGCGCCGGCAGTGGGACTGGCAGCGGCGGCTCTGGATGATCCCCACCAGCCAGGCCGAGACCCTCGCCACCTACGCCGAGTGGCGGGAGCGGCGGGTCGTCACCAGAGAGCAGTTCGACTCGTGACCGCGCTGCTGCAACAGCCCCTCGCGCTCACCCGGGACCCCCTGCCCGAGGAGCCGCTCACCGACCTGGGCAACGCCCGCCGACTCGTGGCCGCCTTCGGCGACCGGCTGCGCCACGTCGGCGCCTGGCACCGCTGGATGGCCTGGGACGGGCGCGTGTGGTCCGAGGACACCACCGGGGAGGCGCACCGCTGCGCCAAGGCCGTGGGCCGAGCTCTGCAGCATGAGGCGCTCCAGGCCGACGGTGACCAGCGCAAGGCCTACCGCCGGGCCGCCGACCGCGCCGAGTCAGCCGCGGGTGTGGCAGCCATGCTCACCCTCGCGGCCACCGAACCCGAGGTGGCCATCCGCCACGAGCAGCTCGACGCGGACCCGTGGCTGCTCAACGTGGCCAACGGCGTGCTCGACCTGCGCGACGGACAAGTGTCCGGCCACGACCCCACCCGGCTCCTCACCCGGATCACCGCCGCCGCCTACGACCCCGCTGCGGCCCGCGAGGCGTTCGATGAGTTCCTGGCGCGCATCCAGCCCGACCCGGCCATGCGCGCCTTCCTCGCGCGTCTCCTCGGCCACGCCCTGCTCGGCAAGGTCGTCGAGCAGGTCATGCCCGTCCTGCACGGCGCCGGCGCCAACGGCAAGTCCGTGCTCGTCGAGACCGTGCTGTCCGCCCTCGGCGACTACGGGGCCACCGGAGACCCCGCCCTGCTCACCGACGGCGGAAACCCGCACCCCACAGGGGTGGCCGACCTGTTCGGTCGCCGCCTGGTCGCCGTCCACGAGACCGATGCCGGCCGCCGCCTCGCCGAGGGCACCGTCAAGCGGCTCACCGGCGAGACTCGCGTGAAGGCCCGCCGAATGAGGGAGGACTTCTGGGAGTTCGAGGCCAGCCACACCCTGCTGATGGTCACCAACCACCGGCCCGTCGTGCGCGGCGACGACGAGGGCATCTGGCGCCGCCTCCGGCTCGTCCCCTTCGACGTCGTCATCCCCGAGCACGAGCGTGACACCCGCCTCGGTGACCGACTCCTCCTCGAGCAAGCCGGAGTCCTCAACTGGCTCGTCGACGGCTACACCGCCTGGACTCGCGACGGGCTGGCCGTCCCCGACCACGTCCGCGAAGCCACCAGCGCCTACCGGGCCGAATCCGACCACCTCGGCCAGTGGCTCAACGAGCGCTGCCTCACAGGGCCCCACTACTGGGCTCCCGCTCGTGACCTCTACAGCTCCTGGACCTCCTGGGCCCGCGCCGAAGGCATCGAGCCCGGCACGCAGAACGCCTTCGGACGAGCCCTGACCGACCGCGGCTACGACCGCAGCAAGAGCGGCACCGTCCGCTGGACCGGTATCGCCCTCGCCGCTCCCGACGACCCCACCACGGAAGGCTGACCATGACCCCCAACCCGGACGATTGGACGAATCGGACCCTTCCTCAGTTTGCGCCCATGAGTGCGCGCATACGGGGGGAATGGGGGAAAGGTCCAAAAGGTCCAAGGAAGAGCATTCGGAAGACGGCCAACCGGTCCGTCGGCGTCTCTCGCTCGACCTGTCGGAACCCCCGCGCGCGTGCTGCCCGTGCCCACGTTGTGCCCACGCGGCTCATCGGCGCAGGTCAACGGCTCATCGTGGGATCTGCAATCCCTGGGTCAGTCGACTCCCTGCTCCTGCTCGCAGGCAGGGCAGCGGCCGGCAGCTCGGCGCCACGGCACGGTCACCTCCCGGGCCTGACCGCTTACCAGGTCCCCGCACGCGGTCCGGTCCTCGCCGGCTTCGACCAGGTGGCGGATGACCGCACCGGAGACGAGGGAGGGAACGGCGGGCAGGAACGGCTGCTCGATGACGGTCCACATGCCGGTCAGCTTGCCGTCTCGGTCGCCGGTGGTGCGGTATGAGCGCGCACTTCCTCGTCGGGGACGACGGTGAGCCGCTGGGCGTCGTCGACATCGACGTGATCCAGGCGCGGGCCACTGTGCTGGGGTTCGAGCTGGCCACCTTCCACGATGACCCCCCGGAGATCGACCGGGTCATGGCCGAGGCGCTCACCGAGCTCGGCCCGGAGGCGTTCGGCTACGTCGCCGCGGCGGCACTGCGCCACGTGGTGGAGAACGTCGTCAACCCGTTGATGGACGTCGCTGACGCGGCTGGTGTCGGGGACTCGGTGCACGCCGGCCTGGTGGCTGCTGCGCGGCACGCCCGCGAGGTGCTGTCGTGACGGCGCTGTCTGACGGCCTGGTGTTCTCGGCGTTCGGGAAGCCTGCGCCGCAGGGGTCGGTCCGGTCGCTGGGGCGGGGGCGCCCGTCGGTGCATGGGAACGCTGCTCGTCTATTGCCGTGGCGGGAGGCGGTGAAGGCGGCCGCGCTGGACGCAATGGGTTCCGTCGGCCCGGGCGACGGAACCGAGGGGTCCGAGCTGGTCCGGACCCCTGGCGGCGCGGGGTCGGAGCTGTCTCCGACCCATGTGCGTGACGCCGCGGAGATGGTGCGACTGGAGTCCTCGAAGGCCTTTAGTGGACTGACCGACGTCGTGTCGGCCAGTTCATCGCTGAGTGGCGGCCCGTCACTCAGTGGCTGGTCCCGTCTCGAGGGTCCGGTGTCGGTGGCGGTGGTGTTCACGTTCGACCGACCGAAGTCGGCGCCGAAGTCGCGGCGGTGCTGGCCGGTCACGCGGTCGTCGGGGGACCTGGACAAGCTCTGTCGGGCCGTCGGGGATGCCCTTGTCGACGCCGGGGTGATGCGGGACGACTCGCAGGTGGTGCGCCTGACCGCGTCGAAGGTGCATGTCGGGGATCCGTGGGCGCTGCACGTGCCTGGCTGCTGCGTGACGGTGCGGGCGGTGGGGTCGTGAGCGGCCCGGAGGGGTGGGTGCCGGAGTTCCCCGGTCAACGGCCGCCGTTCGATGGTCCGCCGGGGAACACGCTGGCGCTGCAGCACGGGGCGTACTCGCCGCGGGTGATCGACCCGTTGGCTGAGGAGATTCGCTCGTCGGTGTTGGTCGATCCGGCGACGGACTATCTGGCGGCGCCGCGGTTCTCGCCGGCGGTGTGGGCGTGGGCGCGGGCGGAGGCGCAGGTGCAGGTGCTGACGGAGTACCTGGAGAGGGCGGCGGAGGCGGCTGGGGACGGCGTGGGTGACCTGGACCAGGACCGGGTGCGATCGGCGTACCTGCTGCTGCATCGGGCGGAGGCGCGGGCGCTGTCGGGGCGGCGGGCGTTGGGTCTGGATCCGTTGGCGGCGGCCCGGCTGGGCCGCGACAAGGCGGCGGCGCACGTGGACACAGCCCGGCTGATGGCGGAGCTGCACCGGCAGGAGCAGGCGCGGCTGGCCGCGGAGTCGGAGCGGGTGGACGGCGAAGTCGTCGAGGACGGGGAGTCGCAGTGAGCATGTCGGTGGCGGAGCTCGAGGCGGCCCGGCGGGATCCGGTGGTGTTCGCCGACGTGATGATCGGCCGGCCGTTGTGGCCGCATCAGGTCGAGGTGGTGCGCTCGGAGGCCCGGTACCGGGTGATCTGCGCTGGTCGGCGGGCTGGGAAGTCGCACGTGTACGGGGTGCTGGCCCTGCACACGGCGTTCTCCCGGCCCGGCATGAAGGCGCTCATCGTGTCGGCCGGTGAGGTGGCGGCGAAGCGCCTGTTCGCCGAGGTGTCGAAGATGGCGAAGGCGCCGCGGCTGGGTGGGTCGACGGAGGACGAGACGACGTCAACGCTGATCCTGTCGAACGGGTCGACGATCGAGTGCGTGCCGTCGTCGGCGAAGCAGGTGCGGTCCGCCGAAGCCGACCTGTTGATCGTGGACGAGGCGGGGTTCGTGCCGCAGGACATCTGGGAGTCCGCGGAGCCGGTGGTGCTGGCACGCCCGGGGTCGCGGGTGCTGCTGTCGTCCACCCCGTGGGGGGCGCTGGGGCACTTCTTTCGGCAGCTGTGGCGACAGGGCATGGCCACCCCGGACCGGTGGGTGCAGTCCTGGCACTGGCCGTCCAGCGTGTCCCCGCTCGTCGACGTGGAGTTCCTCGAGCAGATCCGGAAGCGGTCGGCGCCGGACTACTTCGACCGGGAGTACCTGGCGAAGTGGACCGACGACGGGTCGGCGTACTTCCCGATGGCCGAGCTCGAGGGCGCGGTTGCCGACTACGCGCTGCTGCCCCCGGAGGAGGCCACGGGGTGGCCGGCGGTGGCCGGTGTCGACTGGGGGTTCAAGCGCGACGCCAACGCTCTGGTCCTCGTGTCGGTGCTCGACGACGGACTGCTCAACGCCGACCGGCACCCCGACAGCCCCGTCTTCTTCGTGCCGTGGTTGGAGCAGGAACACCAGCTGCCCTACGCGCAGTTCGTCGACCGGGTGGTGCGGGTCGGGGAGTACCGGAAGGGCGCCTGGGACGGGCAGAACGGCTACTGGCTGCCCTGGGTGCTGGCCGAGGAGAACGGGCCCGGTGAGCCGGCGGTGCAGGCCCTTCGGCAGGCGGCCCGCGCCCGCTGGGGCCGGTCCACGCCGGTGCGCGGGGTGTGGACGACGAACCGGCTGAAGGTCAACGGGTACGGGGCGCTGCGGCTCCTGATCCAGCAGGGCCGCATGGTGCTGCCGCGGCACCCGGAGCTGCTCAAGCAGCTGCACGCCCTGCAGACGGAGATGCTGCCGGGCGGCGGGATGCGCATCGAGGTGCCGGACAACGTGGGCCACGACGACCTGGCGGACGCGCTCATGCAGTGCATGGCGTCGGTGCGCACCGGGCCGATGTGGCGCCGGACCGAGCTCAACGAGGAGGGCTTTTCCACCCGCTCGTCCGGCGAAGAGCGGATGACGGGGGCCGGGACACGACTCCTATCGGAGCCAGTGCCTCTCGACTTCACGCAGGCCTTCCGCTCACCCCGTGCCGGCGACGGCGAAGATGACTGGTGAGCCTCATTTGTGCCAGGGTGGCTGCGTGAACCTGTTCAGTTCTGGAAGTCTTGACGGCGAGTTCCAGGGGCGCTGGTTGCGCATCGAACGGGACCTTGGGCCCATGGACGAGGCGGGGCTTGCCGACCCACAACGCGTCGGCAAGATCATCGACCGGGAGACAGAGGCCGAGGTCCCGGTGCTCCACCGGGACAAGGCGACGTTCTCGACGTCAGTGCAGGGCACGGCGACGGAGGTCACCCTGCGTGTCCCGTACGAGGGTCAGAGCGGGCACTTCTACCTGGAGGTTCCTGGCGCGGGTCCGGTCTCCATCGACGCGACTCCCGTAGGGGACCGCACCTTCGATCAGCCCGAGGGGTCGGAGCGAGCCCTCCTGTTCCGCAGGACCTTCCCCGCCGGCACCTCGAGCGCGGAAATCAAGCGGTGGGGCAAGGACCTCGCGGATCAGACGGAGGCGTACCTCAACGCTCTGCGCCCGGATGTCGAGCAGCGTGCCCTAGCGCTGCGCACTCGCGCTCACACCTATGCGGAGACACGGCTATCCACTCTCCAGGCTCAGCGCAGCCTGGCCGAGGGGTTGGGCGAGGGAATCTGACGGGCAGGGGAGCAGCCGGCGCTGCAGGAGGTTCTGAGCGGCATCGACCCTGTGATCGATGAATCTAACGAGGGCACGACGCTGAGGCGGTGCATTGGGCGGTCGCCGAGGAATCCCACGGCCGCCCAACGCCGGCTCCCCGAGGGCAGCTCGTGATCAACCGGGCCAGCCGCACAGCTGCTGGTCGACGCACTCCCATCGCTTGAGCGTCGAGTTCAGATCGCTGCCCAGTTCGCGGATGGTCGTGCGGTTCTCGCGCACGCGACTACCGCACCGTGGGCACTGATCGGGTGGCTGCTGCGTCGGGTCCATGTCCCGACCGTAGGGGTCTTGCCTCTGCTCCGGTTACGCGTGCGCAACCAGGCTGACACCGCTCGGCTGACGCTGGTGGCGTGATGGCGGGTGAAGCGGCGGCACTCCTGGGGGTGTCGCCGGCTGCGGTGAGGAAGCGGGCCCGACGGGGCCAGCTGCCAGGTGCGGTCCGCCGGGGTCGGGATTGGGACATTCCGGCCTCGGCGGTCGCCGCTGCCCTCGCCCGCCGGTCACAGCCGACCGCCAGCGAGAGGACCGCCGTCGCATGACCAGCACCGAGACCGCCGCCGAGACGTGGATCGACGTCGACGAGCGGCTCCGCGCCCAGGAGGCGCTCGAGTACCGGGAGATCCAGCAGGAGGCCGAGAAGGCCGAAGCCCAGTACGAGGCCCTGTACCGGGAGCTGCTGCACGGCAGCGGCCAGGTGGACCCGCTGGAGCTGGAGCGGGCCACCTCGCGGAAGCACATGGCCCAGGTGCGGCTTCTGGGTATCCAGAACCGGCAGCGGGTGCGCCGCAACGAGGCAACCGTGGCGCACATGCCGGTCGTCGCCGACCGTGCCCGCGCCGTCGCCGCCAGCCTGGACGGTGACGACAGCCGCCTGGAGCGTGCCCGCCGCAAGCTGGCCGCCGCCGTCGCCGAGCTGCGCGAGGTGGCCGACGAGCACAACGCCGCCCTCACCGACCTGTTCGCCGACGCGGCGGGCACCTTCACCGTCGGTGTCGCCCGAACCGTCGACGGCCGGGAGGTGTTTCAGTCCCACCGGGTCCACGAGGAGGTGGCCGGCGTCCGGGTGCGCTGGGACGGCATCGTCAACAACGCCGGCGGCCAGGTCGCCGCGGTCATCATCGACGGCACGTCCCTCGAGCCGCTGGCCGTGGACCGAATGGTCCTCGGCGAGGTCGCCGACGTGCTGCCCCGAGACATCAGGGAATCGGCGCAGCGGATGCTGCGGCCGTCTGGGATGTTCGGCGCATGAGCCGGGCGTTCACCCGGGCGGAGCTGGACGCGATGGGCCCGCAGGAGCTCGCCGACAACGCTGACGCGATCAGCGCGTGGGCCGCCGCCGGCGCCGTCGACGGGCAGGCGCCCCCGGACATCAAGCGCCCCGACGGGCACGTCTTCACCCGCGAGGAGCTGTCCACGCTGACCGTGGCCGAGTTCGACGCCAACGCCGACGCCATCCACCGCCAGCTCGCAGCAGGGACGATCCGGTGATCGTGCGCGCCGGCGGGCTGACGCTGCGCGCCCCCGACACCATGCCGGAGCAGGCCCGCAGCCACGTGGAGGCGCTACGGGCACTCGCCGCCGAATCGCTGGTGGTCAGGGTGGGCTGGGCAGCAAGGTGAGCGGGGCAGTGAAGGGCGCAGTCGGCGCTGCAGCTGGCCTGTTCGCGTTCTCCCAGATCAGCGCGGGCTTCTTCAGCCTGACCGGCGCCGCCTCCGATCTGCAG
>NZ_POQT01000057.1 GCF_002938435.1 Blastococcus saxobsidens
CGGCGGTGCTCGGCACCGCGGTCGCCGCGTCGCAGGGGCTGGCCGGGCCGGCGCTCGCGGTCCTCGCGCTCGCCCCGCTGGCGCTGGCCGAGCCCCTCGCCGGTCTGGTGAGCGGGCTGCAGCGCCGCGGCGCGCTGGCCGACGCGCGGTCGCGGCTGGACGCCGTCCTCACCGCGCCGGTGGCCTCCGACCCGGCCGAGCCGCTCCCCGCGCCGGCGTCGATCGCCTCGCTGCGGACCGAGGGCCTGGTCGCCGGCTGGCCCGGCGGCCCGGACGTGCTGCGCGGCATGGACGTGCGCGCCGACGCAGGCGACGGCTGGCTGGTCGTGCGCGGGCCGTCGGGCACCGGGAAGTCCACCCTCCTCGCGGTGCTCATGGCGGCGCTGCGGCCGCGGGCCGGCGGGTACACGGCCGACGACGTCCCCACCGACCGGCTGCGCGGGGACGACCTGCGCGCCCGCATGGCCTGGCTGCCCCAGGAGGCGCACGTCTTCTCCTCCAGCATCCGGGCCAACCTCGCCCTGGCGGCGCCGCGGGGTGTCCTCACCGGCGCCGAGGGCGAGGCGCGGATGCGCGCGGCGCTGACCGCCACCGGGCTCGCCGGGCTGCTCGCCGGGCTGCCGGACGGGCTGGACACGCCGGTCGGCGCGGGCGGCACCGCGCTGTCCGGCGGTGAGCGCCGCCGGCTGACCACCGCGCGCGCCCTGCTGGCCGACCGCGACGTGGTGCTGCTCGACGAGCCGACCGCGCACCTGGACCGGCCGACCGCCGACGCGCTGGTGCGTGACCTGCGGACGGCGCTGGCCGGCCGGGTGGTCGTCTGCGTCACCCACGACGACGACGTCGAGCGCCCCGGCGACACCGTCGTCCGGCTGGGGGAGGCGGCGGCCCGCACTCCCGTGGGGGCACGCCCACCGCTTGTCGTACCGGTGCGGCACGCTGCGCGCCATGGACACGAGCTTCACCGCAGCGGTCTTCCTCGGCATGAGCGTCGACGGGTTCATCGCCCGGCTCGACGGCGACCTCACCTGGCTCACCGGCGGGGAGGACGCCGGCGGCGCCCCGGACGACGGCGAGGGGGGTGACTTCGGCTTCGGCGAGTTCGTCGCGGGCGTGGACGCACTGGTCATGGGGCGCTCCACCTACGAGTTCATCGCGCCGTTCGCCGAGTGGCCCTACCTCGGCCGGCCGGTGCACGTGCTCAGCACGACGCTGACGCCCGGCGAGGACGCGCGGATCACGGTGCACCCCTCGCTGGACGACGTGGTCGCGGCGATCGAGGGCGCAGGCCACCGGCGGGTGTACGTCGACGGTGGCCGCACCGTGCACGCCTTCCTGGCCGCGGGCCTGGTCGATGACCTCACGCTCTCCCGGGTGCCGGTGCTGATCGGCACGGGGCTGACGCCCTTCGGCGAGCTGCCGGCCGACATCCGCCTGGAGCACGAGCGGACCCGCACCTTCGCCGGCGGGATGGTGCAGACGACCTACCGGGTGCGCCGCTGACCGGTCAGGCCGCCGGCACGTCCACGGCGACCTCCGGGCCGAGGGTGGCGCCGTGCAGCAGGTCCAGGTCGTCACCGGACCAGAAGCTGCCGGGGTCGTACCAGTTGACCGGCCGGTCGGCGGGCAGCAGGCCCATCGCGGTGTAGGTGGCCGCGACCAGCTCGGCGCAGTAGACGGCCTCGGTGGTCGTGCCGCGCCGCAGCCGGCCGTTGACCCACCCTCCGGCGAGGTGCCGGGTGGTCGGGAACGGCCGGCCGTCCATGCGGGCGATCGTGCGCAGGATGGCGTCCTCCATGGCGGGGGTCACGCCACCGTCGTCGGAGGGGCCGACCAGCTGGCGCAGCCAGGGCCGCTGGCCGTACCTGTGCCGCCAGGTGCGGACGGCGTCGCCCAGGTCGTGCAGCTGCACGCCGCGCTGGTGCTTCCCGGTCCAGACGTCGGGCAACGACCGCCCCAGTTCGGCGTGCCACAGCAGCGGCGGCAGGTCCTCCAGGACGACCGCCATCCCGACGTGGTTCACCGGGGCGTTGGTCAGCGTCCGGATCGCCCGGTCGGCGACGGACGCGCCGCGGAAGATCCACACGTCGCCGGTGCGGGTGAGGTCGACCGCCTCGTCCAGGGTCAGCGTCGGCACGGCGCTACCGTACGGACGTGCGCCCCTGGAAGCTCCTCGGCCTGGCCGGTCTCGCCGGAGTCGCCGCGACCGGCGCCGTCCTGGCGCGCAACGAGCGGCAGCGCCGGGCCTACTCCCCCGACGACGTGCGGGCGCGGCTGCACGAGCGGCACGCGGCGCTGGCGTCGGCCGAGGACGAGGCTCCCGAGCCGGCGCCCTCGGCCGAACTGGTCGCCGGTCGCCGGCACCGGCTGGCCCGTCTGCTGCGGCGGAACTGAACCCCGGCGGATCACACGTCCGAGGGCGCCTCGGGCAGCACGACGATCCCGTCCCGGTCGGCGCACAGCCAGGCGCCCTCGCGGAACACCACGCCGGCGAAGACGACCGGGATGCCGGCCTGACCGGAGTGCAGCCCGCGCTGGCTCTTGCGCGGCATCGCCGCGAGCGCCCGCACGCCGAGGGGCTGCCGGCCCAGTTCGTCGGCGTCGCGGATGCAACCGTGGACCACGAGCCCGGCCCACCCGTTGGTCGCCGCGGAGACCGCGAGGTTCCCCCCGACCAGGCCGCACCGGGTCGAGCCCCCGCCGTCGACCACCAGCACCCGCCCCTCGCCCGGGGTCTCGACCGCCTGCTTCACCAGCGTGTTGTCCTCGAACACCTTGAGCGTGGCGATCGGTCCACTGAAGGACACCCGGCCCCCGAAGACCTGGAACACCGGATCGCACACCTGGGCCTCCGGGTGGGCGTCGGAGATGTCGGTCGTCGCGGGTCCGGCCGTCGCGTCGGGGGTCATCGGGTCACTCGCTCTCGGGGTCGGCGGTGCACTGGTCTCCAGGGCACGGTTATAACCTATAGCGGAAGGAGGCACCCGATGACCGACGTGGTGTACGCGACCAAGAGCGACCTCGCCTACACGCGGGTGCGGGAACTGATCCTCGCCGGAGACCTGGCCCCGGGTCAGGTCCTGCCGCAGGCGGCCCTGGCCCGCACGATCGGGATGAGCACCACCCCCCTGCGCGAGGCACTGCGGCGCCTGAAGCAGGAGGGCCTGGTCGAGCTCGACGCGCACCGCGACGCCCGGGTGCGCCCGCTGGACGCGGACGAGGCCCGCGACCTGCTGGAGCTGCGGCAGACACTCGACCCGCTGGCCGCCTCGCTCGCCGCGCACCGCCGGACCGAGGACGACCTGACCGCGGTCGCCACGGCTCTCGACGGCCTGGAGGCGCTGCCCAGTGCGCCGTCGGTCGCCCAGCTGGAGAGCCACCACCGCTTCCACGCCGCGATCCACCGAGCCTCGCACAACGCGCTGCTCGTGCAGACGCTGGACGGCCTCTGGATGAAGACCGACCGCTACCGGCGGCACGGGCTCGAGGCCGGGCGCACCGACGAGGAGCGCGACGCCCGGACCGTGGAGCACCGGCTGCTGTACGCGGCGGTGCGGGACGGCGACGCCGCCGCCGCCGCGGAGCTGATGCGCCGGCACGTCGAGACCAGCCTGGGAGCCCGCTCGCTCGACCGACTGGCCGACCCCGGCCCGCACCGGTGACCGCCCCGGGCCGGCGCCTCCTCACGCTGCTCCTGTTGCACTCGGCGCTCACCCAGGTGGTCACCTTCGTCCTGCGCCCGACCTCGGCCTACCGCGCCCTGGAGCTCGGCGTCCCCACCGCCTGGCTGGGCGCGCTGACCGCCTCCTTCGCCGTCGTCCCGCTCCTGCTCGCCGTACCGAGCGGTCAGGCGACCGACCGGTTCGGCGAGCGCCGCGTGATGCTGGTCGGCGCCGTCCTCCTCGCGGTGTCCGGCGGGATCTTCGCGTCCGGCCGCGGGGGCGCCGCCGGCCTCGTCCTCGGCAGCGTCGTCCTGGGCACGGGGCACCTGCTGTCGGTCGTCGGGCAGCAGGCCGCCGTCGCGAACACCGCCGGCCCCGGCCGCTTCGACACCGCCTTCGGGTACTACACGTTCGCGGCGTCGCTGGGGCAGGCGCTCGGTCCGGCGCTCATCACGCTGATCGGCGGCGAGGGGGCGCTGCCCCACACGACCCCGATCTTCTGGACCGCCACCGCGCTCGGCGCCGTCCTCCTGATCTGCACGGCGTTCCTGCGGTTCCCCGGCAGGGAGTCGGCGCCGACCGCGGCCGAGACCGGCGGCATGGCGACCCTGTTGCGGCTCCCCGGACTGCTCCGGGCCCTGCTGGTCAGCTGCGTGGTGCTGGCCGCGGTCGACATCACCCTGGTCTACCTGCCCGCCCTCGGGGCCGACCGCGGTCTGGCCGCCGGCTTCGTCGGGCTGCTGCTCACCCTCCGGGCGGTCGCGTCCATGACGTCGCGGCTGTTCCTCGGACGGCTCGTGACCTGGGTGGGCCGGCGCCGCCTCATGGTCGTGAGCGTGACGCTGTCCGCCGTGTCGATGGCGGTGTTGGCGGCTCCGCTGCCGACGGTCGCCATGGCGGCGGTCGTGGTGCTGCTCGGGCTCGGCCTCGGCGTCTGCCAGCCGCTCACCATGTCCTGGCTCGCCGAGGTGGCGCCCACCGGGCTCCGCGGCCGGGCGATGGCGCTGCGGCTCACCGGAAACCGACTGGGTCAGGTGCTCATCCCCAGCACCGTCGGCCTGGTGGCCGTCGGCATCGGGGCCGCCGGCGTGCTGTGGGCCACCGCCGCCGCGCTCGCGGTGGTCGGGGTCGCCGCCCGGCGGCTGGCGGTGGACGGCGGCCGCGGCGCCTGAGGCGGCCCCCGGTCAGCCGCGCGAGACCTGCGCGACGACGGCGTCGGTGAACGCGTCGGTGGAGGCGCTCCCGCCGAGGTCGCGGGTGGCCACTCCCCCGCGCACGGCCGCCCGCACACCGGCCTCCAGCCGCCCTGCGGCATCGGCGGCCCGCGGGTTCCCGTGCCGGGTGCCCAGCCAGTCGAGCAGCATCCCTGCCGACAGCATCATCGCGATCGGGTTGGCCAGGCCGCGCCCGGCGATGTCCGGCGCCGAGCCGTGCGCCGCCTGCGCCATGCACCGGTCGTCGGAGGCGTTGATCGACGGGGCGATGCCCAGCGACCCGGCCAGTTCGCCGGCCATGTCGGACAGGATGTCACCGAACATGTTCTCGGCCACCAGGACGTCGAAGTCCGCCGCGCGGCGCAGCAGGTGCACGGTCATCGCGTCGATGTGGAAGTCGTCGACCTCGACGTCGGGGTAACCCTCGGCCACCTCCAGGCAGACCCGCTTGAACAGGCCGGAGGTCAGCTGCAGCACGTTCGCCTTGTGGACGATCGTGACCTTGTGCCGCCGACGCCGGGCGAGTTCGAAGGCGGTCCGGGCGATCCGCTCGATCGCCGGCCGGGTGAAGACGCCCATGCAGATGGCGACGTCGGGGGTCGGCATGTACTCGCCCGTGCCGGCGAACGTGTTCCGGTCGGCGTAGAAGCCCTCGGTGTTCTCCCGGACGATCACCAGGTCGGTGTCCGGCGCCAGCGCGCGACCACCCTCGAAGGCGCGCGCCGGCCGGATGTTGGCGTAGAGGTCGAAGTGCTTGCGGATCGTGCCGCTGGGGTTCAGCGCCGACCGGTGCGGCTCCGGGTAGGCGGCGCTGTCGTGCGGCCCGAGCAGCCAGCCGTCCATCGCGGCGAGCGCGTCGAGCGTGGTGGCCGGGATGGCACTGCCGTGGTGCTCGATGGCCGAGCCGCCCAGCGGGAGCTCCCGCCACTCGGGAGGCTGCGCTCCGGCGGCGATCAGGGCGGCGTCGACGACGCGCACCGCGGCAGGGACGATCTCCGGCCCGATGCCGTCGCCGGGCATCACGCCGAGCCGGTAGGGGCGACCGACGGTCACGACCGGCTCGCGCCGCGGTCGCTGTCGGAGAGGTGCTCGAAGGTCTCGCCCGTGGCGGTGACGGTCCGGGTGACGTCCCGGCCGCCGTAGACCCAGTAGATGGTCATCGAGCCCTCGCCGCGGTTGCGGAAGCAGTGCGGGACACCGGCCGGCACCCAGGTGGCCTGCCCGGCGACGAGGTCGAACTCCTCGTCCCCGATGACCGCGGTGGCCTCGCCCTCGAACACGAGCACCGTCTCCTCCACGTTGTGCGAGTGCAGCGGGATGCCGGTGCCCGGGGAGAAGACCGTCATCCCGGTCGTGACCCGGTTGGCCTCGCAGTTCCACTTCCCCACGAACGGGACGGTGGCGACGCCGTTGCCGCGGTCGAAGCGCTCGATCTCCTCCGGGCACAGGACCATGGACGGCGGAGCGGGCTGGGTGCTCATGCGTTCTCCTCGGTGGTGTGGCTGACCAGCAGCGAGCCGGGCGTGTTGACCTGGCCCTCGAGCACCGTCGCGGCGATCGTGCGCCACTGCGCGAAGTGCGGAGCCCGCTTGTGCGCCTCGAACGCCTCGGCGTCGGTGTAGAGCTCGTAGAGCAGGAACCGGTCCTCCTCGCCCTCCACCGAGCAGACGTCGAAGCGCAGGCACCCGGGCTCGTCGCGCACCGAGGCCTCCGCGTTCGCCGCGATCCCGGCGAGGAACTCCTCCCGCTTCCCCGGACGGACCTGCATCTGCACCACCAGGCTGAACATGCACGCCTCCTTCTCGTCGATAGGTATACAACTTGTATACACTGTTGGCCGTCGAGGGAAGAGGGCGCGCCATGACCGACCGGATCGACCCGCAGCACCTGCGCTCGTTCGGCACCCGGGTGCTCGCCGCGCTCGGCGTGCCCGAGGACGACGCCGCCCTGGTGGCCGACAGCCTCGTGCAGGCCGACCTCTGGGGCCACCAGTCGCACGGGTTCCTGCGCCTGCCCTGGTACGCCGCGCGGCTGCGATCGGGCGCGACCCGCGCGGTCACCGAGCCGGCCGTGCTCTCCGACACCGGTCCGCTGGTCCTGCTCGACGGGCGCGACGGCATCGGCCAGGTGCTCGCCGACCGCGCCCGCGAGCTGGCGACCGCGCGAGCCGGGGTGCACGGCGTCGGCGTCGTCGGCGTGCGGAACTCCAACCACTTCGGCACGGCGATGTACTTCACCCGGCGGGCCGCCCGCGACGGGTTCGTGGCCGTCCTGACCACCAACGCCAGCCCCGCGATGGCGCCGTGGGGTGGCCGGGAGAAGGTGCTCGGCACCAACCCGTGGTCGATCGCCGCACCGGCGCCGGACGGGCGCGTCGTGGCCGTGGACATCGCCAACACCGCGGTGGCCCGCGGCAAGATCCACCTGGCGGGCAAGCGCGGCGAGGCCATCCCCGAAGGGTGGGCGCTCACCGCCGACGGTGCCCCCACCACGGATCCGGCGGAGGGGGTGCTCGGGGTGATCCTGCCGATGGCCGGCCACAAGGGCTACGCCATCAGCTTCCTGATGGACGTGCTCTCCGGCGCGCTGACCGGCAGCGCCGTCGGCACCGGCGTGCACGGGCCCTACGAGCCCGAGGCCCGCAGCGGCTGCGGCCACCTGTTCCTCGCCCTCGACCCTGCGGCGTTCGGCGACCGGGCCGGCTACGAGGACCGCGTCCGGCAGCTGATCGATGAGGTGAAGGGCGCACCACTGGCGCAGGGGTTCGACGAGGTCTTCCACCCCGGCGAGGTCGAGGACCGCGCCGAGGCCGCCGCCCTCGCCGCGGGTGGGGTCGAGCTGGCCGAGGGGTCCCTGGCCGGGCTGCGGGAACTGGCCGGCGCGACCGGCGTGCCCTTCGGGCCGTACCGGTGAGCGCCCCGGGCGAGGCCAGCAAGGCCGATCTGGTCCACCGGCAGCTCAAGGAGGAGATCGAGCTCGGCGAGCTGGCGCCGGGCACGCCGCTGTCGGAGCTGTGGCTGGTGGAGCGCACCGGCGCCTCCCGCACCCCGGTCCGCGAGGCGCTGCGCCGGCTGGCCGCCGAGGGCCTGGTCGACCTCGCGCCCCGGCAGGGCGCCCGGGTGTCGCGGGTGTCCCTGCGGAGCGTCCGCGACCTGTTCGACTTCCGGTCGCTGCTGGAGCCCGCCGCGATGCGCGAGGCCACCGAGGCCGCCGCGGCCGACCCCGAGCTGCGCCGGGTGTTCGCCGCCATGCGCACCGAGTTCGCCCGCACGGCCCGCCGGGTTCCGTCGCAGGCCCGCTCGCGCGCGTTCTACGAGCTGGCCGACCGGTTCGACTGGGCGATCATTGGCGCCACCGGCAACGAGCACCTGCGCCGGACCATCGCAGAGCTGCGCCCGCACACCGCGCGGCTGCGCAACCTCTCCCACGTCGATCCGCGGCGGGTCGAGGTGTCGGTCACCGAGCACCTGCGGATGTGCGACGCGCTGCTCGCCGGCGACGCCGACGAGGCCGCCGCGGCCGTCGCCGACCACCTCGCGCAGAGCCTGGCGACCATCTTCCGCAACCTGGCCGTGGGGCCCGGGGACGGCGTCGACCTGCTGGGCTGAACGAGAACGTCCGTTCCGACTCGGCGGGCCCCTGCAAGGGCCCGCCCCGAGCCTGTGAGCGGAAGGGGGCAGGGGGTGTGCTTCTTCAGTCGGCCTTGACGGCGAGCACCGGGCAGTTCGAGTCGAGCAGGATCCGCTGCGCCTGGCTGCCGGTGAGCAGCTTGCCGGTGGGCGTGCGCCGGCGGATGCCGATCACCAGCAGGCTGGCCTTCACCCGGTCGGCGGCCTCGACCAGCTCGTCGGCCGCCTCGTGGCCGCGCACCTTCTGCTCGATCTCGTAGACGACGCCGGTGGCGTCCAGCCGCTCGCGCAGCGCGGCCACGAGGTCCTCGGACATGAACCGGTTGTCGACGTAGGTGTCACCGCGCGAGGTGTTGACCACGTGCAGCGGCTCCTCGCGGCGGCGGGCCTCGGTGATCGCCGCGGTCAGCGCGGCCTCGCCCTCGGCAGTGGGGACGTAGCCCACGACGATCGTCATGCGGGCAGTGTCCCCGATCGCACCGGCGTCGTTCCACCTTGCGTGCCTATCGGTCGTTTCGGTCCTTGAGTCCGCGGTCGACCGGGCGCGGGGACCGCAGGGTGAAGCGGCGTTCGGGCCGGCCGGCCGTGCCGTAGCGCTGCCGGACGTCGGCCTGGTGCTGGGCCACCAGCTGCTCCAGGTAGCGCCGGGCGCTCACCCGGGCCAGCCCGGTGCGCTCGCTGCACTCCGACGCCGACAGCCCCTCCTCCCCCGCATCGGCCAGCGCGGTGCGCACCAGCTCCAGGGTCTGCGGGGTGATGCCCTTGGGCGTGGCCACCGTCGGCGCCGCGCTCCCGCGGGAGACGCCGAACATCCGGTCGACGTCGCTCTGCGCGGCGACGTCGATCCGGGTGAGCTCCCCGCGCAGCGCGGCGTACTGCCGCAGCCGCTCCTCGAAGGTCCGCCGGTCGAACGGCTTGACCAGGTAGTGCAGGACGCCGCCGTGCAGTGCCGTGCGGATGCTGTCCACGTCCCGCGCCGCGCTGATCACCACCACGTCCACGTCCGACCCGTCCGCCCGCAGCCGGCGCAGCACGTCCAGCCCGGTCATGTCCGGCAGGTAGATGTCGAGCAGCACGAGGTCCGGGCTCAGCCGCTGCACCTCCTGCAGGGCCTGCGCCCCCGTCGTCGCCGTCCCGACGACCTCGAAGCCGTCCAGCCCCGCCACGAAGGCCGAGTGGACCTTCGCGACCATGAAGTCGTCGTCGACGATGAGGACGCCGATCACGACGCCACCAGCGCGGGGTCGGCCGGCATGCGGGCGGTGAACGTCGAGCCACCGGCCGAGGTGGCCGTGACGTCGCCGCCCCGCCGGGTGCAGAGCAGGTGGACCAGGGACAGGCCGATGCCCCGCTCCCCCTGGTCGGTCTGACCGGCCGCCGCATCCTTGGTCGAGACCCCGCGGCGGAACACCTCCCGCTCCATCCCCGCCGGCACCCCGGGCCCGGAGTCGCGCACGACCACCTCCACCTCTCCGTCCACCAGACCCACCGACACCTCGACCCAGCGCTGGGCCGCCACCGAGGCGGCGTCCAGGGCGTTGTCGACGAGGTTCCCGACGACGGTCGCGACGTCGGTGCTCAGCTCGCCGGGCAGCACCGGGAGCGAGGAGTCCGGCGAGATCCGCAGGTCCACGCCGAGCTCGGTCGCCTGGCTCGCCTTGGCGATGAGCAGTGCGGCGATCGAGGGGTCCCGCACGGTCGACGTCACCTCGGCGGTGAACTCCGACCGGCTGGAGCTCACCCGGTGGACGAACCGCACGGCCTCCTCCGCCTCCCCCAGCTCGATCAGGCCGGCGATGGTGTGCAGCCGGTTGCTGAACTCGTGCGCCTGCGCCCGCAGCGTGTCGGTGACGTGCCGGGTGAGGTCGAGCTCGCGACGCAGCTCGAGCAGCTCGGTGCGGTCGCGCAGCGTGGTGACCGAGCCGATCGCCCGGCCGTGGCTGGTGATCGGCAGCCGGTTGACCACCAGCACCCGTCCGGCGCTGGCGACGGCGCGGTCGCGTTCCACGTCGCCGTGCAGGAACGCCTCCAGGAGCTCGTCCCGCACACCGAGATCGGCGAGGGTGCGGCCCAGTGCGTCCCCGGGCACGTGCAGCAGCCGGATCGCCTCGTCGTTGATGAGGGTGACCCGCCCGCGCAGGTCCAGGCCCACGACGCCCTCCCGGATGCCGTGCAGCATCGCGTCCCGGTGCTCGACCAGGCCGGCGATCTCGGCCGGTTCCAGCCCGAGGGTCTGCCGCTTCACCCGGCGCGCGACCAGCAGGGACCCACCGACGCCGATCGCGCTGCCCAGCCCCAGGTAGGTCAGCAGGTTGGGGGTGGCGGTGGCGAGACCGTCCAGCACCGACGGGTAGCGCCGGGTGACCGTCACGAAGCCGGCCGCCTCCCGCCGGGGCCCGGTGAGGATGGGCACCATGGCCACCGCCGCGGGGTGGCCCTCGAACTCCTGCTCCCCCACCCACGACCGGCCCTGCAGGACGGTGCTCTCCCCCAGGTCGATCCGCTCGCCGAGCTGCTCGGGGTCCGCGCTGGCGACGACCGTGCGGTCGGCGAGCGCCACGACGACCGACGCCGAACCCGACACGCTGCGCGTGCTCTCCGCCGCGACGCGGACGTAGGCGACGGCGTTGTTGGCGACCGCGTCGCGGAAGATCCGGGCGTTGGCGAGCGTCTCGGCCACGGCCAGCGCGCGGCGCCCCTCCGAGTCCTGCGCGCGCTTGGTCGACTGCGCCACGGTCACCGCCGCGACGCCGACGAGCACCACGCAGATGATGACCACCTGCAGGGCCAGCAGCTGGCCGGCCAGCGAGAGCCGCCGGGTCACGGGATCTCCAGACGTCGAGGGACGGGCGCGGGTCCGCGCCGGTGGCACTCCATCACGGACAC
Organism: Blastococcus saxobsidens; assembly: GCF_002938435.1. GTDB lineage: Bacteria > Actinomycetota > Actinomycetes > Mycobacteriales > Geodermatophilaceae > Blastococcus > Blastococcus saxobsidens. The sequence goes on from NZ_POQT01000057.1 coordinate 11,392, forward strand.
GCGGGCCGGTGGGCGTGGACACAAGGACCACAAAGCTCAATGCGCACTCAAGGGTGACACGGCCCACCGGCCTTGCCACCGTCCGTGTCACGCGGTGGTCATCCACCGGACACTCAGGAGGACAAGATGCGCACTGCTTCCCTGCGGAAGCTCACCGTCGGCGCCGTCGCCGCCGGCCTCGTGCTCACCGGCTGCGGCACCACGGCCGAGGGCGGCTCGGCGTCGGGCGGCGAGGACGGCCCGGTCAGCGGGCTCCGGATCATGGTCCCGAACTCCCCGGGCAGCGGGTACGACACCACCGCCCGCGTCGTCTCCAAGACGATGGAGGACGTGGAGCTGGCCAGCGGCATCGAGGTGTTCAACCTCGAGGGCGCCGGCGGCACGGTGGGCCTGCAGCGCCTCGTCAACGAGGACGGCAACGCCGACCTGCTGATGCAGATGGGTCTGGGTGTCGTCGGCGCCTCCTACACGAACGAGTCCGAGGCCACGCTCGAGGACACCACCCCGATCGCGCGGCTGATCGAGGAGTCCGAGGCGATCGTCGTCCCGGCCAACTCCCCCTACCAGAGCCTCGACCAGCTCATCGAGGCGTGGAAGGCCGACCCGGGCGCGGTCCCGGTCGGCGGCGCGTCGAACCCCGGTGGCCCCGACCACCTGACCCCGATGCTGCTGGCCGACGCCGTGGACCTGGACCCGACGACCGTCAACTACGTCTCCTACGACGGCGGCGGCGAGCTGCTCGCCGCGATCCTGGGCAACCAGATCGCCTTCGGCGCGACCGGCATCGGCGAGGTCGCCGAGCAGGCCGCCGCCGGCGAGGTGCGCATCCTGGCCGTCACCAGCGAGGAGCCGGTCGAGGGCGTGGACGCGCCGACGCTGACCGAGGAGGGCGTCGACCTGGTCTTCACCAACTGGCGCGGGATCGTGGCCGCTCCCGGCATCTCCGAGGAGGAGATCCAGCGCCACGTCGACCTCGTCACCGAGATGCACGACAGCGAGGAGTGGCAGCAGGCGCTGGAGACCAACGGCTGGAGCGACGCCTTCATCACCGGCGACGAGTTCAGCTCGTTCCTCAGCGACGAGAGCCAGCGCGTCCAGACGATCCTGAGCGAGCTGGGGCTGGCGTGAGCTCTGCCGCCCCCGGCAGCACCAGGGAGCAGGGCCGCTCCGAGTACGGAGTGGCCCTGTTCCTCGGTGCGCTCGGAGTCCTCCTCATCGCCCAGGCGCTGCTCCTGCCGGCGAGCCTGATCGTCCGCGGCCCGGTCGGGCCGAAGGCGGTGCCCCTGGTCGTCGGTGGCCTGCTGGTGGTCGTCGCCGCCGTCCTGGCCGTCGACATCGCGCGCGGCGGGCGCGGCGAGCCCGAGGGCGGCGAGGACATCGACCTCACCGGCCGCAGCGACTGGGCCACCATGGCGCTGCTGGTGGCGGCGTTCGCGGCCAACGCGATGCTGATCGAGAGCCTCGGCTGGCCGATCTCGGGCGCGATCCTGTTCTGGGGAGCCGCCTTCGCGCTCGGCAGCCGGCACTACGTCCGCGACGTCGCGATCGCGCTCGTGCTGTCCGTCGGCACCTGGTACCTGTTCGTGCTGGCGCTGGGCGTGTCCCTTCCCGTCGGCGTGCTGCGAGGGATCCTCTGATGGGCGCGATCGGCGAACTGATCAACGGGTTCGGCACCGCGCTGAGCCCTGAGAACCTGCTGTACGCCTTCCTCGGCGTGCTGCTGGGCACCGCGATCGGCGTGCTGCCCGGCATCGGCCCGGCCATGACGCTGGCCCTGCTGCTCCCGCTGACCTACGCCCTGCCGGTGACCAGCGCCCTGATCATGTTCGCCGGCATCTACTACGGCGGCATGTACGGCGGGTCCACGACCTCGATCCTGCTCAACACCCCCGGTGAGAGCGCCTCGGTGGTCACCGCCATCGAGGGCAACAAGATGGCCAAACGCGGGCGGGCCGCCCAGGCGCTGGCCACCGCCGCCATCGGGTCGTTCGTGGCCGGCACGATCGCCACGCTGCTGCTGGCGCTGCTCGGCCCGGTCGTCGCGCGGGTGGCGCTGCAGGTCGGGCAGGCGGACTTCTTCGCGCTCATCCTGCTGGCGTTCATCGCGGTGACGTCGGTGCTCGGCAGCTCCCGGGTGCGCGGTCTGGCTGCCCTGGGGCTCGGGCTGACCATCGGCCTCGTCGGGATCGATGCGACCTCCGGTCAGCAGCGGCTCACCTTCGGCATCCCGGAACTGGCCGACGGCATCGACATCGTGATCGTCGCGGTCGGGCTGTTCGCCGTCGGCGAGGCGCTCTGGACCGCCGCGCACCTGCGCCGCGCCCCCGTCCAGGTCATCCCGGTCGGCACCGCCCGGATGAACCGCGAGGACTGGTCGCGCTCCTGGAAGCCCTGGCTGCGCGGCACCGCGATCGGCTTCCCGTTCGGCGCCGTCCCCGCCGGCGGTGCGGAGATCCCGACGTTCCTGTCCTACGTGACCGAGCGGAAGCTCTCCAAGCACCCCGAGGAGTTCGGCCACGGGGCGATCGAGGGCGTCGCCGGCCCCGAGGCGACCAACAACGCGTCCGCCGCCGGTGGTCTGGTCCCGCTGCTCACCCTGGGGCTGCCGACGACGGCGACCGCCGCGATCCTGCTGGTCGCCATCCAGACGTACGGCATCGAGCCGGGCCCCCGGCTGTTCGACACCGAGCCGGTGCTGGTGTGGGGCCTGATCGCCAGTCTCTTCATCGGCAACACGATGCTGCTGATCCTCAACCTGCCCCTCGCACCGCTGTGGGCGAAGCTCCTGCAGATCCCGCGCACCTACCTCTACGCGGGGATCCTGTTCTTCTCCGCCCTGGGTGCGTACGCGGTCAACGCCTCGCCGTTCGACCTGTTCCTGCTCCTGGCCATCGGCGGGCTGGGGTTCATGATGCGGCGCTACGGGCTGCCGGTGCTGCCGGCGATCATCGGCGTCATCCTCGGCCCCTTCGCCGAGGAGCGGCTGCGCACCGCGCTGCAGATCAGCAACGGTGACCTCGGTGGGCTCATCACGCCGTTCTCCACGGTGATCTACGTGCTCATCGCGCTGATCCTGCTCTGGCCGCTGGTCCGCCGGTTCCTGCCGAGCAAGGCGCGGGTGCCGGTCCTCTCCGAGGCCGCGCACGAGGTCGAGGAGGCGCACTCCCACCACGGGCTGACCAACGCCGTGTCGGTGGAGCGGCACGTCGGCGACGAGGTGCGGGAGAAGCCCGACCCCGGGGTGCCGGACGGGCGCTGATCCGCCGGCACCGGCCGAGGGCCCCGGTCTCCCGTCGTGGAGGCCGGGGCCCTCGCGCGTCCGGGTCAGATGCTGCGCCAGCGCCCCTCGGTGGCGTTGCCCTCCTCGTGAGTGCTGAAGACGTTGCCCTGGGTGGGGGCTGTCCGGTCGTTCGAGATGGCCAGCTTCTGCAGCAGCGGGCCCACCAGGACGTCGTACATCCCCGGCAGCAACCGGAAACCGGCGGTTATCAGCGGGTTGAACAGGCCCGCCTGCACCACCCGGCGGGGCTGGTCCAGCGTCGAGAGGACCCGCCGGGCCACGCGCTGCGGCGAGTAGACCGGCGGCGGCGGCCGGCCCGTGCTGCCGACGTAGGAGGCGCCCTGGGCGTAGATCGGGGTGTTCACCCCCCCGGGCTGCACGATCGACACGGAGATCCCCGGCTCGTCGCGGGTCTCCTGCTGCAGCACCCGTGCGAGGCCGAGCTGGCCGAACTTCGCGGCGACGTAGCTGCCCATGAGCGGAGCGGTGACGTTCCCGAGCAGCGAGTTGACGATCACCAGGTGGCCGGCGCGCTGCCGGCGGAAGACCGGGAGCACGTGCCGGGCGAGGGTCGCGGTGCCGTGCAGCGCGGTGTCCACGACCCGCTCGTAGACCTCCTTGGGCACGTCCTCGACCGCGCCGTAGGCCATCACCTGGGCGGAGTGGACGACCAGGTCGAGCCGGCCGAACTCGGCGACGGCGGAGTCCACCACCGCCCGGATCGCGTCCTCGTCGAGCAGGTCGGCCGGGCAGACGGTGACGGCCGCCGCTCCGGCCGCCCGGACCTCCCGCGCCGCGGCCTCCAGGGACCCCCGCCCGCGGGCCACCAGCACCACGCGGGCACCGCGCTCCCCGAGCTGCACGGCGGTGGCCCGGCCGATGCCGCTGGAGGCACCGGTGACCAGCGCGGTGATCGGCGTTCCTGGCATCTCGGGGATCGGCACGAGCTCTCCTCGCCATGGGCGGCGGACGCCGGGGACGACGTCCGTTGTCCGCAACCGACTACCCGGTGCCTCCCGAGGTCATGCCGTTCCCGTCGATCCGCGCCCACAGCCACCCGGGCCCAGCGCACACCGCCCCCGCGGGCAGCCGTGCTCGCAGCCCTCGGTCGGCGGTCACCACGAGCAGGTCCTCCCCGGCCGCGGCGAGCTCCCCGGCGACGGCGACCAGCGCGTCGTCGCCGGGGCCGGCGGCCCGCACCAGCCGGATCCCGCCGGGCGCGGGCACGTCGCGGGCGGCGCCCTCGACGACCGCCACGGTGCCGTCCAGCCCGACGTCCGCACCGCCGGGTCCGGGCAGCCGCCCCGGCAGCGCCGCCAGCCC
>NZ_POQT01000058.1 GCF_002938435.1 Blastococcus saxobsidens
TCGCCCACGACCTCTACGACGAGGTCGAGGACGCGCCCTACCGGTACGGGGAGCTGCTCGGTGCGGTGTGGCGGGAGCCGGTCGCGGCACACCTGCGCCCCGGGGAACGGGCCCGGTCGCTGGCCGCAGCGGGCCTGCTGCCGAGCGCCACCCACGAGACGGCACGCAACGTGCTGGCCAGCGTGCTCAGCGGGCGCGCCGGCGGACGGGTGGACGTGCGCCCCTGGGTGCCGGCGTTCGACGCCGCGATGTGCGCCGACCCCGAGCTCGCCGGGCTGCCCGGTCGCTTCCTCGCTGCCTTCGACGACGGCCGCGGCGACGTCGCCGGCACGGCCGCCGACGTGGGGCTCATGGCGCTGGACGACGGCACGGTCGCCCTGCTGCTGGCCGGGGTGGACAGCGGCCTGCGGGCCGGGCCCGACGGCGCGGTCGGCCTGGCGCTCACCGCCACCCGTGCGTTCCTCGCGGAACGGGCGGCCCAGGGCGGCACCGCCTGGCGGCTCGCGGAGCTCGAGGACGGCCCGGCCCGGGTCGCGGCCGCCCTCGGACGTGCGACGGCCACCCCCTTCGCCCTCCCCGCTCCCCCGCTGACCGGCCCGGCCGGTGCGCTCCCGCAGGACGACGGCCGGATGGCGCTGGCGGCGGTCGTGCCCCTCGGCCGGCTGACGGCGGCGCAGGCGGACCTGCTCGCGAGCACCGCGGCGGCCGAGCTGCAGCTCACCCCGTGGCGGAGCGTCGTCGTGCCGGACCTGCCCGACGCCGCGGCCGCCGCGACCCTCACCGCGGCCGGGCTGGTCCTGGATCCGGGCAGCGCCTGGCTGCAGGTCACCGCGTGCGCCGGACGGCCGGGCTGCGCCAAGTCGCTGGCCGACGTCCGGGCCGATGCGACCGCCGCCGTGGCTGAGGGGTCCTTGCCGGCAGGCGGGGCGCGGCAGCACTGGGCCGGCTGCGAGCGCCGGTGCGGTCGGCCGTCGGGCGACGTGGTCGACGTGGTCGCCACCCCCACCGGCTACCGGACGACCGCCGCCCGGCCGTCACCGCCCGGCACCGCCTGACCGGCCCGAGGCCTTCGCCGCAACCACCGGCGCTCCCCGCCACACCAGCGCTGTCAAGACCGTGCCGGCATCTGTGGACAGCCATCTGAGCTGCGGTTTCGTGGTGCGGGGTGAGCTCGAACGGCGGTAGGCTTCGTACATGCGTTCGACGAGTCCGGCCGATGCGGTGGCCCGGCTCGCCGCTGCGCTGGACGACCTGGCCGGCGCGGATCTGACCGGCGCGTTCGAGCCCCAGTTGATCGAGCGACTCGAGTCCCTGCTGGTGGCGGGCAACCGGCTGGCCGCCGAGGTCGCGCGCACCGTGCGGCAGTGCGAGCTGGCCGGCGCCGCCGGGCACGACGGCAAGGCCACGATGGCCTCCTGGCTGCGCGGGCACGCCCGCCTGTCGGCGGCCGCGGCCAACCAGCTGGTCCGCAACGGCCGCACCCTGGCCCAGTTGCCGGCCGTGGCCTCGGCGGCGGCCCGCGGAGACGTGAGCCCGGAGGCGGTGTCGGTGATCGCCCCGGTCGTGGCGCCGGACAACCTCGCCGCAGCGCAGGCGCAGGGCATCGACATCGAGGCGATCACCGCCGCCCTGGTGGATGTCGCCACGCACGCCTCGCACGAGGACCTGCGACGGGCCGTCGCCCACTACCTGGCCTGCCTGGACCCCGACGGCCCCGAACCCGACCCCACCGAGCAGCGGTCGCTGACCATGGCCAAGCACGCCGACGGCAGCCTGTCCTTCCGCGGCGAACTCGACGCCGTCGGCGGGGAGAAGTTCCAGGCCGCGCTGGAATCCATCCTGCAGGCCTCCCGCCCCGCCGGGGACACCCGCACCCGCGCCCAGCAGTCCGCCGACGCCCTCGTCCAGCTCTGCGACAACGCACTAGCCTCCGGCAACCTGCCGATCCTGCGCACCCAGAAACCCCACGTCGTGGTCCGGGTGGACCTCGCCGACCTGGTCGACCCCGCCACCGGACCCGGCGCCGCCCAGACGAGCTTCGGCACCCTGATCTCCGCCGCCCGGGCCCGCTGGCTGGCCTGCGACGGCGGCATCAGCCGCATCGTCATCGGCCCCGACGGTGAAGTCCTGGACTACGGCCGCCGCCAGCGGGTCTCCCCACCCCAGCTGCGCCGCGCCATCGACTACCGCGACCGCGGCTGTGGCGTAGTTGAGCGTGCAGAGCGCCGGCTGCGACGCCCCCGCCCACTGGTGCGACGTCCACCACCTCCTGCACTGGATCGACGGCGGCGAGACCAACCTCGAGAACTCCGCGCTGCTGTGCGAACGCCACTCGCACGTTGGTCCACCACGGCTTCCGCGTCGAACGAGACACCGACGGCCGATGGCGCACCTGGCGCCCCGACGGCACCGAGATCGTGCTGCTGCCCCACCTCACCCGGCGGACCGCCGACGCCCGTGCGGGCTGAGTGGACCGGCGGGCCGCCTCACCGGACCGGGACGTAGCCTCGGCCCCCGATGGAGCTGTACGAGTACGAGAAGGACGGCGCCGAGATCTACCGGCAGTCGTTCGCGACGATCCGCGCCGAGGCCGACCTCACCGGCCTGCCCGCGGACGTCGCGCGGGTGGCCGTCCGCATGATCCACGCCTGCGGGCAGGTGGACCTGGTCGAGGACCTCGCCTGGTCCCCCGCCGTCGTGCAGCGGGCCCGCAAGGCCCTGGACGCCGGCGCCCCGGTGCTCTGCGACGCCCAGATGGTCGCCAGCGGCATCACCCGCCGGCGGCTGCCCAAGGACAACGACGTCGTCTGCACGCTGAACGACCCACGCACGCCCGCCCTCGCCGCGGACCTGGGCACCACCCGGACCGCCGCCGCGCTGGAGCTGTGGCGGGACCGCCTCGACGGCGCCGTCGTCGCCATCGGCAACGCCCCCACGGCGCTGTTCCACCTGCTGGAGATGGTGGCCGCCGGCGCACCCCGGCCGGCCGCCGTCCTGGGCATCCCGGTCGGCTTCATCGGCGCGGCCGAGTCCAAGGACGCCCTGGCCGCCTCGGACCTGGACTTCCTGGTGGTCCGCGGCCGGCGCGGGGGCAGCGCCATGACCGTCGCGGCCGTGAACGCGATCGCGAGCGACGTCGAATGAGCGGGCGGCTGTACGGCGTGGGCCTCGGCCCCGGCGACCCCGAGCTGGTGACCGTCAAGGCCGCCCGGCTGATCGGTGCGGCCGACGTCGTCGCCTTCCACGCCGCCCGGCACGGCCGGTCGGTCGCCCGCGGGGTGGCCGAGCCCTACCTGCGGGAAGGCCAGATCGAGGAGCTGCTGGTCTACCCGGTCACCACCGAGACGACCGACCACCCGGGCGGCTACCAGGGCGCCATCGACGAGTTCTACGAGGCCGCGGCCGCACGGCTGGCCGCCCACCTCGACGCGGGGCGCGACGTCGTCGTCCTGGCCGAGGGGGACCCGCTCTTCTACGGCTCCTACATGCACATGCACAAGCGGCTGGCGCACCGGTACCCGACCGAGGTCGTCCCCGGGGTGACCAGCGTCAGCGGCGCCGCCGCAGCGGTCGGCCGTCCGCTGGTGGAGCGCGACGAGGTCCTCACCGTGCTGCCCGGCACGCTGCCGGCCGAGGAGCTGGCCGAGCGGCTGGCCTCGACCGACTCGGCCGCCGTGATGAAGCTCGGCCGCACGTTCCCGCAGGTCCGCGAGGCGTTCGAGCGCGCCGGCGTCCTGGACCGCGCGCTCTACGTCGAGCGGGCCACCACCGACCGGCAGCGCTGCCTGCCCCTGGCCGACGTCGACCCGTCGAGCGTCCCCTACTTCTCCCTCGCCCTGCTGCCGAGCCCGCTCACGCCGCAGCTCGCCGAGCCGGCGGACCCGCTGCCCGAGCCGGCGGCGCACGGCGAGGTCGTCGTCGTCGGCCTCGGACCGGGCGCCCGCAGCTGGACCACCCCGGAGGCCGCCGAGGCGCTGGCCGCCGCCGACGACCTCGTGGGCTACGGCCCCTACGTCGACCGGGTGCCGGCCAACCCGCGCCAGGTGCGCCACCCCAGCGACAACCGGGTCGAGGCGGAGCGCGCCGCGCACGCCCTCGAGCTGGCGCGCTCGGGCCGGCGGGTCGCCGTCGTCTCCAGCGGCGACCCCGGCGTCTTCGCCATGGCCGCCGCCGTGCTGGAGGTGGCCGCCCGCCCCGAGTTCGCCGGCGTCCCGGTGCGCGTCGTCCCCGGTCTCACCGCCGCGCAGGCGGTGGCCTCCCGGGTGGGGGCGCCGCTGGGCCACGACTTCTGCGTGCTGTCGCTGTCCGACGTCCTCAAGCCGTGGGACGTGATCGTCGAGCGGCTCCGGCACGCGGCCGCGGCCGACCTGGTGATCGCCCTCTACAACCCGCGGTCGAGGCACCGGCCGCACCAGCTCGGCGAGGCGCTGACGGTGCTGCGCGAGGTCCGGGCACCGGAGACCGTGGTCGTCGTCGGCCGGGACGTCGGCGGCCCGGAGGAACGGCTGACCGTCACCACCCTCGGCGACCTCGACCCGGGGACCGTCGACATGCGCTGCCTGGTCATGATCGGCTCCTCGCAGACCCGGGTCACGCCCGCCGGCGCGGTCTACACGCCCCGGACCTATCCCGGCTGACACGCCGGACGAGGGAATGATCCGGCGCTCGTTGCGCTTGGCAACGACCATGCCCGTGCCGACGCTCTCGCGGACCCCGGCGTTCTGGACCGCGGCCGGACTGCTGCTGCTGGTCCTGGCCGCCTCCGGCGTCCCGACGCCCCTCTACCGCGTCTACCAGGAGCAGTTCGGGTTCGGCCCCGGGGTGCTGACGATGGTCTTCGGCATCTACGCCTTCGCGCTCCTGGCCACGCTGCTGGTCGTGGGCGGCCTGTCCGACCACGTCGGACGGCGTCCCGTCCTGGTCGGCGGGCTGCTGCTTCAGGCGGTGGCGATGGCGGTCTTCCTGGCCGCCGACGGCGTCGGCTGGCTGCTCGCCGCGCGCGTGGTGCAGGGCCTGTCGGTGGGCGCGCTCACCGGCACGCTGGGCGCGCTGCTGCTGGACACCCAGCGCCGCGACCGGCCGCTGGGCGCACTCCTGAACAGCGCGGCCCCGGGGCTGGGGCTCTCCTCCGGCGTGGTCGGGGCCGGCCTCGCCGTCGAGTACGCGGCCTCGCCGACCCGCTGGATCTTCGCCGTCCTGACCGGCGCGATGCTCGTGGGCACCGCCGTCGTGGCGGTCCTGCCCGAGACGTCCCCGCGCGCCCCCGGTGCGCTGGCCTCGCTGCGCCCCACGGTGCGCGTGCCGCGGTCCCAGCGGTCGGCGTTCCTCACCGCGCTGCCGGTGCTCGTCGCCGCCTGGGCCCTCGGTGGCCTCTACCTCTCCCTCGGCCCCTCGCTGGCGGCCGCGGTGTTCGGCATCGAGGCGCCGCTGGTCGGCAGCCTGCTCGTCCTGGCCATGCAGGGGACCGCCGCGGTCGGCGCGGTCGTCGGCCACAACCTGCCGGCCGAGCGAGCCATGGTCGCCGGGGCGTCGGTGTTCGCCACCGGCGTCGCCGGCACGATCGCCGCGCTCCTGACCGGGGAGACCGTGGTCATGTTCGTCTCCGCGTTCGTCTCCGGGCTGGGCTTCGGGATGGCGTTCCTCGGCGCGGTCGCCACCTCGAGCGCCGGCGTGGCCCCGGCCGAGCGGGCCGGGCTGCTGTCCAGCGTCTTCGTGGTCGGCTACCTGAGCTTCAGCATCCCGGCGATCATCGCCGGCTCCCTCTCCGCCACGATCGGGCTCGAGCGGGTCGCCGAGGTCTACGCCGCCGTCCTGGTGGTGCTCGCCCTGACCGCGGTCGCCGGCGTCCGCCTGCGCCGCCGGGCCGCGGCCCGGAGCACCGAGCCGGCACCCGGGCGGGCGCAGGAGTCGCTGGCGGCCTGATCGCCGGTCAGCGCCCCGGATACGGCGCAGCCTTGAGCGCCCGGGCCAGGTGCGCGGCGTTCTCCGCGAGGGTCGCCGTCGTCGAGGCCACCGCCTCCGGCGTCTCGTCCAAGTCCATGTAGTCGGTGCCGCCCATCGCCTGGTCGTTCCAGTAGGTGCTGCCCTGCGACGGGATGGTGAAGCCGATGTCGCCCAGCGCCTGGAACAGGTCGGCGACGATCTTGTGCGCCCCGTCCTCGTTGCCGACGACCGACACCACGGCCACCTTGCCGGTGACCAGCGGACGGCCCGACCCGTCGGTCTCCGAGAGCTCGCCGTCCAGCCGCTCCAGCACCCGCTGGGCCACGCTGCTCATGTGCCCGACCCAGGTCGGCGTGGAGACGATCAGGATGTCGGCGGCCATCAGCTGCTCGCGGATCCCGGGCCACTCGTCGCCCTCCCCCATGTCCACCTCGACGCCGGGCTTCACGTCGTGGTCGACGACCCGGACGACGTCGCCGGTGACGCCGTGCTTCGCCAGCTCCCCCAGGATCTGGCGGGCGATCAGGTCGCTGCTGGACGGGGACGGCGAGGGCTTGAGGCTGCAGACGAGGGCGAGGGCTCGGAGCGACGCGGTTTCGGTCATGCCGCTGATCTGCCCCGCCGAGCTGCACTTTCACACATGACGATCGGATTGCGCGCGATCGAACTCCCGCCGCCGCCGCGCTCAGGACCTGCGCGGCGATCCTCCGTCAGGATCCTTCGCGCCGCGAACCGATTTCGACCAGCCACGCGAGGGCCTCGCCCACCGTCGCCACGACCGGCACGCCGGCGGGCAGCGGCGGGCGGCGGACCAGCACGACCGGCACGCCCAGGTGCCGGGCGGCGGTCAGCTTGGCCGCCGTCATGGAGCCGCCGCTGTCCTTGGTGACGACGACGTCGACGCCGTGCGCCCGCATCAACGCCGTCTCGTCGGCGACCGAGAAGGGCCCGCGCGCCAGCACGACGGTCACGTCCCGCGGGAGCGGGGGCGCCGGCGGGTCGACCGACCGCACCAGGCAGCGCCCCTCGAGCCCGGCGAACGCGGCGAGCCCCTGCCGGCCCGTCGTCACGAAGACCGAGCCGAACCCGGCGACGGCGCCGGCGGCCTCCTCCAGCGAGTCCACCCACCGCCAGCCGTCACCCGGGCCGGCGGTCCAGCCGGGTCGCTGCAGGCGCAGCAGCGGCACGCCGGTGGCCGCGGCCGCCTCCGCCGCGGACGCGGTCATCCCCGCCGCGAACGGGTGCGTGGCGTCCACGACCGCCGGCGGCGCCTCCTCGCGCAGCCACGCCGCGAGCCCGGCGGCGCCGCCGAACCCGCCGATGCGCACCTCCCCCAGTGGCAGCAGGGGCTCGGCGACCCGGCCGGCCAGCGAGCTGAGCACGGGCCGCCCTGCCTCGACCAGCGCCGTCGCCAGCCGCCGGGCCTCACCGGTGCCGCCCAGCACGAGCACCCGTCCGCTCACCTCGCGCCGCCGTGCATGCTGGTGGGGTGACGACGGCGGAGCGCGCGGAGGGCAGCGGCCTGCGCTCCGGCTGGACGACCGGGGCCTGCGCCACCGCCGCGACGACCGCGGCGTACACCGCGCTGCTCACCGGCGACTTCCCCGACCCTGTCACCATCGACTTGCCACACGACCGGCACCCGGCGTTCGCCCTGGCCGTCGAGCGGCTGGACGACGACGGCGCCACCGCCGGCGTGGTCAAGGACGCCGGCGACGACCCCGACGTCACCCACGGCGCGCTCGTCTCTGTGCGGGTCACCCACGGGGAGCCGGGTAGCGGGGTGTCCTTCCGCGCCGGGGCCGGTGTCGGGACCGTGACCAAGCCCGGGCTGCCCCTTGCCGTCGGCGAGCCGGCGATCAACCCGATGCCCCGGCAGTTCATCCGCGAGCACGTGGCCGCCGTGGCCGCCCGGCACGGGGGCAGCGGCGACGTCGTGGTCGAGGTGTCGGTCGAGCACGGCGAGGAGCTGGCCCGGCGCACCTGGAACCCGCGGCTGGGCATCCTCGGCGGCCTGTCGATCCTGGGCACGACCGGCGTCGTCGTCCCGTACTCGTGCTCGGCGTGGATCGACTCGATCCGCCGCGGCATCGACGTCGCCCGCGCCGCCGGGTACGCGCACGTGGCCGCCTGCACCGGGAGCACCAGCGAGCGGGTCGCGACTGAGACCTACGGGCTGCCGGAGGACGCGCTGCTGGACATGGGCGACTTCGCCGGCGCGGTCCTGAAGTACCTGCGCCGCCACCCGGTCGACCGGCTCACCGTCGCCGGGGGCATCGGGAAGCTGGCCAAGCTCGCCGACGGGCACCTCGACCTGCACTCGGGTCGGTCGCAGGTGTCCTTCGAGTCGCTGGCCGGGCGGGTGCACGCGGCGGGCGGGCCCCCCGAGCTGGTCGAGCGGGTGCGGACGGCCAACACCGCGCTGGACGCGCTGCAGCAGTGCCGGGCGGCCGGGCTGCCGCTGGGCGACCTCGTGGCCGCCGGCGCCCTGGAGACGGCCCTGGGCGTCCTGCGCGGCGCGCCGGTCGCCGTCGACGTGATCGTGATCGACCGCGCCGGCACGGTGGTCGGCCGAAGCTGACGAAAGGACCCCGCTGCCCCCCACCACTCGCAGGCTCGTGGCGGGCCCCTGCAGCGCGGCCGTCATCGATGGCGACTGGTCGAGTACAGATGGCTGTCGGGGAACTCCCCGGCGGTCAGCACCGAGCCGACGATCACCACCGCCGTGCGCTTGACCCCGGCGGCCTCGACCTGCCCGGCGATGTCGGCCAGCGTGCCGCGCAGGATCAGCTCGTCGTCCCGGCTGGCCCGGGCGACCACGGCGACCGGGCAGTCGGCGCCGTAGGAGGGCACCAGCTCCGGCACCAGCTCGGCGATCCGCTGCACGGCCAGGTGCAGCACCAGGGTGGCGCGGGAGGCGCCCAGGGTGGCGAGGTCCTCCCCCGGCGGCATCGGGGTCGACCGCGCCGAGGTGCGGGTGAGGATCACCGACTGCCCGACGCCCGGGACCGTGAGCTCGCGCTTCAGCGAGGCGGCCGCGGCGGCGAACGCCGGCACCCCCGGGACGACGTCGTAGGGCACGCCCGCGGCGTCCAGCCGGCGCATCTGCTCGGCCATCGCGCTGTAGACCGACGGGTCCCCGGAGTGCAGCCGGGCGACGTCCAGCCCTGCCCCGTGCGCCGCCACGAGCTCGGTGGTGATCCGGTCCAGGTCCAGGCCCGCGGTGTCCACCAGCCGGGCGCCGGGCGGCGCGGTGTCCAGCAGCTCCCGGGGCACCAGGGCGCCGGCGTACAGGCACACCGGCGCGGTGGCGATGATCCGCGCCGCCCGCACCGTGATCAGGTCCGCCGCCCCCGGTCCGGCCCCGATGAAGTGCACGGTCATGGCTTGACCCCCGTCCAGATCGTCACCGGCATCGCGGCCTTCCAGCCGCTGAACCCGCCCACCGGCACCGCGTGCGCCACGGCCAGCCGCACCAGCTCGCCGCCGTGCGCGGCGTGGCGCTGCGCCAGCACCCCCTCGCTCTCCACGGTCACCGCGTTGACCACCAGACGGCCACCCGGGGCCAGCGCCGCCCAGCACGCGTCGAGCACGCCGGGCACGGTGGCGCCGCCGCCGACGAACACCGCGTCCGGCGCCGGCAGCCCGGCCAGCGCCCCGGGCGCCCGGCCTTCGACGACGGCCAGGTCGGGCACGCCGAGCCGCACGGCGTTGCGCGCGATCCGCTGCGCCCGCGCGGGGTCGCTCTCCACGGCGACGGCGCGGCAGGACGGGTGCGCCCGCATCCACTCGATGCCGATGGAGCCGGCGCCCGCCCCGACGTCCCACAGCAGCCGGCCCGGCATCGGCGACAGGCGGGCGAGCGTCGCGGCGCGCACGTCGCGCTTGGTCAGCTGGCCGTCGTGCTCGAAGGCGTCGTCGGGCAGGCCGGGGACCGCCGGCAGCGGCACCGTGCCCGGGTCGGCGACCACCTCGACGGCGGTGACCACCAGCGGATCGGGATCCTCGTGCGGCCACCGCGCCGCGGTGCCGGGGAACAGCCGCTCCCCCGGTCCGCCGAGCTGCGCCAGGGCGACCAGCCGGCTGGCCCCGTAGCCCAGCCCGGTCAGCAGCGCCGCCACCGCGGCGGGCGTCCGCCCGTCGGAGCCGAGCACCAGCAGTCGACGTCCCGGGGTCACGTGCGGGGCCACCAGCTCGACCGGCCGCCCGACCGCGGGGACCACCGTCGTCTCCTCGACCGCCCAGCCGAGCCGGGCGCAGGCCAGCGTCACCGACGACGGGTGCGGCACGACGTGGACCGCCTCCGGTCCGAGCAGCCGCACCAGCGAGGTGCCGATGCCCGACAGCATCGGGTCGCCGCTGGCCAGGACCACGACGCGGCGGCCGGGGTGCGCGCTGGGCAGGGCACGGATCGCCGGACCCATCGGCGAGGGCCACGGCACCCGCTCGGCGGTCACCTCCGCCGGGACCAGGGCGAGCTGGCGGGCGCTGCCGCGCAGCACGTCGGCCGCCGCGATCGCGCTCCGGGCGCGCAGAGACAGCCCGTCCCAGCCGTCGGCGCCGACCCCGACGACGACGGTCGGCCGGTCGGTGGGGACCTCGGGCGCTGGCACGGCCGCCGATCCTAGGGACCGGCCGGCCGGCCGCCCACCGCGGCGGCCGCTCCAGGGCCGGCGGGGAGTGCGCGGGGGATCCCCGGTCGGCCGGCCGGGACTCAGAAGGGGACCTGCTGGGCCAGCAGGCCCGGTCCGGCGCCACGGCCCGACAGCACCCGGCAGAACTCGACGGCGTCCACCTCCAGCTCCTCGCCTCCGCTGCCCGACGACCACTCCCCGCCGGCCGGCCCGGTCAGGCGCAGCCGGTAGGGCCGGCCGTGCCGCTGGGCCCACTCGGCGACGACATCGGCGACGAGGACGCCGTCGTGCTCGGGCGTGAGGAGCAGCTCCTGGCCGACCGCCCGGCACACGTCGACCCGGTGCATCCAGACGTCGCGGGTCAGCACGACGTCGAGCAGGAAGCCGATCCGCCAGAACTCCCGGACCTCGCCCAGGACCTGCTCCTCGGGAAGGGTGGCCCGACCGACCAGCCGGGACATCCGGCGGCGGCGGCGCACCGCCCGCGGCACGGTCTCCTCGAGGCGGGCGACGATCGCCGGGCCGTCCAGGCCCGCGTGCGTGCGCACCTGCACGTCGGTCAGCGCGTCGATGCCCCCACCGGCCTTGCCGGCCAGCCGCTGCTGGCGGGCCATCTCGACCACCGACGCGGCCATCCCGGCCATGCCCAGGACGTGGGCGGCCATGGCCCGCACGTCCCAGCCGGGGCAGTCGGTCGGCCGGCCCCAGTCCGCGGGCGCCAGACGCCGCAGGACTGCGAGCACGCGGTCGTACTCGGTGGCGGCGAGCCGGTAGGCCGTCTCCCGGTCCAGGACGGCGGCGCGTGGGCGGGGGCGGGCAGCGGCAGGAGCGGTCACGACGGACCTCCTCGGGTTCAGCTGGTGGACGGTTCCCTGCGGTGGTGGGCGAGCCACATGTCCATGACGTCGGGCAGGACGGCGGTGAACGAGCCGGACTCGAAGGGCTCGCCGGGCGCGTTCGACAGCTGCTGGGAGATGACCCCGCCGATCACCGCCGTCCAGGCCCGGTAGGCGCGGTCGACGTCGACGTCCGCGGCGATGACGCCGGCGTCCCGCAGGCCGGTGATGAGGTCGCGTGACACCGCGTCGAGCTCGACGGCCGGCGCGTACGCCCGTGCGGAGGGCACGAAGCCGGGGACCGGTCGCCAGAACATCAGCGCGGAGTACGCGGGGTGCTCGACGGCCCAGCGCACGAGGAGGGCCGTACCCGACCGGAGGGCGGTCAGGGGGTCGGCGTCCTGTCCGGCGGCGGCCGGCTCGATCGCCCGCTGCAACGCACGCCACCCCCGCTCGAACAGGGCGTCGTACAGGGCGTGCTTGCCGTCGAAGTACCCGTACAGCGACGGGGAGCGGATGCCCATCCGGCGGGCCACCTCACCCAGGGTCAGCCCGGCGACGCCCTGCTCGGTCATGACCGCGACGGCGACGTCGAGCACCTGCTCGATGGTCTCCTGCCGCCGGCGCTGCCGGCGGTCGAGCGGGGCCGTCGGGGTCATGCCCGGAGCGTGGTCCTAAGACCCTTAGGTTGTCAATGGTGCCTCAGGTCCCCGGCCGCGGGAGGTGCCGTGACGCCGGCCGGGGTTCCGTGGTCTCATTACCGGGCCACACGCGACGGCAGTGGAGGAAGCCCGGTGAGATTCCGGCGCGGTCCCGCCACTGTGAGCCGGCTTGCCGGTCAGTCAGGAACTCCCGTCGTCGCGACCTGCCACCTCCGGGCGTGGACACCCGGGGAGAGGACGCGTGCCCCGTGCGCCGTATTCGCGCATGACCTACCCCTTCACCGCCGTCGTCGGCATGGACGACCTGCGCCTGGCGCTGCTCCTGAACGCCGTGTCCCCCGCGGTCGGCGGGGTGCTGGTGCGGGGCGAGAAGGGCACCGCCAAGTCGACCAGCGTCCGCGCTCTGGCGGCCGTCCTGCCACCGGTCGCCGTCGTTCCCGGCTGCCGGTTCGGCTGCGACCCGGCCGCCCCTGACCCGGGCTGCCCGGACGGCCCGCACGAGGCCGGTGCCGCGGCCCGTACGCGGCCGGCCCGGCTGGTCGAGCTGCCCGTCGGGGCGTCGGAGGACCGGCTGGTCGGCTCGCTGGACCTGGAGCGCGCGCTGACCGAGGGCGTCAAGGCCTACGAGCCCGGGCTGCTGGCGGCCGCGCACCGCGGGGTGCTCTACGTCGACGAGGTCAACCTGCTGCACGACCACCTGGTCGACCTGCTGCTGGACGCCGCCGCGCTGGGCACCGCCTACGTGGAGCGCGAGGGCATCTCGGTGCGGCACGCGGCCCGCTTCCTGCTGGTCGGCACGATGAACCCCGAGGAGGGCGAGCTCCGCCCCCAGCTGCTGGACCGCTTCGGGCTCACCGTCGAGGTGGCCGCACCACGGGACCCGGCCGTGCGCGCCGAGGTGGTGCGCCGACGCTTCGCCTCCGACGCCGACCCGGCCGGGTTCGCCGCCGCCTGGGACGACGAGGAGACCGCGCTCGCCGAGCGGATCGCCACCGCCCGCGCCCGGCTGCCGCGGGTGGTCCTGTCCGACGCCGCGCTGCGGCAGGTGACCGCCGTGTGCGCCGCCTTCGACGTCGACGGGCTGCGCGCCGACCTGGTCACCGCCCGCGCCGCGATCGCGCACGCCGCCTGGTGCGGGCGCGAGGAGGTCACCGAGGACGACGTCCGCGTGGCCGCCCGGCTGGCGCTGCCGCACCGCCGCCGGCGCAACCCGTTCGACGCGCCCGGGCTGGACGACGAGACGCTGGAGCAGGCGCTCGCCGACTCCCGTCCCGAGGACGACGGCCCCCAGGACGACGGCCCCCAGGACGACGGCCCCCAGGACGACGGCCCCCAGGACGACGGCGGTCCCGACGGCGGCCCCGACGACGGCGGAGGCCCGGGCATGGGAAGCAATACCTACGGATCCGATGCCGAGACGCATGAAAAGGATCCCTTGCCCGGGGACGGCGAGGGCGCGGGCGAGCCGACCACCGCGCCGCGCGGCGAGGGCGGGGGGCGCACGGATGCCGCGCCCGCCCCGGACCGCGCCGCGGTGCCCCCCGCCGA
>NZ_POQT01000059.1 GCF_002938435.1 Blastococcus saxobsidens
CGGGTGTCGGACACGGAACGGGAACGTGAGCTGGCCGACGAGCTGGCCCGCTACCAGGCTGCGCCCCACGACGAGGACTGGTCGGATGACTTCGCCTACGGCTCGGAGTCGCCCCGGCCCGCCCCGGCCCCGGCTCCAGAGCCGGCGCCGGCGCCGGCGGGACCGGCCGGCTGATGGCGCTGCAGGTCTTCACCGCGGTCACCGGGGCCGGGTGGGAGTCGGAGCTGGTCGGCGCGCTGGACCGCGACGACCACGGCGTCACGGTCGTCCGCCGCTGCGTCGACGTCGCCGAGCTGCTCGCGGCCGCGGCCACCGGCACCGGGCAGGCGGCGCTGCTGTCGGCCGAGCTCCGCCGGCTCGACGGCGACGCCGTGGCCCGGCTGCACGCGGCCGGCGTCGCCGTGGTCGGGCTGGTCGAGCCCGGCGACGAGCGCGCGGCCCAGCGGCTGCGCCAGCTCGGCGTCCTCCAGGTGCTGCCCGCCGACGCCGATCCGCAAGCGATCGCCACCGCCCTCCGCGACGCCGTCTCCGGCGCGCCGGTGCAGGGCCGGGACGTCGCCGATCTGCGGTCCGCGCTGCCGGCGCCGGTCGCGCCGGCGGACGAGCCGGTCCCCGTGGCGGACGGCAGTGGTCGCGTGGTCGCCGTCTGGGGCGCCACCGGCGCACCCGGCCGGACTACCGTCGCCGTCGGTCTCGCCGACGAGGCCGCGCGGCTGGACGTGCCCGCCCTGCTCGTGGACGCCGACGTGCACGGCGGGGTGGTCGCGCAGGTGCTCGGCCTGCTGGACGAGTCGCCGGGCCTGGCCGGCGCCGCGCGCCAGGCCGGCGCCGGCACCCTCGACGCGCGCGCCCTGGTGTCGCTGGCCTGGGCGGTCCGCCCGCACCTGCGCGTGCTCACCGGTCTGGCCCGCGCCGACCGGTGGCCGGAGTTGCGCCCCACGGCGGTCACCGCGGTCCTGGAGGAGGCGCGCCGGCTGGCCCGGCTCACGGTCGTCGACTGCGCGTTCAGCGTGGAGGACGACGAGGAGCTCTCCTTCGACACCGTCGCACCGCGGCGCAACGGCGCGACGCTGGCCATCCTCGAGCACGCCGACACGGTGCTGTGCGTGACCGGCGCCGACCCGGTCGCGCTGCAGCGCTGCGTGCGGGCCCTGGACCAGCTCCGCGAGGTGCTGCCCGACGTCGAGCCCGTGCTCGTGGTCAACCAGCTGCGCCGCGGTCCGGTGCCCGGCGACCCGCGGGAGGAGGTCGCCGTCGCGCTCGAGCGGTTCACCGGCCGCCGGCCGCGCTTCTTCCTGCCCGCCGACCGCCGCTCGACCGATGCTGCGCTCGCCGCGGGTCGCACCCTGGCCGAGGTGGCGCCGGGCTCCCCGCTGCGGACCGGGCTGCGCGCGCTGGCCGCCGATCTCGCGGGGGTGCGCGCCCCGGCGGCGGGCCGCCGGGGGCTGCTGACCCGTAGGGCCGGCTGATCGTCGGTGTGTCGCCAGCAGGGTCCCGCGACGTAGCGTGAGGCACCGGCCCGGAAGGAGACCCATGGTCGAACGCCTGAGCACCCTGGACGCGTCCTTCTTCTACCTGGACGAGCCCGGCGCGCCGATGCACGTCGGCGGTGTGCTGGTCCTCGAGGCGCCCCCCGGTGGGCTGGACGCCCTGTCCTCGCTGATCGAGGCGCGGCTGTCCCTGGTGCCGCGGTACCGGCAGCGCGTCGCGGCGGTGCCCGGGCACCTGGCCGACCCGGTCTGGGTGGACGACCCGGAGTTCGACATCGCCTACCACGTGCGCCGGTCGGGGCTGCCCCGGCCGGGGACGGAGACCCAGCTCCTGGACCTGGTCTCCCGGCTGACCTCGCGGCCGCTGGACCCCCGTCGTCCGCTGTGGGAGGCCTACCTCGTCGAGGGGCTCAGCGGCGGACGCGTCGCCGTCGTGACCAAGACCCACCCCGCCCTCGTCGACGGGCTGGGTGCGGTGGACATCTCGCAGGTGCTCCTCGACGTCTCGCCCGACGCCCCGGCCCCCGAGCCCGCCCCGTGGCACCCGCGGCCGCTGCCGTCGGGGATGGAGCTGGTCCGGGGGGCGCTGGAGGAGTACCGCCGCCGGCCGTCGTCCCTGGTCGGGGCGGCGCGCGCCGCCGTCACCGACGCCCGGACCACCGCCACCCGGCTCGGTGGCCTGGCCGGCGGGCTGCTGCGGACCGCCACCTCGGCGATCCTCCCGGCGCCGCACAGCCCGTTGAACGCGCCGGTCGGACGGCAGCGTCGGGTCGCCGTCGCCTGCGCCGACCTCGACGACCTCAAGCGGGTGCGCAAGGCGCACGGGGGCACGGTCAACGACGTCCTGCTCACCGTGGTCACCGGCGCGCTGCGCGAGTGGCTGCTCTCCCGCGGCGAGCCGGTCGTGGGCGGGACGTCCGTCCGCGCGCTCGTCCCGGTCTCGGAGCAGGACGACGAGGGGGCGCCGGGGAGCCGGGTGACCTCGCACCTGGTCGACCTGCCGGTCGGCGAGCCGAACCCGCGGGTGCGGCTGGCCCGCCTCACCTACGCGATGCGGGGGATCACCCAGCACGGCCGGTCGGTGGGCGCCGACAGCCTCATCGCGCTCAGCGGCTTCGCGCCGTCGACGCTGCACGCGCTGGGCGCCCGCGCCGCCCGCGGGCTGTCCCGGCGTCTGTTCAACCTGGTCATCACGAACGTGCCCGGTCCGCAGGTGCCGCTGTACGCCGCCGGTGGCCGGATGCTGGAGGTGTTCCCGGTCGTGCCGCTGGCCCGCGGGCAGGGTCTCTCCATCGGCATGACCTCCTTCGACGGCCGGGTGTTCTTCGGCCTCAACGCCGACCGGGACAGCGTGGGCGACGTCGACGTGCTCGCCGATCTCATCGAGCAGCAGGTCGCCGAACTGGTCGAGACCTCGGCCTGAGGGGCGCCCGCCCGGCCGCCGCGCGGCGCGCCGGTCCCGGGCGGATACGGTCGCCCTTCCAACGACGAAGGGGGAAGCCGGGTGCGCGTGTACCTGCCGGCGACGACGACCGTGCTGCGGACGCTCGTGGACGAGGGCCGCCTGCCCGCGCCGCAGACCGTCTTCGCGGTCACCCCGCAGCTGCGCCAGTTCTACGCCGTGAGCGAGGCCGGCGCGGAGACCGAGGAGCTGGAGTACGCCGCCCTGCTGGCCGCGGCCCGCGCGAGCCTGCGCCTGCTCGA
Organism: Blastococcus saxobsidens; assembly: GCF_002938435.1. Classification (GTDB taxonomy): domain Bacteria; phylum Actinomycetota; class Actinomycetes; order Mycobacteriales; family Geodermatophilaceae; genus Blastococcus; species Blastococcus saxobsidens. Next base: position 3,195 of record NZ_POQT01000059.1, read on the forward strand.
CCTCGACCCGATGGCCGTCCGTCGTCGCGCGGTGCTCGCCGCCGACGTGCCCGACGCGGCGGTCACGCCGATGGACGACCCGCACGTCGACCCGGGTGCGGCCCGGCTGGAGCGGGAGATCACCCTCGCCGACGTCGCCAGCGCGCACCTCGACGACGCCGACGCCGAGGACGACGTCCGGGCCGCGGTGAACGTCGTCCTGGAGGCCGACCTCGGCAGCGAGGACGCGCAGTTCGTCGTCGACCAGGCCGAGGGCCACGAGCTGGGCTGGTACGCCACCCAGGAGATCGGTTCGGCGCTCGAGCTGCTCTGACCGCGGAGGAGGCGGCCGCCCGCGGGTGCGGCACCACCCGCCGTCCGTAAGATCACGACCCGTCTGTCAGCGTCGACGTCGGGAGCCAGCACATGCAGTTCGGTCGGTACTACGAGGAGTTCGAGGTCGGCGCGGTCTACAAGCACTGGCCCGGGAAGACCGTCACCGAGTACGACGACCACCTGTTCTGCCTGCTCACGATGAACCACCACCCGCTGCACATGGACGTGAACTACGCGGAGAAGACGACCGACTTCGGCAAGAACGTCGTCGTCGGCAACTACATCTACTCGCTGCTGCTGGGCATGAGCGTCCCCGACGTCTCGGGCAAGGCGATCGCGAATCTGGAGATCGAGTCGCTGCGGCACGTGGCGCCGACCTTCCACGGCGACACCATCTACGGCGAGACCACCGTGCTGGACAAGACGCCGTCGAAGTCCAAGGACGACCGCGGCGTCGTCCACGTCGAGACGATCGGCTACAAGCAGGACGGCACGGTCGTCTGCATCTTCCGGCGCAAGGTCATGGTGCCCAAGCAGTCCTACGGCGAGGCCCGCGGCGGCGAGCAGCCGGGCCGCCCGGAGCCCACGCCCTGCGGCTGAACGAGGGGCCGGCCGGCGCGGTGCTGACCGGTCAGCCGGGCAGCACGCCCCAGCCGGACAGCGTCTCCACCAGCCGCGACGTGCAGGCCAGGCCCGCCAGGGTCGCGGCGTCGGCGAACACGACGTCGGCGGCGTCGTCGCCGGCCACCGGTACCGCGTCGGGCTCCAGGAGCTCGCAGGCCAGGTCGACGACGTCGTAGAGCACCGTCCCGGCGTCGATCCGGATGCGCCCCACCGTGCGCCCGGCACGCACCCGCAGCCCGGTCTCCTCCAGCACCTCGCGCTCGACCGCCTCGGCGACCGTCTCGCCCGGCTCCACCCGGCCACCCGGCACCGACCACAGCCCGCGGCCGGGCTCCTGCCCGCGGCGGATGAGCAGCAGGCGGTGCGCCCGGTCGTGCACGATCGCCCCGACGCAGGGCACCACGGGGCGGGCATCCCCGTGCTCGCCGGCCGTCACGAGCGCAGGTTACGCATCGTGCGCACCTGCTGCGCTTGACGAAACCGGGGCCTCCCGCGACGGTTGTCCCCGATGAGCGCCTCGCCGGTCTGCCCCCGTTGCGGCGAGGCGCTGGCAGTCCGGCACGGGTCCGCGGCGGACGCCTGGTGCCACGTGCACGGCGCGGTCACGCCGCTCCACCACACCACGCTGGTCGCGCACGACGCGATCGCCGCCGTCACCGCCGACGCCCTCGTGCCCGCCTGGGTGCCCGATCCGATGCCGTCCGGCTGGGCGGTCACGGGGCTGGCGTGGGGCGGGGAGCCGGGCGCCCGGGCCATCGTCGTCGACTGTGCCGGACCGGCCCCTCTCGGTGGGTCGGCGGAGCTGGTACTCGTCGCCGAGGAGCCGGGGACCGGCGTGGGCTGCGGGTACGCCGGCCTGCCGGGGCTGGACCCCGGCGACGTCATCACCGGCCCCAGCAGCGTCGACATCAAGGCGGCCGGCCAGCGGGCGCCGCTGTGGGCGGTGCCCACCACCGACGACCGGGCGGCCTTCGTCGGCGAGGCCTACGGCGTGTGGCTCTGGGTGGTCACCTGGCCCATGAACGCCGCCTGGCTGCTGGCCGAGCAGCTGGAGCTGCTCGACCTGCGCGAGCGCATCTACCCCGACCTGCCGCTCGGCCCGCCGGGGGAGCACCTGCTGCCGGGGAGGTGACCGGGCGGCTCCCCGGAACCGGACGGGCTCCTCCATGGTCGGCGCGTCGGCCCGGTGGGTCCTGGGGCCTGTGTTACTCATGGGACGAACGCGTCCGCCGCATCCTCCGGCGGGCTGTCCGAGCAGGCCTTTCCTGCCCTTGCCCTCACACCACGGAGGTGGCGGTGAACCTCAAGAAGGTCCTCACCTGGGTGGTCGTCGCCTTCATCCTGTTCTACGTCATCCAGCAGCCGGAGAAGTCGGCCGAACTGGTGCGCAGCGCCGGTGAGGCGCTCGGCTCCGCGGCGTCGTCGCTGTCGGAGTTCGTCGGCAGCCTGGTCTGACCCGGTGGGAGCGCCCGAGGGGCTGCCGGCCCGCGCGGCCAAGGACGTCGGCAAGTACCTCCTCGACGGCGAGGAGGCCGTGGTCGTCACCCGCCGTCACTGGGCGGTCCTGGTCGGGCCGACGGCCCGGTTCCTGCCGGTCTTCCTCGTCGGCGGCTGGCTGCTGGTGCTGGACCCGGAGAACCGGGTCACCAGCACCGTCGGGATGCTCCTGGTCCTCGGGTCCCTGGCCCTCTACGCCCTGCGCATCGGCGAGTGGTGGATGCGGCACTTCATCGTCAGCAAGCGGCGGGTGCTGCTCACCTCGGGCGTCATCGTCCGGACCGTCACCCTGCTGCCGCTGCGCCGGATCACCGACCTGACCTGGAAGGAGACGCTGTTCGGCCAGCTGTTGGGCTACGGCACGTTCCGTTTCGAGTCGGCCGGCCAGCAGCAGGCGCTGTCGGAGATCACGTTCCTGCCCGACGCCGGGTCGCTCTACCGGCAGGTCAGCGGGCTGCTGTTCACCAGCGACTGGGGAGGTGCCGCGGCCAGCGGCGACGACGAGGGCAACGTCGATCCCCCGGCGGAGGCCCGGGACGGGAACCCGGAGCGACGGGACACCGAGCCGATTCCCGGGCTGCCCCGCGGCAGCCGTGACGCCGGCTCGCCGGGTGGGCGGCACGGCGGTGCGGCAGGCTGAGGCGGTGATGCGGATCGACCTGCACACCCATTCCTCGGTGTCCGACGGCACCGAGACCCCCGCCGAGCTGCTCGCTGCCGCGCGCGCCGCCGGCCTCGACGTCGTGGCGCTCACCGACCACGACACCACCGGTGGCTGGGCCGCCGCGGAGGCGGCCCGTCCGCCCGGTCTGACCGTCGTCCCGGGCATGGAGCTCTCCTGCCGCTGGTTCCCTGACGACCAGCCGCCGATCAGCGTGCACCTGCTCGGCTACCTGTTCGACCCGCTGCACCCGGCCTTCGCCGCGGAGCGCGCCCGGCTGCGCGACGAGCGGCTCTCCCGCGCCGAGCGGATCGTCGAGGCGCTGGCCACCGACGGGTACCCGGTCACCTGGGCCGAGCTCGTGGGGCACGCCGACGGCGGTGTCGTCGGCCGCCCGCACATCGCCGGGGCACTGGTGCGGGGCGGCGTGGTGGCATCGGTGGAGGAGGCGTTCGCGACGCTGCTGCACCACCGGAGCCCGTACTACGTGGCCAAGGCCGACACCGACGTCCGGGAGGGCATCGCGCTGGTGTGCGCCGCCGGTGGGGTGCCGGTGTTCGCGCACGGCCTGGCCACCAAGCGCGGCCGGGTCGTCGGCGACGATGCGGTGGCCGCCATGGCCGCGGCCGGGCTGCTCGGGCTCGAGGTCGACCACCCCGACCACAGCGAGGCCGAGCGCGCCCACCTGCGCGGGCTGGCGGCCGACCTCGACCTGCTCGTCACCGGCTCCAGCGACTACCACGGGGCGAACAAGACCACCCCGATCGGCGCCTGCACCACCGCCCCGGACCAGTTCGAACGGCTCCTGGCCGCCGGCACGGGCACCACGCCGCTGCGCGACTGAGTCCGGACCCTGCGGCACAGAGCTCCCGGCCCGGTTACACCGCCTCCTTCGAGCGGCTTCCCCGGTGCCGGACTGCTTCCTCTGGCGCCGAGGTAGCTCCGCCGCTCCGGCGTCAAGAGTGCCCGGGAACCTGTGGACAGGCGGTTGACCTGCTGTTTCGTGCTGCGGAGCCGGTCGGTGGGCGGTAGAATTCGAACGTCTGATCGAACCGGCGTGGGAGGTGTCGTGCAGCAGTTGGAGGAGGCGCTGGACGCGCTCGCCGCCGAGCGGATCGAGGGCCTGTTCGGCCCCGCACTGCTGGAACGGCTGGCACCGCTGCTGGCGATGCACAACCGGCTGGCCGCCGAGGTGGCGCGCACCGTGCGGCAGTGCGAGCTGGCCGGCGCCGCCGAGCACGACGGCAAGGCATCGATGGCCTCCTGGCTGCGCGGGCACGCCCGACTACCGGCCGGCGCGGCCAACCAGCTGGTCCGCAACGGCCGCACCCTGGCCCAGTTGCCGGCCGTGGCCTCGGCGGCGGCCCGCGGAGACGTGAGCCCGGAGTCGGTGTCGGCGATCGCCCCGGTCGTGGCCCCGGACAACCTCGCCGCCGCCCACGCCCAGGGCGTCGACCTGCCCGGCGTCGATGCGACCCTCGCCGAGGTCGCGGCCACCCGCCCGCACGCCGAACTCCGGCAGGTCGTGAACCACTACCTCACCCGCCTGGACCCCGACGGCCCCGAACCCGACCCCACCGAGCAACGGTCGCTGACCATGGCCAAGCACACCGACGGCAGCCTGTCCTTCCGCGGCGAGCTCGACGCCGTCGGCGGGGAGAAGTTCCAGGCGGCCCTGGAATCCATCCTGCAGGCCTCCCGCCCCGCCGGGGACACCCGCACCCGCGCCCAGCAGTCCGCCGACGCCCTCGTCCAGCTGTGCGACAACGCACTGGCCGCCGGCAACCTGCCGATCCTGCGCACCCAGAAACCGCACGTCGTGGTCCGCGTGGACCTGCAAGACCTGGTCGACCCCGCCACCGGCCCCAGCGCCGCCCAGACCGGCTTCGGCACCCTGATCTCCGCCGCCCGGGCCCGCTGGCTGGCCTGCGACGGCGGCATCACCCGGATCGTGCTGGGCCCCGAAGGACAACCCCTCGACATGGGCCGCACCCACCGCGTCGTCCCCCACCACCTGCGCCGCGCCGTGGAGGCCCGCGACGCAGGTTGCGTCTTCGCCGGTTGCGACGCCCCCTCCCACTGGTGCGACGTCCACCACCTCGTGCACTGGGCCGACGGCGGGGACACCTCGCTGGAGAACTCAGGCCTGCTGTGCGAACGGCACCACACCAAGGTGCACCACGGCTTCCGCGTCGAACGAGATAGCGGCGGCCGATGGCGCACCTGGCGCCCCGACGGCACCGAGATCCTGCTCCTGCCCCGCATCCCCGACCAGACCACGAGGTCACGAGCCGGCTGAGCCGGGTGGCGGGAGCTGGTGCTCTGAGCGTGGCCCCAGAGCCCGGGCTTGACGTCGAGACCACCGTGGACGGTGTTCAGTGCAGCCCGCGCTGTCAGCGGCCGCCGTTACCGTGGTGGGCATGCGCAACCCGACCGACGGCGGGCAGGCCGTCCTGCCCGGCATGCCGCGCCGGCTGCTGCGCGCCTCGCCCAAGTCGCTGGCCGACTTCTCCGACTGCCCCCGCCGCTACCGGTTCGCCAACGTCGACCGACCCGTCCCGCCACGCGGCCCGCGGTTCGCCCACCACACGGTCGGGACGGCGTTGCACCAGGTGCTCTCGTCGTGGTGGGACCTGCCGCTCGAGCGCCGGACGCCCGGGGCGGCGCGCCAGCTGCTGTACGCGGCCTGGACGCCGACCGGCTTCCGGGACGACGAGCAGTCCGACCGCTGGCGGGCCCGCGCGGCCGGCTGGCTGACCGACTACCTGGCCGACGTCGACCCGACCGAGGAACCCCGCTCGCGGGAGCGCACGGTCAGCACCACCACCGAGCGCATGACGCTGTCGGGCCGGGTCGACCGCATCGACGAGCGCGGAGACGAGCTGGTGGTCGTCGACTACAAGACCGGCCGGACGGCGTCGACCGACGACGAGGCGCGCGGCTCGCAGGCGCTGGCGCTGTACGTCCTCGCCGTCCGGCGCACGATGCGCCGCCCGTGCAACCGGGTGGAGCTGCACCACGTCCCCAGCGGCACCGTGGCCGCCTTCGAGCACACCGAGCGGTCGCTGGCCAACCACGCCCGCCGGGCCGAGGACATCGCGATCGACATCCAGGTGGCCACCGAGGCGATGACGTCCGGTCAGGACCCCGACGCGGCGTTCCCCGCCGTGCCCGGGAAGCAGTGCGGCTGGTGCGATTTCCGGTCCAGCTGCCCGACCGGTCAGGCCGCCGTCCCGGCCCGCGAGCCGTGGAGCTTCCTACCCGAGGACGACGACGGCACCTGACTCATGCCGCGGCGGCCGCGTCCGCCGTCCGGGCGTACCCGGCCCGCACGATCGGGGAGCGGTACGCCTGCTGCGGCAGCGCCAGGAAGCCGGCCCGGAACGCCCGGAGCCCGGCGGTCGCCGCGGCATCGGTGAGCGCGAGCCCGGGCAGCGAGTACATCCGCCGGGCCCAGGCGGGCAGCAGCGCGAAGCAGAGCCCCGCCAGGCCGCCCCACACCGGCCGGGCCGGTGTCAGGACCTGCAGCCACCCGGGCATGGGCGGGAGGAAGAGGTCCCGCACCCCCTTCACGGCTGCCGGGGTGGCCGCCAGCGAGGTGCGGATCGCCGCGAAGTAGGCGTCGAGCTCGGCCACCGACCGGGGCACCGTCTCCAGCGGCACACCCACCAGGTGCGCGAACGCCACCTGCTCGGCCACGTACCGATCGGCGTCCTCGTCGGACACCGCGAGACCGGCCCGGCGCGCGGTGGACAGGATCGACTCGACCGCGCAGTTGTGCACCCACAGCAGCAGGTCCGGGTCGTCGACCCGGTAGGCCCGTCCGGTCGTCTCCTCGGTCCCCGACAGCTTCCGGTGGTAGCCCCGCACGCGGGCGGCCATCCGGCGGGCCTCGGTCCGCGTGCCGAAGACCGCCGTCTCCATGTACTGGCCGGTGCGGGTGATCCGCATCCACCAGTCGTCCTTGAAGCCGGCGGAGTTGCGTGCCACGCCGTCCATGGCCACCGGGTGGAGGGCCTGGAGCATGAGTGCCCGCATCCCGCCGAGGTGGTACGCGGGGTCGCTGTGGATGCGCCAGGTCACGCTGCCCGGGCCGAAGAAGCCCCGCCGGTCCTCCTCGGCGGTCCAGTCGTCCGGCGAGGGCAGCGGTGCGAGGCGGCTCATGACCGCACCTGCGCGCTCGCCCAGAAGTCGCAGAGCACCTCGAGGGTGCGCGGTGGGTTCTCGACGGCGGGGGAGTGGATCGAGTTGTTGATGACCTCGTGCCGCGCGCCGAGCCGCTGCGCCATGTCGGCCTGCACGTGCGGGAGCCAGGCGTCGTCGGCCTCGCCGTGGGCCACCAGGACGGGCACGCCGGTGGCCTTCAGTTCCTCGACGCGGTCGGGCTCGGCGAGCATCGCGGCGGCCATGCCCCGCAGCCCGGCGGCGGAGTTGCGCAGGAAGCGGCGGGAGTAGAACTCACGGGTGGGCGACGGCACCGCCTGGGCCTTGGGGTCGGTCATCGCGACCTGCTCCAGCGTCTGGTGCACCAGCGCCACGCCACCGGCGTCCAGCAGCGGGCCGAGGTGGTCCAGCAGGTCGGCGCGGCGGCCGGTCAGCTTCGACGGGCCGGAGCCCAGCAGGGTGAAGGTGGTGGACAGTGACGGCTCGGCGAGCACCGCGGCGCGGGTGACGAGGCCGCCGAAGCTGTGGCCGACCAGGTGCAGCGGCTCGCCGGACTCCTGGCGGAGCACCCGGGCCACGGCCACGACGTCGCCGGCGAGGATCTCCACCGAGTACTGGGTGGGATCGTCGGGCCCGGCCGACTCGTACTGGCCGCGCTGGTCGAGGGCGACCACCCGGAACCCGGCCTCGGCGAGCGGGCGCAGCAGCGGAGCGAAGTCCTCTTTGCTGCCGGTGTACCCGGCGACCATGAGCACGGTGCCGCGGGCGGCGTCCCCGCCGGTGTCGAGCGCGGCCAGCGGTCCGGCACCACCGGCGAAGTCGCGGTGCGCGGCGTCGTGCTCGGCGAGCTGGCGCAGGTCGTCGGGGGCGATGGCGAGGAGCACGGGACGGGCATCGGAGTCGCCGGGCAGGACCATGGTCCCCAGTGAACCCCGAACCGCGCGGGCGTGCCGCAAGGCCCCGTCCAGAGGCGAGGGGGACGGGGGCCTTTCTCAGCGGTAGCCGAGCACCCGCTCGTCGGTGCGCAGGACGACGACCGGCCCGACGACGGTGGCGGTCCCGCCGTCGGGCAGCTCGTCGACGGTGAACCGGTCCAGCTCGGTGCCGGTGGCGGGGTCCCGCAGGACGACGGCGCCGTCCTCCGGCACGGCCAGCGGCGCCGGCTCTCCGGGCTCGGCCGGTGCCCCGGGCAGGCCGGTGGCGGGGTGCTCCCACAGCCGCTCGGCGGTCTGCGGGTGGAAGGCGACGAGTGCCCCCCCGACGTGCAGCAGCACCGCCTCGGCGGTGCCGGTCTGGCCCACCGCCCGCTCGGGCCCCGCGGGCAGCGCCGTCAGCAGGGTGCCGTCGGCGGCGGTGAAGAGGCGGACCTCGTCGCCGGCGAGCACGCCGACGAGGGAGTCCGCGCCGAGCAGGCGCCCCTCCTCCCGCTCGTCCAGCACGACGTCACGGGTCCACCGCTCCTCGCCGCCGAAGCCGTCCAGGAGGCGCAGCTGGGCGGCCGAACCACCGGCGCACCGCTGCAGGACCACCACCCCCGCGTCACCGACGGCGGCGTCGAGCAGCCGGCACCCCGACGGGGCGGCGTAGCGCCAGCGGGTGCTGCTCCCGGTGGGGTCCAGCGTGACCACGCCGCCCCGGCTGGCGGCGAGGACGATGCGGTCGGTGGAGGCGAGCGAGGCGTCAGCGGCGAAGTCCACGTTGCGGGTCCAGGACCGCACGCCCGTCCCCGCGTCCAGCCCGACCGCCTCGTCGCAGCGGTCCTCGGTGCGGAAGACGGCCACCACCACGCCGTCGGTGGCGGTGAGCCCGCACAGCCAGGCGTTGTCCCGCCTATAGCGCCAGGCCTCCTCGCCGCTGACCGGGTCCAGCGCCCGGATCCCGCGGGTGGAGCCGACCACCACCCGGCCGGCCTCGACCACGTCGGCGGGCAGCAGGTCGCCGTCGGCCGACCAGGCCCCGGAGACGACGCCGGCCGGCGCCCCCGGAGGGACGTCGGCCGGTCGTGCGGTGCTGCTGTGCGTGGCGGCCGCGTCCGAACCCCGCCAGAGCAGGGTGGCGACGACGGCCAGCACGAGGGCGGCCACCGTCCAGGCCCAGACCCGCAGCGGGGGAGGGCTGGTGAGGTGGTGGAACGGCCCGCCTTCAGGGGCCCGCCCCGAGCGGAGCGAGGGGTGGGGGGAAGGCGGGTCCTCCATCAGGAGGCGGACTCGGCGCCCGAGCCGCCGCCGGCACCCTCGCCGGCGCCGCTGCGCCCGGCACCGCCCCGGCGGCGACGACGGCGTCGCGGCTTGGCGCCGTCCGTCGAACCCTCGGCGCCCTCGGCCGCCGGCGCCTCTCCCTCGGCGGGGGCG
>NZ_POQT01000060.1 GCF_002938435.1 Blastococcus saxobsidens
GCCTCCTCTGGTGGCGGAGCGGTTCCTCGACAGCTCCACTCCACACCGGGAGGCCTTCGCCCATCTACAGCTCAGACACTGTGATCGCAGGTCCTCGACCAACGTGCCTGGGCATCACAGCTAGGGCACGGCTAGGGCCTGTCCTGCGGAGCTCGGGCGCCACCACCCACGTCCCTGCACGGGCGTCCTGTGAGACACCTGCCCCTCGGCGCTTTCCACCTCCATGCGGATCAACGCGGTCATGCAGGCGCGGATGACCACGTCCGCACGAATGAGGGCGGTTCGTCCCCGCGGTGATCCGCAGGACAGGGCTCAGGAGCAGGCCGGTCGCGGACCGGGGCGGGGCGAGAACCCGTACGGCAGCTCCAGCCGGTGGGCGGCCAGCAGCGGCGCGTCCTCCAGCAGCTCCGCCGTCGGCCCGTCGGCGACGACGACTCCGCCGTCGAGGATCACCGACCGCGGGCACAGCTGGGCGGCGTAGGGCAGGTCGTGGGTGACCATCAGCAGGGTCACCGGCAGCTCGGCCAGCACCTCGGCGAGCTCGCGCCGCCCCGCGGGGTCGAGGTTGGACGACGGCTCGTCCAGGACCACGATCTCCGGCTGCATCGCCAGCACCGTGGCGACGGCGACGCGCCGGCGCTGCCCGAACGACAGGTGGTGCGGCGGTCGGTCGATCGCGTCGGCCATCCGCACCTGGGCCAGGGCGTCGGCGACCCGGGCGGTGACCTCGTCCTCGGGCAGTCCGAGGTTGCGCGGCCCGAAGGCGACGTCCTCACCGACGGTGGGCATGAACAGCTGGTCGTCGGGGTCCTGGAAGACGATGCCCACCCGGCGGCGGACCTCCTGCAGCGAGCGCTTCTCCACCGGTAGCCCGGCGACGGTCACCCGGCCGCGGCCGGCCCGCAGGATGCCGTTCAGGTGCAGCACCAGCGTCGTCTTGCCCGCACCGTTGGGTCCCAGCAGCGCGACCCGCTCGCCGCGCTCGATCCGCAGGTCGACGCCGAACAGCGCCTGGTGGCCGTCCGGGTAGGCGAAGGCGAGGTCCTCCACGAGGAGGGACGGCGGGGCGGGACTCACCCCAGCAGCATCCCGGTCAGCAGCACGGCCGCTGCCGCCAGGGGGAGGCTCAGGGCCAGCGCCCACGATCGGACGTCGACCGGGGCGGCAGGGGCACCGGGGAGGCTGCCGGTGTAGCCGCGGCTGACCATGGCCAGGTGCACCCGCTCGCCGCGCTCGTAGGAGCGGACGAACAGCGCCCCGGCGGTCGCGCCCAGGATGCGCAGGCCGCGGAGCCCGCCACCGGTGAACCCGCGCGACTCCCGGGCCACCCGCATGCGGTGCAGCTCGCCGCCGACCACGTCGGCGTACCGGATCATGAACATCAGGATCTGCACGAGCACCTGGGGCAGCCGGAGCCGCTCGAGGCCGCGCAGCAGGGCCCGCGGCTCCGTCGTCGCCGCCAGCACGGTCGCGGCGAGGATGGACAGCGTGGCCTTCGCCAGCAGCCCGCCACCGGCGGCCAGGCCGGTCTGGGAGACCGACACCCCGAGCACCTCCACCTGGGGTCCGCGGGCCACGAACGGCAGCAGCAGCGCGAAGGCGACGAACGGCACCTCCACCACCAGACCGCGCAGCAGCCGGGCCGGTCCGACCCCGGCGGCGGCGGCTGCGGTGAGCACGGCGAGCAGGTACCCGGCGTAGGCGGCCGGCGCCCACGGGGCCTGGACGGGCGTCAGCACGACGACGACGGCGAAGGCCAGCACCGCCACGAGCTTGGGATGCGGCTCCAGCCGGTGGACGGCGGTGCCGCCCGGCAGGTAGCGGGCGGACAGGGCGGCCCCGTGGCCCGCGCCCACCTCAGCCCTGGCCGGGAACGCCGCGGCGGCGGACCAGCCAGGTCACGCCACCGGCGAGCAGCAGGGTGACCAGGACGCCGACGACGCCCGCCGCGCCGGCCGAGAGCCGGTCCTCCTCGCCGTTCCACAGGTAGTCGGCCAGCGGCGAGCCGGCGACCGCGCTGTCCTCGGCGGTGTGCGCGAAGCCGGCCCGCTCCGCCGCCCATTCCAGGCCGTCGGGGGAGGAGCTGGCGTACCAGCTGACGACGCCGGCGACGACGAGGGCGAGCGCGACGCCGACGATCCACAGGGTGCGACCGCGGCGGCTCATCGGGGAACCTCCGCGGCCACGGGCCGGCGGTCCTCGAGCACGGTCGCCGCGGAGATGCGGCGGGCCCCGTGGACGAGGTCGGGCCGGACGGCGAGCACGGCGCCGACGATCGCGACGGTGATGGCGGCCTCGCCCAGGCCGATCAGCAGGTGGACGCCGGTCATCGCCGAGACCACGGTGCCCAGCGGCAGGTCGACCGCGCCACCGAGGGCGAACAGGCCGACGAAGGCGAGGGCGGCGGCCGGCACCGACAGGAAGGCGGAGACGCCGGCGGCGGTCAGCACGCCGGTCCGGGTGCGGGGCAGCACGGCGGACAGCCCGCGGAAGACGCCGTAGCCGACGACGACGGCCAGCAGCGCCATGAGCGTGACGTTGGTGCCGAGCGCGGTCAGCCCGCCGTCGGCGAAGAGGACCGCCTGCACGAGCAGTACCGCGGTCATGCATAGCACCGCCGTCCAGGGCCCCACGAGCACGGCGGTGAGCACGGCGCCGATCAGGTGGCCGCTGGTGCCGGCGGCGACCGGGAAGTTGATCATCTGGCCGGCGAAGACGAAGGCCGCGGTGAGCCCGGCCAGCGGCGCGGTGCGGTCGTCGAGCTCGGTGCGGGCCTTGCGGAGGGCCAGCGCGACGGTGCCGGCGGCGAGCGCGCCGGTGGCCACGGAGGTCGGGACGTCGAGGAATCCATCGGGGACGTGCACGGCGTCGACCTTATTGCACATTGTTCGCAACTGGGATGTCGAGCCCCTGACGGGCGAGGGCAGGGGGCTCCGCAACACGACCGCAACGAACCGGGCGGACACGTGGCGGGGAGTTCACGATCCCGAAACGCGACGCCGCCGTCGCCGGAAACACGGTCCCGGCACGGTGAACGCCACTCGACACGGGTCGCCTCGGCCCCGAACACTGGAGGAGGTTGCCGTGGTCAACACCGGCGACACCGCCTGGATCCTCGTCAGCGCGGCGCTCGTGCTGCTGATGACCCCGGGCCTCGCGCTCTTCTACGGCGGCATGGTCCGCGCGAAGAGCGTGCTGAACATGATGATGATGAGCTTCGGCGCGCTGGCGCTGATCAGCGTGCTGTGGGTCCTCTACGGCTACTCGGTCGCCTTCGGCAACGACGTCGGCCTCGGTCTGCTGGGCAACCCCGGCGAGTTCTTCGGCCTCGCGGGCCTGATGGAGGACACCACGAGCGCCGACGGCGGACTGCCCGCCATGGCGTTCGTCGGCTTCCAGGCCGTCTTCGCCATCATCACCGTCGCGCTGATCTCCGGTGCCATCGCCGACCGCGCGAAGTTCGGCGCGTGGATGGTCTTCGCCGGCATCTGGGCGACGATCGTCTACTTCCCGGTCGCGCACTGGGTCTTCGACTTCAGCCTGGAGGACCACGTCGGCGGCTGGATCGCCAACGACCTGGCGGCCATCGACTTCGCCGGTGGCACCGCGGTGCACATCAACGCCGGCGCGGCCGGCCTGGCGCTGGCGCTCGTGCTGGGCAAGCGGCGCGGCTTCGGCCGCGAGGCGATGCGCCCGCACAACCTCCCGCTGGTCATGATCGGCGCCGGCCTGCTGTGGTTCGGCTGGTTCGGCTTCAACGCCGGCTCCGCGCTGGCCGCCAACAACACCGCCGCCGTCGCCTGGGTGAACACGCTGGCCGCCACGGCCGCCGCCACCCTCGGCTGGCTGCTGGTGGAGAAGCTCCGCGACGGGCACTCCACCTCGCTCGGCGCCGCCTCCGGCGTGGTGGCCGGTCTGGTCGCCATCACCCCGGCCTGCTCCGCCGTGTCGCCGGTGGGTGCGGTGATCCTGGGCGTGATCGCCGGTGCGCTCTGCGCCCTCGCCGTCGGCCTGAAGTACCGGTTCGGCTTCGACGACTCGCTCGACGTCGTCGGCGTGCACCTGGTCGGTGGGCTCTGGGGCACCATCGCGGTCGGCTTCCTCGCCGACCCCGACGCCCCGGCCGGCGTGGAGAGCCTGCTGTTCGGCGGCAGCGTCGACCAGCTCTGGCGGCAGGTCGTCGGAGCACTCGCCGTCCTGGTGTTCTCCTTCGTCCTTACGCTGGTGATCGGCTTCGTCATCCAGAAGACGATGGGCTTCCGGATCAGCGAGGAGGACGAGATCACCGGTATCGACACGGTCGTGCACGCCGAATCGGGGTACGACTTCGCCTCGCTCGGCAGCAGCGGCTCCACCGCCCCACTGGCCGGCCAGGCTCGCGCCGAGGCCCGCAACACCGAGAGGACCCTGGCATGAAGCTGGTCACCGCGATCGTCAAGCCGTTCAAGCTCGACGACGTCAAGAACGCCCTGGAGCTGATCGGCATCGCCGGGCTCACCGTCAGCGAGGTGCAGGGCTTCGGCCGGCAGCGCGGGCACACCGAGGTCTACCGCGGCGCGGAGTACCAGGTCGACTTCGTGCCCAAGGTGCGCATCGAGGTGGTCGTCAGCGAGCTCGACGCCGCCCGCGTGGTGGACGCCGTGGTCGAGGCCGCCTCGACCGGCCAGATCGGCGACGGGAAGGTGTGGGTGACCACGATCGACGAGATCGTGCGCGTCCGCACCGGCGAGCGCGGCGACGACGCGGTCTGACCCGCGGCGTCGGCAGTAGTGACGGCGCCGGCCGGGGGAGCGGGACACCGTGCCCCCGGCCGGCGCCCGCTGTTCCCACTGTCGAACACGTGCGAGGGGGAGTCGTGCTGGACACCGAGGCGCTGCCGCGGCTGGGCCGGGCCGAGCGGGTGGCCGCTCTCGACGAGTGGCTGACCGGGCTGCTCGCCGAGGCGGTCGGGGGCACCCCGCCGACCCAGCCCCGGCGGGGTGGCCCGCCGCCCCGCTCGGGCACCGACGGGGTCGCGCTCGTGGCCGTCGGCAGCCTCGGCCGCCGGGAGCTGCCCCCGCACGGCGACCTCGACCTGGTGCTGGTCCACGACGGGCGGCCGGAGATCGCGGCCATCGCCGACGCCCTCTGGTACCCCGTGTGGGACGCCGGCGTCCGGCTCGACCACTCCGTCCGCTCCGTCGCCGAGGCCGTCGCCGTGGCCTCCACCGACCCCAAGGCCGGCCTCGGGCTGCTGGACGCCCGGCTGGTCGCCGGCGACGCCGAGCTGGCCGGGCGGCTGCGCACCGCCACGCTGGCCAGCTGGCGGCAGCACGCCTCGAGGCTGCTGCCGCAGCTGCGCGATCTGCGCCGGGAGCGCGCCCGGCAGGTCGGGGAGCTGGCGTTCCTGCTGGAGCCCGACCTCAAGGAGGCCTACGGCGGACTGCGCGAGGGCCAGGTGCTGCGGGCGATGGCCGCCGCCCAGCTCGCCGACGAGCCCAGCGCCGAGGCCGAGCAGGCCTACGCGTTCCTCCTCGACGTGCGCGACGAGCTGCGCGGCCGCTCCGGCCGCGCCGGTGACGTCCTGGTGCGCCAGGAGCAGCGGCCGGTCGCCGCGGCGCTGGGCCTGGCCGACGAGGACGTGCTGCTGCGCGAGGTGAGCCTGGCCGGGCGGCGGCTGGCCTTCGTGGCCGACGAGACCTGGCGCCGGGTGGAGTCGGCGCTGGTCCGCCGCCCCCGGGGCCGCTACCGCCGGGTGCATCGCGAGCCGCTGGCCGACGGTGTCGTCCGGCAGGGGGACGAGGTGGTGCTCGCCCGTGACGCCCGCCCGGCCGCCGACCCCGGCCTGGCGCTGCGGGCCGCTGCAGCCGCCGCCCGCGCCGACCTCCTCCTCTCCCCGTACACGCTCAAGGTGCTGGCGGTGCACAGCCCGCCGATGCCCGAGCCGTGGCCGCCGGAGGCCCGCTGGTCGTTCCTGCGGGTGCTGGCCAGCGGCCGCTCGGCGGTGCGGGTGCTCGAGCAGCTGGACCAGGAGGGGCTGCTGTCGCGGCTGCTCCCGGAGTGGGACCGCGTGCGCTCGCTGCCGCAGCGCCACCCCTGGCACCGCTACACCGTCGACCGGCACCTCGTGGAGGCCGCCGCCGCGGCCAGCGAGCTGACCCGCGACGTCGACCGGCCAGACCTGCTCCTCGTGTCGGCGCTGCTGCACGACATCGGCAAGGGCTATCCGGGCGACCACAGCGTGGTGGGGGAGCCGGTGGCGGCCGAGATCGCGACCCGGATGGGCTTCGGGCCGGACGACGTCGCCACGCTGGCGACCCTGGTGCGCCACCACCTGCTGCTGCCGGCCACGGCCACCCGCCGGGACATCGACGACCCCGCCACGATCGAGCGGGTCGCCGACACCATCGGCCGGGACGCCTCGGTGCTGCAGTTGCTGCACGCGCTGGCCCAGGCCGACGGCGCGGCCACGAGCGCGTCGGCCTGGTCGCCGTGGAAGGCGCACCTGGTGGCGGGCCTCGTCGCGCGGGTGCAGGGGGCGCTCGGTGGCACGCCGTCGGCCGCGCCCGCGCCGGTGCTGCACCCCACCAGCGCGCAGGTGATCGCGCCTCTGCCGAACGCCGGGGACGTCGCCGGGGCGGTGACCGTCGGCATCGCCGACGTCCCCGACGGCCAGCAGGTGACGGTGCGCGCCCCGGACCGTCCGGGTCTGCTGAGCACCTGCGCCGGTGTGCTGGCGCTCAACCAGCTGGACGTGCGTGCGGCCAAGATGACGGTGGCCGAGGGCTACGGCACCGGGGTCTTCTCCGTGCGGCCCCGGTTCGGCCGGGCACCGGTGCCGGAGATCCTGGCCGACGGCGTCCGCGCGGCCCTGGAGGGCACCCTGCCGCTGGCCGAGCGGCTGCGGCAGCGGGAGGCGGACTACCGGGAGGACGGCCGGTCGGCCCCGCCGCGGATCTCCTGGCACAACGGCGAGGTCAGCGGGGACGCGACCGGGATCGTCGAGGTGCGCGCCGGTGACCGCGCCGGCCTGCTCTACCGGCTCACCGCGGCGATCGCGGGGGAGGGGCTGGACGTGACCGGAGCCCGCATCGAGACCCTGGGCGGGGACGCCGTCGACTGCTTCTACGTGGCCAACCCGTCGGGCTCGCCGGTGGACCCGGGGCAGCGCGCGCGGGTGGACGCGGCGCTCATCACCGCCACCCGCGGCGGGAGCCCGGCCGACACGCCCCGCTGACTTCCGGAGTTCTGTCACAGGGGCGTGCGACCGTCGAGGTCAGTCGGGACGCCAACGGTCCCACCTGCCGAGAGGAGCCCGGTCGTGGACAGCCGCCAGTGGCCCTGCCCCACCTGCGGGGAGGACCAGGACTTCGTGCAGCCGCCCTGCGCCGACGGCCACACCGCCGACGGCGGCGAGTGCCCCGAGTGGATCTGCGCCGACTGCGGCACCGCGGTGATCACCGGGGACGCGGCGGTCCTGCCCGTCGCCGTCGCGCCCGCCCGCGCGGCCTGAGGAAGGACCCTCCCGCCCCCCACCACTCGCAGGCTCGCGGCGGGACCCTGCGGCAGGGCCGCCCGGTTCCTCACCACTCGATACGCTGGGAGCAGGTGGCGCGGCGAGCCCGCGCCCGTGAGCTCTGTGAGGACGTGCTGTGTTCGAGACCCTTTCCGACCGCCTCGACAAGGTCTTCACCGGCCTTCGGGGCAAGGGTCGGCTCTCCGACGCCGACATCGACGCGACGGCGCGCGAGATCCGCATCGCGCTGCTCGAGGCCGACGTCGCGCTGCCGGTGGTCCGGGCCTTCATCGACGCGGTCAAGGAGCGCGCCCGCGGGGCCGACGTCTCGCAGGCGCTGAACCCCGCGCAGCAGGTCGTCAAGATCGTCAACGAGGAGCTCATCACGATCCTCGGTGGCGAGACCCGCCGCATCCGGCTGGCCAAGCAGTCGCCGACCGTCATCATGCTGGCCGGTCTGCAGGGTGCCGGTAAGACGACGCTGGCCGGCAAGCTGGGCCGCTGGCTGAAGGAGCAGGGCCACACCCCGCTCCTGGTCGCCGCGGACCTGCAGCGCCCCAACGCGGTCAACCAGCTGTCGATCGTCGCCGGCCAGGCCGGGGTCGACGTCTACGCGCCCGAGCCGGGCAACGGCATCGGCAACCCGGTGCAGGTGGCCCGCGACTCGATCGACCACGCCCGCCGCACCATGCACGACGTCGTCGTCGTCGACACCGCCGGCCGGCTCGGCATCGACGCGGAGCTGATGCAGCAGGCGGCCGACATCCGCGACGTCGTGCAGCCCGACGAGACGCTGTTCGTCGTCGACGCGATGATCGGTCAGGACGCCGTGACGACGGCGCAGGCGTTCCAGGAGGGCGTCGGCTTCTCCGGCGTCGTCCTCACCAAGCTCGACGGCGACGCCCGCGGTGGTGCGGCGCTCTCGGTCCGCCACGTGACCGGGCAGCCGATCATGTTCGCCTCGACCGGCGAGAAGCTCACCGACTTCGACGTCTTCCACCCCGAGCGGATGGCCTCGCGCATCCTCGGCATGGGCGACGTGCTCACGCTGATCGAGCAGGCCGAGAAGACCTTCGACGCCGAGCAGGCCGAGCGCATGGCCGGCAAGCTCGCCTCGCGCGAGGGCTTCACCCTCGAGGACTTCCTCGAGCAGATGATCGCGATCCGCAAGATGGGCCCGATCGCCAACCTGCTGGGCATGCTGCCGGGCGCCGGGCAGATGAAGGAGCAGCTCAAGCAGGTCGACGACCGCGAGCTGGACCGGGTCACCGCGATCATCCGGTCGATGACGCCGGAGGAGCGCGTCAACTCCAAGATCATCAACGCCTCGCGGCGGGTCCGGATCGCCAACGGGTCCGGTATGACGGTCACCGACGTCAACTCGCTGCTGGAGCGGTTCGCCCAGGCGCAGAAGATGATGAGCCAGATGGCCGGCAGCATGGGCCTGCCCGGCATGGGCCCCATGTCGAAGAAGCAGCGCGGCCGGCAGCAGCAGGCCCAGGCCGCGCGCGGCAAGGGCAAGAAGGGCAAGGGGAAGGCCAAGGGCGGTCCCGCCCGCCGGCCCGTGGGTGCGCCCGGCCTCCCGCCCGGTGCCGGGTTCCCGGGTGCCTCACCGTTCGGCGGCGGGATGCCAGGTGGCATGCCCGGGCTGCCGCCGGGTCAGGGGCTGCCCGACCTGAGCAAGCTGAACTTCGACCAGTTCAAGGACCAGCAGGGCAAGTGAGCGGGCCCGCGCTCCACCTCGCCGGCGTGGTGCTCCCCGAGGGGGAGCACCGGGACGTCTGGGTGCGCGACGGCCGGTTCACCTTCGAGCCGGTGCCGGGCGCGGAGACGGTCAGCCGCGGCGGCTGGCTGATCCCCGGACTGGTGGACGCGCACTGCCACGTCGGCATCCTGCGCGGCGGCGGGCACGCCGAGGACCTCGCCGAGGTGCGCGCCCAGGCGCTCACCGAGCGGGACGCCGGCGTGCTGGCGTTGCGCGACTGCGGGTCACCGGTGGACACGCGGTCGCTGGACGACGACCCCGAGCTGCCGGCGATCATCCGGGCCGGCCGGCACATCGCCCGCACCCGCCGCTACATCCCGGGCCTGGGCATCGAGATCGAGCCCGAGGACCTCGTGGAGCAGACCCGGGTGCAGGCCCGCCGGGGCGACGGCTGGGTGAAGCTGGTGGGGGACTGGATCGACCGCGCGGTCGGGGACCTGGCGCCCGAGTGGCCGGCCGACGTCGTCGCCGCCGCGATCGCCGCCGCCCACGAGGAGGGCGCCCGGGTCACCGCGCACACCTTCGGCACCGACGCGCTCCCCGCGCTGATCGAGGCCGGCATCGACTGCATCGAGCACGGCACCGGGCTGACCGAGGACCTCATCGGCGAGATGGCCCGCCGCGGCACCGCCGTCGTCCCCACGCTGGTGAACGTGGAGAACTTCCCCGGCTTCGCGCAAGCCGGGGAGAAGAGGTTCCCGACCTACGCCAGCACGATGCGGCGGCTGTACGCGAACTCCGGGGCCGTCGTGCGGGCCGCGTACGAGGCGGGGGTGCCGGTGTTCGCCGGCACCGACGCCGGGGGCGGCATCGACCACGGGGTGATCGCCGACGAGATCCGCGCGCTGTGCGAGGCCGGCATCCCGGCCGAGGCGGCGCTGGCGGCGGGCTCGTGGAAGGCACGGGAGTGGCTGGGCCTGCGCGGCATCGAGGAGGGGGCGCAGGCCGACGTCGTCGTCTACGAGACCGATCCGCGCGCCGAACTCGACACCCTGCAGCGACCGCAGCGGACCATCCTGCGCGGCCGCGTCGTCGCCTGACCCGTCAGGCCGTCCGCGCCGCGATCAGTTGATGCAACCGGTGTCGGCGGCGGTGCGGGGCGCGTCCGACGGGGCTGCCGGTGCCTCGGGAGCCTGGGCGTCCGTCGCCTGGCCGATGCCGTTGAAGTCCGAGCCGAGCACGAGCTGCACGGTGCCCGACGGAACGTCGTCACCGACCTTGGTCACCGCGCCGGGGACGACGGCGGCGACCGCGGCCGCCAGGGCCTCGTCGCCCTCGGCGTGCCGGATCTCGGTCTGCTCGTAGTCGGAGCTGTCCGCGTTGCCCGCGGACGCGACCGAGAAGCCGCCGGCCTCCAGCTCGCCCTGCGCCTTGGCGGCGAGCCCGCTGGTGCCCGAGCCGTTGAACACGGCCACGGACACGTCGGAGGGGTCGGCGGGCGCCGGCGGGGCGGCCGCCTCCGGCGCCTCCTCGGGTTCGGCGGAGAGGTCGGCGAAGAACTCGAGGACCGTGTCGGCGTCCTCGAGCCGGACGATCGACATGCTGCCCTCCGTGTCCGGGCCGAGGTTGGGCACGGTCTGGAAGTCGATGCTGCCGGCGGTCACCGACTGCATCTGCTCGGCCAGCTGGAGCAGGTTGAGGTTCTTGTCCACCGTCAGGGACTCCGCGGCGGCCTCCACCAGTTCGCGCTGCTTGCCGAGGTCGAGCAGCACCTCGTCGGACAGCATCTGCCGCAGCACGCCGGCGATGAACACCTGCTGGCGGACGATCCGGTCCAGGTCGCCGCCGGGCAGCCCGTGCCGCTGGCGGACGAACTTGAGCGCGTCGGCGCCGCTGATCACCTGGGGACCGGCCGGCAACACGGCCCCGGACCACCGGGAGTCGTCGACGGCGTTGCAGAGGTTGACCTCGACCCCGCCGACGACGGAGGTGAGGTTGAAGAAGCCGAGCAGGTCGACCTCGGCGTAGTGGTCGATCTCCAGGCCGGACAGCCGGCTGATGGTCTGCACGAGCAGCTGGGCGCCGACCGCCTGCTTCTGGTTCTCCGACGCGCCGGCGTCGACCCCGGCGTAGCCGTAGGCGTAGGCGGCGTTGAGCTTGTCCATCCCGTGGCCGGGGATCTCCACGTAGGAGTCACGCGGGAAGGAGACGAACGACGCCCGTGCCCCGTTCGCGGGCACGTGCACCAGGATCATCGTGTCGGTGTTGACGCCGGAGTCGGTGCCGGCCTGCAGCTCGGCGAGCTGCTCCTCGGTCAGCGAGCTGCGGCTGTCGCTGCCGACCAGCAGCAGGTTCATCGCCTCACCGGCGCCGTCGTTGCCCTCGGCGGGGATCGCGTCGGTGCGGTTGACGGTGGCATCGGCGACCCGGCCGAGGTACCAGCCCCAGCCGGAGCCGGCCAGCAGCGCCACCGACAGCACGGCCGCGATCACCCGCCCGGCGACGACGGCGCGGCGGCCGCGACGGACCGGCGGCGCCGGCTCGGCGGTCCTCGCCCCGGCGCGGGAACGCGGCGGCAGGCCGGCGCGCGGGGCGAGGCGCGGCGGCAGCGGGCGACCGGCG
>NZ_POQT01000061.1 GCF_002938435.1 Blastococcus saxobsidens
GCGGTCATGGCGAGAGGGAAACGCCCGGTCACATTCCGAACCCGGAAGCTAAGCCTCTCAGCGCCGATGGTACTGCCCTGGAGACGGGGTGGGAGAGTAGGACACCGCCGGACATACTTTCACCGAACGGGGGTCAGAGCCAATGGCTCTGGCCCCCGTTCGCGTTTTCTCGTCTTCCAGCATCCGGCGGCTTGTGCGAGTGCGCCGCTATTCGATGAGGTACCCCGAACACATGACTACTCCGCGACGCGGTTCCGACGGCCCGCGCGGCTCCAGTGGCGGTCGCCCCGGTCGGGGCTCCGGCCGTCCGGGCGCCCGCGCTCAGCGCCCCGAGGGGGCCGCCGGACGCCCCGGCGGTGCCTCTCGTGGAGTTGCCGGGGGGCGCGGAAGCGCCGGCAATGCTGACCGTCCGTCTCGCCCGCAGAGCGACCGCGACGCTCGGTACTTCCAGGAGCGCGGCGGCTCGTCCGGTGCTGGTGGCCGCCGCGACGCCGGCAGCGCGCGTGGCGGCAGCTCGGGGCGTGAGGACCGCGGCGGATGGCAGGACCGCCGGCCCACGGGGGACCGTCCGCAGCGTCCGCAGGGGGATCGTCCCCGTGGCGACTGGCAGGACCGCCGGCCCACGGGGGACCGTCCGCAGCGCCCGCAGGGGGACCGTCCCCGTGGCGACTGGCAGGACCGCCGGCCCACGGGGGACCGTGCGCAGCGCCCGCAGGGTGATCGTCCGCAGCGCCCGCAGGGGGATCGTCCGCAGCGTCCGCAGGGGGACCGTCCCCGTGGCGACTGGCAGGACCGCCGGCCCACGGGGGACCGTCCGCAGCGTCCGCAGGGTGATCGTCCGCAGCGTCCGCAGGGGGACCGTCCCCGTGGCGACTGGCAGGACCGCCGGCCCACCGGGGACCGTCCGCAGCGCCCGCAGGGTGATCGTCCGCAGCGTCCGCAGGGGGACCGTCCCCGTGGCGACTGGCAGGACCGCCGGCCCACCGGGGAGCGGCCGCAGCGTCCGCAGGGGGACCGTCCGCAGCGTCCGCAGGGGGATCGTCCCCGTGGCGACTGGCAGGACCGCCGGCCCACCGGGGACCGTCCGCAGCGTCCGCAGGGGGACCGTCCCCGTGGCGACTGGCAGGACCGCCGGCCCACCGGGGACCGGCCGCAGCGTCCGCAGGGGGACCGTCCCCGTGGCGACTGGCAGGACCGCCGGCCCACCGGGGACCGTCCGCAGCGCCCGCAGGGGGATCGTCCCCGTGGCGACTGGCAGGACCGCCGGCCCACGGGGGACCGTCCGCAGCGCCCGCAGGGTGATCGTCCGCAGCGTCCGCAGGGGGATCGTCCCCGTGGCGACTGGCAGGACCGCCGGCCCACCGGGGGCCGTCCGCAGCGCCCGCAGCGTCCGCAGGGGGACGGGCCCCGTGGTGCCGGCGACTGGCGTGACCGGCGTCCGTCGGAGGGTCGTCAGTCGGGCTTCGTGGGCCGGCGAGGTGAGACCACCGATCGTCGTCCGCCGGTACCCGCCGGACCGGAGATCCCCGAGTGGGCGGATCCGCGGGAGCTGGATTCAGGCATCCGAGCCGCGTTGCGCGGCCTCGACCCGCGTAACGCCGAGAAGGTCGCCGGGCACCTGGTGGTCGCAGGGACGCTCGTGGAGGACGACCCGGAGACGGCGTTGGCGCACGCTCGCGCAGCCCGGGATCGTGCGTCCCGACTCGCCGTCGTGCGCGAAGCCGTCGGCGTGGCCGCCTATCACGCCGAGGACTACGCCGAGGCATCTCGCGAGCTTCGCGCCTACCGCCGCATGAGCGGCGACCACGGCTACCGGGCGGTGCTCGCCGACTGCGAGCGGGCGCTGGGACGGCCCGACGTCGCACTCCGACTCGTCGCCGAGGCACTGGCCGAGACGCCGGACGCCGAGGAGATCGTCGAGCTGCGGCTGGTCGAGTCAGGGGCTCGGCGTGACCTCGGCGAGGACGCCGCCGCGCGTCTCGTCCTCGAGGGGGCCCTCGGCGGACGCCCAGATCCCGTTCGGCTGGACGGCAGTGATGAGGGACAGCTGCGTCTTGCTGCCGCTTACGCCGACCTCCTGCGCGAGCAGGGAGAGGAAGAGCGCGCCGACGCGTGGCTTGCTGCGGTCGCCGCGTTCGACCCCGAGCTGGCCGGCGAGGATCTCGGCGTCGAATTCATCGAGTACGAGGACGACGAAGCCGCTGACGACGACGCCGTTGACGACGCTGACGACGCTGACGACGACGCCGTTGAGGACGCTGACGACGATGCCGACGACGAGGCGGCGCCGCGGGCAGCCAGCTCGTTGACCTTCGACCAGGAGGTCGAGGCCGAGGTTGCCGAACTCCTCGGCGAGACCGGCGAGCAGGACGACGACACCGCCAGCTGATCGGCGTGCGGACGCCGCCTCCGTCCACACCCGGAGGCGGCGTCCACAGATCACTGCGCGCGACTCCGGTCGGACCCGGAGCCGGTCAGGCTTCCGTCATGACCGTGGCCGTGATCGATCGCAACGACGTCGTACTGCGGGGGCGGATGTCCGCCCCCGCAGAGCTGCGCACCCTTCCCAGTGGTGATCCCCTCCTGACCTTCCGCCTGATCGTGCGGAGGCCGGTGCTGAAGGTGCGGGGGCAGTCGGTCGACGTGCTCACGTGCATCACCTACGACCGGGGCCTGCAGCGCCGGATCGCCGCCTGGCAGCCGGGGGACGTCGTCGAGGTGGAGGGCGCGCTGCAGCGCCGTTTCTGGCGGACCGGCAGCGGCACCGCATCCGTCTGCGAGGTGAATTGCCGGCGCGGGCGGAAGGTGCCTCGCTCCTCGGGCCGGACCGCGGAGGAAACGGCCTGATGCGGCACGTCGCCGGGAGTCAGGCCTCCAGTGGGCGCAGCACGAGTCCCGTACGGGGCTTGGGCACGAACAGCGTCGACTTGCGTGGCATCCGGGCGCCGGCGCGGGCCACGGCGGCGACGTCCGTGGGGGAGGGAGCCCTCAGCAGCAGCGCGACGCCGACCCCGTTCGCGGCGGACCGCACCGCCTCCTCGAGACGATGAGCGATCAGCACGGCGTCGACGGTGTCCGGCCGACCCCAGAGGCCACCGATGAGCCCGTGATGGGCCAGCACCACGTCCAGGTCGCGCCAGGCCGGCGGCGCGTCGTCCGGGACGGCTGCCCGGACGGCGGTAGACGGCGCGGTGAGCCGCACGAGCCGACGGCCGTCGCTGATCAGCAGCCCACGCTCGGCCGGGTCCAGCAGCCACGCGTGCGCGGCGTCCACCACGCGCTCCCAGCCCGGACCGTCGACGGGTACGTCCGCTGTGACGAAACCCTGGGCGGCGGCCTGGACCGCGTCCGGAAGCGCCAGGTCCGGAACCACACGGTGGATGGGATCCACCCGCAGTCCGCCGAGGCCCATCGGGGTCACCAGGGCCAGCACGGCATCGGACCCGTTCGCGCTTCCGTGCGCGGAGGCGTTGGCGCGCGCCGCCGCGAAGCGGTGGTGGCCGTCGGCGATGACCGCACGCGTCCGGCCGAGCGCCGCGACCACACGCGCCAGGATGCCGGGCTCGGTCACCCGCCACAGCCGGTGCAGGACGCCGTCCGCGTCCGTGAGTTCCAGGGCCGCGGAGCCCGAGCGCACGGATCCGGCCAGCTCCACGAGCTGCGGTTCCGGGTCGTGCGCCAGGACGATCGGCTCGAGGTCGGTCCGGGTGGCGGCCAGCAGCGCCCGCCGGCCCTCGACCGCGTCGGGGTAGGTGTCCTCGTGCGGCAGCACCGCCGTCGAGCTCCGCGGCGGCAGGGTCACCGCGCCGAGCCAGCCGGTGGTCGGCGCGGTGCCGTCACCGGGCGCCAGGTCGTAGAGCCACAGGGCCGGCCGGTCGTCGCGCACCAGCACCCCCGCGTCCTCCCACGCCTGCAGGGTTGCGGCCGCGAGCTCCGCGGTTCCGGCTGCTTCGCTGGGAGAGGGGTCCAGTCGGGGCAGGATCAGTCGCACGACGTTGTGCGGGTCGGCGGCCGCCAGCCGGTCCCGGCCGGACGGCGTCACCAGGTCGTAGGCTGGCGAGCTGACGCGAGCCAGGTAGGCGGGATCCCGTCGTCCGTAGGTCAGCGCACGGAACGGCCGGACCTCCAGACCTGGAGCCGGCGGGTGCGACGGGGGACCTGCCGACGACGGGTGCACGTCCAGAATCGTAGGAGCGTCCGGTTCCTGCGCTGCGGGGCGCTCACCCGCACGGGGACCGGCAGCGGTGCGCGGCACGCACGGATCGGCGACGAAGGGGGACGACGGTGTCGGAGACGAGTTCCCCGGGGGACGGGGCAGGGAACCCGGCGCCGCCGGGCGGGGACGTGTACGACTGGTACCAGCGCGGCCGGCAGCTGCTGGCCGATCGACACCCGGACGCCGCTGCCACCTTGCTGGCCCGGGCGGCCGATGCCGAGCCGGGTTCGCGCAGCATCCGCGAGGCGCTGGCCCGCGCCCAGTACGACGCCGGCCGGTACGCCGACGCCATCGACAGCTTCACCGAGCTCATCGGCAACAACCCCGCCGACGACTACGCGCACTTCGGGCTCGGGCTGGCCGCCGACAAGGCCGGGGACCTGGTCCTCGCCGCCGAGCACCTCGCCCTCGCCGTCGCCATGCGACCCGACCTGCCTCACTACGGGCGGGCGCTGCGCGCGGTCCGCGCGCGGGTCACCCGGAGCTCGGCATGAGCCGGCCGGCGCAGCGACCGGTGCCCCTCTCGCGCGGCTGCCGGACGCCGCCCAGCCAGTCCTACGACGTGGCGCTGCTCGACCTCGACGGCGTCGTCTACGTGGGCCCCGACGCCGTGCCCGGTGTGCCCGCAGCCCTCGCGGCGGCCCGCGACGGCGGCCTGCGCCTGGGCTTCGTCACCAACAACGCCGCGCGCACGCCCGAGCAGGTGGCCGAACACCTGACAGCCCTGGAGGTGCCGGCGCGCCCGGCGGACGTCATCACCAGCTCGCAGGCGGCGGCCACGGTCGTCGCCGGTCTGCTGGGGGCGGGTGCGCGTGTCCTGCCCGTCGGCGGCCCCGGGGTCGCCGCGGCCCTGCGTGCGGCGGGACTGGCCGTCGTCGCCACGGCCGAGGACGGGCCCGACGCAGTGGTCCAGGGCTACGGCCCCGAGGTCGGCTGGGCCCAGCTGGCGGAGGCGGTGGTCGCCGTGCGCAACGGCGCGCGGCACGTCGCGACCAACGCCGACGCGACCATCCCGTCGCCGCGCGGACCGCTGCCGGGGAACGGGGCCATGGTCGGCGTCGTCCGGGACGTCACGGGCCAGGCGCCGCTGATCACCGGCAAGCCCGATCCCGCCATGCACGCCGAGTGCGTGCGACGGACCGGTGCCCAGCGCCCCATCGTGGTGGGCGATCGCCTCGACACCGACATCGAGGGTGCGCGCCGCGCGGGAACCGACAGCCTGCTCGTCCTCTCGGGCGTCACAGACCCCGCCCTCCTCCTCGCCGCGGTCCCGGTCCACCGACCCGACCTGCTCGCGGCCGACGCCGCGGGCCTGCTGGTGCCGCACCCGTCCGTCGCCGCCGTGGGTCCGGCACGGGTGTGCGGGGACTGGGCGGTCCGGACGGCCGAGGGCGGCGGGGCGCTGGAGCTGGCGAACGCGCCACGTGCCGGGGGAGGTGCACCGGCGGCAGGAGGCGCGGGGCCGGACGGGCTGGAGGCGCTCCGGGCGCTGTGCGTGGCGCACTGGTCACGGCACCCGGACGACGGCGTGCCGGCGCACGTGGTGCCGGCCGACGCGGATGCCGCCGCGCTCCTCGCCGGCTGGGGGCTGGGCGCCTGAGGGCCTCGGCCGGATCAGAGCAGCTTGCGCAGCCGCAGCAGGTCGCGCAGCCCGGCCTCGAGCTTCACCCGTCCGCCGGCCCACGCCGAGCCGAACGACAGCTGGCCGTTCGTGAGCGAGACGAGGTCGTCACTGGTCATGGTCAGCCGGATGTCGGCCTTGGGCACGCCCGCGCCGTCCTCGACGGCGTGCAGGTCCCGTACGGCGCCCGAGCTGAGCCGGCCCAGCACGACCTGCTCCAGATCCGTCAGCCGGCACGACAGGCTGCGGTCGAGACCGGCCGCCGCCGGGTTCGCGGCGAGATCGCCGAGGATCCCCTTGAGGGCGGTCATGCACTGATCCATCGTGGCCACGCGGGCGGTTCTCCCCAGGGTCGGCAGCTGCAGCGGTCCGGACGACGCTATCTCCCCGCGGTCGGACCCGCCCCGTCGTCCCCGGCCGGTAACCTCCGCAGGGGACGACGGCTGACGGCCGGGCGCTCCCGGCCGCGTCCGGCCGATCGAACCGACCGACCACCGAGAGGCGCACGATGACCGAGCCGAGCGCGCAGCGACCGGTGCCCGGCCCCCCGCGGCCCGGCCCCGTGCCGCCGGCCGCGCCCGCGTCGCCGTCCCCGGCCGGAGACGCCGCGCAGGAGCGGTCCGACGCCGAGCCCGCCGGCTCCGGGCGGCTGGCCGGCCTGGACGGTCGGCCGGTGTCCGAGCACGTCGCCGTGTTCGAGGCCGAGAACGAGCGGCTGCAGCGCGAACTCGGCACGATCGACCCGCTCTGATGCCCCGTCGCAGTCGGCTCGACGCCGAGCTCGTCCGTCGCGGTCTCGCCCGGTCCCGGGAGCACGCGGTCGCGCTCATCGGGGAAGGGCGCGTCACCGTCGGGGGGCAGTCGGCCACCAAGCCGGCCACCGGCGTCGAGGCCGGCACGCCCGTCGTCGTCCGCACCGACCCCGACGAGCCCAGCTGGGTGTCGCGCGGCGCGCACAAGCTGATCGGCGCGCTCGACGCCTTCCCCGTGCGCGTGGAGGGGCGGCGGGCGCTCGACGCCGGAGCCTCCACCGGCGGCTTCACCGAGGTCCTGCTGGACCGGGGGGCGGCCGAGGTGGTCGCCGTCGACGTCGGGTACGGCGAGCTCGCCTGGTCGCTGCGCACCGACGACCGAGTGCACGTCCACGAGCGCACCAACGTCCGCAGCCTCACGCCCGAGGCCATCGGCGGCCCCGTCGACCTGGTGGTCGCCGATCTGTCCTTCATCTCGCTGCGCCTCGTGCTGCCCGCGCTCACCGCCTGCGCCCGGCCCGACGCCGACCTGGTGCCGATGGTCAAGCCGCAGTTCGAGGTCGGCCGCGAGCGGCTGGGCACCGGGGGAGTGGTCCGCGACCCCGAGCACCGGGTGCAGGCCGTGCTCGAGGTCGCCCGGGCCGCCGGGGCCCTGGGCTGGGGGGCCGCCGGCGTGGTGGCCAGCCCGCTCCCGGGGCCCGCGGGCAACGTGGAGTTCTTCCTCTGGCTGCGGGCCGACGCCGGGCCGATCCAGGAGGACGCCGTCCGTCGAGCAGTCCAGGAGGGACCGCAGTGAACGACTCCAGCACGGAACGACGGAACGGCCGGCAGGAGCGACGGGTCCTGCTCACGGTGCACACCGGCCGGCGGGACATCGTCGACCTCGCCCGGACCTCGGCCGCGCGGCTGCAGCAGGGGGGCATCGGGGTGCGCGTGCTCGACGACGAGGCACACGACCTCGACATCCCGGGCGCCGAGGTGGTCGCCCCCGACGAGTCCGCGGCGCAGGGCGCCGAGATCGTCATGGTGTTCGGCGGCGACGGCACCTTCCTGCGCGCCGCGGAGCTCGCCCGGTACACCGACGCGGCGCTCATGGGCGTCAACCTCGGTCGCGTCGGTTTCCTTGCCGAGACCGAGCCCGAGGCCGTCGAGGAGACGCTCATCGCCATCGAGGAGTGCGAGTACTCGGTGGAGGAGCGACTGGCCCTGCGGGTCGACGTGCTCGACGCGGCCGGCACCGTCGTCGGCGGTACCTGGGCGCTCAACGAGGTGTCGGTGGAGAAGGCGGAACGCTCGCGGGTGCTGGACGTCGTCATCGCCATCGACGGCCGCCCGCTCACCAGCTTCGGCTGCGACGGCGTCCTGTGCGCGACGCCCACCGGCTCCACCGCCTACGCCTTCTCCGCCGGGGGACCGGTGGTGTGGCCCGACGTCGAGGCGCTGCTGCTGGTCCCCACCAACGCCCACGCGCTCTTCGCCCGCCCGCTGGTGACCTCCCCGAACTCGGTGCTCACGGTCGCGGTGCCGCCCGACGGCAACCGGGCCCGCGTCTCGGCCGACGGCCGGCGCATCGTGGAGATTCCCGACGGCGGCCGGGTCGACGTCCGCCGGGCCAACCGCCCGGTGCGCATCGCCCGCGTGCACGCCGCCACCTTCGGCGACCGGCTGGTCGCCAAGTTCGGGCTGCCGGTCCGCGGGTTCCGCGACGCCCGGCACGCCGGTCCCGGGCACGAGCTGTTCACCAGCCGCAACGTCCTGGCCCGCGACGTCGTGACCGTCGACGGCGCGGACGTCGAGCACGGCCGCGGAAGCGGAGCCCCGGCGACCTCGGCGCGGGAGGTGAGCGGTGGCGGGACGAACGGCGGCGCCTGAGGCCCGCCCGGCCCGGGTGACCGGTTCCCCGGCAACCGGCCGGCTCACCGAGCTGCGCATCCGCGGGCTGGGCGCCATCGACGACGTCACCCTCGAGCTCGGCAGGGGCCTCACGGTCGTCACCGGCGAGACCGGCGCGGGCAAGACCATGGTCGTCACCGGCCTGACCCTGCTCTTCGGTGGCCGCGCCGACCCCGGACGGGTCCGGGCCAACGGTCGGGCGGGGGTGGAGGGACGTCTCGAGCTGCCCTCGAGCTCGCCGGTCTGGGAGCGGGCAGCCGACGCCGGCGCCGACCCCGACGACGACGGCAGCCTCATCCTGGCCCGCACCGTGAGCGCGGAAGGCCGGTCGCGGGCCTACCTCGGTGGACGCAGCGTCCCCGTCGGGGTCGTCGCGGAACTGTCCGAGAGCCTCCTCGCGGTGCACGGCCAGACCGACCAGCTCCGGCTCTCCCGGCCCGCCGAGCAACGCCGGGCCCTCGACCGCTACGCCGGGGCCGACCACCTGGCGCTCCTCGAGCGCTACCGCGACGCCCACCAGCGCTGGCGGGCGCTGTCGGCCGACCTCGACCGGCGGCACGGCCAGGCGCGGGAACTGGCGCAGGCGGCGGACGTGCTCCGGCTGGGCCTGGAGGAGATCGAGGCCGTGGCTCCCGAGCCCGGCGAGGACGAGGCCCTGGCCACGCAGGCGAAGCGGCTCAGCGACGCCGACGCGCTGCGGGCCGCGGCCGACGAGGCGCGGCTGGCCCTGATCGGCGACGTCACCGGTGACCTCGGCGGCGGCGAGCTGCCGCAGGACGCCACCGCGGCCCTCGCCACGGCCGAGCGGGCGCTCGCCTCCTCCGACGACCCGACGCTGGTCATGCTCGCCCAGGACCTCGCCGACGCGGTCGCCGTCGTGTCCGACGTCGCCGGTCAGCTGGCCGGGTACGTCGCCGACCTGGATGCCGATCCGGCCCGGCTGGCCGAGGTGCTCGACCGGCGGGCGGCGATCACCGCCCTGGTCCGCAAGTACGCCGACGTCGGGACGGGCGCCTCCGGTGTGCTCAGCTGGGCCGAGGAGGCGCAGCGCAAGCTGTCGGAGCTGGACGTCTCCGACGAGGCGCTCGAGGCGCTGGCCGCCGAGCGCGACGCCGCGCGCGCCGAGGTCGACCGGCTCGGCGCGGAGGTCTCCGCCGGCCGGCGCACCGCGGCCGACGGCTTCGCAGCCGCGGTCGGCGCCGAGCTCGCGGGCCTGGCCATGAAGAGCGCGCGCGTGTCGTTCGCCGTCGACAGCCACCCGGGCGAGCCCGGCCCCGACGGCATCGACGACGTCGCGCTGCTCCTGGCCGCGCACCCGGGAGCGCCGGCCCGGCCGGTGCACAAGGGCGCCTCCGGCGGCGAGCTCTCCCGCGTCATGCTGGCGATCGAGGTCGTCTTCGCCGGCGCCGACCCGGTGCCCGTCATGGTCTTCGACGAGGTGGACGCGGGCGTCGGCGGTCAGGCGGCCGGCGAGATCGGACGGCGCCTGGCCCGGCTGGCCCGCGACCACCAGGTCGTCGTCGTCACCCACCTGGCCCAGGTGGCCGCCTTCGCCGACACGCACCTCGTCGTCGACAAGTCGCCGGACACCGGGGCAGGGGTGACCGCCACCGACATCCGGTCGGTCGAGGGCGAGGACCGGGTCCGGGAACTGGCGCGGATGCTGTCGGGTCTCGTCGACAGCGAGACCGGCCAGGCCCACGCACGGGAACTGCTGGCCGTCGCCGCCGACGCGCGCTGACCGCTGCCCCGGTCGGGTGAGCGGGGAGTGCCGCGATCGCCACCGGGGTAGAGGGCCGGGCGTGAGCTGCTTCTCCTCCGCCGACGAGTCGGCGCACTACGGCTTGTCGGTCTGCATGCTGCTGGGCCAGTACCGCGAGCAGCTGCGGTGGGAGGACGACGGCGTCGACGAACTCGGCACCGGTGACGCGTCGGCCATCGCCGATGCGGTCCACGCCCTGCCGGGTCTGCGGGTGCGCAGCTACGACATCAGCCCTCCGTCGGTCGAGAAGGCCCGCGCCAACATCGCCGCGCGGGGCGTCGCCGACCGCTACACCGTCGAGCTCGGGGACTTCTTCGACCAGGCCGACTCGGCCGGCGGCGTGCAGGCCCGCACGGTCATCTCCAACCCGCCCTACATCCCCGCCCCGGACCGGGACATCCTGATGCCCGAGCTGTGGGGCGGCATCCACGGCAACGACCTCGCGCTGCAGCTGCTGAAGGCCGGCTACGACAACGTGATCGCGGCGGTGCCGAGCTACTCCGATCCCGAGGGCACCGTGCGCACCGCCGAGGACCTCGGCTACCGGGTGGTCAACTTCCTGGCCATGGGGCTGGACTTCGGCCCCTACAGCAGCGAGCCCAGGGTCCACGCGCACATCCGCCGACTCTGCGCCGAGGGACGCGGCTGGGCGGGGGAGGCCGACTACATGGTGGCCGTCGCCCTGTTCACCCGGGACCCGGAACTCCCCGGCGACCGCAGCCACCAGCTGCTCAGGGCCCTGCAGCTGTCCTGAGCGTCACCGCCGCTTCGCGTAGCCGGCGAGGCCGAACTGCAGCAGGGCCAGGCCGCGGCGGCCCTGCCGGCGCAGCTCGGCCGCCAGCTCCGGACCGCTGACCCCGGCCAGGACGCGGTCGCGGGCCAGCTCCAGCAGCGAGGCGTACAGCCCCAGCACCGCGTGCGCGGCGAGCCACGGCTCCACCTGGCCCGGGCGGGCGCCCGTCTCCTCGGCGATGAGCGCGGCCAGCGCATCGGTGAGCTCGCCGAGGATCTCCCGCTCCCGGGTCAGCAGCGTGCGGCTGCTGCGGATGACCCGCGCCATCTGCGCCACCCCGTCGGCGGCCTCCGGGGTGCCCAGCATGCTCACCGCCGCGACGACGAAGCTGCCCGCCGCCGCGGCCACGGACTCGCCGGCCGGCCGGCGGCGCACGGCGTCGAGCAGTGCGGCGCGCATCGGCGGGTCGGCGTCGAAGACGAGGCCTTCCTTGACGGGGAAGTGGTTGAACACCGTCTTCTCGACCACGCCGGCCCGCTGCGCGATCTCCACGACGCTGACCGCGTCGAAGCCGCGCTCGGCGAACAGCTCGGTCGCGGCGTCCACGATGCGGTTGCGGGTCTGCTGCCGACGCCGTTCCCGGATGCCGGTACCGCGCAGCGCGCGCCGTCCGCGTCGGGGGCCGCTCGAGTCACCCTCGGTGACGGGCGCCGTGGTCGCGCCGGCCGACGCAGCCGCGGAGCCGCCCGGCAGCGCCTCGGCCGGGACGTCGCCGGCGACCCCGGCGCGCGGCAGCGGGGCGCCGGCCGCCGGGGCCGCGGATG
>NZ_POQT01000062.1 GCF_002938435.1 Blastococcus saxobsidens
GGTGAGGCGGGCAAGGGCTTCGCGGTCGTGGCCAACGAGGTCAAGGAGCTGGCGCAGGAGACGGCGAAGGCGACCGAGGACATCGCCCGCCGGGTGCTGGCGATCCAGGGTGACACCACCGCGGCGGTGACCGCGATCGAGGAGATCTCGAGCATCGTCGCGCAGATCTCCGACCGGCAGACCACCATCGCCAGCGCGGTGGAGGAGCAGACCGCCACCACCAGCGAGATGTCGCGCTCGGTGCAGGAGGCGGCCAGCGGGACCACGCAGATCGCGGAGAACATCACCGGGGTGTCGGAGGCCGCCGGCTCCACCACCCAGTCGCTGAGCCAGACCCGGGTCGCGGTCGACGAGCTGTCCCGGATGGCCGCCGACCTGCGCACCACGGTGGGGCAGTTCGTGTACTGATCACCGACGCGCCCCACCAGCGGAGCGCACGGCCTTCCTGCCGTGCGCTCCGCTGGGTTCTGCGCACTGGGCAGGCGCTCGTCCGCGGAGTCCCACTCGGCGCAGGTGGCCGACGGCGACCACGGGTACCGTCGACCCGGTCCCCCCGGGGGGCTGCCATGCACCGATGCGCGGATCGAGGACGAGCCGTTGCGAGGCGAAGCGGGTCGGAAGTCCTGCGGCGGCACGGCCTCCCCATCCGACGTCAGTGGAGCTCTCGGGTTCCGCCACGATGGCCTGATCCACGAGTCGATCGACGAGCTGACCGCGGTCGCCGCCTCGTTCCTCCTCGAGGGGCTGGCTGCCGGTGATGCCGCCGTCCTAGCGGTCGGCCCGGCGACCACGGAGCTGCTGCGCGAGGCCGTGGGGGACGACCCGCGGCTGCTCGTGCTGGACCGGCACCAGCTGTACCGGTCGCGGACTCCCACGGCCATCACCACGTTCCGGCGGCTGGCCGCCGAGCACGCCGCCGCGGGGCGACGGGTGCGCGTGGTCGGCGAGGTCGACTTCGGCACGACGGAGGCCGACTGGCACGAGTGGCAGCGCTACGAGTCGGTCATCAACGACGCATTCGCGCCCTTTCCCCTGTGGGGCCTGTGCGTGTTCGACGCCGAGCGGTTGCCTCGGCCGCTGCTGGACACCGCCCGGCACACGCATCCGCAGCTGCGCAGCAGAGAAGGGCTGACACCCAACCAGGAGTACGTCGACCCGGAGCGGTACCTGGCCACCCTGCCGGTGCCGGCGGAGCCTCTCGAGGGCACTGTGCCGGCGCTGGCGGTCGAGGACGTCGCCGACTTCACCGGGCTCCGGCACGCCGTCCGCCGGCTGCTGGCCGGGGTCGATGGTCCGGCGGACCACGTCGAGGACTTCCTGCTCGCCGTGGACGAGATGGCGTCCAACGCCCTCCGGCACGGACGAGCACCGGTCGCGCTGCGGCTGTGGACGGCTCCCGGCACGCTGGTGTGCACGATCAGCGATTCCGGGCGGGGCTGGACGGACCCGTTCGCCGGGTACGGCCCCGCGCACGGTGCGGACCTCTCGGCCGGCGGGATGGGCCTGTGGCTCGCGCGCCAGCTCTGCGACCACGTCGCTCTCCGGCGTGACGGGAGCGGGGCGAGCGTCCGGCTGACCACCCGCTGGGGTTGAGCCCCCGGCGGTCAGTCGGTCGGGAAGCCCGGTGGCACGCGGTCCGGCCCGGCCTCCGGTGGCCGGGGTTCGTCCTGGCGGTGCAGCCGCACGGCGACGAGGGCGACGTCGTCGTCCGGGGTGCCCGGCAGCATCCGGGCCAGCAGCTCGTCGCACAGCTCCTCGAGCTCGCGACCGGCCAGGTCGGCCAGGATGGCCTGCAACCGGGCAAGGCCGCGGTCGAGGTCGGCGTCACGCCGCTCCACCAGGCCGTCGCTGTAGAGGACGACGACGGAGTCGCGGCCCAGGGTCACCTGCGACTCGCGGCGAGGAGCGGCGGGGTCCACGCCGAGCATCAGATCGGTGTGGCCGGTGCTGAGCAGCTGCACGGCGCCGTCACGGGCGATCGTGGCCGGCGGCGGGTGGCCGGCGTTGGACCAGCGCAGCCGGGTGAGTCCGAGGGAGCGCTCCTCCTCGGTCTGCTCGAGGCGGGCGACGACCGTCGTGGCGAGGATGCCCGAACCCAGCGTGGCCATGACCTCCTCGGTCGCGCGGAGCACCGCGGCCGGCCCGTCGTCGTCCAGCGCGCCCAGGGTTCGCACGATGCTGCGGATCTGCCCCATCGCGGCGGCGGCCTGGATGTCGTGGCCGACGACGTCGCCGATGACCAGCACGGTGGCGCCTGTGGGCTGCATCAGCGCGTCGTACCAGTCGCCGCCGACCTGCGCGGCCTGCCCTGCGGGCACGTACCGGACGACGATCTGCAGGTGGTCGGGCTCCGGCGGCGGGGTGAGCAGGGAGCGCTGCAACCCCTCGGCGAGGTCGCGCTGCTGGCGATACAGCCGCGCGTTGTCGAGCACCAGTCCGGCACGTGCGGCCACGTGCCGGGCGGTGACCAGGTCCTCGGGGGTGAACGGGCCGCGCCCGGCGCCGTTGCAGAGGGTCAGCATGCCGACCGGCCCGGTGCGGCCGGGCAGCGGCAGTACCGCGACGGCATCAGGTGCGAGCGTGGCGAGCGCCTCGCGCGCCGGACCGGGTTCGAGCATCTCCAGCCCCCGGGGGGTCGCGTCGCCGTTCAGCAGCTGGGTCTCCCCGGTCTGCAGGGCGCGGACGATGATCGCGTCCTCGCTGAGCGCGCTCAGCCGGGAGTGCGCGTAGGCCTCGGCCGCGTCACGGAGCCCGGGATCGGCGTGCCACGACACGGAGCTGCGCAGACCGCGGCGTGAGCCGGCGGCCCGGTCGTCGTCGATCAGCGTGACGATCGACATGTCCGATACGGCGGGCACCACCAGCCGGGAGAGCCGTCGGACGGCCGCCTCCGCGTCGAGCTCGCCGGCCAGGTCCTCGGTGATCAGGTTGAGCAGGCGTTCCCGGGAGGCCGCGCGCTCGGCCTGCTGCTGGACGATGCGCCGGTCGGTGACGTCGACGAAGTAGTTCCTCGAAGGCCAGCAGCAGCCGCTCGATGTCGTCGTCGGTGGCACCGGGGGGTCCCGCGGCCTCGAGAAGGGAAGCGTGCAGTTGCCATCGCAGCGCGGTCAGCTCGGCCGCGCTGGCGGGCGCACCCTCCCACCGTCCGGCGGTGGCTGCCGCGCCCGGCCGTGGCAGCGACCGGCGGGACCACAGCGTCTCGCTCATCCGCTCCGCTCCGCACGTCGACGTCCCTCGGTGCACGTGGACGCAGGGCACTGTAGGCCATCGACCCGGGGAGCCCAGCACGAAGACCTGCTGCCACTGCCCTTCGTCGGCTCAGGTGCCGGAGTGCTGGCGTACTGTTCCGACGGTCCTGCGGCGCAGCAGGCGTCTCCGAACCGACCCCGGGAGTCGTGGTGAGCGAGTCCGCCGCTGCCCAGCTCGCCGAACCACCGCCCGGCGCCGGTGGGCAGCCGTCCCCTGCGGGTCACGACGGCGTCGTCGACGCGCAGGCCGAAGCCGACGGCCTGCGTTTCCTCGCCGAGGTCAGCGAGGCTCTGGTCAGCACGCTGGACAGCGACGAGTCGGCCGCCCGGCTCGCCGAGCTCGTCGTCCCGCGGCTCGCCGACTGGGCGATGGTCGCGATGCTGGACGACGACGGCCGTCCCACCGGGGAGGAGGCCCGCGCCCACCGCGACCCCGCACGACTCGTCGACCTCGACGCCTACCTCACCGGTCGGGTACGCGGGACCGCTGACGACTCGCCCCTGATGGCGGCACTGCTGACCGGTGAGCCGGTCCGGTTGCCGGTCATCGACCCCGCGCTCCTCGAACCCGTCCTGGGCACCGAGGAGGTGCGAGCGGCGTGGCGCCGGCTGGACACGACCTCGTCGACGATCGTGCCGCTGCGGTCCCGCGCCGGCACGATCGGCGCGATCGCACTCATGAACACCGGCGACCGTCCGCCGCACACGGACGCGGAGGTCGCCACCGCCGTCGAGGTCGCCCGACGGGGCGCGCTGGGCCTCGACAACGCCCGCCTCTACGGCCGGCAGCTCATGGTCGCCGAGACGCTGCAGCGCAGTCTGCTCACTCCGCCGCCGCAGCCCGACCACCTGCAGATCGCCGTCCGCTACCAGCCGGCGGCCAGTCACATGCACGTCGGCGGTGACTGGTACGACGCCTTCCAGCAGCCCGACGGCTCCACGTTGCTGGTCATCGGGGACGTGGTGGGGCACAACGTCGACGCCGCGGCCGCGATGGGCCAGATCCGCAGCATGCTGCGCGGCATCGCCTACGACCGCGGCGAGAGCCCGGCGCGCATCCTCACGCGCGTCGACGGGGCGCTCAGCGGCCTGCATGTCGGCACCCTGGCGACCGCGCTCGTCGCCCGTCTGGAGCAGAGACCCGAGCAGGTGGGGACAGGGCGGCGCATCCTGCGCTGGTCCTCGGCCGGACACCTGCCGCCCGTGCTGCTGCGTCCCGGCGGTCGGGTGCAGTTGCTGGGCAGTACGGCGGAGCGGCTGCTCGGCGCCGGGATGATCACCGCGCGCACCGACCACGAGCTGGAACTGCGGACCGACGACAGGGTCGTGTTCTACACCGACGGCATCGTCGAGCACGGTCGGACCGGCATCGACGAGGGCATCGAGCGCCTCACCGGGGTGCTCGAGCGCCTGCACGGGGTGCCTCTCGAGGACCTCTGCGACCAGTTGCTCGACCGGATCGTGAGCGGTCGCACCGACGACGACGTCGCCATCCTCGCGATCCACTGCCATACCGAGACGAACCCGCGGACCCCCTGACCGACGTCCCCACCATCGAGAGGTGCCGTCCGGCAGCGTCGGCGTACCGGGCCGGTGGCGGGACACATCGCCGATGAGCTGTCGGAATGCCGCCGCCCGGCGTCCTGCTCCGGTCGTGAGTCGGCCGCAGGAGGATGAATGGCGACGTGTCGACATGGAAAAGGCGCTCACCGAACTTTCCGAATGGTCGGTGCGACACGTCGTGTCATCGGCGTCGAATTCCACCGGTGCCCCTCATCCTTCTGTCGCTCGACACACCCTCGCAGCCATCCCCGTCGCCGCGACCCCCTTTCTGTGCACAGGAGCAGTCATGAGTTCTCGTTCTTCCCGGACGCGCCTGCCGGGTGGTTCCGGCTGGTTCGCCGACCGCCCGCTGGGGGTCCGCGTCGGTGCCGTGGTGGCGCTGCTCGTCGTCGTCCTGGGGGGTGCCGACGCCCTGGCCATCTCCCGCATGAGCGAGATGCAGGCCGACCAGGAGCGGATCTACGACGAGAACCTCAAGCCGCTCAATGCGCTCTCCGCCGTGCAGCGGGCCACCGCGGCCCACCGTGCCCGCGTGCTCGAGTACGCCGTCTCCGACCCGGCGCGCCGGCAGGAGCTGATCGGCGAGATGGCCGAGAAGCAGGCGGACGTCGAGGCGGCCCTCGCCGAGTACCAGCCGTTCGTCATCGACCAGGCCGCCATGGACAAGTACCTGGGTGCCCGGGAGCAGTTCCTCGCCTCGAACACCGCGCAGCTGTTCCCGGCGGCCGACGCGGGTGACCTCGCCACCTACGCCCAGGTCTACCGCGAGGTCTCCAGCCCGCTGCTGAGCGACATCGCCGACGGGCTCGAGGAGGAGGGCGTGGCCCAGTCGGCCGAGGCCGCCGAGCGCAACGAGGAGGCCTCCGAGGACGCCACCTCCGCGACCCGGATGCTGCTGATCGTCTCCGGGCTGGCGGCGCTGGTGGCCGTCGGCCTCACCGTCCTGGTGGTGCGCCGCATCAACCGCACGGTCCGCGCCGTCCAGACCACCGCCGAGGCGATGGCAGCCGGCGACCTCACCACCTCCACCGGCGTGACCAGCCGGGACGAGCTCGGCCGCATGGCCGCCGCCCTCGACAGCGCCCAGGGCAGCCTGCGCGAGGTGCTGAGCTCCGTCGTCGCCTCGGCGGACGCGGTGGCCGCGTCGTCGGAGGAGCTGTCGGCATCCTCGGCGCAGATCTCCGCCTCAGCGCAGGAGACCTCGGCCCAGTCCGGTGTCGTCTCCGGTGCCGCCGAGGAGGTCAGCCGCAGCGTGCAGACCGTCGCCGCCGGTGCCGAGGAGATGGGTGCCTCCATCCGGGAGATCGCCAGCAACGCCGCCGAGGCCAGCCAGGTCGCCGCCCGCGCCGTCGAAGCGGCCGCCACGACCACGGCCACGGTCGCCAAGCTGGGTGACTCCTCCGCGGAGATCGGCAACGTCGTAAAGGTGATCACCAGCATCGCCGAGCAGACCAACCTGCTGGCGCTCAACGCCACGATCGAGGCCGCCCGGGCGGGTGAGGCGGGCAAGGGCTTCGCGGTCGTGGCCAACGAGGTCAAGGAGCTGGCGCAGGAGACGGCGAAGGCGACCGAGGACATCGCCCGCCGGGTGCTGGCGATCCAGGGTGACACCACCGCGGCGGTGACCGCGATCGAGGAGATCTCGAGCATCGTCGCGCAGATCTCCGACCGGCAGACCACCATCGCCAGCGCGGTGGAGGAGCAGACCGCCACCACCAACGAGATGAGCCGCTCGGTGCAGGAGGCCGCCGACGGCACCGGTCAGATCGCCGCCAACATCGCCGGTGTCTCCGGGGCGGCCGACTCCACGACCCAGGCGCTGGGCCAGACCCGGATCGCGGTGGACGAGCTGTCGCGGATGGCGTCGGACCTGCGCACCACGGTGGGTCGCTTCACCTACTGATCCGCGACCGCACGACCACCGGCACGGGCCGGGTGGTGACCTCTTCCCCGGTCGCCACCCGGCCTTTCCGGGCAGTACGCGTCGCGATCGGTGCAGCGCGTGTGGCTCCATCCGGCGGCGACTCCGGCGCGCCGGCGATGGGCGGGTGTCGCGGGACCGGATCAGCGGCTGGCTCCCGGACCGGCCGGGGAGGCCGGCGCTCGATCGCTCAGGCCGCTGACGGCGAGAGACTGCTGCGGGCCTTCGCCAACAGCTGCCCGCGGAGCGCGGCGGGCGTGTCCGGGCGACCGAACAGGTATCCCTGGGCACGTTCGCAGCCCATGGCACGCAGCGCACGCAACTGTGCCGCCGTCTCGACGCCTTCGGCCACAACCCGCAACCCCAGCCCGTGCCCGAGACCGACGATGCCGGCCACGAGGGGCGAGGGGGCTCCGTCGTGGAGCCCCGCGGTGAAGGCTCGGTCCACCTTCATCTCGCTCACCGGAAGACGGTGGAGCTGAGCCAGGGACGAGTAGCCAGTTCCGAAATCGTCCACGGACAGCCCGATGCCCATGGCACGGAGGCGCTCCAGGTGCCCGTGCCGGGCTGCGACCTCGGAGAAGACCTGGCTCTCGGTGACCTCCAGGGTGAGGCGGGCGCCGGGTAGCCCTGTCTGCGCCAGCACGCAGGACACGACGTCGGTGAAGCCGGGATCGGTGAACTGGACGGCGGCGACGTTGACGGCGACCTCGAGGTCCAGCCCCTCGGCGCGCCACCCTGCGATGACGCGGCAGGCCTCTTGCATGACATGGATGCCGATGTCCTGGATCTGGCCACTCGCCTCCGCGATCGGGACGAAGACGTCCGGGGCGACATAGCCGAGGTCGGGGTGCCGCCACCGGGCGAGCGCCTCGACTGCGACGACGCGGCCGGTCGCGATCTCCACCTGGGGCTGCAGGTGCACCTCCACCTCGCCGCGGTCGACCGCTCCGTGCAGGTCGGTCTCCAGACGCAGTCCTTCCCGGCGCCCGTCCCCGCCGGCGGGCGAGACCGGGCCTCCGTTCCTGACCCCGTCCATGTCCTGGGCGGCGCGCCGGACCAGCGCTTGCGCCGCCTCGTCGGGCTCACCTGCCGGCGCTTCGGTGACTGCGATGCCGATGGCCAGGTCGACGAAGACGTCGTGGCCGTCGGCGGAGAGCGGGGTCGAGAGAGACCGATGGATCCGGGCGGCAACCTCCCGCACGCTGCGGTCGGTCGCATCCGGGAGGAGGACGACGAACTCGTCGCCGCTGTAGCGGGCCACGGTGTCCTGCTCGCGGACCACCGACCGCAACCGGCGGGCGACCTCCTGCAGAACCACGTCGCCGGCGCCGTGCCCGAGGCTGTCGTTGATGCGCTTGAGCCGTCTGATGTCGCAGAAGAGCAGACCGACCTGCCCGTTCGGCGACGCCGGACGTGTCAGTGCGGTCCGCAGGCGGGCCTCCAAGAGGGCGCGATTGGCCAGACTGGTGAGGGAGTCGTGGAGGGAGTGCTGCCGGATCTCGTCGAGCAGCTGGACGTTGTCCAGCGCCACGCCGGCCAGGCCGGCGAGTCCCCAGAGCCGCTCGGCGAGCCCGTCGCCGAGCGTTGCCGGCGGGTCGCCGGCGACCCAGTGAGCCAGCACGATGCCCACGAGCCGGTCATCGGCCTTGATCGGCACGGCACCCATGGCGGACACGCCGAACTGCTCCAGCATTGCCCGAGCCCAGTCCGAGCTCGAGCGGTCGACCAGCATCGGCGCGCCGGTGGCGACCAGTTCGCCGAGTTCGGGGCTCTCCTCCGTGTCGGTCACGTAGCCGGCCGCCTGCTCGGCCAGGCCCGGCGGCCAGCCACTCAACCCGGCCATCCAGACAGCTTGAGCACCGGGTTCCCACAGCGCGACCGAAGCTCGATCGGCGCCGCACAAGGTCGGAACGGCATCGGCGACGGCCTGGGCGATGTCACGGGCCGTACGCCGGCCGGCCAGGGAGCGCGCCACGGACAACAGCAAGCGTGCCGTCTCTTCCTGATCGCGTGCCTCGGTGAGCAGGGCAGTCATCTCGATGGCGGCCGCCGCGTGCCGGGCGTAGGCGTTCAGCGCATCGGCGTCCCCCGGGAAGAGTGCCTGCCCAGGCCACGCGACCACGGCGAGCACCCCGTAGTCGCGGGTCGCGGATGTCACAGGCACGGCCAGGACCTGCGTGCCGCCGATCCGGTGGCACCCGGGCTGCAGCCGGGAATCCCCCAGGGCGGCCAGCGCCGAGGCACCCAGGCCACGTGACCGGACGTGCCGCTCCCCGCCGGGAAGGGTGACGTCGAGCACGTGTCCCGGTGCGTGTACCGCCCGGTCGGCGCGGGTCGCGACGCGGTCCAGCGTCGCTCCCAAGGAGTCCCCGCTGACCAGGTCCGTCGTTGCTTC
Organism: Blastococcus saxobsidens; assembly: GCF_002938435.1. Lineage (GTDB taxonomy): Bacteria > Actinomycetota > Actinomycetes > Mycobacteriales > Geodermatophilaceae > Blastococcus > Blastococcus saxobsidens. The sequence continues at coordinate 9,131 of NZ_POQT01000062.1, forward strand.
CTGCAGGCTCTCCAGCCGTTGCTCGGCCGCAGTGCCGCATCCCTGCGGGGGGATCGGAGCCGCCGACCGTCGACCGAGGCGATGCCACCACCGCGCGGGCCCTGTGCCCTGCCAGGTCACGGTGTAGGCGCACTCGGACGCTCCTTCGACCTGGCAGACCGAGTGGTCGACCACCGCTGGTGGCAGTCCGAACAGCACCGGCACCTGCATGAGCATCCCGATGTTGTAGTCGCAGTCCACGCGGGTGGGGTGGTGAGGTGGCATCACGCACCAGACCAGTTCCGCCGTCCCCCGGTCCGTGGACAGACAGCGGAACACCGCGGCGCTGTCGAGGCGGGTCGAGATCCGCGACACCTGCCGCAGCACCGCAGACGGCGAGCCGAATGCCGTGGTCACGCGGCGGAGCATCGCAAGGGCGGGGTCGGCGACAGCAGCTCGTCCCAGTGCGAGCCCGATCCGCGGGTCCTTCAGCTCGTGCACGGCGGCATCGAACAACTGCAGCTTGGTGGAGTACGGGACCCGACCGCTGAGGCGGCGCAGCCGGTCACGGTCCCCGGGCATACCGGCCCGGTCGAGCAGCCGCTCGACAGCTTCCTCGCCGCCTCGATCGCTCACCACCCGCAACAGCAGCCGGGTGGTGAGCGTGGAGGTCCCTGCCAGTGCATCCTTGTCGCTCACGGAGCATCCCCGTCCTGTCTCGTCCACTCACGGCCGTGATCCAGGGCCCTGGACATCCGGCTCGCCCAGCCGTTATCGGTCATCGCCGTTCGCCATTGAGCACGCCACCCGTGCGCTTCCCTCACGTGGGTGAGACCGGAACGCGGTCGGTCGGTCCACCCGCCGATGGGAAAGCGCTGGCCGGATGGGCGAATGGTTCATCGCTCATGTGCTCTCCTGCGCCCCGGTCCACCGCCTGCGCCTATCGACAAAGCGCTCGGCGTGAGACGGTCGCCTGCCAACTTTCCGCCATTCCGCCGACACGTTCCTTTGCGGCACTCGAACGTGCGGATCTGGCTGGATCCTCGTGTCAACCACTTCGGTCGCCAGCCGACCACCCGTGGCCGAAGCCGCGTCGCGGAATTCCCCGCACACCGATTTCTGGAGCCCACCCGTGAACCGCACCACTAGGTCCCACCACTGGTTCGCCGACCGCCCCATAGCCCTCAAGCTCGCCGCCGTGGTGGCGACGATGGGGTTGGTCTCGTTGGTCATCGCCTTCGTCGCCGTCCGAGGAGCGCATGACCTGCGTGACGGCGAGCACCGCCTGTACATCCAGAACGTCCAGCCGATGGACACCCTCGGCGCGATCCAGCGCAGCTTCCAGGGCGACCGCGTCCGCATCGTGTCCTACAACGTCGCCGACGCCGAGACCCGCGCCTTCCTCCGCGAGAACCTGGCCAAGCGGCAGACCGATCTGCAGGCCCTGCTCGACCAGTACGAGGGCAGCCAGGCCGACGACGCCGCGTGGGCGGCGGTCAACGAGGCACTGACCGCTTACTACGCCAACGCCACCCGGCAGATGGACGCGATCGACGCCGGCTCCACCGCGTTCTACGGGTTCAACGAGGAGAAGCCGTTGGCCTCCGCGGTCATGGACCCGTACGCGGTCGAGAGCGACGCGCAGGCCGCTGCGGCCGCGGACGAGGCCGCAGCCGGCGAGGACCGGGCAGCTGCCATCGTCGTGCAGATCGTCATGATCCTGGTGATCGGGCTGCTGGCGGCCGGCGCCCTGGCCGTCCTGGTGGTCCGGATGCTCACCCGCACCGTGCGGTCGGTGCAGAAGTCGGTGGACGCGCTGGCCCTGGGCGACCTGACCGTCATGCCCGAGGTCACCGCGGGTGACGAGCTGGGCCGCATGGCCGCCTCGCTGGGCGCGGCGCAGGAGAGTCTGCGCACGGTGCTGAGCCAGGTGGCCGGGTCCGCTGACGCGGTGGCGGCCAGCAGCGAGGAGCTGTCGGCGTCCTCGGCGCAGATCTCGGCGGGTGCCGAGGAGACCTCGGCGCAGTCCGGTGTCG
>NZ_POQT01000063.1 GCF_002938435.1 Blastococcus saxobsidens
GCACCGCTCCGGCCCGCACGACCGCCTCGCGGACGTCGGGCGCCCGCCCCGGTGCCTCCCGGGCCACCCTGCGGCCCGAGCTGCGGCTGGTGGCAGCCGGCGCCACCGCGCCACGGCGCCGGGCCCGCGCCGGACTGCTGTCCCGCCGGGCGCCGTTCGTCCTGATCGTGGTGGTGCTGCTGGCGCTCACCACCGTCGGACTGCTGGTGCTCAACACCGCCATCGCCGTCGACTCGCTCAAGGCCACCCAGATGCGGGCGGAGAACGCCGACCGCGCCGAGACGGTGCAGGGCCTCGAGCAGCGGGTCATAGCCGGTGAGACCCCGGCCGAGGTGGCCCGCGCCGCGGCGGCCGCCGGTCTGGTGCCCGCCGGTGTCGCGGGCTACCTGGTCCTGGGGCCGGAGGGGACCACGACGATGCGGGGCGTCCCGGAGCCGGCCCCCGCGCCCGATCCCGAGCCGGCCCCCCAGCCGGCGCCTCCGGGCGGGAACTGAGCCGTGCCGAACAGCGTCCGCGGACCCGGTGACGGTCCCCGTGCCGCCCGCCCGTCGTCCGCCGTCCGCGGGGGGACCGGTCCCTTCGTCTCCCGCCGTGCGCCCGGGACCCGGCACAGCCGCGGGGCCGGGCTGTCGGTGGAGCAGCGCGGCCGGCGCAACCGGTGGGGGCTGGCCTTCCTCATCACCCTGCTGGTGCTGGTCGTCGGCCGGCTCGTGGTGCTCCAGGGCATCGACGGGGCCGCCTACGCCAGCGCCGCCGAGCAGGACCGCCTGCGCAACTACACGATCGCGGCGCTCCGCGGTCAGGTGCTCGACCGCGACGGCCACCCGCTGGCCTACACCGTCGACGCCTCCCGCGTCGTCGCCGACCCCACGGTGGTCCGCGACCCCAAGCGCGCCGCCCTGGCCCTCACCACGCTGCTCGACGTCCCGGTGCCGGAGCTGACCGAGAAGCTCTCCGGGGAGGGCCGCTACGTCGAGCTGGCCTCCCAGGTGCCGCCGGAGACGGCGAAGCTGGTGGAGGAGCTGGAGATCCCCGGCGTCCTGCTGAGGGACGACCCCGTCCGGCTGTACCCCTCGGGCGCCGTCGGCGGGCAGGTCGTCGGCTTCGTCGGCACCGACGGCACCGGCCTCGCCGGGATCGAGCAGGCCTTCGAGGAGCAGCTGTCGGGCACCGACGGGCAGCGCACCGTCGAGGTGGGCAGCGGAGGGAACCCGATCCCGTCGGGCATCGACGAGTCCACGCCGGCCACCGACGGCGACGACGTGACCCTCACCCTCGACCAGGACCTGCAGTTCGTCACCGACTCGCGGCTGGGCGAGGCCTGCGCGGACGGCGCCACCACCCGGGCGTCGGCCGTCGTCCTGGACGTGCGCACCGCTCAGGTGGTCGCCATGGGCTCGTGCCCCGGCTATGACCCCGGGGCCTACCGGAGCACCGACCCGGAGCTGCTGGGCAATCCGGTGCTGTCGGACGTGTTCGAGCCCGGCTCGGTCATGAAGGCGGTGACGCTGGCGGCCGCCGTGGAGGAGGGCCGCGCCACGCCGGACCGCGTGCTGTCGGTGGACGGCTCCATCGACGCCGGTGACCGCGTGGTCAGGGACGCCCACGACCACGAGCCGATCGACTGGACGGTCACCGGCATCCTCGCCAAGTCCAGCAACGTCGGCACGATCATGCTGGCCCGCGAGGTGGGTGACCGGAAGCTGGAGGAGTACCTGCGCGCCTTCGGCGTCGGGGAGACCACCGGCATCGAGCTGCCCGGGGAGAGCCGCGGCATCCTGGAGAGCTCCGCGGACTGGACGGCGAGCCGGGCGGCCAACATCCCGATCGGGCAGGGCGTCTCGGTCACCACCCTGCAGATGGCCTCGATCTACCAGACGATCGCCAACGACGGCGTCCGCGTGGAGCCCCGGATCGTCCGCTCGGTGACCAGCGCCGACGGCACGGTGACGCCGGCTCCCGAGGGGGAGCGCACCAGGGTCATCAGCGAGTCCACCGCCGACGACCTGGCGTACATGCTGGAGGCCGTGGTGGGCCCCGGGGGTACCGCCCCGCTGGGCCAGGTCGAGGGCTTCCGGGTGGCCGGCAAGACCGGCACCGCGCAGCGCGCCAACCCCGAGACCGGCGGTTACGCCGGCGGTGGGTACGTCACCACCTTCGTCGGGTTCGCCCCGGCCGACGACCCGCAGTACGTCGTGGCCGTCGAGCTCGAGCGCCCGACCAGCAACGCCGAGGGCGGTCAGGTCGCCGCACCGGTGTTCGCCGACATCATGCGGGCGGCGCTCACCGCCGACGGCGTGGTGCCCTCCGGGACGGCGCGTCCCGAGTTCGCCCTGACCGGCACACCCTGAGCCGCGCTCGCCGCAGCGGCACCACTCGCGGACGCGCCCCCGCCGGACGCGACGCGTCGTCCGTGCGCGCATGCCGGGTGCCCGCGCCCTCGCCGGTAGATTGGAGCCCCGTGACCCCGACCGACGCCGGGGCGACCCCGCCCCCCGCGGGGAGCCGCCCGCTGCCTCTCGCCGACCTGACCGATCTGGTGGGTGTCCCGCTCGTCCCCGGGCCGGCCGCCGCACCCGTCGTCAGCGGCGTGACGCTCGCCTCCGGGGAGGTCCGCTCCGGTGACCTGTACGCGGCGCTGCCGGGCGCCCGCACGCACGGGGCCAAGTACGCCTCCGACGCCGCGGCCCGCGGTGCCGTGGCCGTGCTGACCGACCCGACCGGCCGGGACGAGGCGCTCGCCACCGGCCTGCCGGTCTGCGTCGTCGACGACCCACGCGCGGTGCTGGGCGCCGTCGCCGACCGGGTGTACGGCGGGCCCAGCGCGCGGCTGACCGTCCTCGGCATCACCGGGACCAACGGCAAGACCACCACCGCCTACCTCGTCGAGGCCGGGCTGGCCGCGGCCGGCCGGGCCACCGGGTTGATCGGCACGGTGCAGACCCGCACCCGGACCCCGGACGGCGCCGTCACCGCGCTGCCGAGCGTCCGCACGACCCCCGAGGCCCCGGCCCTGCACGCGCTGCTGGCCGGCATGGCCGACGCCGGGGTGTCCGCCGTGGTCATGGAGGTCTCCAGCCACGCGCTCGTCCAGGGCCGGGTCGGCGGGGTGCGGTTCGCCGCCGCCGGGTTCACCAACCTGGGCCGCGATCACCTGGACTTCCACGCCGACATGGAGGACTACTTCCAGGCCAAGGCGCTGCTGTTCGACGGGCGGGCCGCCGTCGAGGTCGTCGACGGCGACGACCCGTACGGCCGGCGGCTGGCCGAGCGGCCCGGCCGGCGCCCGGTCACCGTGTCCAGCGCGGCCGGCGCCGCCGACTGGACCGCCTCGGACGTGTCGACGGCGCCCGGCGGCGGGTCCACCTTCACGCTGCACGGACCCGGTGGGCGGCAGTGGCCGGCGCGGCTGCGGCTGCCCGGCCGGTTCAACGTGGCCAACGCGCTGCTCGCCGTGGCGCTGCTCGACGGCGTCGGCGTGGCCGTCGAGGACGCGCTGACCGGGCTGGCCGGCACGGTCGTCCCCGGGCGGATGGAGCCGGTGGACGCCGGGCAGGACTTCGTCGCCGTCGTCGACTACGCGCACACCCCCGACGCGGTGCGCACCGCGCTCGCCGCGCTGCGGGCCGCCACCCCCGGCCGGCTGATCACGGTGCTCGGCTGCGGTGGTGACCGCGATCCGGGCAAGCGACCGGGCATGGGGGCCGCGGCCGCCGAGGGCAGCGACGTGCTGGTGGTGACCGACGACAACCCGCGGTCGGAGGACCCGGCCGCGATCCGGTCGGCGATGCTCGCCGGTGCCCACGAGGTGCCGGACGGTGCCCGGGCGGAGATCATCGAGGTCGCCGGACGCCAGGACGCGCTCGCCACGGCCGTCGGCCTGGCCCGGGCCGGGGACACCCTGCTCGTGGCGGGCAAGGGGCACGAGACGGGTCAGGAGGTCGCGGGGACGGTGCACCCGTTCGACGACCGCGACGTCCTCCGCCGGCTGCTCGCCGGGGCGCCGGCATGATCGCGCTGACCGTCGCCGAGATCGCCGGGGCGACCGGTGGCCGCGTGCAGGGCGACCCGGCGACCACCGTCACCGGCACCGTGACCCTGGACTCGCGCGCCGTCTCGGCCGGCGACCTCTTCGTCGCCGTGCCGGGGGAGCGGGTGGACGGGCACGACTACCTCGGCGCCGCGGCCGGCTCCGGCGCCGTCGCCGCCCTGGTCACCCGGCCCGATCCGGCGCTGACGTGCGTCGTCGTCGACGACCCCGTCGTGGCGCTGGGCCGGCTCGCCGCCCTGGTGCACGGCCGGCTGACCGGGGGTGGGCTGCGCACGCTGGCCATCACCGGTTCCTCGGGCAAGACCTCGACCAAGGACCTGCTCGGCCAGGTGCTGGCCACCGCGGGCCCGACCGTCAGCCCGCCCGGCTCGTACAACAACGACATCGGCCTGCCGCTGACCGTCCTCTCCGCCGACGAGGGCACGGAGTTCCTCGTGCTGGAGATGGGCGCGCGCGGTGCCGGGCACATCGCCCGCCTCTGCCGCGTGGCCCGGCCGCAGGTCGGCGTGGTGCTGAACGTCGGTTCCGCGCACCTCGGGGAGTTCGGCAGCCCGGACGGCATCGCGCAGGCCAAGGGGGAGCTGGTCGAGGCGCTGCCCGAGGACGGCACCGCCGTGCTGAACGCCGACGACCCGAGGGTCCTCGGCATGGCCTCCCGCACCCGCGCCCGCGTGGTCACCACCGGCCGCGGCGAGGACGCCGTCGTCCGCGCCGTCGACGTCACGCTGGACGGGTCGGCGCGCCCGCGGTTCACGCTGGTGACCGCGGGGGAGCGGCACCCCGTCGCGCTCCGCGTCGTCGGTGAGCACCAGGTCGCCAACGCGCTCTCGGCCGCCGGCGCCGCCCTCGCCGCCGGGATGGCCCCGGAGCAGGTCGCCGGTGCCCTGTCGGCGGCGGAGTCCCGCAGCCGCTGGCGCATGGAGGTGGCCCGGCGCGACGACGGCGTCACCGTCGTCAACGACGCCTACAACGCCAATCCCGAGTCGATGCGCGCCGCCCTGGCCGCGCTCGCCGGGTTGCCGGCGACCCGTCGCATCGCCGTCCTCGGCGCGATGGCCGAGCTCGGCGCGGACGCCGACGCCGAGCACGTGCGGCTCGGCCGCGACGCCGTCGCCGCAGGGATCGACGTGGTCATCGCGGTGGGTCCTGATGCGGTAGGCATAGCGGAGGGCGCGACCGACTCGGGGCGGCGCGCGGGAGAGGAGTCGGTGCACGTGCCGGACCGGGCCGCTGGCCTCGAGCTCCTGACGGAGCTGCTGCGCCCCGGGGACGTCGTCCTCGTGAAGGCCAGCCGCTCCTACGGGCTGGAACTGCTCGCCGCCGACCTGCTGGAGAACGCCGCGTGAGGAGCATCCTCATCGCCGCGGCCGTCGGGCTGATCGTCTCGATCCTGCTCACGCCGCTGGCCATCCGTGCCTTCCGCCGGCAGGGCCTCGGCCAGGAGATCCGCGACGACGGCCCCGAGAGCCACCTGTCCAAGAAGGGCACGCCCACGATGGGCGGCACGGTGATCGTCGGCGCGACGGTCATCGGCTACCTCGCCGCGCACCTGGCCTTCGTCGGGGAGTCCGGCTGGGGGTTCACCGCGACCGGCCTGCTGCTGCTGTTCCTCATGGTCGGCATGGGCACCGTCGGCTTCCTCGACGACTACCTCAAGATCCGGCACCGGCGCAGCCTCGGGCTGAACAAGACCGCCAAGCTGGTCGGCCAGCTGGTCGTGGGCGTCGCCTTCGCCGTGCTGGCGCTCCAGTTCCCCAGCAACGGCATCACGCCGGCGTCGACGGTGGTCTCCTACGTCCGCGACATCGCCCCCCTGGCCCTGGGCCCCGTCGCGTTCGTGATCCTGGCCTACCTCTTCATCGCCGGATTCTCCAACGCCGTGAACCTCACCGACGGGCTGGACGGCCTGGCCGCCGGCTCCTCGGCGATGGTGCTGGCCTCCTACATCTTCATCTCGTTCTGGCAGTTCACCCACGACTGCGCCAACGAGCTGATCGACGGCTGCTACACGGTGCGCGACCCGCTGGACGTCACGCTCGTCGCGGCCGCCGGCATGGGGGCGTGCCTGGGCTTCCTGTGGTGGAACACCAGCCCGGCGCGGATCTTCATGGGCGACACCGGTTCGCTGGCGCTGGGCGGCCTGATCGCGGGGATGGCGATCGTCACCCGCACGGAGCTGCTGCTGGTCGTGACCGGCGGCCTGTTCGTCGCGGTGACCCTCTCGGTGGTCATCCAGGTGGCCTTCTTCCGGGCGACCCGCCGCCGGGTGTTCCGCATGGCCCCGCTGCACCACCACTTCGAGTTGGCCGGCTGGACGGAGAACACGGTCATCGTCCGGTTCTGGCTGGTCACCGGTATGGCGGTCGCCTTCGGGCTCGGCCTGTTCTACGCCGACTGGCTCGGCTTCGTGGGCCTGTGAGCAGCTTCGCCGGCCGGACCGTCCTCGTGGCGGGGCTCGGCGTCTCCGGGGTCGCGGCGGCACGGGCGCTCCTGGCCGACCGTGCGCGCGTGCTGCTCACCGACGCGGCGCAGCTGCCGGTGGTCGCCGAGCTGACCGCGGGCGGCGCCACCTGGCTCGGCGTCACCGACACCGTGCCCGCGGGCGTGGACCTGGTCGTCACCTCGCCGGGCTGGCGGCCGGACGCCCCGCTGCTGGTGGACGCCGCCGGCCGTGGCGTGGAGGTCGTCGGGGAGCCGGAGCTGGCCTGGCGGATGCGCATCCCCGGGCCCGGCGGGGCACCCGCCCCCTGGCTGGCCGTCACCGGCACCAACGGCAAGACGACGACCGTCACGATGCTCGAGGCGATCCTGCTGGCCGACGGACGGCGGGCCGTGGCGGCCGGGAACGTCGGCCGGCCCCTCGTCGAGGTGGTCACCGCCCGCGACGAGGACGGCGCCCCCTCCTTCGACGTGATCGCCGTGGAGCTCTCCAGCTTCCAGCTGCACTGGTCGTCCTCCCTGGCGCCCGCCGCGGCCGCCGTGCTCAACGTCGCCGACGACCACACCGACTGGCACGGCTCTTTCGCCGCCTACCGCGACGCCAAGGCCCGCATCCTCGAGCGCTCGCCGGTCGCGGTGGCCGATGCGGGCGACCCGGTCGCGGCGCGGCTGGTCCGGGCCCGGCCGGGAGCGGTGACCGTGACTCTGGAGGAGCCCCGGCCCGGTCAGCTGGGGGTGCGTGCCGGCTCGCTGGTCGACCGCGCGTTCGCCGACGACCCGGCGGGTGAGGTGCTCATGGAGCGCGCCGACCTGCCCGTGCCCGGGCCGCACAACACCGTCAACGCCCTGGCCGCCGCGGCGCTGGCCCGCGCGCTGGGTGTGCCGGCGACGTCGGTCGCCCACGGGCTGGCCGGCTTCTCCGGCGGAGCCCACCGCAACGTGCTCGTGGCCACGCTCGACGGCGTCGACTACGTCGACGACAGCAAGGCCACCAACCCGCACGCGGCCGGCGCCTCGCTGGCCGCCTACCCGCGGGTGGTGTGGATCGCCGGCGGTCTGCTCAAGGGCGCGGACGTCGACCCGCTGGTCGCCGCCGTCGCGCCGCGGCTGGCGGGCGTGGTCCTGCTCGGCCGCGACCGGGCGCTGATCGCCCGGTCCCTGGCCCGACACGCGCCGTCGGTGCCGGTCCTCGAGGTGCCCAGCGGGAACGATGGCCGGATGGACGCAGGCCGGGCCGACGCCGCCACGACGATGACCCGCGTCGTCGCCGCCGCGGCGTCGCTGGCGCGGCCCGGCGACACGGTGCTCCTGGCCCCGGCCGCCGCCTCCATGGACGTCTTCCGCGACTACGGCCACCGCGGTCAGGCCTTCGCCGACGCCGTCCGGGCCCTGGGGTGACCCGCCGATGACCACTGTGCAGACGCCGCCACGCGAGTTCCGCACGGCCCGGGAGCGGTCCCGTCCGGCCCGGGTGCGCACCGGCCGCGTTCCGCGCTGGACCGGCCCTGCCTGGCTCGACGGGCCCATGACCAGCGCCCACCTGGTGCTCGGCTCGGCCGGGCTGCTGCTGCTCATCGGCCTGGTCATGGTCTTCTCCGCCTCCGCGATCGAGGCGGCGCTGGACGACGAGCCGGCGTGGGCGCCCGGCGTGAAGCAGCTGATCCTGGCCTGCATCGGGCTCGGCGCGATGGTCGTCGCCATGCGCCTGCCGGTCGCGCTGGTCCGCCGCTGGGCGCCGGTCGCCCTGCTGGTCGTCGTCGGGCTGCTGCTGCTCGTGCTGATCCCCGGGATCGGTCTGGAGCGCAACGGTGCGCGGCAGTGGATCCCGCTGGGTGTCACCGACTTCCAGCCCTCCGAGCTGGGCAAGCTGGTGTTCGCCCTGTGGGGTGCGCACGTGCTGGCGCTGCGCGAGCGCTACCTGACCACCCAGTCCCTGCTGGTCCCGGTCCTGCCGGTGTTCGGCGTGCTGTCGCTGCTGCTGATCGCCGAGCCCGACTTCGGCGGCGTGGTCAGCCTGGGCCTGGTGCTCGTCGGGCTGCTGTGGGCCGGCGGCATGTCGATGCGCTGGTTCGCTGCCTTCGCCGGCGTCGGAGCGCTGCTGACCGCCCTCATGGTGTGGGTGGCGCCGTACCGGATGGCGCGGATCACCGCGTTCCTCGACCCCTTCGCCGACCCCACCAACACCGGCTTCCAGGCCATCCGCGGCATGTACGCCCTGGCCACCGGCGGGCTGTGGGGCGTGGGCCTGGGCAACAGCAAGATGAAGTGGAAGATCCTGCCGGAGGCCGAGTCCGACTACATCTTCGCGATCATCGGTGAGGAGCTGGGCTTCCTCGGCTGTCTCGTCGTCGTCACCCTGTACGGGGTGCTGGCCTACGCGGGCTTCCGCATCGCGCGGCGCTCGGCCGACCGCTTCGTGCAGCTGGCGGCCGCGGCCATCACCGTGTGGCTGATCGGCCAGGCGACCATGAACATGGGCTACGTGGTGGGGATGCTGCCGGTGACCGGTGTGACGTTGCCACTGATCTCGGCGGGCGGCACGTCGCTGATCCTGACCCTCTTCATCGTCGGCCTGCTGGCCCGGTTCGCCTGCTCCGAGCCCGCCGCCGTGGAGCACCTGCGCACGGCCGACCGGGGGTGGCTGGCGCGCACGCTCATGCCCGCCCCTGCCGCGGCCGTCGACCGGCTGCGCCCCCGCCGCACCGAGGACGGGTCGCAGCCGGTGCTGCCCGTCGTCGGCGCCGTCCGCACGCTGCTGCACGCCCGGGGGGCCGACGCCCGGCGCACCCCGGCGCGCACCGTCGCACCGCGCACCGCCGCACCG
>NZ_POQT01000064.1 GCF_002938435.1 Blastococcus saxobsidens
GCCACGGCGGGCGCGGCAGCCGGGGCGGGCGCGGGGGCGCGCGGAGCCTCTGCCGGTGCGGCTCCTGCCGGTGCGGTCTCTGCGGGTGCGGCCTCTGCCGGTGCGGCCTCTGCCGGTGCGGTCTCTGCGGGTGCGGTCTCTGCGGGCGTGGCCTCCTGCGCCTGCGCCGCGGCCGCCTGCTCGACGGCGTGCCGCTCGGCGGCCGCCCGCGAGGCGCGCTGCTCCTCGGCGTCCAGCCGCTCGTACTGCGCCTGGTACAGCGCGATCTGCTCGTCGAGCCGGGCCCGCTGGGCGGTCACCCGGTCGACCTGCGCCCGGGCCTCGGTCGCCGCCTGCTCGGCGGAGGCCTGCGCCCGGTCGGCGGCGTCGCCGGCCTGGCGGGCGTCGCCCAGCACGGCGTCGTTGTGGGTCGCGATCGTGTCGAGCATGCCGACCCGGTCGATGAGGTCCGTGGGCGAGCCGCTGGTCAGCATCGCCTGCAGCGTGCCGAGCCGTTCCCCGGTGTAGGCGCTGCGGGCCACGGTGCGCACGTCGTCCCGCGCCTCGGCGAGGGCGGCGTGGGCGGCGGCGAGGTCGGCGGCGGCGCGGTCAGCGGCCTCCTGGGTGTCCTCCAGCAGCTCCCGCGTCTCGTTGAACCGCTCGGTGAGCACCTCCAGGTCGTGCGCCTTCGCGGCGATCAGCGCGGCGGCGTCCTGGGACGTCTGCGGCCGGGGGTCGGCGGCGGCGGGGAACGGCGTCAGGGCGACGCCGCCGGCGGCCAGGAGGGCGAGCAGCGCCCGCCGTCCGGTGATCCGTCGATGGGCAGGGCTGAGCGAACTCGCCATGTTCGGCGGGTTGTCCTTTCTTCCACGGCCGCCTACCGGGTCAGCTGACGGGTTCGGGCGGGAAGACGCCCGGCGTCCGGCGACCCGTGCGGGCCGTCGGTCGCTCCACCCCAGGAGAGCGATGGGTCCCCGGTCCTCGTGCCGGCCGGTGCCGGCGGTGGTTCGGCGGCGTCCGGGCGGCTGTCACCGGTGGAGCGACGCGCGGGCCGTCCGGACGGACCCACGCTAGGTGCCGATCCCGACGCCCACCACGCGAGCGGACGGATCGGTCCGCACCTTTCAGCCCTGGCGGATCGACCGCTCACGCGACGTCACCGGCGCGCCGAAGTGCGCCACTCCGCCGACCACCCAGACCGCCGGTGGGCGGACGTCCCCCGCCGCGAAGGCGGCGGGCAGCCCGGCGAGCGTGGTGCGGATCGTCCGCTGGGCGGGCGTCGAGCCCTCGCAGACCACCGCCACCGGGGTCCCCGGGTCCCGGCCGTGCTCGACCAGCGCGGCGGCGATCGCCGGAGCGGTCTCCACGCCCATCAGCACCACGACCGTGCCCCGCAGCCGGGCGACGGCCGGCCAGTCGACCAGCGACTGCGGGTGCCCGGGAGGCAGGTGACCGGAGACGACGACGAACTCGTGGGTCAGCCCGCGGTGGGTCACCGGGACGCCGGCCAGCGCGGGGACGGCGACGGCGCTGGTCACACCGGGGACCACCTCCACCGGGACGCCGGCCGCCGCGCAGGCCTCGACCTCCTCCATGCCCCGGCCGAAGACGAACGGGTCACCGCCCTTGAGCCGCACGACCCGGCGGCCGGCCCGGGCGTGCTGCACGAGCAGCTCGTTGATCCGCTCCTGGGCCATCGCGCGGCCGCGGGGGAGCTTCGAGGCGTCCACGACCTCCACGTCGGCGGGCAGGGAGGACAGCAGCGTCTGCGGCCCGAGGTGGTCGGCGACCACGACGTCGGCCTCGGCCAGCGCCTGCCGGCCGCGCACCGTGATCAGCCCGGGATCTCCGGGCCCACCGCCGACCAGCACCACCCGCCCGCCGGCGCCGCGCGGGCCCGGCGAGCGGACGGGCAGCGTGCCGTCGGCCAGCCCGGCGAGGACCGCGTCCCGCACCGCGGCCGGCGTCCGCCGGTCGTCCGTGCCGTGCACGCTGACCACCAGGTCGCCGGACCGGCCGGTCACCGGCAGCGTGGCGCTGCCCTCCGCCGGGGCGTCGGTGCGGGTGCAGAAGATGCGGACCCGCTCGGCCTCCCCGGCCACGGCGCCGTCGACCCCTCGATCGCCGGTGGCGGCCAGGGCGAACCAGGCCCCGGCCAGGTCACCGGGGCGGTACGCCCGGGGGCGCCAGGTCAGGGCGCCGCTGGCGGCGAGCGACTCCAGCGCCGGCGTCACCGCGGGCGCCACCACCGTCACGAGCGCGCCCGCCTCCAGCAACCCGACGACGCCGCGGTGGGCGGCGGACCCGCCTCCGACGACGACCACGGGACGGCCGGAGAGGCGCAGCCCCACCGGGTGCAGGACCTCGGGCGCGGCATCGGGGGTCAGCGGGTGCTCCTTCGTCGTCGTCGTCGTCGGTGCGGAGGCGGACGGGTCGAGCGCGACGGCCACGGTGACCCGGCCGTGCACGGTCTTGCCGACGACGAGCGCCCCGCCGTCCAGCAGTGCGGCCGCCTCGGGCGGCCACCAGCCCGGGCTCGGCCACCCGGCGGTCGAGGGTGACCAGCCGCAGCGGGGCGGGTGCGCCCGGCAGGACGGCGTCGACGGCGGCCAGCACCTCCTCGGCCGACACCCCCGAGGACAGGCCGATGCCGACGGTCCTCACCTCGGCACCCCCGGCCGGTCCGGCAGCGCGGCGAGGAGGTCGGCCACGCCGCGGGGCAGCGGGCCGTCGGCCAGCAGGCCCAGCGCCCGCAGCCGGCCGCCGATCTCCAGGGCCCACGGGCGGGCCAGCCGGGCCCGGCGCAGCAGGTCGTCGTCGCTGAGCACCTCGCCCGGGGCGCCCTGGACGACGGTGCGGTCGACGACCACGGCCACCTCGTCGGCCCACGACAGCGCCAGGTCGACGTCGTGCGTGCTCATGACCACGGTCGAGTCGTGCTCCTGGAGGCGGGCCAGCGCGGCCAGGGTGTCGGTCACGGCGGAGGGGTCGAGGCCGGCGGTGGGCTCGTCGAGCAGCAGGACGCACGGGCGCATCGCCACCGCCCCGGCGATCGCCACCCGCTTGCGCTCGCCGTAGGAGAGCTGGTGGGTGGGCCGCGCGGCGAGGTGGCCGACGGCGAGCAGCCGCAGCGCCTCGGCCACCCGGGCACGCACGGCGTCCTCGTCCAGACCGAGGTTCAGCGGGCCGAAGGAGACGTCCTGGGCGACCGAGGCGCTGAACAGCTGGTCGTCGGGGTCCTGGAGCACCAGCTGGACGACCTGCCGGTGCTCGCGCAGCCCGCGCCGGGTGTGCGCCACGGCCGTGCCGTCCACGGTCACCACGCCGTCGGCCGGACGCAGCGCCCCGGACAGGCAGCGCAGCAGCGTCGTCTTCCCCGAGCCGTTGGCGCCGAGCACGGCCAGCCGTCGGCCGGCCGGCACGACCAGGTCGGCGCCGTCGAGGACCGGGGCCGCCCCCGGGTAGCCGGCGACGAGCCCCGCCGCCGCGAGCGTCCGGTGGCTCATCGCGCTCCCAGGGTGAGGCCGACGATCGCCGCCAGCAGGACGAGGCCGGAGGCCAGGAAGGCGCGGGAGGACGGCTGCGACTCGGGCAGCACCCGCAGTCCCGTCTCCATGCCACGGCCGGCCAGCCCCTCCTGCATCCGGCGGGCGCGGTCCCACGAGCGGGTGAGGACGGCCGCGGCGAGCAGGCCCGCGGACCGGTAGGAGCGGCGCGGCGACGACCAGCCCATGCGCGCGGCCTGCGCCTCACGGACCGCGCCGAGGCTCTCCAGCAGCACGAACAGCAGCCGGTAGGTGACCGAGGCGACCTCGACCACCGCGGCCGGCACCCGCAGCCGCCGCAACGCCGGCAGCAGGTCCGACATCGGCGTGGTGGTCGCCAGCAGCAGCACCGCGGCGGTGCCGGCCAGTGCGTGCCCGACCAGCCCGCCCGCCCGCGCACCGGCGTCGGGGGCCCAGCCGAGGCCCCCGCCGTCCACGGTGACGACCGCGGTGAGCGCGCCGACCGCGATGAAGGCCAGCGGCCACCGGACGGCGCGGAGGAAGGTGCCGGCGGGCACCCGCGCCGGCCCGAGCGCGAGCACGACGGCGGCCAGGCCGACCAGCAGGCTGCCCGGCCACGCGGGCAGGACGAGCGCGGTGACCACGAGGCCGCCGCTGAGCAGCAGCTTGTCGGTGGGCGCGCGCCCGCGCCAGGCGCTGGCCCACGCCGCGTCGTCGACGGCGAGCCCGGTCACCGCGGTTCGGTGCCCGGCGCGCCGGGGCCGGTCGCCGTCCGCCGGCCGCGCAGCCGGCCGAGCACGTAGCCCAGCACGCCGCCGCCGAGCGCGGCCTGCAGGGCGAACAGGCCCGACTCGACGTCGCCGGTCGGGCTGAACACCGACTCGAACCACGGCGTGTAGCCCTCGGCCTCCAGCTGCTCGGTGACGGCGGCGTCGGTGCCGCCGTACTCCGAGGCGCCGCCGTCGACCAGCAGCGGGACGGCGAACAGCGCGACGACGGCGAGGACGAGCAGCGCGTTGACCACTGCTCGCCGGGTCACGCCGCACCGCCGGTGGGCGCCAGGGGAGCGGGTGGCAGGACGCCCAGCCGCTCCAGCTCCGGCCGGGCGTTGACCGTGAGCACCCGGAAGAGCAGGACGCCCAGGATCCCCTCGCCGATGGCCAGCGGGATCTGGGTGACGGCGAAGACGCCGAGGAACTTGACCAGGCCACCGGCGACCCCGGTGCTCGCGTCGGGGAACGCCAGAGCCAGCTGGACCGACGTCGTCACGTAGGTGGCCAGGTCCGCCAGCGCGACGCCGGCGAAGACGGCGGGCAGGAGCCCGGCGCCGGCCGCGCGGGTCAGCCGGTAGGCGCCGTACCCCACCCACGGCCCGACCACCGCGAAGGCGAAGGCGTTGGCCCCGAGCGTGGTCAGCCCGCCGTGCGCCAGCAACAGTGCCTGGAAGAGCAGGACGACGGTGCCGAGCAGCGCCATCACCGGTGGCCGGAACAGGATCGCGCCGGGGCCGGTGCCGGTCGGGTGGCTGGAGCTGCCGGTGACCGAGGGCAGCTTGATCGCACTCAGGACGAAGGTGAACGCCCCGGCCGCCCCGAGCAGCAGGGTGGACTCGGGATTCTCGCGCACCTCCTTGGCGACCGCGCGGGCGCCGTGCACGACGAACGGCGCGGCGGCGATCGTCCAGCCGACCGCGTGCCCGGCCGGGAGGAAACCTTCAGCGATGTGCACGGGCGTTCTCCGATCGTGGGGCGGTGGCGCAGGCGGTGACGAGGCGACCGGCCAGCTGGGGGCTGCCGGCCCAGTTCAGGTGCAGGTAGGAGGCGTGCACCGCCCCCCGGACGAAGCCCTCGGCGGCCCCGGTCGACCACTGCCAGGCGGGGGTGGGCCCGGCCGCCGGGACGGCTGCGGTGCGGTGGAACTCGTGCCCGCGCACGCGCGTCCCGGCCGGCGCCAGCACCGAGTCGGTGACGGCGACGGCGTCCCGGTAGCCGAGCGTGAGCCGCGGCGCCATCGCCGTCGCCACGTCGAGGACGCCGCACATCGGAACGCCGTCCAGCTCGCGGCCCAGGTACAGCAGCCCGGCGCACTCCGCGGCGACGGGAGCTCCCCGGCCGGCCAGCGCGGCGACGTCGGCCCGCAGGCCCTCGTTGGCCGACAGCTCCGCGGCGTGCACCTCGGGGAAGCCGCCGCCGACCACCAGCCCGGCGGTGCCCGGGGGGAGGGCCTCGTCGCGCAGCGGGTCCACCGTCACCACCTCCGCGCCGGCGGCCTCCAGCAGCTCGGCGTTCTCCGCGTAGCCGAAGGTGAAGGCCGGGCCGCCGGCGACCGCGATCCGGGGCCGGGTCGCGACCGGGGCCACCTCGGCCGCCGGGTCCCAGGGGACGGCGGCCAGCGGGGGAGCGGAGCGGGCGAGGGCCAGGACGGCGGCCAGGTCGACGGCGCCGGCGACGACCTCGCCCAGCCGGCGCACCGTGGCCAGCGCCTCGGCGGCGCGCTCGGCGGCGGGCACCAGGCCGAGGTGCCGCGACGGCGTGCTCAGCCGGTCGTCCCGGCGCACCGCGCCGAGCACGGTCACGCCGGCCGCGCCGAGCGCCTCGCGCAGGATCGACTCGTGCCGGTCGCTGCCGACCCGGTTGAGCACCACGCCGCCCAGGCGCACGGCCGGGTCGAAGGTGGCGAACCCGTGCACCAGCGCGGCGACGCTGTGCGCCTGCGAGGCGGCGTCCACCACCAGCACGACCGGTGCCTGGAGGAGCCGGGCCACGTGCGCGGTGGAGCCGAAGCCCGGCGGGACCGCGGGGTGCGCGGCGCCGTCGAACAGGCCCATCACGCCCTCGACGACGGCGACGTCGGCGGGGGAGGGGTGCAGGGCGCCGCGCAGGAACAGCGGGGCGATCCGCTCCTCGCCCACCAGCCAGGGGTCCAGGTTGCGCCCGGGCCGGCCGGCGGCCAGGCCGTGATAGCCGGGATCGATGTAGTCCGGACCCACCTTGTGCGGGGAGACGGTGAGGCCGCGGGCGGTGAGCGCGGCGATGAGGCCGGTGGAGATCGAGGTCTTGCCGGCGTTGCTCGACGGCGCGGCCAGCACGACCCGCGGCACCCGGTGGGCGGTCACCACGTCAAACCCCAGTTGATCAC
The DNA here is from genome assembly GCF_002938435.1 of Blastococcus saxobsidens. Classification (GTDB taxonomy): domain Bacteria; phylum Actinomycetota; class Actinomycetes; order Mycobacteriales; family Geodermatophilaceae; genus Blastococcus; species Blastococcus saxobsidens. Next base: position 6,624 of record NZ_POQT01000064.1, read on the forward strand.
CGTCTCCGTGTACGCGACACGCGCCGACACGCCGCAGGATCGCGCACGCCGACGATGATCAACTCGGGAGGGGGGTGGGAGGTCGGTCACCACTCGATCCCTCGCTGGCCCTTCTGGCCGGCGTCCATCGGGTGCTTGACCTTGGTCATCTGCACGACCAGGTCGGCGGCCTCGATCAGCGCCGGAGGGGCGTCGCGCCCGGTGATGACGACGTGCTGGCTGCCCGGCCGGTTCGTCAGTGTCCCGACGACGTCGTCGACGTCCACCCAGCCCCACTTCAGCGGGTAGGTGAACTCGTCGAGAACGTAGAAGCGGTGCGCCTCGGCGGCCAGGTCGCGCTTGATCTGCGCCCAGCCCTCGGCGGCGTCGGCGGCGTGGTCGGTCTCGGTGCCCGCGCGGCGCGACCACGACCAGCCCGAGCCCATCTTGTGCCAGACCACCGGGCCGCCCTCGCCGGTCTGCTCGTGCAGCCGGCCCAGCGCGGTCAGCGCGTTCTCCTCGCCGACCTTCCACTTGGCGCTCTTGACGAACTGGTAGACCGCGATCGACCAGCCCTGGTTCCACGCGCGCATCGCCATGCCGAACGCGGCGGTGGACTTGCCCTTCATCTCGCCGGTGTGCACGGCCAGCAGCGGGCGGTTGCGCCGCTGCCGGGTGGTCAGCCCGTCCTGCGGGGTGACGGCGACCTGTCCCTGGGGCATGTCAGGCCGCCTTCCGGACGTCGCGCACGGTGCTCGCCAGCGACTCCGCGCCCAGCTCCTCCAGGCGCAGGGTCTGCGCCCCGAGCTGCTGCCCGAGCGAGGCCGCCAGCCCGAGCCGGACCGGCCCGGCCTCGCAGTCCACGACCACGGCGGCGGTGCCGGCCGACGCCACCAACCCGGCGGCCCGGCGGGCCTCGCCGAGGGAATCGCTGCCGCGCGCTCCGGTGGCCCGGCCGTCGGTGACGACGACGAGCAGTGGCCGGCGCCGCGGATCGCGCACCCGTTCCACCCGCAGCACCTCGTGGGCGCGCAGCAGGCCGGCGGCCAGCGGCGTGCGCCCCCCGGTGGGCAGCCCGGTCAGCCGGGACAGCTCCTCCGCGCGGGCGAATTTGTCCGGGGCGTCCTCCGGGCACAGACCGTTCCAGAGGCTGGCCTGCAGGGCGTGGGCCAGGAGCTCGTCGTCCCCGTGCTCCCGCGCCAGGTCCACCGCCCGGCGGCCGAGGGCGCCCGCCTCCCCGGTGGCCCCGGTGAAGGCCATC
>NZ_POQT01000065.1 GCF_002938435.1 Blastococcus saxobsidens
CACGGCCGGCGCGCCGAGCCCGGCCGGGGCGGCGGGGTCGCGCCAGGGATCGCTGCGGGCGTCGGCCTTCCACCACGGCCCCGCGGCGGTGCGCCGCCGGCCCGGGCGCCCGGACGGCGGGTCCTGCAAGCCACCCCGGCCGGGCGCCGGCGGCCCGAAGGCACGGATCAGCGCCTCGGGCGGGGGCGGCGGAACGGGGCGCGCGGGGAGCGGGGGCCGGTCGCCGGAGAAGCTCCCCTCGACGGTCGCGGGGCGGCCGAAGGCACCGGCCTGGGCGGGGCTGGCGGGCGGCGCGTCCACCGGTCGCGGGGACAGCCGCTGGGCTGTCGCGTCGAAGCCGCCGGACTGCCCGTCCGGCCGGGTGAAGACGGCCTCCGGGCGGCCGTCGGCCGGGCGCTCCTCGGGACCGGTCAGGGCGGGCCGCCCTGACCGACGGCACCGGGGGAGCCCACGGTGACGGTGCGCAGGACCGGGGGCGCCACCTCGGTGTGCTGCTCCGGACGCGAGTCGGCTGCCGGACCGGGGGTCGCCGGGTCGGCGGGCAGGCTGAGCGCCAGCGCGGTGACGCCCGCGCCGAGCCCGACGAGCGTGCCGGTCACGCCACGCCGCAGCCAGTGGCCGCCGAACGCGCCCCGGCGGTGCTCCTGCGGGGCGAGGTCGATCGACCAGGAGCCGCTGCCGCCGGAGAGGGTCAGCTCCCCCGGCGCGGCGCTCATCGCCCCCGGGCCGCCACCGGCCCCGGGCACGTCGGCGGTGAAGGGGATGGCGCACAGCCGCGACACGAGGTCACCGGGGACGGCGACGTCGGCGGAGCCGTGCAGGGCTTCTTTGGCCTCGCGCTGGGCCTCCACGGCCATCCGGCACTGCGCGCAGCCGGCCAGGTGCCGGGCGGCGCGCCCGGCGGCGGCGGCGGCGAGCTCGCCGTCGACGAGTGCGGCGATGGCCTCCTGCGCCAGGTGGCTCTCCTGGATGTTCACGCCCCCACCTCCCCGGGCACGACCGGACGACGGGGCGCCAGGTGGGCCAGCGCCTGGCGCAGCTGCACGCGACCGCGGTGGATGCGGCTGCGCACGGTGCCGAGCTTGATGCCCAGCGTTGCGGCGATCTCCTCGTACGTCAGGCCCTCGATGTCGCAGAGGACCACGGCCACGCGGAACTCGGGCGGCAGCGCGTCGAGCGCCGCCTGCACCTGCGGGTCGAGGTGGGTGTCGGCGTAGACCTGCTCGGGGCTCGGGGCCCGACCGGGGAGCCGCTCGGTGTCCTCGGGCAGGGCGTCGAACCGGATCCGCTGCCGGCGCCGGACCATGTCGAGGAACAGGTTGGTCGTGATGCGGTGCAGCCAGCCCTCGAAGGTGCCCGGCGAGTAGTCGGCCAGCGAGCGGAACACCCGGACGAACGTCTCCTGGGTGAGGTCCTCGGCGTCCTGGGCGTTGCCCGACAGGCGGTAGGCCAACCGGTAGACGCGGGCCGAGTGGTCCCGCACGACCTGCTCCCAGGAGGGCGCGACCCAGCCGTCCGGACCCGCAGCGGGGGCCGCGGACTGCACGGGAGTGGCCTCGGACACGGCACCAGGATCGCAGACCGGGGCTCCGGCGACCTCCTCGGTCCCGGCGGTCCGGGCGGACAGACCTCGCTTCACGCGCACGTGCCGATCAACGGACGGACGGCACACCCGTGTTCCCGCGCACCGGAACTCCCAGCAGACGCACAGGTGCCGCGTCCGCACGCGGCGCCGGGGCACCCGGCCACTACCCTCGGCCGGAGCAGGAACTCTGGAGCACGGCGGAGCCGTTCCGCTCCGTCACCGGAGGTGTGTTGATGAGCGCCCAGGAACCGCCGCCCGGCAGCGGCACCCATCCGGGCGCCGCGTACGCCGACCGGTTCGCCGGGGAATCCCCCGAGATGGCCGCGGCCCGGCACCGGGCGCACTTCCTGCCCGGCCCTCCCCCGGTGGAGCCCGCGGTGGGCGCCACGCTCGCCGTCCTCGCGACCACGACCGCCGCCCGCTCGGTGGTGTCCGTCGGCAGCGGCGGGGGGCTGGCCGCCCTCTGGCTGCTGCGCGGCATGCGTGCCGACGGCGTCCTCACCGCGCTGGACGGCGACCCGGAGCAGCTGCGCGCCGCCCGCCAGGCCCTGGCCGAGGCGAAGGTGCCCGCCAGCCGCGCGCGGCTGATCTTCGGCACCCCGGGCGAGGTGCTGCCCCGGCTGTCCCCAGGCGCCTACGACATGGTCTGCTGCGCCGGGCCGCCGCGCGAGTACGCCGAGCACCTGGCGGCCCTGCTGGCCCTGGTGCGGGTGGGCGGCACGCTCACCCTCCACGGCCTGCTCGAGGGCGGGCGCATCGCCGACCGCACCGCTCGCGACCCGCAGACGGTCGCCTGGCGGGAGATCGGGCGGACCATCCGCGACGACGAGACCGTGCTGCCCGCGGTGCTGCCCATCGGTGCCGGCCTGATGGTCGCCACCAAGCGCGCCGCCGCCCCTGCCGGCTGACCCGCGCTCTCAGCCGAACGGCAGTTCCTCGACCGGCGCCCACGGGCCGCCGAGGTAGCGCCACAGACCGAGCCCGCGGGCGCGCACCCGGTAGGGCACGAAGCCGGCGGTCAACCGGTCGTGCAGCGCCCGCGCGACGGCGGGCTCCACCTTGTTCTGCACGGTCACGTGCGGGGCGTGCCGCTGCCGGTCCTGCGGGGTGAGCCAGTGCTCCCAGCTGCCGGCGAGGTCCTTCCGCAGCCCGGACAGCTCCGCGGAGGACAGCGAGTACGCCACTCCCCTCCCCAGGAAGCGCACGCCGGTGACGTCGACCTCGAACGCCGCCCGGTCCGCGGCCGCCCGCAGGTCGGCCAGGACCGCGCCGACGTGCTCGCCCGGCAGCGCGTGGAACAGCGTCACGTGCGCCCGCAGGTGGTTGCGCTCCAGCGGGAAGTGCTCGGCCCGGAGCCGGTCGAACCGCGCCTGCGCCTCGTCGTCCAGCAGCAGCGTGACGACCAGCGGGGCGGGTGCGGTGCTGGAACGGCCCCCGTGCAGGGATCCACCCCGAGCGGAGCCAGGGGTGGGGGGAGAAAGGACCCCGTCCTCCTCACCCCTGGCGGGTTCGGGGCGAGCCTCTGGACGGGGCCGCATCAGAGGTAGGCGCGGGCTCCCTTGCCCAGCACGGTGATCCCGCCGGCGCTGACGTGGTAGCGCTCGCGGTCCAGTTCGGGGTCCATGCCGATCCGCGCCCCGGGCGGTACGACGACGTTCTTGTCCAGGATCGCCCGGCGCACGTGCGCCCCCTCGCCGATGTACGCGCCGTCCATGACGACGCTGCCTTCGACCCGGGCGCCCCGCTCGACCCGCACACCGGGCGAGATCACCGAGTTGTGCACCGAGCCGCCACCGACGATGGCGCCGGCGCTCACCATCGACTCCTCGGCCCGGCCGCCCAGGACGAACTTCGCCGGCGGCAGCTGCGGCGGCAGCGTGTAGATGGGCCAGCGGTCGTTGTAGAGGTTGAAGACCGGGGTCACCGAGACCAGGTCCATGTGCGCGTCGTAGTACGCGTCGATCGTCCCGACGTCCCGCCAGTAGCCGTGGTCGCGCTCCGTGGCCCCGGGGACGATGTTGGTGGAGAAGTCGTAGACCCACGCCTCCCCCGCCGAGGCGAGCATCGGCATGATCGAGCCGCCCATGTCGTGCACGGAGCTCGCGTCGGCGGCGTCGGTCCGCAGCGCCTCGAGCAGCGCGTCGGTGGAGAATACGTAGTTGCCCATGGAGGCGAAGCTCTCCTCGGGCGAGTCCGGCAGGCCCGGCGGGTCCGCGGGCTTCTCCAGGAATCCCCGCACCCGGCCCTCCGCGTCGGCGTCGATGACGCCGAACTCCGTCGCCTCGCGGCGCGGCACCCGCAGGCCGGCGATGGTCACCCCGGCACCGGTGCGCAGGTGCTGGTCGATCATCTGCGCCGGGTCCATGCGGTAGACGTGGTCGGCCCCGAAGACGACGACGATGTCGGGCCGCTCGTCGTAGATGAGGTTCAGGCTCTGGAAGATGGCGTCGGCGCTGCCGGTGTACCAGCGCGGGCCGAGCCGCTGCTGGGCCGGCACCGGGGTGATGTAGTTGCCGAGCAGCTGGGACATCCGCCACGTGGTGGTGATGTGCCGGTCCAGGCTGTGGCTCTTGTACTGCGTCAGGACGGCGATCTGCCGGATGTCGGCGTTCACCAGGTTCGACAACACGAAGTCGATGAGCCGGTAGTTGCCCCCGAACGGGACAGCCGGCTTGGCGCGGTCCTGGGTGAGCGGGGCCAGCCGCTTCCCCTCACCGCCCGCCAGGACGATGCCGAGAACCCGAGGACCGCCACGCATGGAACGCACCGTATCCGCTGCTCGGGGAGTGCGCCCCACCCAGCCGCCGGGACCTCCCCCCTAGGGTGACGGCGTGCGCATCGGGATCGTCACGCGTGAGTGGCCGCCGGACGTCTACGGCGGCGCGGGGGTGCACGTCGAGCACCTCGTCGCCGCCCTGCGGTCGCTGCCGGCGGCGCCCGACCTCGACGTGCACTGCTTCGGGGCCCCGCGGGAGCCCGGCACGCCGGGTCACGGGGCCACCGCGCACGCGGTGCCCTCCGCGCTGCGCGGGGCCAACGGCGCCCTGCAGGCGCTCGGCACCGACGTGGAGATCGCCGCGGCCCTCGCCGGGGCCGACCTCGTGCACAGCCACACCTGGTACGCCAACGGCGCGGGCATGCTGGCCGCCCTGGTCCACGGGATCCCGCACGTGGTCACCGCGCACTCCCTGGAGCCGCGGCGACCGTGGAAGGCCGAGCAGCTCGGTGGCGGCTACCGGCTCTCCTCGTGGGTCGAGCGCACCGCCTACCTCGCGGCGGACGCCGTCATCGCCGTCAGCCGGGGCATGCGCACCGACGTCCTGGACGCCTATCCCGACCTCGACCCGGCCCGCGTGCACGTCGTCGGCAACGGTGTCGACGCCGACGCCTACCGGCCGGTGCACGACCCGGACGTCGTCCGGGGGCTCGGGGTGGACCCCGACCGGCCCTACGCGCTCTTCGTCGGGCGGATCACCCGGCAGAAGGGCGTCATGCACCTGCTGGCGGCCGCCGAGCAGCTGCCGGCCGACGTCGGCCTGGTCCTCTGCGCCGGCGCCGCGGACACCCCGGCCGAGCGGCAGCAGGTGGCCGACGCCGTCGCCGAGCTGCAGACCCGCCGCAGCGGCGTCGTCTGGATCGAGGCGATGCTGCCCCGTGAGCAGCTGGTGCCCCTGATCAGCGGCGCGACGGTCTTCGTCGTCCCGTCGGTCTACGAACCCCTCGGGATCGTCAACCTCGAGGCCGCCGCCTGCGGCACCGCGGTGGTCGCCAGCGCCGTCGGCGGCATCCCCGAGGTGGTCGACGACGGCCGCACCGGGCTGCTCGTGCCCTACGACGAGGACGACCCGGCCGGGTTCGCCGCCGGTCTGGCCGCCCGCACCGCCGAGCTGCTGGCCGACCCGCGGCGGGCGGCGGCCATGGGTGCGGCCGGCCGGGAGCGCGTGCTCTCGGAGTTCGGCTGGCCGGCCATCGCGCAGCGCACGACGGAGGTCTACGCCGCCGTCCTGGAGGGTCGCGGCTGACCGCCGCCACCGGCGTCGCCTGCTAGCGTCCTCGCCGCCGGACCAGGTTCCGGCGGTGCTCCGGCAGCGAAGTCCGGTGGGATTCCGGCGCTGTCCCGCAACTGTGAGGGCCTCGAGGGCCCGAGTCAGATCGCCTGCCCTGCGCCGTGTTCCGACCCTCGCGGCAAGGGTCGCGCATCACGCGCCGGTCCGGCGCAACTGCGAGACGCTCGCCGCCTCCTCCGGAGGCCCCGTTGTCCCACCCCGTCCGTACCCGTCTCCGCCGGCGGCTCGTGCCCGTCGCCGCACTCCTGGCCCTCGCCCCGGCCATCGCCGCCTGCGGCGGCTCCGACGAGGCGCCCTCCTCCTCCGGCACGACGTCCTCGGCCGGCGGGGACTTCCCCGTCACGGTCACCGGTGACGACGGCGAGCTGACCCTCGACGAGCAGCCGGAGCAGATCGTCGTCCTGTCGGCCACCGCCACCGAGATGCTGTTCGCCATCGGCGCCGACGAGCAGGTCGAGGCCGTCGACAGCACCTCGAACCACCCGGCCGAGGCGCCGGTCACCGACCTGTCGTCGTTCACGCCGAACGCCGAGGCGATCGCCGGGTACGGCCCGGACCTGGTGGTGCTCAGCGACGACCAGAACGGCATCGTCGACGCGCTGGACCGCCTCGAGGTGCCCACCCTGCTGCTCGGCGCGGCGGAGAGCCTCGAGGACAGCTACGCGCAGCTGGAGACCCTCGGCCAGGCCACCGGCCACGCCGAGGAGGCCGCGGAGGTCGTCGCCGGGATGCGGGAGCGGATCGCCGAGGCCGTCGACGCCGCGGGCGAGGGCACCGAGGGCCTGCGGGTCTACCACGAGCTCGACCCGACCTACTACTCCGCGACCAGCGGGACGTTCATCGGCGAGGTGTACCAGCTGTTCGGGCTGGAGAACATCGCCGACGGCTCCCCCGAGGCCGCGGGCGGCTACCCGCAGCTGTCGGCCGAGTACGTCGTCGGCCAGCAGCCGGATCTCATCGTGCTGGCCGACACCGTGTGCTGCGACCAGAGCGCGGAGACCGTCGCGCAGCGCCCGGCCTTCGACACCGTCCCGGCCGTCACGGAGGGCCGCGTGCTCGAGGCGAACGACGACATCGCCTCCCGGTGGGGCCCGCGGATCGTCGAGTTCGTCGAGGCCGTCGCCACGACCCTCGCGGACTGAGCGACACCTCGGCCATGGCCACGAGCACCGGCGGCGCCCGGTCCGACCGCGCGGCGGCACCCGCCCCCGCGCGGTCGCGGCGACGGACGCCGCTGGCGCTCGCCGGCGCGGTCGCGGCGCTGATCGGCGCGCTG
>NZ_POQT01000066.1 GCF_002938435.1 Blastococcus saxobsidens
GCACCCCGGAGCCGGCGCCGCGATCCCTCGCCGCGCGGCTGCTGGCCGCCCGCGCCGACGACCGGCCGACCCCGCGCTGGCGGGGGCGCCTGACCGCGGGCCTGGCCGGTGCCGCCGTCGGGGTGACCGGACTGGCCGCCCTGGTCGCCGTCGCCGCCGGCGCGCAGCCGGGCGATCCGCTCTACGACCTCAAGCGCGGCACCGAGCAGACCCAGCTCGCCCTCGCCGGGGAGAGCCGGGGGCAGACGCTGCTCGAGCTGGCCGGCACCCGGCTGGAGGAGCTCCGGGGCGTGACCGGCGACCCCGAGCTGGTGCGCCAGACCCTGCGGGCCATGGATCAGCACACCACCGAGGGCGCGGCGCTGCTGACCGCCCGCGCCGTCGCCGACCGGGACGCCGCCACACTGGGCTACCTCGCGGACTGGTCGGGCCGGCAGTCCGCCGAACTGGCGGCGCTGCGCGACCGGCTCCCGGCGTCGACCGCACCGGACCACGAGAGGTCGGCCGACCTGCTCGAGGCCCTCACCACCCGCACCGCGGGGCTCTCCCTCGCCCTCGACTGCCCGTCCGGCCCGTCCACCGTCGGAGCGGACGCCCTGGGCCCGGTCCCCGGCCTCTGCCTGATCGAGGCCCCGCCCGCGGCTCCGCAGACGCCGGCCCCCGGCCAGACCCCGGGCACCCCGGGTCCCGGCACCCCGCCCGAGGTCTCCACCGCGACCCCGACGCCCGCGCCGCCCGGCGGCGGCACGGGCAGCGGTCCCGGCACCGTCCCCCCGGCACCCGCTCCTCCCCGCGTCCCCGGCACGGTCACCCCGCCGTCGGTCGGCGGGATCCTGCCCACGCCGGTGGTGCCCCTCCCGGGCACCACCGGGACCACGAGCGGGTCCTCGACGCCGCCGGTGCTCGACGTCCCGCTGGAGGGATCCCTCCGGATCTGCCTGCCGCCGCTGGCCACCCTCGGGGACTGCTGACCACCACCCCGAGCGGCCCGCCGGGTACGGCTAGGGTCGCAGGCGTCGGTGCCCGACGCCACGAGCTGGATCGAGTGCAGGGAGGTCGTCGTGCCGCGACTGTCGGTGCGCGGTCGCAGGGTAGGCCGGTCCGTCGTGCAGGCGGACGAGGAGACCCGCGCCCACGTCGCGGGAGCCGCGTCCGCCGCTGCTGCCGAGGTCGCCGCTCCGCCGGTGGTCCAGCCCGACCTCACCGCAGCGGCGTTCTTCGACGTCGACAACACGATGATGATGGGCGCCTCGCTCTTCTGGTTCGCCCGCGGCCTGGCCGCCCGCAAGTACTTCTCCAGCCGCGACCTGTACCGCTTCATCTGGCAGCAGGCGAAGTTCCGGATCGCCGGCAACGAGAGCGCCGACGACATGCACACGATCCGGGAGAACGCGCTGGCCTTCGTGGCCGGGCGCGAGGTCTCCGAGATCAGCCAGGCCGGCGAGGAGATCTACGACGAGCTGATGGCCGACCGGATCTGGTCGGGCACCCGGGTGCTGGCGCAGAAGCACCTCGACGCCGGCCAGCGCGTCTGGCTGGTCACGGCCACCCCGGTGGAGCTGGCCTCCATCATCGCCCAGCGACTCGGGCTGACCGGCACACTGGGCACGGTGGCCGAGGTCGTGGACGCCCGGTACACCGGCCGGCTGGTCGGCGAGATGATGCACGGCCCGGCGAAGGCCGAGGCGGTGCTCGCGCTGGCCGAGCGGGAGGGCCTGGACCTGTCCCGGTGCACCGCGTACAGCGACTCGGCCAACGACCTGCCGATGCTGTCCCTGTGCGGGACCGCGGTGGCCGTCAACCCCGACACCGAGCTGCGGGCCGCCGCGAAGGCGCGCGGCTGGACCATCCGCGACTTCCGCACCGGCCGCAAGGCCGCCAAGATCGGCGTTCCCACGGTGGCCGCCGCCGCGCTGTCCGGCGGGCTGGTCGGCGGCGCCCTGGCGCTGCGCCGCCGCAACAAGCTGCCCTGGTGACCGCCGGGCGCGGTCGCGCTGGGCCGCCGCGCTAGGACCCGAACACGCTCCGGCGCCGCAGCAGCAGCTGGTAGAGCGAGTGCTGGATGGTCTCGCGCACCTGGTCGGTCAGGTTGAAGACCAGCATCGGGTCCTCGGCCGCGGCCGGTCCGTACGACGCCGTCTCGATCGGCTCGCCGAAGGCGATCAGCCACTTGGACGGCAGCGGCACCAGGCCCAGCGGCCCGAGCAGCGGGAACGTCGGGGTGATCGGGAAGTAGGGCACGCCCAGCAGCCGAGCGGCCGTCCTCGCGTTCCCGATCATCGGGTAGATCTCCTCGGCGCCCACGATCGCGCACGGGATGATCGGCGCGCCGGTGCGCAGTGCCGCGGAGACGAATCCACCGCGGCCGAACCGCTGGAGGGTGTAGCGCTCGCGGAACGGCTTGCCGATGCCCTTGAAGCCCTCGGGGAAGACGCCGACGAGCTCGCCCTCGGTGAGCAGCCGCTCGGCGTCCTCGTTGCAGGCCAGCGTCGCCCCGAGCTTGCGGGCCATCGCGCCGATCAGCGGGATCTCGAAGACCAGGTCCGCGCCGAGCAGGCGGAAACGCCGCGACGCCGGGTGCTCGTCGTGCAGCGCCACCGTCGTCATCAGCGCGTCGACCGGCACGGTGCCCGAGTGGTTGGCCACCACGAGGGCGCCGCTGTCGGAGGGCACGTTCTCCAGGCCGATGGTCTCCACCCGGAACCACTTCCGGAAGAACGGTCGCAGCACCGGTAGCAGCACGTGGTCGGCGAGGTCCGGGTCGAAGCCGAACTCGTCGGTGTCGTACTCCCCGGTGAGCCGGCGCTCGAGGAACTGCAGGCCGCCGGCGAGCTGCTCCTCCCAGCCGGGCGGGGAGGCCACCGGGACGAACCTCTCGTCGTCGTCCGGGCGCAGCTGGATCACTCGCGCCTCAGGCATCGCGCACCGCCCTCAGTCCGGGAGGCGGCGGAACCGGCCGGAGCCGCCGCTCGACCGCGCCGGCGGCGTCGCCGACCGTGGTGACGAGGGACCGCAGCCCACCGGTCACCGACCGCACCGCCGACGGGTCGACCACCGGCGGCAGGGTGCGCGCGTAGTCGGCCAGTGCCGCCGCGGTCGTGTAGCGGGGGGTGTAGCCGAACTCGGTGCGCAGCCGCGTGGTGTCCACGACACGGCCGAAGTTGAGGAAGCGCATCTGCTCCGGGGAGTAGTCGACGAACCCGAAGCGGCGCGAGAGCCGGCCGACCGACCCCAGGGCCGGCGTGGGCAGCGGCAGCTCCAGCCGGCCCAGCCGGCGGATGGCCTGCGACAGGAGCAGGGTGCCCTCGCCGCCGACGTTCACCGTGCCGGTGAAGTCCCCGGTGGTCGCGCGGGTGAGCACCGACAGCGCGTCGTCCTCGTGCAGCAGCTGGACCCGCGCGTCGTAACCCAGCGCGGTGGGCACCAGCGGCATGCGCAGGAAGCCGGTGAGCAGCGAGTCGATCCGCGGGCCGATGAAGTTGGTGAACCGCAGCACCGCGACGTCGACGTCGGGCCGGCGGCGCGCGAAGGAACGCACGTAGCCCTCGATGTCGACGCTGTCCTTCGCGAACCCGCCGGAGGGCACCTGGCGCGCCTGCATGTTCTCGGTGAAGACCGCGGGGTCGCGGGACGAGGCCCCGTAGACCGCGCTCGTCGACTTCAGCACGAACCGGCGCACCGACGGGGTCCGCTGGCAGGCGGCCAGCAGCTGCATGGTGCCGATGACGTTCAGTTCCTTCATCGGCACCCGCCCGCCGGAGCCGGCGGGGGTGGAGCTGATGTTCATGTGCACCACGGTGTCGACCGACGCCGCGGCGATGACCTTGCCGATCAACGGGTTACGGATGTCCGCCCGCACGAACTCGGTACGACCGAGCCGACGCAGCATCGCCGGTGACGGCGGGACCGTGTCCACACCGATGACCCGCTCGATGGCGGGGTCTGCTGCGAGCTCGGCCGCCAGCGCGCCACCCAGCCACCGGCTCACACCGGTGACGAGGACGACCGCGGGCGGCACGAGCGTCAGCTCACTTCTTGTTGCGGCGCTGAACGCGCGTCTTCTTCAGCAGCTTGCGGTGCTTCTTCTTCGCCATCCGCTTGCGCCGCTTCTTGATGACCGAACCCACGTGTTGCTCCCGACGTCGTCACGAATGCCAGCTCGAGCGCGACAGCGGGGTCCTCCCCGGTGTCGCTCGGCGCCCGAGCCTACCCGAGCCGCCCCGCGGCGCCGTTGCCGCGGGCGGCCGAGCCGGGCTCGACGGAGGTGTGTCGCGCCGAGCGGGCCCCGGGAGGGATCCGCGCAGGCGCGCCGGTCGGGACGTGCTGGAACAGCTCCGCTGCAGGGGCCCGCCGCGAGCGTGCGAGCGGTGGGGGGCAGCGGGCGGCCCCGTCCAGAGGCTCACCCCGAGCCTGCGAGGGATGAGGGGGACGGGGTCCTTTCTCAGGCGATGTCGGTGTAGGCGTCGCGCAGGTAGTCCTGCACGGCGCGCTCCGGCACGCGGAACGAGCGGCCGACGCGGACGGCGGAGAGCTCACCGGCGTGCACGAGGCGGTACACGGTCATCTTGGAGACGCGCATCATCGAGGCGACCTCGGCGACGGTCAGGAAGGTGACGGCGGCGCGGGGGGCCGGGACGGCCGGGCGACCGAGGGGCATGGCGGCCGGGTGCGCGGCAGGCACCGGACGGGCGACGGCGGAAGCGGGCATCGGGCGACCCATCGGGCGCGGGACGGGCATCCCCGGGCGGACGACGGTGGCGGCAGCGTGGCGCTGGGGCATGGTCATGGCTTCGTCTCCGGTAGCTAGCTCATGTCGTGGCGCCGGCTTCCCCACCGGCAACTGAACACGCATGCGCTGGTACTGAGCGTAAGGGGACAGGCGTGACTGAAGCGATGGAAGAAACGAACAGGCGGACCGGTCCGTCCTAGGCAGAACTACACCTATGCAACACGGTGCACACCCGTTGCGGCGCGTCCCACGACGACGTGAACGGCCGATCACGCAGCGTCCCACCACAGCCACGTCCGATGCCTTACCGTGGTCGGCTGCTCGCGTGCCGTCCGGTCGACTCCTCGACACCGCGACATGTCGACGTCAGGACTTGTCGACACCCAGCTCGATCGATCGCGCGTGCGCCGCCTCGATCGCCGCGATCAGCGCCGCCCGCACCCCGTGCCGCTCCAGCTCGCGGATGGCCGCGATCGTCGTCCCCCCGGGGCTGGTGACCGCCTCGCGCAGCTGCACGGGGTGCTCCCCGGAGTCGCGCATCATGACGGCCGCGCCCAGCGCCGTCTGCACGATGAGGTCGGCGGCCAGCGCCCGCGGCAGGCCGAGCAGGATTCCGGCGTCCACCATCGCCTCGACCAGGTAGAAGAAGTACGCGGGGCCGCTGCCCGACAGCGCGGTCACGGCATCCTGCTGCGACTCCGGCACCCGCCGCACGCGGCCGACGGCGGCCAGCAGGGCCTCCGCCTCGTCCAGGTGCTCCTCGGCGGCGTGCGCGCCGGCGGACAGGACGCTCATCCCCTCGTCGACCAGCGCGGGGGTGTTCGGCATGACCCGGACCACCGGCACGCCCGCGGGCAGCGCCTCCTCGATCCGCTTCGTCGGCACGCCCGCCGCCACCGAGACCACCAAGTGGCCGTCGTCCACGTGCCCGTCGAGCAGCCCGAGCAGCGTGCCGATGTCCTGGGGCTTCACCGCCAGCAGCAGCACGCGGGCGCGGGCGGCGGCGTCGGCGAGCCCCACGGCCGGCACCCCGTAGCGCTCCGTCAGCTCCGCGGACCGCTCGGCGCTGCGCTCGACGACCAGGATGCCGTCGGCACCACCGCGGCGGACCAGGCCGGACAGCAACGCCTCCCCGATCTTGCCGCCGCCGATGATCGCCAGCCCGCGCCGGCCCGTCGCGGTCACGACCGGGCCTCCGCCACGGGCACCTGGACGCGGACGGTGTGGCCGGCGGCGAGCAGCCGGCGCTGCTCCTCGGTGGGTTCTCCCCAAGGCATGACGTGCTCCCAGCTCTGCGGCGGGCGCCCGTTCCAGGCGGCCCGCTCTCCGGTGACGGCGATCAGTCGAGGATCGGTGGTGGCGACGGCGGGCTCGCCCGTCCCCGCCATGAGGACGTTGAGGCACCGTACGAACGACAGCCGGGCGGAGGCCCCGCGACCGGCGACCAGCCGCACGCGGCGGCCGGCCAGCGCCCGGCAGCGCTGCTCGGCCCCCGGCTCCGGCGCGTGGACCACGACGCGCGCCGCGGGCAGCCCGGCGGCGACCCGGTCGACGGCGGCGGCGGGTCCGGCGAGGGCGAG
>NZ_POQT01000067.1 GCF_002938435.1 Blastococcus saxobsidens
GCTCGGCCGACGTCGAGACGGCGCTGGCCGCCCGCCAGGCCGCCGATCGCAGCCGCTCCGCCGAGGCGGCCGCGCTGGCCGAGCTCGGTGCCGCCGCCCGATCGGCCGCGTCGGAGGCGGAGCGCTCCCTGGCCGCGCGGGTGCGCGCCGAGCAGTCGCTGAAGCAGGCGCAGGAGGAGCTCACCCGGCTGGAGGCCGAGCTGGCCGACGCCGAGGCGGCCCCGGTGGCGGAGGAGCCCCCCACCGAGGAGCGGGACCGGCTGCGCGCCGAGGTGGCGGCCTCCCGGCAGGCCGAGACCGAGGCGCGGCTCGCGGTGCGGACAGCGGAGGAGCGGGCCCGTGCCCTGCAGGGCCGTGCGGACTCGCTGCGCCGCCAGGCCCGGCAGGAGCGGGCCGCCCGCGAGCGGGCCGAGGAGGCCCGGGTGGCACGCGCCCGCGGCGGGCGGGTGGCCGCCACGGTGCGCCGGGACGCGGAGTCGGCGCTGACGGCGCTCGGCTCGTCGCTGGTCCGCGCCGCGGCGGAGCGGGACGCGCTGGCGTCCGCGCGCAGTGGCGCCGAGGCGGAGCTGCTGGAGGTGCGCAGCCGGGTCCGGGCCGCCACCGCCGAGCTCGACCGGCTCACCGACGAGGTGCACCGCGACGAGGTGGCCCGGACCGAGCAGCGGTACCGGATCGAGTCGCTGGAGGCCAAGGCGGCCGAGGAGTACGGCGTGGACCTGCCCACGCTGCTCGCCGAGTACGGCCCCACCGCGCTCGTCCCGCCGTCGCCGCAGCAGGAGGCCGAGGCCGAGGCGAAGGGCGCGCCCGCTCCTGACCCGGTGCCCTACGACCGCGCCGTGCAGGAGCGCCGCGTGGCCCGCGCCGAGCGGGACCTCGGCACCCTGGGCAAGGTCAACCCGCTGGCGCTGGAGGAGTTCGCTGCGCTGGAGGAGCGGCACACCTTCCTCGCCACCCAGCTCGAGGACCTCAAGAGCACCCGCAAGGACCTGCTCACCGTCGTCCGCGAGGTCGACGACCGGATCCACGACGTCTTCGCCAAGGCCTTCGCCGACGTCGCCCGGGAGTTCGAGCAGGTCTTCGCGACCCTCTTCCCGGGTGGCTCCGGCCGGCTGGTGCTCACCGAGCCCGACAGCATGCTGACCACCGGCGTCGAGGTCGAGGCCCGCCCGCCGGGGAAGAAGGTCAAGCGGCTGTCGCTGCTCTCCGGTGGCGAGCGCTCGCTGACCGCCGTCGCGCTGCTCGTGGCGATCTTCCGCGCCCGGCCGTCGCCGTTCTACGTGCTCGACGAGGTCGAGGCCGCGCTGGACGACGTGAACCTGGGCCGGCTGCTGGTGCTGGTGGAGCAGCTGCGATCGACGTCGCAGCTGATCATCATCACCCACCAGAAGCGGACCATGGAGATCGCCGACGCCCTCTACGGCGTGAGCATGCGCGGCGACGGCATCACCGGCGTCATCAGCCAGCGGCTCCGGGAGCTCGAAACCGCCTGACCCGGGCATGGGAAGCGATACCTGCGTATTCGCGCCTGTGACGCACGTATCGCTTCCCATGCCTGAGCCGCGCCTGCGCTCAGCGGGCGGCGGAGGACACCTCGAGCAGGATGCCGGCGAGCTCGCGCGGCCGGGCGAAGAAGGGTGAGTGGGCGGTGTCGATGTGCCGGATGTCCTCGGCCCGGCCCCCCGCCATCAGCTCCTGCACGGCGGCCGGCAGCCCCGCGTCCGCGTCCGCCACGACGTAGGTCGCCGGGATCGTCGACCAGCCGGTGGCCTGCAGCGGTGTGGTGCACGAGCTCAGCGACTGGGGCGTCAGCCGAGCCACGGCCGCGGCGGTGACGTCCGGCGGGCAGTCGGCGTAGAACACCTGCTCCGGCTGGGCGGGCGTCATCCAGCGACCGTCCTCGGACACCTGCCAGAACGCCGGCGGCTCGCCCCCGGCGGCGTCGAGCAGGCTCACGCCGGCGTCGAGCAGGAACGCGCAGACGTAGACGAGCCGGACGACGTCGTCGCGGCCGGCGCTCGCCTCGGTGACCGGCAGGCCACCGTAGGAGTGCCCGACCAGCACCGTGGGGCCGGCCACGTCGTCCAGGACGGCGCGCACCGTCGCGACGTCGTCGGCCAGGCCGCCCAGCGCGTCGACGTCCGGGCCGGTGCTGGGCAGGTCGACGGTGCGCACGCGGAAGCCGCGCTCGGTGAGCAGGGGGACGACCTGGTCCCAGGCCCAGGAGCCGTGCCAGGCGCCGTGGACGAGGACGATCGTGGGGAGGGCTGCGGTCTCGGGGGACATGCCGCTGATCCTGGTGGGCAGTCGTGGCCGTGAGAAGGGGCCGGCTCCGCTAGACCCCGCTGCGGACCTCGAGGTCGACGACGACCGGCAGGTGGTCCGACGCGCCCTCGGCGTCCAGCACGTACGCCCCGGCCACCGCGACCCCCGCGGACACCCACACCTGGTCGATGCGCCGGTGCGGGGAGCGCGCCGGGTGGGTGTTCCCGGCGTCGGACTGCCAGAACCTCCAGCCCGCCTGGTCGTCACGGGCCCGGGCCAGCTGCCAGGCGTCGGTGAACCGCTCCCGCAGCACGTCCAGCTCCGGGGCGTCGGGCTCGGTGTTGAAGTCACCGACCAGGACGCCGGTCTCCATCGGCTCGGTGTGCAGCCCGGCGATCGCCGACACCTGGGCCGCCCGCTCCTGCGCCGAGCGGGTGGTGAGGTGGGTGGCGGTGATCCACAGCGCCCCGCCGTCGAGCTCCACCATCGTGCGCAGCGCGCTGCGCGGCTCGCCGCTGCCGGGCAGCCGGTGCACGTCGCTGATCAGGATCGGCAGCCGCGACAGCAGGGCGTTGCCGTACTGGCGGCGCGGCTGGTCGCCGGGACGCTCCTCGTCGATGGCCGGGCCCCAGGCCAGCTGCATGTCCAGGGCCCGGGAGAGCAGCAGCGCCTGGTCGACGTCCTCGCTGCGCTCGCCGTACCGGCGGTCCACCTCCTGCAGGCAGATGACGTCGGCGTCCACCGAGGCCAGCAGCTTGGCCAGCCGCGGGAGGTCGTGCCGGTCGTCCGCGCCCACGCCGTGGTGGGTGTTGAACGTGACCAGGCGCACGGGGATCGGCGGCTGGTCGGGACCGGGGGCCGGCTTCGTCACCGCTCCACCTTCTCAGGCGTCGGAGAGCGGCTCGTCCAGCACCTGCCGCAGGTCCTCGTCGCCCTTCTCCGACACCGACAGCAGGAAGCGGGCCTCCCGACCGCTGAGCACGAGCTCCCCGATCTGGTTGCCGAAGTACGGCCCGGCCTTCTTGTCCCACTCCAGGCCGGTGGGCTCGGCCTCGACCCACCGCGCGAGGCGCTCGGTCCACCGGCGCGCCGCCCGGCTCCAGCCGATCGTGAAGCCGACGCGGATCGGGTGCGGCGCCTGGTTGTGCAGCGGGGAGACGGTCAGCTGGTGCACGCGCGCCTCGAGACCCGTGGGCTGCACCAGTTCGGCGGCGTAGGCGTGGTGGACGTCGCCGGAGAGGACCAGCGCCGTGGCGGGCGCCCGGCCGTGCTCGCCCCGGGC
Source organism: Blastococcus saxobsidens (assembly GCF_002938435.1). Lineage (GTDB taxonomy): Bacteria > Actinomycetota > Actinomycetes > Mycobacteriales > Geodermatophilaceae > Blastococcus > Blastococcus saxobsidens. Next base: position 3,545 of record NZ_POQT01000067.1, read on the forward strand.
GATCGCGGTCAGCGCCGCGCCCAGCCGCTCGAAGGAATGGCCGAACGCCGACCAGTGCTCCAGGTCCGCGCCCTGCCGGACCTTCTCGGCCAGCCGCCCGCGGAGCCTGCCGTGGTGGCGGACGTTGAGCGTCTCGTTCCACCGCTCCAGGTTGTGGATCGCGTGCGGCAGCAGCCAGGGCAGCGAGGTGCCGAGGACCAGGTGCTCGACGCCCTCGTCCACGGCGCGGCGCATCGCGGCCTCGACCCAGGCGAACTCGTCCTCGTCGAGCATCCGGCGGTGCTGCTCCTCCAGGACCCGGCCGGCCCTGGTGTCGACCATGATCAGCCGGATGTCGCCCCAGTGCCGCACATAGCTCCACCGGATCGTCGCGGGTTCGGCGTCGGCCAGTTCGGCCATCTCGGTGAGCATCGGCCCGGCGTCCCGGGTGGGGTCGTCGGCACGCAGGTCCTGGATCGCCTGCCAGGTCTTGTTCGCCGCCAGCTCGTCCGGGCTCAGGTTGCCCAGGTGCTGGTAGACCCAGTAGCTGACCAGGCCCCCCGTGATCCGCCCGTGCCACCAGGGCTGCTGGGAGGCCGTGGCCCGCCACGCGGCCGAGGTGTTCCAGTCGTCGATCATCTCGTGGTCGTCGAAGATCATCGACGACGGGATGGTCGACAGCAGCCACCGCACCTGGGGGTCCTGCCAGGACTCGTAGTACAGGCGGGTGTACTCCTCGAAGTCCGCCACCTGGTCGTCCGGGGACCGCCGCTCGGTGCGACGGTCGCGCAGGCGCCCGAGCAGCGACCTCGTCTGCTCCGTGAGCTCGTCTGCGTACACCTGGTCGCCGAGCAGCACGAGGGCGTCGGGCCAGCGGTCCTCCGGCTGCGCGGCGATCCGCTTGGCGTAGAGGTCCAGCGCGTCCGGTGGGATGCCCTCGGACTCCTGCACCGTGACCGGGCTGGCGTACCGGCAGGAACCGAAGGCGAGCCGGAACGGGCCGGGGCCGCCGGGCGTCCGGATGCGGCTGGGCGGGAACTGCGACTCCGCCGGCGGCCAGACCCGGACGCCCTCGAGGTGCACCTCGTAGGGGGTGACGCTGCCCGGCTCCAGCTCCTCGACGACGACGAGCGCGTAGTGGTGCCCGGCGACGGAGAAGGTGCGTGCCCGGCGGTCGAGCACGGTCACCTCGCAGGGCCGGTCGACCTCCACCCAGACCGTCGCCGAGACCGGGTCGACGTGCCGCAGCAGCGGCCCGAGCAGGAGGACCGGGGTTGCCCGGTCGGTGTGCGGCATGGGGACAGCCTGGCCTATCCGCCTGACGATCGGCTGCTGGTGTCCCGCCAGCCGTTCTCCGCGCCCGGCTGGGAGACTGGCCGTCATGGAATTCGTGCTGATCGCGATCGGGATCCTCGTCGTCGCGCTGGTCACCGGGATCAGCCTGCTCGTCAGCCGCGGGCGGCGGACGATGCGCCTGGACGACGACGCCGCGCCCGGCACGACGCTGACCCGGCCGCGCCCCGCGCCGCCCGTCGACCAGCCCCGTCCCACCGGCGCCACCGCCTCCGGGCTGGGCACCCAGACCGACCAGCCCGACGCCGTCGTCCCCGACGCCCCGCCGACGGTCGAGCTGCCCCCGGCCCAGCCCGAGCCCGGGCTGGTCTTCGACACCCCGCTGCCCTCGGCCGGCCGGCTCGTGCGGCTGCGCTCGCGCCTGGCGCGCTCCCAGTCCTCGCTGGGTCGCGGCCTGCTGACCGTGCTGGCCCGGGAGAAGCTGACCGAGGACGACTGGGAGGAGATCGAGGAGACGCTGCTGGCCGCCGACATCGGCATCGCGGCCACCACCCAGATCGTGGAGCGGCTGCGCACCCGGTCGATGGTGCTGGCCACCGCGTCCGGGGAGGAGCTGCGCGAGCTCCTGGTCGAGCAGCTCACCGCCGTCCTCGGCCCGGACCTCGACCGGACCCTGGGCACCGACCGGCACGAGGGCCGGCCGGGTGTCGTCCTGGTCGTCGGAGTCAACGGCGCCGGGAAGACGACGACGGTCGGCAAGATCGCCCGCGTGCTCGTCGGCGACGGCAAGAGCGTGATCCTGGGCGCCGCCGACACCTTCCGCGCGGCCGCCGCCGACCAGCTGGAGACGTGGGGCGAACGGGTGGGCGTGCTCACCGTCCGCGGCAGGGAGGGCGGGGACCCCGCCGCGGTGGCGTTCGAGGCCGTGCGCACCGGCGTGGAGGCCGAGGTGGACACCGTCGTCGTCGACACCGCCGGGCGGCTGCACACCAAGTCCGGCCTCATGGACGAGCTCGGCAAGGTCAAGCGGGTGGTGGAGAAGCAGTCGCCGGTCACCGAGGTGCTGCTCGTCCTCGACGCGACGACCGGGCAGAACGGCGTCGTGCAGGCCCGGGTGTTCACCGAGGCGGTCACGGTCACCGGCGTCGTCCTCACCAAGCTCGACGGCACCGCGAAGGGCGGCATCGTCGTCCGGGTGCAGCAGGAGCTGGGCATCCCGGTGAAGCTGATCGGCCTCGGGGAGGGCCCCGACGACCTCGCGCCCTTCGAGCCCCGCGCGTTCGCCGAGGCGATCGTCGGCTAGGTGTGATGCCCAGCCAGGTTGTTCAACCTGGTGATGGGTGGCGCCTTCCCGACCGCTGAGTGGGGCCGGTGGTGGTTGTACTGGTGGACCCATGCTGGCAGAGCCGCGAGCCGAGCTGCC
>NZ_POQT01000068.1 GCF_002938435.1 Blastococcus saxobsidens
TTCGGTGAAAGTATGTCCGGCGGTGTCCTACTCTCCCACCCCGTCTCCAGGGCAGTACCATCGGCGCTGAGAGGCTTAGCTTCCGGGTTCGGAATGTGACCGGGCGTTTCCCTCTCGCCATGACCGCCGTAACTCTGTGAACTTGTACGACACACCTCCGGTGGGGAACCGGAGTGGTCGTGCGTTCAGAACCGCACAGTGGACGCGACAATCATCTTGTTGACCTGACACCTTGGCAGCAACAGCTGTGGGTAGGTGTGTGTGGTCAAGCCCTCGGCCTGTTAGTACCGGTCAGCTCCACACCTTGCGGTGCTTCCACTTCCGGCCTATCAACCCGCTGGTCTGGGCGGGGGCCTTACCCGGTTGACCCGGTGAGAGACCTCATCTTGAAGCGAGCTTCCCGCTTAGATGCTTTCAGCGGTTATCCCTGCCGAACGTAGCTAACCAGCAGTGCACCTGGCGGTACAACTGGCACACCAGAGGTTCGTCCGTCCCGGTCCTCTCGTACTAGGGACAGCTCTTCTCAAGTCTCTTACGCGCACGGCGGATAGGGACCGAACTGTCTCACGACGTTCTAAACCCAGCTCGCGTACCGCTTTAATGGGCGAACAGCCCAACCCTTGGGACCTACTCCAGCCCCAGGATGCGACGAGCCGACATCGAGGTGCCAAACCATCCCGTCGATATGGACTCTTGGGGAAGATCAGCCTGTTATCCCCGGGGTACCTTTTATCCGTTGAGCGACACCGCTTCCACATGCCAGTGCCGGGTCACTAGTCCCAGCTTTCGCTCCTGCTCGACCCGTCGGTCTCACAGTCAAGCTCCCTTGTGCACTTGCACTCGACACCTGATTGCCAACCAGGCTGAGGGAACCTTTGGGCGCCTCCGTTACATTTTGGGAGGCAACCGCCCCAGTTAAACTACCCACCTGACACTGTCCCTGATCCGGATCACGGACCGAGGTTAGACATCCAATTCGACCAGAGTGGTATTTCAACGGCGACTCCACGAACACTGGCGTGCCCGCTTCGCAGTCTCCCACCTATCCTACACAAGCCGAACCGAACACCAATATCAAGCTATAGTAAAGGTCCCGGGGTCTTTCCGTCCTGCCGCGCGTAACGAGCATCTTTACTCGTAGTGCAATTTCGCCGAGCCTGTGGTTGAGACAGCTGAGAAGTCGTTACGCCATTCGTGCAGGTCGGAACTTACCCGACAAGGAATTTCGCTACCTTAGGATGGTTATAGTTACCACCGCCGTTTACTGGCGCTTGAGTTCTGAGCTTCGCCTTGCGGCTAACCCGTCCCCTTAACGTTCCAGCACCGGGCAGGCGTCAGTCCGTATACATCGTCTTACGACTTCGCACGGACCTGTGTTTTTAGTAAACAGTCGCTTCTCACTGGTCTCTGCGGCCACCCACCGCTGCCCCGCGCAAGGCGGTTCACAGCAGATGGCCCCCCTTCTCCCGAAGTTACGGGGGCATTTTGCCGAGTTCCTTAACCACAGTTCGCTCGATCGCCTCGGTATTCTCTACCTGACCACCTGAGTTGGTTTGGGGTACGGGCCGCTCGGAACTCGCTAGAGGCTTTTCTCGGCAGCATAGGATCATCCAATTCGCCTCATTCGGCTATGCGTCAGGCCTCACCCTGTGTGTGGGACGGATTTACCTACCCCACGGGCCACACCCTTGCACCGGTACTACCACTCACCGGTAGGACTACCTTCCTGCGTCACCCCATCGCTTGCCTACTACCAGTCCAGGTCCCGTGTTCCACCGGATCGGTCACAAGTGACCTCACCGGCTTCAGACGGTTAGTATCGCTGGGTTCAGCATGGGCGTTCCTTCGCGGGTACGGGAATATCAACCCGTTGTCCATCGACTACGCCTGTCGGCCTCGCCTTAGGTCCCGACTCACCCTGGGCGGATTAGCCTGGCCCAGGAACCCTTGGTCTTCCGGCGGGGGAGGTTCTCACTCCCCTCTCGCTACTCATGCCTGCATTCTCACTCGTGTGGCGTCCACGGCTGGATCACTCCGCCGCTTCGACCGCCACACGACGCTCCCCTACCCATCCACACACCTGGCCGGACCCTCAAGGGATCCGACGGGCTACATGTGAATGCCACGGCTTCGGCGGTGTGCTTGAGCCCCGCTACATTGTCGGCGCGGAACCACTTGACCAGTGAGCTATTACGCACTCTTTCAAGGGTGGCTGCTTCTAAGCCAACCTCCTGGTTGTCTCTGCGATCCCACATCCTTTTCCACTTAGCACACGCTTAGGGGCCTTAGCCGATGATCTGGGCTGTTTCCCTCTCGACTACGAACCTTATCGCCCGCAGTCTCACTGCCACGCTCTCACTTACCGGCATTCGGAGTTTGGTTGACGTCAGTAACCTTGTGGGGCCCATCGGCCATCCAGTGCTCTACCTCCGGCAAGAAACACGTGACGCTGCACCTAAATGCATTTCGGGGAGAACCAGCTATCACCGAGTTTGATTGGCCTTTCACCCCTACCCACAGCTCATCCCCCAGGTTTTCAACCCTGGTGGGTTCGGTCCTCCACGCGGTCTTACCCGCGCTTCAACCTGGCCATGGGTAGATCACTCGGCTTCGGGTCTAGGGCACGCGACTGAATCGCCCTGTTCGGACTCGCTTTCGCTACGGCTACCCCACACGGGTTAACCTCGCCACGTACCGCTAACTCGCAGGCTCATTCTTCAAAAGGCACGCAATCACCCCTCCACCGAAGTGGATAAGGCTCTCACGGCTTGTAGGCACACGGTTTCAGGTACTATTTCACTCCCCTCCCGGGGTACTTTTCACCTTTCCCTCACGGTACTTGTCCGCTATCGGTCACCAGGGAGTATTTAGGCTTAGCGGGTGGTCCCGCCAGATTCACACCGAATTTCACGGGCTCGGTGCTACTTGGGAAACAAGCTCGGGAGAGACTGAGTTTTCGTGTACGGGGCTCTCACCCTCTACGGCGACCCCTTCCAGAGGCCTTCCACTAACACAAGTCTTTTATAACTCCCCGCCACCTCGGCAGAAGTGACTGAACTGTCCCACGACCCCGACCACACAACGCCTGCCGGCTATCACATGCGATCGGTTTAGCCTCATCCGCTTTCGCTCGCCACTACTCACGGAATCACGGTTGTTTTCTCTTCCTGTGGGTACTGAGATGTTTCACTTCCCCACGTTCCCTCCACACGCCCTATGTGTTCAGGCGCGGGTCACACCACATGACTGGTGCGGGGTTCCCCCATTCGGAAATCCTCGGATCAACGCTCGGTTGACAGCTCCCCGAGGCTTATCGCAGCCTCCTACGTCCTTCATCGGCTCCTGGTGCCCAGGCATCCACCGTGTGCCCTTAACAACTTGGCCACACAAAAATCCCGCCCCCTGCCCCCGGAAGGAAACAAGAAGCGGGCCTACACAAACTCTTTGCTACAAGAGTCAGAAGATGCTCGCGTCCACTGTGCAGTTCTCAACGTACGACCAGTCACCACCTGCACCGACCCCACCAGACCCACGACACCCTCAAGCGTCACAGCGGTATGAGACCCAGGCGGCCCCGACAGAAGAAACCGTTCCCCCGGACTCTGTCGTCCGGGCGCCCGTTCCCTCAGGACCCAACAGCGTGCCTACGACCAGCCCACCCCTGCCACCCCGTTCCCCACCCGCATCCCCGAAGAGATGACGAGCCGTACTAGGAGCAGCAGCAGCTGCCGGCCGAACTGGTCAGCGTTCCACCCTCGAGCACCACCTGCAGGAGCATGCAGCCCACCAGAAGTGGTGAACCATCGTGTCCTGAGCGCGGCTCTGCACCGACAAGCAAAGCTTGCCGGTGAAGTGCTCCTTAGAAAGGAGGTGATCCAGCCGCACCTTCCGGTACGGCTACCTTGTTACGACTTCGTCCCAATCGCCGATCCCGCCTTCGACGGCTCCCTCCACAAGGGTTGGGCCACCGGCTTCGGGCGTTACCGACTTTCGTGACGTGACGGGCGGTGTGTACAAGGCCCGGGAACGTATTCACCGCAGCGTTGCTGATCTGCGATTACTAGCGACTCCAACTTCATGGGGTCGAGTTGCAGACCCCAATCCGAACTGAGACCGGCTTTTTGGGATTCGCTCCACCTCGCGGTATCGCAGCCCTTTGTACCGGCCATTGTAGCATGTTTGCAGCCCTAGACATAAGGGGCATGATGATTTGACGTCATCCCCACCTTCCTCCGAGTTGACCCCGGCAGTCTCCTATGAGTCCCCACCATGACGTGCTGGCAACATAGAACGAGGGTTGCGCTCGTTGCGGGACTTAACCCAACATCTCACGACACGAGCTGACGACAACCATGCACCACCTGTGCACGGCCCTTACGGACCCACCATCTCTGGAGGATTTCCGTGCATGTCAAGCCTAGGTAAGGTTCTTCGCGTTGCATCGAATTAAGCAACATGCTCCGCCGCTTGTGCGGGCCCCCGTCAATTCCTTTGAGTTTTAGCCTTGCGGCCGTACTCCCCAGGCGGGGCGCTTAATGCGTTAGCTGCGGCACGGAACTCGTGGAATGAGCCCCACACCTAGCGCCCAACGTTTACGGCGTGGACTACCAGGGTATCTAATCCTGTTCGCTCCCCACGCTTTCGCTCCTCAGCGTCAGTTTCGGCCCAGAGACCCGCCTTCGCCACCGGTGTTCCTCCTGATATCTGCGCATTTCACCGCTACACCAGGAATTCCAGTCTCCCCTGCCGAACTCAAGTCCGCCCGTATCGACTGCAGGCCCGAGGTTGAGCCTCGGGATTTCACAGCCGACGCGACGAACCGCCTACGAGCTCTTTACGCCCAATAATTCCGGACAACGCTTGCACCCTACGTATTACCGCGGCTGCTGGCACGTAGTTGGCCGGTGCTTCTTCTGCAGGTACCGTCACTTTCGCTTCGTCCCTGCTGAAAGAGGTTTACAACCCGAAGGCCGTCATCCCCCACGCGGCGTCGCTGCGTCAGGCTTTCGCCCATTGCGCAATATTCCCCACTGCTGCCTCCCGTAGGAGTCTGGGCCGTGTCTCAGTCCCAGTGTGGCCGGTCACCCTCTCAGGCCGGCTACCCGTCGTCGCCTTGGTAGGCCACTACCCCACCAACAAGCTGATAGGCCGCGGGCCCATCCCCAGCCGATAAATCTTTCCACCACCAGACCATGCGGTCAGCAGTCATATCCGGTATTAGCCCCAATTTCTTGGAGTTATCCCAGAGCTGAGGGCAGGTTGCCCACGTGTTACTCACCCGTTCGCCACTGATCCCCCACCGAAGCAGGTTCACCGTTCGACTTGCATGTGTTAAGCACGCCGCCAGCGTTCGTCCTGAGCCAGGATCAAACTCTCCGTAGATGATTTGATCGCAGCTGAGAACCGCGAGCTGACACTCGCGATATCAATCAACCAAAGGAATCCCTGCCACGACTGCACGAGCCGCGGCACGGGGTATTACTTGGCACTGACTTTCGGCACGCTGTTGAGTTCTCAAGGAGCGGACGCGCAGAAACTCGACCCTT
>NZ_POQT01000069.1 GCF_002938435.1 Blastococcus saxobsidens
TGTCCAAGAAAGACATCATCCGCTGCCTCAAGCGCATGATCGCCCGCGAGCTCTACTACGTCCTCCGCCCAACCCAACCCGCCGAAAACCTCGCATCAGCAGCTTGACCATCCATAGGAGCATCCTGGTCATCGCGGGTCCTGGCTCACGGTCGACGGTGAGCCAGGACCCGCGGTGGTGAGCCAGGACCCGCGGTGGTGAGCCAGGACCGGCGGTGGTGAGGGACGTCGAGGAAGGGCCCCGCCCGGTGATGCGCCGGACGGGGCCCTTCCTCGACGTGCAGGTCAGTCGCGCGGGTCGCGGGGCCGGCCGGCGCCGACCGGCTTCACCCCGGTAACGGGGAGGTCGGCCGCATCGGCGACGACGTTGCGCTCGGCGACGGCGGTGACGGCGTCCGCGGACTCCGTGGCCCGGTCCCTGCGGTACTCGCGGTAGGAGTGGACGACGGCCGCGACCCACACGAGCGCGAGGACGGCGTAGGCGGCGTAGCGGACGCCGTCCGAGGCGTCGAGCCAGTCGCTGCGCAGCAGCGTGCGGACGTTGGTCAGCACGATCATGCCGCCGACGAGCGAGCCGAGCAGCCGCGGCGGGATGTGGCGCACCAGCCATGCGGCGATGGGAGCGGCGATCAGGCCACCGATCAGGAGCGCGACGACCCATGCGGCGTCGATGCCCTGCGAGCCGAGCGCCAGCAGGAAGCCGAGGCTGGCGGCCAGTGCGACGAGGAACTCGGAGGTGTCGATCGAGCCGATGACCTTGCGGGGCTCCATCCGGCCGCTGGCCAGCAGTGCCGGCGTGCCGACCGGGCCCCATCCGCCGCCACCGGTGGCGTCGACGAATCCGGCGACCAGACCCAGCGGGCCGAGGAAGCGCTTGCGGATCGGCTTGCCCACGTTGCGCCGGTCGATGCCCCGCAGGGTGAAGCGCACCAGGATGTACGCGCCCAGCGACACCAGGATCAACGACATGACCGGGGCGGCGAACTCGGTGGACAGGGCGGACAGGAAGTGGGCTCCGGCGAAGGCGCCGATCGCGCCGGGCAGGCCGACCTTGGCGACGACCTTCCAGTCCACGTTGCCGAACTTCCAGTGCGACAGGCCCGAGGCCAGCGTCGTGCCGATCTCGGCCAGGTGGATGGTGGCCGAGGCGGCGGCCGGGTTGGTGCCGATCGCCAGCAGCAGCGTCGTCGAGGTGACGCCGTAGGCCATGCCGAGGCTGCCGTCGACGAGCTGGGCGCCCAGGCCGGCGAGGGCGAGCAGGATCAGGGTCTTCACGGGTACTGACTCCGGGTCTCATGGAGTGCGGCGCGCAGCGGCGCACGCAGACGTGCGAAGGGGAGGTGAGACGGGGGGCGCCGGGACGGCGCGGGAATCAGCAGCCTCGACAGGCGGCGGTGCAGACGCGCAGCAGATCGACGTGCAGGCGGCTCACCAGGAGCAGCATCGTCGGTCGCGTCACGGGTCAATGTCTACCAGATCGGTGCACTTAGGCGTCAATGCGGGTGTCCAGACAGTGGGACGCGTCCCGGGGGGACGGCCCTCACCGCGGAGAGGAGACCCGTGCGGCGGGGGTGCGGACGCGTCAGACGACGGCGTCGGTGACGAAGTAGGCGATCGCCGCGACGGCGGCGGCGGCCGGCAGCGTGACCACCCACGCGGCGACGATGTTGCCCGCCACGCCCCACCGGACCGCCGAGAGCCGGCGGGTGGAGCCGACGCCCATGATCGAGGTGGTGGTGATGTGCGTCGTGGAGATGGGCACGGCGAACACCGTCGCCGTGGTCACCATCACGCTGGAGGCGACCGTCTGCGCGGCGAAGCCCCCGGCAGGCGTGAGCTGGATGATGCGCCGCCCCATCGTGCGGATGATCCGGAAACCGCCGGCGTAGGTGCCCGCGCTGATGGCCGCGGCCGCGGCCAGGACCACCCAGAACGGGACCTCGAACGTGTCGATCTCCCCGGCGGTGAACAGCGCCAGCGTGATGATGCCCATCGTCTTCTGCGCGTCCTGCATGCCGTGCCCCAGCGCCATGGTCGCCGAGCTCACGATCTGGGCGTACCGGAAGCCGCGGTTGGCCTTGGACACGTGCGCCCGCCGGAAGGTCCACAGGATGGCCAGCATGAACAGGTAGCCGAGCCCGAAGCCGACCAGCGGCGAGACGATCATCGGGACGATGACCTTCTCGAACACGCCCATCCACTGCACCGAGTGGGCGGCCGCGAGCGCCGCGCCCACCAGGCCGCCGATCAGCGCATGGGAGGAGGAGGACGGCAGGCCGTACCACCACGTGATCATGTTCCAGGTGATGGCGCCGATGAGGGCCGCGAAGACGATCTCCAGACCGTTGCCGCCCTCGGGAGGATCGATGATCCCGGCCCCCACGGTCTTGGCGACCTCGGTGGAGAGCAGGGCGCCGATCAGGTTCATGACCGCCGCGAGCGCGAGCGCCACCCGCGGGGTCAGTGCCTTGGTGGAGACGGCGACGGCGATGGAGTTGGCCGCGTCGTGGAAGCCGTTGGTGTAGTCGAACGCCAGGGCCACCAGGACGATGACGACGAGACCGATGAAGGCCGCGTCCATGCGGGGTCAGGACTCCTTGACGGAGATCGTCTCGACCACGTTGGCCACGTGCTCGAAGGCGTCGGCGGCCTCCTCGAGCTGGTCGGCGACCTCCTTGAGCTTGAGGATCTCCAGCGCGTCGAACTCGCCGCTGTAGAGCCGGGAGAGCAGCCGGCGGTAGAGCTTGTCCGCCTCGTTCTCCAGCCGGTTGACCTCGATCCAGTAGTCGGAGAGGTCCTTGAGGCTCTTCAGCCGGGGCATGGCCTCGGCCGTCGTCTGCGCGCAGCGCTGCAGCAGCGAGACCTGCTGGCTCATCTCGGCCGGCAGGGTGCCCAGGCCGGTGAGGATCACCAGGTCCGCGGCGGCCTCGACGAAGTCCATGACGTCGTCCAGGTCGCTGGCGAGGTTGTAGATGTCCTCGCGGTCGAACGGCGTGACGAAGCTGGTGTTGAGCCGGCGGAAGATCGCGTGCGTCGTCTGGTCAGCCGCGTGCTCGAGGTCCCGGAGCTGCACGGCGAGCTCGCGACGGCGGGCGTGGTCGTGGATGAACTCGTCCAGCACCTCGGTGGCGGCCACCAGGTTCTGCGCGGACGCGGTGAACAGCGGGTAGAAGCTCGAGTCCTTGGGCGTCAGGCTGAAGGGCACGCGGGGGCTCCGTCTCGGGATCGGCACGGCCGCCGGCGCCGGGACCTGACGCACGACCGTCCGGGAGCATAGGTGTCCGGGAGGCGGGCACCGGATGTCGTGAGTCAGCTGTGGGCGGCGTCGCCCCGCGCGGCGTCGTCGCCCACTCCGGAGAGGGACGAGACCAGGTTCGCGCGGGCGCGGGCCACCCGCGACCGGATGGTGCCCACCGGGCAGTCGGCGACCTCGGCGGCCTCCGCGTAGGAGAGCCCCAGCAGCTGGGTCAGCACGAACGCCTCGCGGCGGTCGGCATCCAGCCGGGCGAGCAGGTCGGTGACCGCGACGCCCTCGCCGACGGCGTCCGCGGGGCGGTCCGCCGCCAGCAGCTCCAGGTCGGCGGTCTCGTGCACGAGGGTGAGCCGGCGACGGCGGCGGGAGCGGACCGCGTCGGCGCAGACCCGCCGGGCGATCGCCAGCAGCCAGGTGCGCACCGAGGACCGGCCCTCGAAGCGGTGCAGGGCGGCGAAGGCCCGCAGGTAGGTCTCCTGGGTGAGGTCGTCGGCCGAGTCCCGGTCGCCCAAGGCGGCGCACAGCCGCCAGACGTCGGACTGCGTCTCCCGCACGAACGTGGCCGCGGCCAGCGGATCGCCGTCGGCGGCGTCCGCGGCGGTGCGTGCCAGGTCGTCCACGCACCCATCCTCCCGTGCCGGACGGCTGCCACGGCGACCCCTTCCCGCACGTGTGACGTACGCCTCGGGAACTTCTCCCTGGGTGGTGGACGACCAAGAGGACATGTCCTGCCTTCCCTACCGCGAGGCGGTCTCCGCGCGCCTCGACGGCGAGCCGCTCGGGATGCCGGTCCGCGAGCTCGACGAGCACCTGGCCGGGTGCCCGTCCTGCCGGGCCTGGACCGGCGCGGCCGAACAGGTGACCCGGCGTGCCCGGCTGGCCGCGGCCCCGGCGGTGCCGGACCTGACCGCCGCGGTCCTGGGCGCGCTGCCCCGGGAGCTGCCCGGGGCCCGGCAGGCGGCCCAGGCGCGGCTGACGGAGACCGCGCTGCGGCTGCTGCTGGTCGTGGTCGGCGCCGCCCAGGCGGCCCTGGCCTGGCCGGTGCTGGTGTCCGGCGCCGGCGCGATGAGCGCCCCGGTGCACATGGCCCACGAGACGGGCGCCTGGAACCTCGGGGTGGCCGCGGCCTTCCTCGCCGTGGCGCTCGGCCCCCGGCTCGCCGCCGGCGCCCTGCCCTTCCTCGGCTCCTTCACCGCGTTCCTGCTGCCGATCACGCTGGCCGACCTCGGCGCCGGGCAGGTGCACGCCGACCGTGCGGTGGCGCACCTGCTGCTGCTGGCCGGGGTGCTGCTGGTGGCGGTCGTCGCGTGGCGCGGCCGGCGCGGGCGGCAGCCGGTGGCGGTGCCGGGACGCCGGGTGCCGGCGTGAGGCGTGCGGTCCTCCTCCTGGTCCTCCTGGTCATCGGCTGGCTCGGCGTCGGCGTCGTCATCGCCGGGCCGGCCGCCGCGCACGCGACGCTGGTCTCGACCGATCCGGGGGAGGGGGCACGGCTGGACACCGCCCCGGCGGAGGTGACCCTGCGGTTCAGCGAGGGCGTCTCGCTGGGTGCCGGCTACGCCCGGGTGCTCAGCGCCGACCAGGAGCGGGTCGACGCCGGAGCGGCGTCGGTCGACGGCGGCACGCTCACCATCCCCCTGCGCGGGGACCTGCCCGACGGTGGCTACCTGGTGACCTACCGGGTGATCTCGGCCGACTCCCACCCCGTGGCCGGGGCCTTCTCCTTCGCCGTCGGGGACGCCGAGCTCCTGGCCGCCGGCGCCGGGGCCGACGGGGACGCCAGCGATCCGGTGGTCGCCGCACTGCTGCCGGCCGCCCGCTGGGCCGGGTTCGCCGGGCTGGCCCTCGCCGTCGGGCTGCCGGTGCTCGCCGCGTGCTGCTGGCCCGCCGGCTGGGCCTCGCCGCGGCTGCGCCGGCTGGCCGAGGGCGGGGCGGTCGCCGTCG
>NZ_POQT01000070.1 GCF_002938435.1 Blastococcus saxobsidens
GCACTGCCACCCGGGCGGCGAGCACCGGGGCGGCGCCGGCGTCGGCCAGCTCGTCCCGCAGCGCGCGGGCGCGGTCGCCGGCGGCGCCCGGCCGGGCCAGCCACGTGCCCGGGTCCAGCTCGGCGCCGACGGCCGCCAGCCCGGCCGCCGCGGCGGTCAGCGCCGCGGAGCCGGGGTGCGAGCGGAGCAGGCGGTCGGCCACCCGCTCGGTCGCGGTCTGCAGCTCGGGCAGCGCCAGACGCTCCACGGCCAGCGGCACCTCGTTGCCGGCGAGACCACCGACCAGGGCCCAGACCGGGTCGAGGTCGAGGACCTGGGTGGCGACGGTGTACGCGTGCGCGGCCACCTGGGTGGGGACGCCGTGGCGCTCCTCCAGGCGCACCAGGAACCCCGGGCCCACCCGGTTGACCAGGTCGTTGGCCAGCTGGGTGGCGGTGATCTCGCGGGCCAGCGGGTGGACGGCCACCCGGTCGGGCCACCGCTCGCGCACCGCCTGCGGGAAGTAGGCCGCCAGCACACCGGCCACCGACGGGTCGTCGGGCAGGTCCCCGGCGAGCAGCTCCTCCCGGACCAGGTTCTTCGAGTGCGCCAGGAGCACCGCGGCCTCCGGCCGGGTCAGCCCGGCGCCGGCCGCCCGCAACCGCTCGACCTCCGCCTCCGACGGCAGGCCTTCGAGGTCGCGGTCGAGGCCGTGCCGTTCCAGGTCACCGATCAGCTGCGCGTGCCGGTCCAGCAGGAACGGGGCCTGGGCTGCGCACACCGACAGCGCCCGGGCCTGGAGCGCGTTGTCGGCCAGCACCGCCTCGGCCACCTCACCCTCGACCGCGCGGAGCACGGCGTCCCGCTCGGCGCGGGGCACGCCGGACAGCAGGATCTTGAGGTTGACCTCCCGGTCGGAGGTGTCCACGCCCGCGGAGTTGTCGATGAAGTCGGTGTTGAGCGCGACGCCGGCCCGGGCGGCCGCGATGCGCGCCCGCTGGGTCAGCCCGAGGTTCCCGCCCTCGCCGATGACGCGGCAGCGCAGCTCCCCCGCCGTGATGCGGACGGCGTCGTTGGCGCGGTCGCCGACCTGCGCGTCGGTCTCCCCCTCGGCACGGACGTAGGTGCCGATCCCGCCGTTCCACAGCAGGTCGACCGGCGCCCGCAGCACCGCCCGCACCAGCTCGGCCGGCGACAGCTCCTCGGCGTCCACGCCGAGACGGGCCCGGACCTGCGGCGGGAGCGGCACCGTCTTGGCGTCCCGCCGGTGCACGCCACCACCCGGCGACAGGGCCGCGCGGTCGTAGTCGTCCCACGACGAGCCCGGCAGGCCGAACAGCCGCCGCCGTTCGGCGGCCGACCGCACCGGGTCGGGATCGGGGTCGAGGAACACGTGCCGGTGGTCGAAGGCGGCGACCAGCCGCAGCTCGTCGGAAAGCAGCATGCCGTTGCCGAAGACGTCGCCGGACATGTCGCCGACGCCCACGGCCGTCAGCGGTCCGTCGGGGTCGACCCCCAGCTCGCGGAAGTGCCGGCGCACCGACACCCACGCGCCGCGGGCGGTGATGCCCATGGCCTTGTGGTCGTAGCCGCTGGAACCACCGGAGGCGAACGCGTCGCCCAGCCAGTAGCCACGCCGCTCGGCCACCTCGTTGGCCAGGTCGGAGAACGTCGCCGTCCCCTTGTCCGCCGCGACCACGAGGTAGGGGTCGGGGCCGTCGTGGACCACGGTGCGCGCCGGGTGGACGACGTCGGCACCCGCGCGGTCGTCGGTCACGTCCAGCAGCGCGCCCACGAAGGTCCGGTAGGCCTCGGCCACCCGCTGCTGGACCGCCGCACGGTCGAGCCCGCGCAGGTCGCCGCGGACCACGAAGGCGCCCTTGGCCCCGGCCGGCACGATGACCGCGTTCTTCACCATCTGCGCCTTCACCAGGCCCAGCACCTCGGTGCGGAAGTCCTCGGGACGCTCGGACCAGCGCAGCCCACCCCGGGCGACGCGGGCCCCGCGCAGGTGCAGGCCCTCCATCAGCGGCGAGCAGACGAACGTCTCGACCGCCGGCCGGGGCGCGGGCAGCAGGTCCAGGTCGGCCGAGGCGATCTTCAGGGCCAGGGCCGGTCGTGGCGCCCCGGTCGCGTCCACCTGGTAGCGGTTGGTGCGCACCACGGCGGAGAGCACGTCGCGCAGGCCCCGCAGGATGCGGTCCTGGTCGAGGCTCGTGGTCCGGGTGAGCAGCTCGGCGAGGTGGTCGGCCGCCGACGCCGCCACCGCCGGGTCGGCGGCGTCCGGATCGTGCCGCGCGGCGAAGTGCGCCAGCAGGGCACGGGCGAACTCGGGTGCGGCGAGGACGGTCTCCTCGACGTAGCCGCGGGACAGCCCGAGCCCCACCTGGGCCAGGTAGCGGCACGCGGCGCGCAGGACGGCGACGTCGCGGACCGGCAGGCCCACGCCGACGGTGAGCCGGGAGAGCCCGTCGAGCTCGGTCTCCCCCGCCCAGGCCGCGGCCAGGGCCTGCTCCAGGCGGGGCAGCGCGGTGGCCGCCGCCGTCCCGGGCGGGAGGAGCAGCTCCAGGTGGGTGGCCGGCGCGTCGTCGTCCCCGGGGACGGCGACGGCGTCGGCCACCCGGACGCCGAGCCGGTCGAAGACCGGCACGACGTCGGCCAGCAGCGGCCGGTCGGCCGGCCAGGTGACCAGGCCGGCCACCCGGCCGTCGCGGGCCGGCCCCTGGGGGCGGAGCGTCAGCCGGCGGACAGCACCGGCCGCCGGCGCGCTCACTTCCCGACGTGGGCGTCGAAGGCGGCGTCGAGGACGTCGAGCGCCTCGGCGAGCAGGTCCTGCCCGATCACCAGCGGGGGCAGGAAGCGCAGCACGTTGCCGTACGTCCCGGCGGTCAGGACGAGGACGCCCTCGGCGTGGCAGGCCTTCGAGACGGCGTACATCAGCGCGGCGTCCGGCTCGTTCGTCCCGGGCTTGACCACCTCGAGGGCGAGCATGGCGCCCCGCCCGCGGACGTCGCCGATCGCCCCGGTGCGCTCCTGCAGGGCGCGCAGCCGCGGCAGCATGGTCGCCTCGATGGCGCGGGCCGCACCGTTGAGGTCCTGCGCCTCCATGAGGCGGATGTTGGCCAGCGCGGCGGCGCAGGCCACCGGGTTGCCGCCGTAGGTGCCCCCGAGCCCGCCGGTGTGCACGGCGTCCAGGAGCTCCGCGCGGCCGGTGAGCGCGGCCAGCGGCATGCCGGCGGCGATGCCCTTGGCGGTGGTGATCAGGTCGGGGACGACCTGCTCGTGGTCGGAGGCGAACCAGGAGCCGGTGCGGCAGAAACCGGTCTGCACCTCGTCGGCGATGAAGACCGCACCCGAGCGCGTGCACCAGTCGGCGAGGGCCGGCAGGAAGCCCGGAGCGGGCACGACGAAGCCGCCCTCGCCCTGGATCGGCTCGATGAGGACGGCGGCGACGTTCTCCGCGCCGATCTGCGTCTCGATGAGGGCGAACGCGCGCGCGGCGGCCTGCTCGCCGGTCATGCCGGGCTCGTCGCGGTACGGGTAGGACATCGGCACCCGGTAGATCTCGCCGGCGAAGGGCCCGAACCCGTGCTTGTAGGGCATGTTCTTCGCCGTCAGCGCCATCGTCAGGTTGGTGCGGCCGTGGTAGGCGTGGTCGAAGACGACGACGGCGGAGCGGCCGGTGGCCACACGGGCCACCTTGACGGCGTTCTCGACGGCCTCGGCGCCGGAGTTGAACAGCGCCGAGCGCTTCTCGTGGTCGCCGGGGGTGAGCCGGTCGAGCTCCTCGGCCACGGCGACGTAGCCCTCGTACGGGCCGACCATGAAGCAGGTGTGGAGGAACGAGGCGGCCTGGGCCTGGATGGCCGCCACGACCTCGGGCGCGGCGTGGCCGACGCTGGTGACCGCGATGCCGGAGCCCATGTCGATGAAGGAGTTGCCGTCGACGTCGACGATCACGCCGCCACCGGCCCGCTCGACGTAGACCGGCAGGACGCTGCCCACGGCGGAGGTGACCGCGGCGGCACGACGGGCGGCCAGCTCGCGGGATCGGGGGCCGGGGACCTCGGTGACCAGCCGCCGCTCCTGGGCGACGGTGTCGGGGCCGGTGAGCAGGTCGGTCATCGCTGTCTCCTCGTGGTGCGGCCTCCCCCGACGGGGGAGGTTGCCGATGCCCAGGGTGGGTGGCGCAAGTCTCCCCCGGTACCGTCCGAATCGGCACTCCGGGCGATCCCGGGTGTCCAGATCGTCGAGAGGACCGCCCGTGCCCGTCTCCGTGGCGACGCTGCTGGGCACCGGGTCCCTGGGGCTGACGCTGCACACGCCCCGCGCGCCGGTCGACCGGGCGATCTCCTGGGTCCACGTCAGCGAGCTGGCCGACCCGACGCCGTTCCTCGAGGGCGGCGAGCTGCTGCTGACCACCGGCCTCGCCCTCGCGCCGGAAGGGACCGCGGCGTACGTCCGCCGGCTGGCCGAGGCCGGCGTGGTGGGGCTCGGCCTCGGCACGGGCCTCAGCCACGCGGAGGTGCCGGCCGGGCTGGTCGCGTCCGCCGACGAGCACGGGCTGGCGGTCCTCGAGGTGCCCCGGCAGACACCCTTCATCGCCCTGTCCCGGACGGTCTCCAGCGCGCTGGCCGCCGAGGAGTACGCGGCGGTGACCCGCACCTCGACGGTGCAGCGGGAGCTGACCCGCGCCGCCGTGGCCCCCGGCGCCCCGGGCACCATCGTCGACCGGCTGGCGCGGCACCTGGGCGGCTGGGCGCTGCTGCTCGACGCCGCCGGAACCGCGGTCGAGGCAGCGCCGCGGTCGGCCCGCGGGCGCGCCGGTGCGCTCCGCCCGGCGGCCGACCGGCTGCGCACGGCGCGCCCTCCCG
>NZ_POQT01000071.1 GCF_002938435.1 Blastococcus saxobsidens
CCGGTGCTGCGGCGGCCTGCGACCTGCGCACGAACTCCCTGCGGGCGGCGGTGGACTCCGCCGTCGGCGCCGCCTCGCGCACCGGGGCCTCGCGCACGGGCTCGCGCGCCGGGGCGGCGCGGACCGGCGCCTCCACCGCCACCTCCGGCCGGCCGGCGTGCTCGCCCGCGATGGACATCCGCCGCTCGAGCCGCTCCAGGCGCTGCAGGGTGGCGACGGCCGAGCCGTCCGTGGCCGGCAGCAGCATGCGGGCGCAGACGAGCTCGAGCAGCAGCCGGGGCGCCGTCGTCCCGCGCATCTCGGTGAGGCCCTCGTGGACGGTGTCGGCCATTCGCGACAGCGTCGCCGACCCGAGCGCCTGCGCCTGCTGGTTCATCAGGTCCAGCCGGTCGGGCGGGCAGTCGAGCAGGCCGTTGCCGCCGGCCTCGGGCACCGCGTCGAGCACGATCAGGTCGCGCAGCCGGTCCAGCAGGTCGGTGGCGAAGCGGCGCGGGTCGTGCCCGGCCTCGACCACCCGGTCGACCGCGCGGAAGACGCCGGGGGCGTCGGAGGCGGCCAGCGCGTCGATGGTCTCGTCGAGCAGCGCGTCGTCGGTGACGCCGAGCAGGCCGACGGCGCCCCTGTAGGTGACGCCCTCGGGGCCGGCGCCGGCCAGCAGCTGGTCGAGGATCGACAGCGAGTCGCGGACCGAGCCGCCACCGGCCCGCACCACCAGCGGGAAGACGGTGGGCTCGACGGTGACGCCCTCGGCCGAGCAGGTCTTCTCCAGCAGGGTGCGCAGCGTGGTCGGCGGCACCAGCCGGAACGGGTAGTGGTGGGTGCGCGACCGGATGGTGGGCAGCACCTTCTCCGGCTCCGTCGTCGCGAAGACGAAGACCAGGAACTCCGGCGGCTCCTCGACCACCTTGAGCAGGGCGTTGAAGCCCTGCGTGGTCACCATGTGCGCCTCGTCGACGATGTAGACCTTGTAGCGGCTGTGCACCGGGGCGAAGAAGGCCCGCTCGCGCAGGTCGCGGGCGTCGTCGACACCACCGTGGCTGGCCGCGTCGATCTCGATGACGTCGAGGGAGCCGGGGCCGTCGGGCGCGAGCGCCACGCAGGAGCCGCAGACCCCGCACGGCGTGGACGTCGGCCCCTGCTCGCAGTTCAGGGAGCGGGCCAGGATCCGCGCCGACGACGTCTTGCCGCAGCCGCGCGGGCCGCTGAAGAGGTAGGCGTGGTTGATCCGGCCGCCGTCGACCGCGTTCACCAGGGGTGCGGTGACGTGCTCCTGCCCGACCACCTCGGCGAAGGTCGCCGGGCGGTACTTCCGGTAGAGAGCGAGAGCCACGTCGGCAGGTTACGCGGAAGGGAGGACACCCCGAGCGGGCCGAGGTGGGCCCGGGGCGGGGCCCGGAAGGTCCCCTGCGGGGACACGGGCAGCGACTCCACGCAACAGGGGGGCGGCACCTGGCCGCGGTGCGGTCCGGAGGACCGCGATGTCATGAAAAGGACCCCCCGCGCACCCGCCAGAGCCCGCTTATCCTTGCTGCCTTCCGGCCCTGGGGAGGTTCACAGGATGACGCCACACGAGGGGTCCCCCCCACTGTAGAGGAAACGGTCCGGGACCCGGACGACTCCCCCGCTAGGCTCGCCCCGCGCTCCGATCGCGCCGCCGGAACCCGCACCTGGAGCGTCATGAGCACCCCGAGCCCCACCGCGCCGCGCCACGGCTTCGTCCTCGTGGTGCTCGCGGCCCTCTGCTGGGGAACCGCCGGCTTCAGCGGCAGCCTCGTCACCCGGCACAGCGACCTGGGGCCGCTGGACATCGCCTGGCACCGCATGGCGATCGGTGCCGTGGTGCTCTCCGCCGGGTTCGCCCTCTTCCGCCGTCGACGGGGCGGCACGGCTGCGCCCCTCGACCGGGGCACGTGGGTCCGGCTGGGGCTGGTCGCCGCCGGCCTCGCCGCCTACCAGCTGGCGTACTTCGCGGCGGTCGCGACCGCGGGGGTCAGCATCGCCACGCTCGTGGCCCTGGGTCTCGCGCCGCTGCTCATCGCGCTGGGCGCCACCGCGCTCGGCCACGGCCGGCCGGACCGGGCCACGGTGGTCGCCCTCGTCGCGGCGCTGGTCGGCCTGGTCCTGCTGGTGGGCGTCTCCGCCGGCGCCGACACCGGGACGACGATCGTGCTGGGTGCCCTCACGGCCGTCGGCTCGGCGCTGGGCTACGCCGTCGTCACCCTGGCCGGGGGCGGCGTCCCGGCCGGCATCCCGGTCACGCTCGTCGGGTTCGCCGGCGGCGCACTGCTGCTCACCCCGGTCGCGCTGGCCGCCGGGCTGCGCTTCACCGCCGACCCGGTCGCGCTGGGAGTGCTGCTCTACCTGGGCGCCGTCCCGAGCGCCCTGGCGTACGGGATGTTCTTCACCGGGCTGCGGACGGTGCCGGGCGCGGTCGCCGCGATCGTCACGCTGCTGGAACCGCTGACGGCCACGGCCCTGGCGACGGCGTTCCTGGGTGAGCGGCTCTCGCCCGCCGCGCTGGCCGGGGGCGTGCTGGTGCTCGCCGCCGTCGCCGGGCT
The DNA here is from genome assembly GCF_002938435.1 of Blastococcus saxobsidens. GTDB lineage: Bacteria > Actinomycetota > Actinomycetes > Mycobacteriales > Geodermatophilaceae > Blastococcus > Blastococcus saxobsidens. The sequence goes on from NZ_POQT01000071.1 coordinate 2,559, forward strand.
CTACCTGCAGCGGCTGCGGCAGCCCGTTCCGGCCGCGGGCGCCTGACCCGGGCGGGAGGACGCGACGGGCCCCCGGCGTACTGCCGGGGGCCCGTCGACCTGCGGAGGATGGGAGATTCGAACTCCCGAGGGGTTGCCCCCAACCCGCTTTCCAAGCGAGCGCCATAGGCCACTAGGCGAATCCTCCAGGTACGCGCGCCATCGTAGCGGGCGCGCTCCGGCGGCTCGTTGCAGCACTGCCGGCGGGCCGTCGGGCATGGTGTGCTGCATCCTGCACCGCAGAGCGGTTGGCCGGGTGGTCGGCGGGGAAGGGCCTCGAACTGCGGGGTCACGGACGAGGAGGCAGGGCATGAGCGAGCACAGCGAGCTGCGGCCGGACGTCGTCGAGGCGATCGTCGACGTGCTCAAGGGCGGCGACGCGGGCGGCCTGCCGGCCGGCGCGACCCCCGCGGAGAAGACCGCGGCCAAGGACCGGTACCTCTCGGAGTTCGTGGCCGAGCGCAGCAAGCGCGACCGGCAGGCGCAGGCCTGGGAGCTGCTGCTGACCCGCAGCTACGACGAGGCGCCGACGTGGCAGCGCATCTTCGACGACCTCGAGCCCGGCGTGCACACCGAGCTGGGTGAGCTCTACGACGCCCTCCCCGCCGGCGCGCAGGAGGAGTACGCGCGCCGGTACGGCGTGCCGTCCACCGTCTGAGCGCGTCCGCCCGCCGTCGATGACCCGTCCCGTCACCGCGCCCGGCCGCCTCGTCGCCGGGCGCTACCGGCTGGAGGCGCAGATCGGTGGCGGCGGGATGGGCACCGTCTGGCTGGCCCGCGACGAGCTGCTCGGCCGCCAGGTGGCCGTCAAGCAGGTGCTCTTACCTCTCGGCGCCGATGAGAGGCAGGTCGACGAGCAGCGCCAGCGGGCGCTGCGCGAGGGCCGGATCGCCGCCCGGCTGAGCCATCCGCACGCCATCTCGGTCTACGACGTCGCCGTCGAGGGCGGCGCCCCGTGGCTGGTCATGGAGTACCTGCCGTCCCGCAGCCTGGCCGAGGTGCTCCGGGAGGACGGCGTCCTGCGCGGCGACCAGGTGGCCCAGATCGGCGCCCAGGTGGCCGACGCACTGGCCGCGACCCACTCCGCCGGCATCGTGCACCGGGACGTGAAGCCGGCCAACATCCTGATCGGGCAGGGCGGTCGGGTCGCCGGGCTGGTGAAGATCACCGACTTCGGCATCTCGCACGCCCGCGGCGACGTCACGCTCACCCAGACCGGCCAGATCACCGGCACCCCGGCGTTCCTCGCCCCCGAGGTGGCGCAGGGCCGCGAGATGACCGAGAGCAGCGACGTCTTCTCCCTCGGCGCGACGCTGTACACGTGCCTGGAGGGCACGCCGCCGTTCGGCATGGACGACAACCCGCTCGGCATGCTGCACCGGGTCGCCGGCGGGCAGATCACCCTTCCGCGTCGCGCCGGATCGCTCGCCGAGCCGCTGCTGCGGATGCTCGCCGCGGATCCCGCCGACCGCCCCGCGATGACCGAGGTGCGCGACGACCTGGCGAAGCTCGCCGCCGGGCGGGACGGCGACACCACCACGGTGCTGCTGGCCCGCACCGACCTGCGGCCGCAGGGACGCTCCGGCACCGCGGTGTTCGCCGCGGGCGCGGCGGGCGCGGCGAGCGCGGGCGCGGCGCCGGCCGTGGCCGACCAGCCGACCCCGATCCCGGCTTCCGCCCGGACCCCCGTGCCCCCGGCTGCCCGACCCCGGG
>NZ_POQT01000072.1 GCF_002938435.1 Blastococcus saxobsidens
GGATCACCAGCCGGTCGAACCGCTGAGACACGCTGTCGGGCACCAGCGCGGACCCGTCGGCCTTCGTGAACACCAGTCCCGTGTCGACCCACGCGGCCCCCGGCTGCCCGACCCCGGGAGCCCGCGCCCGCGCCCGTACCGGCTACGGCGCCGGCCGCTGCTACCGCCGAGGCGCCACCCGCAGCCGGACCGCCACCTGCCGTCGCCGCTCCGGACGAGCCGCGCCGTCGACGACGGGGAGCCTGGGTCGCCGCCGCCATCGGGTCGGTGGTCGTCGCCGGGCTGCTGGCGCTGTGGCTGGCCTTCTCCCCCGACGAGCCCGACCGGACGTCGGCCGACCCGTCACCGACCAGCTCGGAGCCGGCCCCCTCCAGCAGCGAGGAGCCCGAGCCCACGCCGACGCCGACACCGGAGCCCACGCCGGAGGAGACCGAGCCGCCCGCGGAGGAGACCGCCGAGCCGCCGGCGGACCCGCTGAGCGCGGAGAACGTGCGCCGCTTCCTGGACGACTACCACCGGCAGGTCATCGCGGACCCCGCAGCCGCCTGGGAGCGCACCGGCCCGACGCTGCGCGCGAACATCAGCCGGGACAACTACATCCGCTACTGGAGCCAGTTCTCCGACGTCATCCTGAGCGACGTCCAGGCGTCGGACGGGCAGACCCGGGTGACCGGCCGGCTGGAGTGGGTCTACCCGAACGGCGAGCGGGAGTCCGCCGTCCGCGCCTTCACCCTGCTCGAGCGGGACGGCCAGCTGATCCTGGACAGCGAGCTCGACCCCTGACGCGGAACGGCGGCGCCCCCCGCAGGGGACGCCGCCGTGACCAGCTGGCGGTGGCGGTGGGATTTGAACCCACGGAGGCTTGCACCTCACACGCTTTCGAGGCGTGCTCCTTCGGCCGCTCGGACACGCCACCGCCGGAGAGACTACAGCCCCCGCTGACGGCGGAAGAAGGCACGTAGCAGCGCGCCGCACTCCTCCGCCCGGATCCCGCCGGTGACCTGCGGACGGTGGTTGAGCCGCCGGTCGCGGACCACGTCCCACAGCGACCCGGCCGCACCCGCCTTCGGGTCGTCGGCGCCGTAGACGACGTGGTCGACGCGCGACAGCACGCCGGCGCCGGCGCACATCGTGCACGGCTCGAGCGTGACCACCAGCGTGCAGCCGGACAGCCGCCAGCCGTCGCCGTGCACCCGCGCCGCGGCCCGCAGCGCGAGCACCTCGGCGTGCGCCGTCGGGTCGCCCCGCTTCTCCCGCTCGTTGGCCGCCTCGGCGATCACCGTGCCGTCCGGCCCGAGGACGACGGCGCCGATGGGGGTGTCGCCCCACGCTTGCGCGGCGGCCGCCAGCTCGAGCGCCCGGCCCATCGCCGCGTCGAGGTCCGGGGTCACGGGGACGTCCCGCGCACAGTCGCTCCGTCCAGCGGGAAGCCGACCAGCGCCGACAGCTCGGCGAGCGCGACGGACGGGTCCACCACCTTGATCGTCGAGAACCCCAGCGCCCGTGCCGGCTTCAGGTTGATGCCGAGGTCGTCGAGGTAGGCGCAGCCGGCCGCCTCGATCCGCCGGCCGACCGCCGCCGACAGCCGGTCGAGCGCGCGCCGGTAGATCTCGGGCTCCGGCTTGCGCACGCCCTCGACCGAGGACTCCACGACGGCGTCGAACAACCCGAGCAGCTCCCCGAGCCGGCCGGTCCGCTCCATCGGCGCCACGTTGTTGGACAGGACCGCCAGCGGCAGGCCCGCCTCGCGCAGCCGGCGCACCGCCGCGACCATCGCCGGGCGCACCTCGCCCTGCAGCGCGGCGAGCACCCGGGCGGCCGAGATCCGGTGGCCCAGCGCCGCGGCCTCGGCCTCGAACGCCGCCGAGAACCCGGCGACGTCCAGCTCGTTGCGCTCGTAGCGCGCCCAGGCGTTGCTGTCCGGGTCGGTCGAGTTCAGCTGCCGGATCAGCCCCTCGGGCAGCCCGGCCTCCCGCTCGTAGGCGGCGAAGGCGGTCATCGGGCTCTCGGTGATCACCCCGCCGAGGTCGAAGACGACGGCGGACACGGTGCCGCTCACGGGCCCACCGCCGCGGCCAGCTCGTCGGCGAAGCCCAGCCGCGTCGCGATCCGGGCCACCATCTCGTCGGCCCACAGGTCGTCGGCGGTCACGATCGGGCGCAGCTCGTCGGCGGGCAGCCCGTCGTCGGCGAACAGGTCCATGTCCCCGCCCGGCCAGCCGGTCTCGTCGTCGTCGAAGGCGCCCTCGGTGTCCACGCCGATGCCGTAGCGCTCGACCACCTCGGCGGCGAGCACCCACTCCAGCATCGCGGCGTCGGAGATCAGGGCCCGCACCATGCCGCCCGGGCCGTGCCGCAGGGCGACGAAGTACAGCCGCGAGTCGACGACGATCACGACCGGCGGCGGCCACCCGCCGGCGCCCGGCTCGCCCAGGGCCCGCTCCAGCACCGGCAGCTCGTCGCCGGCGTCGTCGGCCAGCAGGTCCACCCGCCAGCGCACGCCGTCCCGGGCCACCCGGACGGCGTAGCTGGCGGGGCCCTCGCGGTCGCTCATCGCTTGCGGAGCAGGGTCAGGCCGTCGGCCAGCGGCAGCAGCACGGTCTCCCAGCGCGGGTCGGCGGCCAGCGCTGCGTTCAGCCCGGCGAGGGCGCGGTCGGACTCGTCCTCGGGATCGAGCACCCGCCCCGAGCGCAGCGTGTTGTCCAGCAGGACCACGCCGTTGCCGGTCAGCCGCGGGTGCAGCTCCTCGACGTAGGCCGGGTAGCCGGTCTTGTCCGCGTCGACGAACGCCAGGTCGAAGGTTTCCTCGGCCGGGAGGCCCCGGAGCGTGGCCAGCGCGTCGCCGAGGCGCAGCTCGATCCGGTCCGCCACGCCCGCGCGCTCCCAGTAGCGGCGGGCGACGGCGGTCCACTCCTCGCTGCGGTCCAGGCAGAGCAGCGAGCCGTCCTCCGGCAGCCCCTCGGCGATGCAGAGCGCGGAGAACCCGGTGAACGTGCCGATCTCGATCGCCCGCCGCGCACCCAGCGCGCGGGTGAGCAGCCGCATCAGCACGCCCTGCTCGGGGGCGATCTGCATGGTGGACGAGGCCTCGCCGCGCTCGGCCATCTCCGCCGTCTCGCGGATCAGCTCGGCCATCACCGGATCGACCGGGTCCGAGGAGGCCCGCACGTAGCCGGCGAGCTCCGGGGAGAGGAGGAAGGACCGGGGCGTCATAGCCTGTAGATCATGGCCGATGCCCCCGCGTTCCCGGTCCCGACCATGCCTGCCCCGCCGGTCGGCGTCGTCGGGCTCGGTCAGCTGGGCGGCTCGCTGGCCGCCGCGCTGGTCGCCGCCGGACGCGAGGTCAGCGGCTGGGACGTCGATCCCGCGGCGCGCGAGGCCGCCGCCGCGCGGGGGGTGCGGATCACCCGGGAGTTCACCGGCGTCGTCGTCCTCGCCGTGCCGCTGCCGGCCATGACGACGGCGCTGGAGGGCCTGGCCATCGACCCCGCCGCCACCGTCACCGACCTCGGCTCGGTCAAGGTGCCGGTGGTCGAGACGCTGGGTGCGGCGTTCGGCGGCCGCTTCGTGGGCGGGCACCCGATGTGCGGCACCGAGCGGTCCGGCCACGAGGCCACCGATCCCGGGCTGTTCGCCGGCGCACGGTGGGCGCTGTGCCTGGAGCCCGGCACCGAGCTGCCGCGCTGGCTGCGGGTGGCCGAGATCGCGCTGGCCGCCGGCGCCGAGGTCGTGCCGGTGACCGCCGCGGAGCACGACGACGCCGTCGCCGCCATCAGCCACGTGCCGCACCTGCTGGCCGCCGCGCTGGCCGCCGCAGCCGCCGACGCCGGGCCGCTCGCGCTCGCCCTGGCCGCCGGCAGCTTCCGTGACGGCACCCGGGTCATCGGCAGCGACCCGGCGTTCGTCACGGCGATGGTCGAGGGGAACGCCGCGCCCACCGCCGCCGCCCTGGCCCGCGTGCGCGCCCAGCTCGACCGCCCCTGGCCCGACCTCGTCGCCGCGGGCAACGCGGTGGCGCGACGGGCCGTGG
>NZ_POQT01000073.1 GCF_002938435.1 Blastococcus saxobsidens
ACGACCTGAGCGGCCTGCCCGGGCTCGGCCCGCCACCGCCCACGGACGGGTACCGCCCCGCCGCCGCGCTCGACCGGTACCTCCGCGCCCGTGACCACCGCTGCCGCTTCCCCGGCTGACGTCGCCGGGCTGCGCACCGCCGCGGGCCGCGGCCTCCCCCACCGGACCACCGAGGTCCACCTGCAGGAACACCTCGACCGGCCGCCCGGCCGACCGGCCGGCCCGGTCGAGGGTCGTGACCAGCGACGTGCGGTCGACGGAGTGCACGACGGCGCCGGTGCGGACCAGGGCCGCCGCCTTGTTCCGCTGCAGCTGGCCGACGAAGTGCCAGCGCAGCGCCACTCCCTCGAGCTCACCGGCCTTGTCGAGCAGCTCCTGCACGCGGTTCTCGCCGAAGTCGTGCTGACCGAGGGCGGCCAGGGCGCGGACGTCCGCCGCCGGCCAGGTCTTGCTGACGGCGAGCAGCCCCACCGTCGCGGGATCGCGGCCCGCCGCGCGCGCGGCCGCGTCGATGCGCGCCCGGACGGCCGTCAGGTTCTCCTCGAGGCCTGCCATGCCCCGCATCCTCCCGCGCGTCAGCGGGAGCCGGGGCCGGCAGGTGCCCCGTCGAGCCAGACGAGCCCGGCCTGGCGGCCGGTCACGCCCTCCCGGCGGTGGGAGAACAGCGTCGCGTCCTCGACGGTGCAGCGCGGGTCCTGGACGACCTCCTGGATCCCCGCCTTGCGCAGGATCTCGGCCACCCCGGCCCGCAGGTCCAGACCGGGTGTCCCGGCACGGGTGCGTGCGACGGCGGCGGGCGCCACGCGCGCCACGTCGTCCTGCATGCGCTGGGGCACCTCGTAGCACTCCCCGCACACCGCGGGGCCCAGCAGCGCCGTCACGTGCCGCGCACGGGCACCCAGGCTGGCCATGGCCGAGAGCGCGGCGGGCACGACCCCCTTCCGCACGCCTTCCCGCCCGGCGTGCACGGCGGCGACGACGCCGGCCTCGTGGTCGGCGAGCAGGATCGGCACGCAGTCGGCCGCCAGCACGCCCAGGACCAGCCCGGGGGTGGCGGTCACCAGCGCGTCCACCTCGGGGACGGCGCCGTCCCGCGGAGCGTCGACGATCGCGACCCCCGCGCCGTGCACCTGGTCCATCCAGACGAGGCGCTCCTCCCCCACCCCGAGCTCCCGGGCCACCCGCGCCCGGTTGGCGGCGACGTCGGCCGGGTCGTCGCCGACGTGGTCGCCCAGGTTGAAGGAGTCGTAGGGGGAACGGGAACGGCCGCCCCGCCGGTCGGTGACGACCCGACGGGGTCGCACCGCCGACGGGGCGGCCGGATGCGTGCTCACCGGGGCCAATCTAGTGCCCCCGGCAGGTGCTGGAGCGGGGCGTCAGCCCTTGAGGAACTCGGGGATGTCCAGCTCTTCCTCGAAGTCCTCGTTCGACAGCGGACGCCGACCGTTGGTCGAGCCCTGGATCGGCGGCAGCGGCGGCACCGTGATGCCGCCACCCTGCCGCGGCGGGGTCGGCGACCCACCCGCGGCGGAGGGAGCGAGCCGCTCCCCCGTGACCGCCGGCGTCGCAGCGGGCTGCGGGGCGGGCGGCGGCGTGGTGGCCACCGGCGGAGCCGCGACCGGGCGGCGGCTCGGCGAGAACGGCGACGCGCCCCCACCGGACATGCCACCCGGGCTGCCCGCCGTCGTCGTCGCGCCGTCCTTGCGCGAGCTGGGACGGCCACCGTCGAAGCCGGCCGCGATCACCGTCACCCGGACCTCGTCACCCAGGGCGTCGTCGATGACGGCGCCGAAGATGATGTTGGCGTCGGCGTGCGCGGCGTCGGAGACCAGCGACGCGGCCTCGTTGATCTCGAACAGGCCCAGGTCCGAGCCTCCCGAGATCGACAGGAGCACGCCGTGCGCGCCCTCCATCGACGCCTCGAGCAGCGGGCTGGCGATCGCCTGCTCGGCGGCCAGCAGTGCGCGGTTGTCCCCGCGGGCGCTGCCGATGCCCATCAGCGCCGAGCCCGCCCCGGACATGACCGACTTGACGTCGGCGAAGTCCAGGTTGATCAGGCCGGGCGTGGTGATCAGGTCGGTGATGCCCTGGACACCCGACAGCAGCACCTGGTCGGCGGTGCGGAAGGCGTCCATGACGCTCACGTTCCGGTCGCCCAGCTGCAGCAGCCGGTCGTTCGGGATCACGATCAGCGTGTCGCACTCGTTGCGCAGCTCGTCGATGCCCGACTCGGCCTGCACCGCGCGCCGCTTGCCCTCGAAGGCGAACGGCCGGGTGACCACACCGATGGTGAGGGCACCGAGCTTGCGCGCGATGGAGGCGACGACGGGGGCGCCACCGGTGCCGGTGCCACCACCCTCGCCGGCCGTCACGAAGACCATGTCGGCCCCCTTGAGGACCTCCTCGATCTCCTCGCGGTGGTCCTCGGCGGCCTGGCGGCCCACGTCGGGCTGGGCGCCGGCGCCCAGCCCACGGGTGAGCTCGCGGCCGACGTCGAGCTTGACGTCGGCGTCGCTCATCAGGAGAGCCTGGGCGTCGGTGTTGATCGCGATGAACTCGACCCCCTTGAGGCCGACTTCGATCATGCGATTGACCGCGTTCACCCCGCCGCCGCCGATGCCGACGACCTTGATGACCGCTAGATAGTTGTGCGGAGGTGTCATGCGGCGCTCCCCAACTGGACCCTCATCCTCAAGTTCAGCCTTACAGTTATGTCAACTCGGTCGACGTGGATGAAGTTAGGTGGGGTCGGAGAGGCCTCACAAGCACCACCGCCGGACCGGCGTGTCGGTGGGGACGGATCGCACCAATCGCTGACGACTCAGTGGTCACATCAGCACCACCAGGTGTGACGACTCGCGATCGAAACGGCTCATCCCCGACTTCAGCGAACGCGAACTCGCGAGACGAGAAACATCCGACGACGAACTGCGTGTCGGGCGTGTCGGACCGACCGGCGTGTCGTCGGATGTGCTCGCCGGAACCGGTGCGCAGTGGCACGGCGACGGTGCGCCACGACGGTCGGGCCGGCGCCAGCGATCGGCGCCGTCAGCGGAGGACGACGGCGTCCGGGGCGCTCACGTCGATCACCGCGGCGGGCTCCAGCTCACCGTCGTCGATGCGGTCGAGCAGCGCCACCACGACCTGCCCCTTGGTCGCGGAGTCCTCCGGGCCGCCCCAGACCACGACCGAGCCGTCGGCCATGGTCAGCTCGATCCGCTCCGGCCCCGGCACGGCAACCTGCTCGATGTCCTCGCGCAGCGCGACCGGGAGCGCCCGGATGGCGGCGAGCCCGGCGGTCGTGGCGGCGTCCCGCGGACCGGGGTCGGCCACCTCGAGCGGGACGACGCCGCGCGGGGCGTCCCCGGTGACCGTGTCGAACAGGATCCCCTCGGCGTCGACCAGCGAGCGCCTCCCGGGGCTGCCGACCACGGCGACCGGTACGCGCTCGGCCACCGTGATGACGATGCGGTCGGGCCAGCCGCGGGCGGCCTGCACGGAGCGCACCTGCGGCAGCGTCGCGACCCGCTCCTCCACCGCGCCGACGTCGACGCGCAGCAGCGGCACGCCGTCGGACACCCGCGCCACCTCGCGGACCTGCTCCGCCGTGAGCGCGCTCAGCCCGTCGACCTGCACGGTCCGGACCGCCAGGACCGGGCCGAGCCACAGCAGCCAGCCGATCACGGCCAGCACGGTGACGAGCGCCGCGGCCTGGAGCGACCGGCGCTGCCGCGGGCGCAGCGGCGGACGCCGACGGCGGTTGGGCAGCCGTGCCGGCCGGGCGCCCCCGCGCGCGGGCGACCGCCG
>NZ_POQT01000074.1 GCF_002938435.1 Blastococcus saxobsidens
GGCCAGCGCCGCGCTGGCCGGCAGCAGCCCGCGGCCGAACCGTCCGGCCAGCCGGCGCGCGGCGGGCAGGACGGCGAGGGCGGCGAGCGCCGGGAGCAGGAACAGCACGGCCGCCGCGGCCAGCGAGCCGCCACCGCGCAGCACCAGCTCGGTGAAGAAGGGCCGGGGCACGGCGAGACCCACCTCCACGAGGACGGCGAGGGCGGCGACCGCCACGAGCGGTGCGGTGGGCAGCCGCCGCCGGACGCTGCCGTCGGGCACGGGCACGGGCACGGGCACGGGCACGGGCACGGCGGCGGGGGCCGGCACCGGCTCCGGAGCCGCAGGCTCCCCCGGACGCCGTCCGGCCACCGCGCGCCAGACGGCGGCGGCCAGCACCAGGTCGGCCACCGCGAAGGCCGCCAGCCCCAGCCGTGGCTGCGGCAGGGCGACCACGCCGGCGCCCACCACCGTGGCGACGACGGCCGCGGCGTGGAAGACCGCGGCGTAGGTCAGCACCCCGGACAGCCGGTCCCCGGTGCGGCCGCGGTCGGCGACGGCGACCAGCGCCGGATAGGCCAGCACCAGGGAACTGCCGGTGGCCACGCTGCCTGCGGACAGGGCCGTGAACAGCGGCAGCGACGGCGCCAGGGCCAGCCCGAGGTCGAACACCGCCGAGCCCACAAGGCCGGCGACCAGCAGGTTCGGCAGCGGCCACCGGCGCGCCGCCAGCCCCCACAGGGGCAGGGCGAGCAGGCCGGCGACCCGGCAGACGGTGAGGTAGCTCCCGGTGGCGGCGAGCTCCTCGGTGCCGAACAGGGTGCGCAGCAGGCGCGGCCAGTAGGGCGTCAGCGCCGTCTCGGCGACCAGCTGCAGCGCGACCACGAGCGCCAGGACCGGGCGGGCGCCCCTCACGGCGCGCCGAAGGTGGTGAATGCCTCCTGCTGCGGCACGTCCACCAGCGGGCGGCCGGTGACCGCACCGAGGATGGTCGCGCTGCGCCAGGCGCCCAGCCCGAGGTCGGGCGCCCCCACCCCGTGCGTGTGCGTCTCGGCGTTCTGCACGTACAGCGCACCGGGGCAGCGCAGCGCCACCCGGTGGTCGGCGTCGACCCGGTAGCGGCCACGCTCGTCGAGGTCGAGCAACGGCAGCAGCGGGTCCAGCAGCGCCGGCCGCCGCGCGGCGTAGCCGGTCGCCAGCACCACGGCCTCGGTCGGCAGCGCGAAGGTGCGGTCCTGCTGCACCTGGCGGCACTCGAGCAGGTAGCCCTCGCCGTCGGCGCGGGCCGCCTCCACCGCGACGGCCGGCTGCAGCACCGCGTCGACCCGCCGGCCCCCGACGGTGCGCTCGTAGAGCAGGTCGTAGATCTCGGCGATCGTGGTCGCGCTGATGCCCTTGTACAGCTGCCACTGCGCCGGGAGCAGCGCGTCGCGGACCGGCTGCGACAGGCCCCGGAAGTAGCCGGTGTAGTCGGGCGTGAAGTGCTCCAGGCCGAGCTTGGAGTACTCCATCGGGGCGAAGGCGGGCGTGCGGGTCAGCCAGCGCAGCGACGTCCCGTTCCCCGGCTGGGCCCGCAGCAGGTCGAGGAAGACCTCCGCGCCGGACTGGCCGGATCCCACGACGGTCACCGACGCCGCGTCCAGCAGCGCCGGCCGGGCGTCGAGGTACTGCCCGGCGTGGACCACCCGCTTGCCGAGCAGATCCTGGAACGGGCCCGGGACGACCGGCTCGGTCCCCACCCCGAGGACCACGCTGCGGGCGCGCACCGTGCGCCGGCGACCGGTGGCGGTGTCGGCGACCGTGGCCACGAAGGCCTCGTCGTCGGCAGCCCCGCCGTCGACAGCACTGCCGTCCCAGGCCAGCGCCTCCACCCGCTGCCCGAACCGGCAGGTGGGCAGCGACTCGGCCACCCAGCGCAGGTAGTCGTCGTACTCGGTGCGCGGCACCTGGAACCGCTCGGCCAGGTAGAAGCGGAACAGCCGGCCGCGGGCCTTCAGGTAGGCCAGGTAGGACCACCTGCTGGTGGGGTCGACGAGGGAGACCAGGTCGGCCAGGAACGGCACCTGCAGCGTGGCCCCCTCCAGCAGCAGCCCGGGGTGCCAGGACATCGCCGGCCGCTGGTCGAGGAAGACGGCGTCCAGGTCGTCGGCGCCGTCGGCGAGGGCGGCCAGCGAGAGCCCGAAGGGCCCCAGGCCGATGCCCAGCAGGTCGTGCGTTCTCACGTCCGGACCTCCCGCAGCGGGTTGGGCATGGGCACGTACACCGACTGGGCGGCGACCGGGCCGTCCAGCTCGTCCCGGCCGTCGACGCCGGTCAGCAGGTTGGCCTTGACCGTCAGCCGGTCGGCGGCCAGCAGCACCGCGGCGGCCGGGGAGGGTTCGGGGCCCGCCAGGTGGCGGCGCAGCACGCCCGCGAGCACGCCGAGCAGGTCCAGCTCGTCGGCCAGGCCGGCGCCGGCGAGCGCGGCGGCGCAGCCGAGCAGGTTGTTGACCCCCAGGTAGTAGACGACCCGGTCGGTGACCAGGTCGTCACCGAAGACGAGCGTGGCCTCCGCGCCGATCCCGGGCAGCCAGGCCTCCAGCCGCGGAACGCGGGAGGCGGCGGCGTACCAACCCTGGTTGTCGCGGTACCAGCCGCGGTCGGGCAGGCCCTCGCCGTCCAGGCCGACGAGCACGTTCTGCAGATGGGCCTCCAGGCCGATCCCGTGGTGCCCGTGCAGCCAGAGGAGCGGCTCGGCGACGGCCTCCAGCCACCGCCGGTACCACAGCGCCGCCGCCTCCGGCACCGGCATGCCACGCCGGGCGGCGAGGGAGTGCACCAGGTCGGCGGCGAGCGGCCGACCGCGGTCGGGACGGGCGTCGACGAGCGCGCCGGCGCAGGCCACCCGGTCGGCGGGTGCGAACGGCTGCTCGCGCACCACCGTGTCCAGCCCGACCGGCCCGTCGGGCCCGTCGACCCCCACCCAGGCCGGGTCCTTGACCACCCCGAACCGCGGGTGCGCCCGGCGCAGCGCCGCGCCCAGGCCGGCGTCGACCAGGGCGGCGGTGCGCGCGCCGAGGACGAGCTCGCCGCGCAGGTTCTCCCGGCGACTGTTGGTGACCCGCAGCCCGAGGCTGAGCTTGAGCATCACCGGCGCGCCGGGACGGGCCACGGTGCGCAGCGAGGAGGTGGCCCACCACGGCGGCCCGGCCGGCCCCAGGTCCACCAGGTCGCCCCGCTCCAGCAGGGCCGCCGCACCGGGACGCGCCGCCAGCCGGGCCGCCTGCCACGGGTGCGCCGGAACGGGCAGGAAGCCCGGCGGCACGGACAGGTCGCCGGCCAGTTCGCGCAGCAGGGCCGGGACGTCCCCGTCCGCGCTGCCGGTCGAGAGGACCTCCGGCCGGGCGGCGAACCAGTGCAGCGGGAAGGAGCCCCGGGCCTCCGGGGCGTAGACGGCGTCCTCGGCGTCGGGCAGCCCGTCGCGGCTCTTGGTCATCGGGTGCCAGGGGTGCCCACCGAGCAGCCCCTGCTCGGCGGCCAGCCACGGCGGCAGGCCGGCCGGCGGATCCGGGTCGGCGGCCCGGGCGGAGGCGTACCCGGCGGCCCGCGCCGCCGACTCGGTGATCCGGGCGCGGGCGGCCTGCCCGTGCGCGGCCGGCAGGC
>NZ_POQT01000075.1 GCF_002938435.1 Blastococcus saxobsidens
CGTCGGGGAGCCCGTCGACCCCGGCCAGCGACGTCGACCGCGCTGCACGCCCCGACCGCGCCCCGCGGACCGCCTCCCCGCGGACCGGTGCACCCCTGCGCCGGGAGCCCGAGCCGCGCCGCCGTCCCCGGGACGACCGATGAGCGACCTGCGCTCGGTCGTCCTCGCCGGCGGCGGGACCGGCGGGCACATCGAGCCGATGCTCGCCCTCGCCGACGCCCTGCGCCGCCGCGGTGGCGCCGACCTGCGGATCACCTGCCTGGGCACGGCCCGCGGCATGGAGACCAGGCTGGTGCCCGCCCGCGGCTACGACCTGCGCCTGATCCCGCCGGTGCCGCTCCCGCGCACGCCCACCCCCGACCTGCTGCGCGTCCCCGGCCGGGTGCGCCGTTCGGTGAGCGAGACGCGCGCCCTGCTGGACGAGCTCGAGGCCGACGTCGTCGTCGGCTTCGGCGGCTACGTCGCGCTGCCGGCGTACCTGGCCGCGCGCAGGTCGAAGGTGCCGATCGTCGTGCACGAGCAGAACGCGCTCCCGGGGCTGGCCAACCGGATCGGCGCCCGCATCGCCGCCCGCGTGGCCGTCACCGCGCCCGGCACCCCGCTGCACCGCGGTGAGCACGTCGGCATGCCGCTGCGCCGCAGCATCTCCGCGCTGGACCGCGCTGCGGTGCGTGCGGAGGCCCGGGCGGAGTTCGGCCTGGACACCGACCGGCCCACGCTGCTGGTGTTCGGCGGCTCGCAGGGCGCGGCCACGCTCAACCGGGCGGCCGTCGCCGCCGCCGACGCGCTCACCGACGCCGGCGTCCAGGTGCTGCACGCCCGCGGCCCCAAGAACACCGGTGTCGTGGTACCCGACCGTCCGGCCGGCCGGGCGCCCTACGTCGTCGTCGACTACCTGGAGCGGATGGACCTGGCCTACGCCGCGGCCGACCTGGCCCTGTGCCGGTCCGGCGCGGTGACCGTGGCCGAGCTCTCCGCCGTCGGTCTGCCCGCGGCCTTCGTGCCGCTGCCCATCGGCAACGGCGAGCAGCGCCGCAACGCGCTGCCGGTGATCGAGGCCGGCGGCGGGCTCCTCGTGGAGGACGCGGCCCTCGATGCCGAGTGGATCACCGGTAACCTCCTCCCTCTGCTGACCGACCCCCAGGCGCTCGCCGGGCTGGCCCGCCACGCCGCGGCGGCCGGCGTGCCGGACGCCGACGAGCGGCTGGCCGACATCGTCTGCGAGGTGGCCAGCGGTGAGCACCGCGAGAACGACGGGTGAGCGAGCATCGCAGCGAGGAACGAGCGAGGAGCGGAACGAGTCCGGAGTCGAGCAATGAGTGCTGACGACGTCGCCGCCTGGAGCGGCCCGGTACCGACCCTGCCCGAGCTGGGCGCGGTGCACTTCATCGGCGTCGGCGGCGCCGGCATGAGCGGGATCGCCCGCATCCTGCTGGCCCGAGGGGTGCGCGTGTCGGGCAGCGACCGCCGGGACAGCCCCACGCTGCTGGCGCTGCGTGCGCTGGGCGCCCGCGTCGAGACCGGTCACGACGGCGCGCACGTCGGCGAGGCCGACACCGTCGTGGTCTCCACCGCCATCCGGGACGACAACCCCGAGCTGGTGGCGGCGCGCCGGCGCGGTCTGCGGGTGCTGCCGAGGGCCGTCGCCCTGGCGGCGGTCATGGCCGGCCGTCGGAGCGTCGCCGTCGCCGGGACGCACGGCAAGACCTCGACCACCTCGATGCTGACCGTCGCGGTGCAGGCCTGCGGGGTGGACCCGTCCTTCGCCATCGGCGGCACGCTGAACGAGTCGGGCAGCAACGCGCACGCCGGCGAGGGCGACGTGTTCGTCGCCGAGGCCGACGAGAGCGACCGCTCCTTCCTGCTGCTGTCCCCGTTCGCCGCCATCGTGACCAACGTGGAGGCCGACCACCTCGACAACTACGGCGACCTGGCCGCGGTCGAGGCCGCGTTCGACCGGTTCCTCCAGACCGTGGACCCGGCCGGCTTCGTCGTCGTCTGCGCCGACGACCCGGGCGCCGCCCGGCTGCGCACCGTGCCGTCGACGGCGCGGATCCGCACCTACGGCACCGCCGCGGACGCCGACCTGCGGCTCACCGACCTGCAGGTCGCCGCCGACGGCACCAGCTTCACGGCGGTCCTCGACGGCGTCGAGCTCGGGCGGGTGCGCATCCAGGTGCCCGGCGAGCACATGGCCCGCAACAGCGCCGCCGCCCTGCTGGCGGGGCTGGAGCTGGGGCTGCCGGCCGAGGCGCTGATCGAGGGCCTGGGCCGGTTCGGCGGGGTGCACCGGCGGTTCGAGCTCAAGGGCGTCGCCGGCGGCGTCCGCGTGTACGACGACTACGCGCACCACCCCACCGAGGTCTCCGCCCAGCTGCGCGCGGCCCGCGCGGTCGCGGGGGAGGGGCGCCTGGTCGTGGCCTTCCAGCCGCACCTGTACAGCCGCACCCAGGAGTTCGCCGAGGGCTTCGGTGCGGCGCTCGGGCTCGCCGACGACGTCGTGGTGATGGACGTCTACGGCGCCCGCGAGGACCCGGTGCCCGGCGTGACCGGTGCGATGGTGGCCGACGCGGTGCCCCTGCCGCCCGACCGCGTGCTGTTCGAGCCCTCGTGGTCGGCGACCGGTCCGGCGCTGGCGGTCCGCGCGCGACCCGGTGACCTGGTGATGACGATGGGCGCCGGCGACGTGTCGATGGTGGGACCGGAGGTGCTCGACGCCCTGCGCGCGGCAGTGGGCACGACCGGGGAGGACGACGCGGCGGACGCGGGGCAGTGAACCGTTCCGGCAGCACCACGCGCGACCGGGTCCGCGGCGGGCGGCGGTCGCCCGCGCGCGGGGGCGCCCGGCCGGCACGGCTGCCCAACCGCCGTCGGCGTCCGCCGCTGCG
>NZ_POQT01000076.1 GCF_002938435.1 Blastococcus saxobsidens
CACGCGTTCTTCGGCGTGGCGATCATGATGTCCGGCTCGCTCGTCGTCGACAGCTTCGCCGAGCCGCCGGCCGGGCAGGGCTCCGGCAACGGCGCGACGCCGGGATCGCAGCAGGCGTGATCCGGCGGCGCCGGCGGGAGGAGACGCTCCCGGACGCTCCCGCGCACCCCGGGCTGCTCCTGCACCCGGCGACGCCCGGCTCGGGGGTGGCCGGCGGGGGCGGCGACGGCGACGGCGCACCGCCACGCTTCACCGACGGGCCGGCCGACGTGCTGCTGCGCCGGCTGGAGCTGACCGTCCGACGGCGGCTGGACGGCCTGCTGCAGGGCGACCACCTGGGCCTGGTCCCCGGCTCGGGCAGCGAGGCGGGGGACTCCCGCACGTACCACCCGGGCGACGACGTCCGGCGGATGGACTGGCCGGTCACCGCCCGCACCCAGGTGCCGCACGTGCGGGAGACCATCGCCGACCGGGAGCTGGAGACCTGGGCCGTGGTCGACCTGTCGGCGAGCCTGGACTTCGGCACCGCGAACTGCCAGAAGCGCGACCTGGCGATCGCCGGGCTGGCCGCCGTCGGGCACCTCACCGTGCACGGCGGCAACCGGCTCGGTGCCGTCGTCACCACGGGGGAGCGGGTCGACCGCTACCCGGCTCGGCCGGGCCGGCTGAACGCCGAGCGGCTGCTGCGCTCGGTCGTGGCCACGCCGCGGGCGGCCAGCGGCCGCCGGGGTGACCTGGCGCAGGCGCTGGAGGCGCTGCGCCGTCCGCCCCGCCGGCGCGGGCTGGTCGTCGTCATCTCCGACTTCCTGGGCGACAGCGACTGGGAGCGCCCGCTGCGCGGCCTCGGCGCCCGGCACGACCTGCTCGCCGTCGAGGTGGTCGACCCCCGGGAGCTGGAGCTGCCCGACGTCGGGCTGCTGACCGTGGTCGACCCGGAGAGCGGGCAGACCCTCGAGGTGCCGACCGGCAACGCGGAGTTCCGCGCCCGGTACGCCGCGGGGGCCGCCGCCCAGCGGGAACGCGTGGCCGCCGCACTCCGCCGGGCCGGTGCCGGCCACCTGCAGCTGCGCACCGACCGCGACTGGCTCATGGACGTCGTCCGATTCGTCGCAGAACGCCGGCGTGCCGGTAACGGAGGGGCTTCCCGATGACCTTCCAGTCGCCGTGGTGGCTGCTGGCCCTGCTGGTGGTGGCCGCGCTGGTCGCGGTCTACGTGGTTCTGCAGCTGCGCCGTACGGCGTACGCCGCACGGTTCACCAACGTCGCGCTGCTCGGCTCGCTGGTGCCCAAGCGGCCCGGCTGGAAGCGGCACCTGGCCTTCGGCGTGGTGGCGCTCGGGCTGGCCACGCTGGTCGTGTCGCTCGCCGTGCCGAGCACCGAGGTGCGGGTGCCGCGGGAGAAGGCGACCGTGGTGATGGCCGTCGACGTGTCGCTGTCCATGGAGGCCCGCGACGTGGAGCCCACCCGGTTCCAGGTCATGAAGCGCTCGGCCACGGACTTCGTCGACATCCTCCCCGAGCGGATCAACCTGGGGCTGGTGTCCTTCGCCGGCACGGCCACCACGGTGGTGCCGCCGACGACCGACCGCGCGCAGGTGGCCCTGGCGATCCAGAACCTGGATCTGGCCGAGGCGACGGCGATCGGCGAGGCGGTGTTCACCTCGCTGTCGGCGATCGAGAACTTCCAGGCCGCGCTGGAGGGCAGCGGCGAGGAGCTGCCGCCGGCCCGCATCGTGCTGCTGTCCGACGGGTCGAACACGGTCGGCCGCGACCTGACCCAGGCCATCGACGCGGCCCGCACGGCAGGGGTCCCGGTGTCCACGATCGCGTTCGGCACCGACTACGGCACGCTGGACATCGACGGCGAGAACGTGCCGGTGCCGGTGGACCGGGCGGCGCTGGAGCAGATCGCCGACGAGACCGGCGGCAGCTTCAGCGAGGCGGCCAGCGCGGCCGAGCTCGAGCAGGTCTACGCCGACCTCGGCAGCCAGATCGGGTACACGACCGAGCCGCAGGACATCAGCCCGTGGTTCGTGCGCGCCGGCGTCGTCGTGGTGCTGATCGGCGCCGTGCTGAGCCTGCTCTGGACCAACCGCTTGGTCTGAGTCCCGGCCGCGCTGCGGGCCGTCGGCGCTCAAGTCGTCGGCCCGCCGGGTCGATGCATGTCGAAGAGATCTCCGGACGACGAGAGGGCTGACGAGTGCGCCACGCCGTGAGCACGGACCGCAGGGCTGCCGGTCGACTGGTGGTGCTGGCCGTCGCGGTCGCCATCGGGCTGGGGTCGGCGCCGACACCGGCCGCCGCGGCGCCCGCCGACGACGAGGCGCGCGCCGCCGCCCAGGTCACCGACCTCCTGACGCAGGCCGGCGCTGCTCAGGCCGCGCTGGACGCGGCGCAGGCCGCCGCCGCGGCGGCCGTGGGCCGGTACGAGGGGGAGCGGGCGTCGGTCGAGGC
>NZ_POQT01000077.1 GCF_002938435.1 Blastococcus saxobsidens
GCCGGGTGCCGCCCGGCGGGCCGCCGCGCTCGTGCCGGTCCTGGCCGGTGCACTGGCCCTGACCGCACCCTCCGCGCTCCCCGCGCACGCCGCGCCGCCGGCGGCCGCACCGACCGCGGCCGGGGACACCACCCGCGCCGACCGGCCGGTCCGCATCGACATCGCCAGGTTCGAGCCGCGGACCGTGACGCCCGGGTCGCTCATCACCGTGACCGGGACGCTCACGAACACCGGCGCCGAGGCCATCACCGACCTGTCCGTCCGACTCCAGCGGGGCGCGGTGCGCACCGACCGGGCGGAGCTGGCCGACGCGGTGGAGGACCCGGACCCGGCGACCATCCTGTTCGGGCCGTTCGCCCCCGTGGTGGAGGAGCTCGGGCCGGGGGCGAGCACCCCGTTCACCTACACCGTGCCGTCGGACGACCTCCGCCTGGACCAGCAGGGCGTGTACCCGGCCCTGCTCAACGTGAACGGCACCGTCGCCGGCGACGAGCAGCGGGTGGGTGAGCTGCACACCTTCCTCGTGCAGCAGCCGGCCGCCCGCTCGGCCGTGGCCTGGCTGTGGCCACTGTCCGAGCGCACCCAACGCACCCCCTCGGGCGCATTCGCCGACGACGGGCTCGCCCGATCCGTCTCCGAGGGCGGCCGCCTGGACCGCGCCCTCGCGGTCATCGAGCGGCTGCCGCGCAACGCCGAACCGGCCGACGCCGCCTCCAGCCCCGCCCTGCCGGTGACCCTCGCCATCGACCCTGCACTGGTCGAGGCGCTGGCGCTCATGGCCGAGGGGCCCTACGCCGTCGGGGGCGAGGAGGGCGCCGGCACCGGCACCGAGGAGGCGCGGGCGTACCTCGACCGGCTGCGCACGCTGGCCGGCACCCACCCCGTCGTCGCGCTGCCCTACGGCGACATCGACGCCGACACCCTGCAGACCACGGGCATGGCCGACGTCGTGACCCGCAGCCTGCCCGGCTCGCCCCGGGGCACCGCCCAGGACCCGCCGGGCGCGGCACCCGTGCCCGCGGTGCCCACCGACGACGCCGGGGCCCCCGCCCAGCAGGAACCGCGCACCACCGGGGCCGGCGCCGAGATCCTGGCCGAGGAACTCGGCGTCACCGCCGCCACGGACCTCGCCTGGGCCTCCGACGGCTCCTTCGAGGCGGCCACCCTGAGCACCCTGCGCGACGGCGGCATCGACCGGGTGGTGCTCGGCAGCGACGCGTTCACCGACGGCGCGTCCGCGGTGGGCGCCGACGGTTCGGACGCGGTCGCGCACACCACCGTGCCGGCCGGGGACGGCACGCTCGACGTCCTCGTCGCCGACCCGGTGCTCAGCGCCGTCGTGGGCGCGGCCGAGGACACCCCCGGTGGTCCGCGGATGGCCGAGCAGCGCTATCTGGCCGAACTGGCCGTGCTCACCCAGCAGACGCCGCAGCCGGCCGAGGCCACCGTGCTGATCGCCCCTCCGCGCGACGTCGTCGCCGGTCTCGAGGGCGCCGGCGCCATGATGGCCGACACCGCGGGCCTGCCGTGGCTGAGGGCGGAGACCGTCGCCGGCCTCGGCAGCGCACCCCCCGCCCCCGCCGGGGAGCTGATCGTCCCGCCCGGCGAGACCCGGCTGGACGCAGCGGGCACCGCCGCCGTGGCCGAGGCGGTCGCCATCCGCGACGACCTCGCCGGGGCCGTCGTCGGCGACGCGGGCCTCGCGCTCCAGGAGCACGACGCCGCCATCGCCCGGGCCGCGTCGGCGCTCTGGGCCGGTGACCCGGAGGCCTACCTCTCCTCCGCGCAGGCGGTGCGGACGTGGATGGACCGGCTGCGCGGCCGCATCACCGTGGTCGCCCCCGCCGACGGCACCTACACGCTTGCCTCCGACGACGCCCCGCTCGTCCTCACCGTCGACAACGCCCTCCCCTTTCCCGTCCAGGTGCTGCTGCAGGTCCGCACCCGCGGGAGCCGGGGCCTGTCCATCGGGGACATCGGCCCCCAGACCCTCGCCCCCGGTCAGCGCACGACCCTCTCGGTGCCCACCGAGGTGCGCCGGTCCGGCGGGTTCGCCGTGACCGCCGGGGTGACGACCCCCTCGGGCAGCCCGCTGGGCCAGCAGGTGGACATGCAGGTGAAGAGCACCGCCTACGGGTCGATCTCGCTGTCGATCACGATCGGCGCCGCCTCGCTGCTCGGTCTGCTCTTCCTCCGCCGCTTCGTCAACCTCCTCCGCCGTCGCCGGGCGGCCGCCGCCGCGCCGGTCGAGGGACCGCCGCCCGGTCTGTCCACGCCGCCGACCAGGAGCCCGGTGTGACCGACCGTCCCGACGTCTCCGAGCACGCCGGCACCGGCGACCCGGATCCCCCGCCGCCGGCCCGCGACGACGACCGACGCCCGCGGGTCGGCCGCATGCCACCGCCGCCGCCCGCCCGACCGGCGCCGCCCCGGCGCACGGGCAGG
>NZ_POQT01000078.1 GCF_002938435.1 Blastococcus saxobsidens
CCGGCGACGAGCAGCAGCAGGTTCCGGGAGTAGTCCTGGGGCAGGAACCCCGGCTCCGGCACGCCACCCGGGTCGAGCGCTCCGCAGCCGCCGGCCGACCGTCCCGTGCCGCCGTCGGCCGGGGACGCCTCCGCCGCGCAGCGGGCGATCGACGCCGCCATGGCCTACCGGGGCACGCCCTACGCCTGGGGCGGCGGTGGCACCCGCGGCCCCGGCCCCGGCCAGGACCCCGATCTCGGGATCGTCGGCTTCGACTGCAGTGGCCTGACCCAGTACGCGTACGCCCGCGCCGGGATCTCCATCCCGCGCAACAGCCGGGCGCAGTACGCGGCCCTGCCCAAGGTGTCCAGCGACGACCTGCGCGCCGGTGACCTGGTCTTCTGGGGCACGGACCCGTCGAACCCGAACGCGATCACGCACGTCGCCATCTACCTCGGCGACGGCACGGTGATCCAGGCGCCGGAGAGCGGCGACGTCGTCAAGGTGTCGCCCATGTGGTGGCGGGGCTACACCGGGGCGGTCCGCCCCAGCGCCTGAACGGAAGCCCGCCCTCGAAAGCGATCGCACGCTCGGGGCGGGGCCATGGATGAGGCGTCGGGCAGCCACGGGGGGAGCTGCCCGACGCACCGTCCAGGCTAGCAGTCCCGAGGCGCTCCGGGCAGGCCCTCCCGCGTTCCGTCCGGGCCCGCGGAAGGACGTGCCCGCGTCCCTGCCCGGACCGGAGCCGCCACCCCGCGAACGTGTAGGACACTGGTCGTGGGGTCGGGTCGACACCGCCCCGTCGACGGCCCGCCCGTGCCGGGGGGCCGCGGCCCGGCACGACCAGGGAGCCCCGTGAGCGAGCTTGCGCGCGAGCCGATCAGCACCGCACCGTCGGGAACGCCGACGTCGAGCGTCGGCGGGGGAATCGCGTGACCACCACGCCGCTGGAGAGCTCCTCGGCCCCGGTGCCGCCGTCGGTCGACGCGGCCCGGCTGGAGCGCGTCCTCTTCGAGATCAAGCGGGTCATCGTCGGCCAGGACCGGCTCGTCGAGCGGATGCTGGTCGCCCTGCTGGCCCGCGGGCACGTGCTGCTCGAGGGCGTGCCCGGCGTCGCCAAGACCCTCGCCGTGGAGACGCTGGCGAAGGTCGTCGGCGGGGACTTCGCGCGCCTGCAGTTCACCCCCGACCTGGTGCCGGCCGACATCATCGGCACCCGCATCTACAAGGCCGGCCAGGACGCCTTCGACACCGAGCTGGGCCCGGTCTTCGCGAACTTCGTCCTGACCGACGAGATCAACCGCGCCCCGGCGAAGGTGCAGTCGGCGCTGCTCGAGGTCATGGCCGAGCGCCAGGTGTCCATCGGCGGCGTGACCCACAAGCTGCCTGACCCCTTCCTGGTGCTCGCCACGCAGAACCCGATCGAGTCCGAGGGCGTCTACCCGCTGCCCGAGGCGCAGCGCGACCGCTTCCTGATGAAGGTGCTCGTCGACTACCCGAGCGCCGAGGAGGAGCGGGAGATCATCTACCGGATGGGCACCGAGCCGCCGGTCGCCGAGACGGTGCTGGGACCCGACGAGCTGCGCCGCCTGCAGCGGACCGCCTCGCAGGTCTTCGTCCACCACGCCCTCGTCGACTACGTCGTCCGGCTGGTCGTGGCGACCCGGTCCCCGCGGGAGCACGGCATGGAGGACGTCGCCAACTGGGTGTCCTACGGCGCCAGCCCGCGTGCCTCGCTCGGCCTGATCGCCGCCGCCCGGGCCCTGGCGCTGGTGCGCGGCCGCGACTACGTGCTGCCGCAGGACGTCCTGGACGTCACCGCCGACGTCCTGCGCCACCGGCTGGTGCTCTCCTACGACGCCCTGGCCGACGGCGTGCCGGCCGACCACATCGTCAAGCGGATCGTGCAGACGGTGCCGCTGCCGCAGGTGGCACCCCGCCAGCAGGCGACCGGGAACGCCCCCGGTGGCCACGGCGGCCCGTCGGTGCCGGCCGCCCCCGGGCCGTTCTACGGGCCGCCGCAGGGCATGCCCACCGGCGCCCCCTGGGGCGCGGTACCGCAGCCGGGCGGTCCCGGCGGCTACGGCCCCGGCCCGCAGGGCAACGGCGGCCCCGGCCCGCAGGGCAACGGCGGGTACGGCCCGCAGGGCAACGGCGGGTACGGCCCGCAGGGCAACGGCGGGCCCGGCGGTTCGACCGCGGCCGGGCAGGGCTCCGGCAACGGCGCGACGCCGGGATCGCAGCAGGCGTGATCCGGCGGCGCC
>NZ_POQT01000079.1 GCF_002938435.1 Blastococcus saxobsidens
CGCCGGCTGGGAGAACGGCCGGCTGGGCTACCCCACCGCCGATCCCGAGACCGTCTCCGGCGGCACCCGCCAGACCTTCCAGGGCGGCACCATCACCGCGGTGAACGGCCGGACCTCGGTGACCTACCGGTGACCGGCTCGGACCGGGGCGCCGGGACGTCGTCCGCGCGGCGGCGGGCCGCCGGGGCCGCGGCGTTGGGCACCCTCGTGTCCCTCGGGGTGGGCGCCTGCACGGCCGGGCAACCCGCCGGTGATGTCGCCGCGGCACCGTCGTCGGCCTTCCTGCCCGATGACCGGGTGGCGGTCACCGATGCGCCCCCTCCGGAGGCGCCGCAGGCCGTCCTCTCCTTCGCGTCGTGGGAGGAGGCGACGGCCTCGGTGGAGGCGGCCGGCTACGTCAGCCCGCTCATCGAGGACGGCGGGACCTGCACCCTGCGGCTGACCCGCGGCGGCGACGAGGTCTCGATCACCGTGCCCGGGACCGCGGACGCCACCACGACCGTCTGCGGCGGGTTCTCCGTACCGGACGAGCGGCTCGCCGCGGGTACCTGGTCGCTGCGCCTGGCCTACTCCTCGGGCACGGCGGACGTCGAGTCCGCGCCGGTGGACGTGGAGGTGCCCGCGTGACCGCGCTGCGGCGGATGGCACTGCTGGCCCTGGGGGCGGTCTGCGGGATCGGGATCCTGGTCGCCCCGTCGCCGGACGGGCCGGCTGCCCCGGGTCTGCAGGAGGCTGCCGACACCGGCCAGTTCCGGCCGGGAAACATCATCAGCGACCAGCTCTTCTACGACGGTGCGGCCATGTCGCCCGCCGACGTGCAGTTCTTCCTCGAGAGCAAGAACCCGCGCTGCGTCCCCGCCTCCGACGGCACGCCGTGCCTGCAGGACGCCCGCCAGGACACCTACACCCGCCCCGCGGACGCCAATTGCCCGGGGACCTACGTCGGTGCCCCTGCCGAGACGGCCGCCACGATCATCGCCAAGGTCGGTGCCGCCTGCGGCATCAGCCAGCGGGTGCTCCTGGTGATCCTCCAGAAGGAGCAGGGGCTGGTCACGCTGAGCGGGAACAACCTGACCGCCCGGCGGTACGAGCGGGCGATGGGCTACGCCTGCCCCGACACCGCACCCTGCAACCCGGCCTACGCGCACCTCTTCAACCAGGTGTACAGCGCGGCCGCGCGCTACCGGTACTACGCCGGCAACGCGGACCAGTTCAACCACCGGGCCGGCCGGGTCAACACCGTCCGGTTCCACCCGGACGCCGGCTGCGGCTCCACGCAGCTCTTCATCGAGAACGCGGCCACGGCCGGGCTGTACAACTACACGCCCTACCAACCCAACGCCGCCGCGCTCGCCGCGGGCAAGGGCACCGGTGACGCGTGCTCGGCCTACGGCAACCGCAACTTCTGGATCTACTACACCGACTGGTTCGGCTCCACGCAGGTCCCCGGCGCCTCCGAGGTGACCGGCCGCTACGCGCGGACCGGTGGCCAGGACGGCCCGCTCGGCGCCATCAAGACCAACGTCGTCTGCGGTCTGCCCGCCGGGGGTTGCTTCCAGACCTACGCCGCCGGCGCCATCTACTGGTCGCCGGCCACCGGTGCGCGGATCCTCTCCGGCCCGGTGCGTGATCGGTGGGCTGCGGCGGGCTGGGAGCGGGGTGCGTTGGGGTATCCGGTGGGGGACCCCTCGTGCGGGTTGCGTGATGGTGGGTGTTTCCAGCATTTCCAGGGTGGGTCGATCTACTGGTCGC
>NZ_POQT01000080.1 GCF_002938435.1 Blastococcus saxobsidens
CCCGTCCACCGCGGCCATCCCGGGGCTGCGCCCGGACCGCAAGCCGGGTGTCCCGCAGCCCTCGGCGCCCGTGCCCCCGCTGCGCCGGGCGGCCGAGGTCGCCGGGGTCCAGCGGTCCACGCCCCGGACCGGCACGCGGGACGATCGTGCCGACGCCCGGGCCGGCGCGCGGGCGGGATCCCGCGCCACCGCGCGCGACGCCCGCCCGGCCTCCCGTGGCGATCACTCCACCGGCCCGATCCCGGTCGTCGCCGCCGACGACCTCGCCGGCACCGACCTCGACGGCACGCCACAGGAGAGCGCCCTGGCCTGGCTGCGCTTCGGTGGCGAACTGCTGATCGCGCTCGCCGCCGGCGTCGGCATCTACTTCGCGGCGACGGTGCTCTGGGAGCTGGTTCCGCAGCTCGCCGTCTTCCTCGCCCCGCTCGCGGTCACCGGCCTGGTCGCCGGGGTCAACCTGTGGCGCCAGCGCCAGGGGGCCGAGCCGGTCGGCGCGCGGCTGCTGGCCGTGCTGGTGTTCGCCGGCACGCTGCTGACCATCGCGCCCGCGGCGTCGTTGCTCGGCAGCGCCTGACCCCCGACCCGGATCCCCGGGCGGTGGCCGTCCTCAGGCGTCGACCGTCTCCTCGTCCGTCGCCGCGGCGAACACGTCGACGATCGCCGCGCCGAAGGCGTCCAGGTCGTCGGGCTTGCGGCTGGTGATCAGGGTGCCGTCGACGACGACCTCCTCGTCCACCCAGTTCGCGCCCGCGTTGCGCAGGTCGGTCTGCAGCGACGGCCACGAGGTCATCCGCCGCCCCCGCACGACGCCTGCCTCGATGAGCACCCAGGGCGCGTGGCAGATGGCGGCCACGGGTTTGCCGGCGTCGAAGAACGCCTTGACGAAGGCCACCGCGTCGGCGTCGGCGCGCACGAAGTCGCCGTTGATGACCCCTCCCGGCAGCACCAGGGCGGCGTAGTCGTCCGGGTCGGCCGAGCCCAGGTCGACGTCGACGGTGCGGCGCTCGCCCTTGTCGATGTGCTCGTAGGCGGTGATCGTGCCCGTGCCGAAGGAGACCAGCTCCGGCTCGGCGCCGGCCTCCTCCAAGGTCTGCCACGGCCGGTCCAGCTCGGCCTGCTCCACGCCGTCGGTGGCCAGCACGGCCACCCTCATCCCGTCCAGTTCTCCAGCCATGGGGGCGGCGCTACCCGGCCCCCGGACCGGGCACACCCGGGCGCACTACGGTTTCGGGCGTGTCCGCCGGTTCCCGCCCCCGTCGCCTGCTGGCGCGGCCCGGCCTCCGGCCGGAGGACGCCGTCCGCGCCGCCGGTGACCTCGTGGCGGGAGGCTGCACGGTGGCCTTCGAGGTCCGGGGGGCCGACCCGGCGGCCGCCGTCGTCGACCTCGCCGGCCGGCTGGACGCCGCCGGGCTGGCGGCCTCCTGCGAGGTGACGGTCCCGGTGGACCGGTTCGTGCCCCCTGGTCCCCCGGGCCTCGTCCTCGCCCTCGCCGGACCCGCCGCCGCCGTCGACCGGGTCGCCGCCGGGCTGCCCGCGGCGCGCGTCGTGGTCCACGCGCCGGAGCCGGGGGCCGAGCAGCGCTGCCGGGCGCTGGCCGGC
>NZ_POQT01000081.1 GCF_002938435.1 Blastococcus saxobsidens
CGCATGTGCGCCATGCCCTCGATGAAGCCCTCGCCAACCATCTCGCCCATCCACCTGGTCACCCGCGACGGGGAGTTGATGTCCAGCTTCTTGCCCATCGCAGCCGACAGCGCCCCGGCGACCGCCCGCGCCGCCCGCACGACCGCGTCACGCTTCGCGTTGAGCCCGTCCACAGCACCCTGCCCGGCGTTCGACCCCACCCCGTAGCCGGAGCTGTAGGCGCCGCCACCGGCCGCCCCCACACCGCTGGCCATCTGCCCACCCACCGCGCGGGCCGCGTTCCACGCCGCCTGCTGCGTGGCGGACATGCCACCGGCGGCGTTCTTGCCGGTCTTCTCACCGAACCCGTACGCGGACTGCGCTGCCTCATCGAGGTCGGCCAGCACCCCGTCCTTGAAGTTGTCGAAGGCGGTGTTGGCGGCCTTCAGCTTGTCGCCCACCTCGGGCACCCACCCCAGGGCGGTGGCCGCCCCGGACACGATGCCGTCGGCGACGGTCAGCCACACGGTCAGGATCATCCGGAAGCCGTCGATCATGAAACCGATGGCGTTGCCCACCCCGCGCTTCACCGCGTCGAACGCCCCGTTGACGATGTCGCGGAACGTCTCCGAGTTCTGGTAGGCGTACACCAGCCCGGCGGCCAAGGCGGCGATGGCCACCACAACGAGGGTGATCGGGTTCGCCGCCATCACCAGATTCAGCGCAGCCTGCGCCGCAGCCCACCCCCTCTTGGCGCCGGCCACGGTCTTCACCACGGCGACGTATCCGCCGATGATCCCGGTGAGGACCAGCAGCGGGTCCTTGTTCCCCTCCACCCACTGCGCCATGTCCTTGAAGGCCGGCACCACATCGTCGCCGATGAAGTCGGCCAGATCCCCCACGCCGGGAATCACCGTGCCAGAGAGGAAGCCCATCAGGGTGGTGAACGCGGGCAGCAGCTGCTCGCCGATCGCCGCCTTCTGGTCGAGCCACAGGGCGCTCGCGGTCTTGGCGGAGCCGGCCGCGCTGTCCGCCTCGCGAGCGAACGCGCCGATCGCGCGGGCGCCGTCCTTGTTGACGATCGCCAGCACCGCCGCAGCCTTCTCCTGCGCGGTCAGCTCCGAGGCCACCTTCTTGCCGGTGGCCGCCATCGCCTCGGACTCCACCCGGGCGGCGTTGATGTTGGGGATCAGCGCCTGCAGGGAGTCGTACTCGCCGCGGAACGCCGCGCTGATCCGGTCGGCGACGTCCTCGGTCGGGAGGTCGTTGAAGGCCCCCAGGTCGGCCGACATCTGTACGACGGCCTTCGACATATCGGCGGCCTGGTCCCCGGCGAACCCGATCTGGGAGAACATGTCGCCGAAGCCGGCCGCCGCCGCGAGGGCCTGCTGCCGGGACAGGCCCAGGCTGGTGGCGGCGCTCTTGGCCCACTGGTCGATCGCTGCAGCGTTCGACCCGAAGATCGCGCCGGACTTGCTGAGCGTCCCCTGCAGATCGGAGGCGGCGCCGGTCAGGCTGAAGAAGCCCGCGCTGATCTGGGAGAACGCGAACAGGCCAGCTGCAGCGCCGACTGCGCCCTTCACTGCCCCGCTCACCTTGCTGCCCAGCCCACCC
>NZ_POQT01000082.1 GCF_002938435.1 Blastococcus saxobsidens
CCGCGCCGACGCCGCCCGCTCCCCCGGTCGCCACCGGGGACGACCCGCGGGGCGCCGACGTCGCCGTCGCCGGGCTCGCCGTCAGCTACCCGGGCCGGGCGGCCGCCGCGCTCCCGCCCACGGACCTCGTGCTGCGCCCCGGCGAGCTGATCGCCCTGACCGGGCCCAGCGGGTCGGGCAAGTCCACGCTGCTGGCCGCGCTCGCCGGTCTCGTCGGGCCCGGGGCACGGGTGACGGGCTCGGTCACGGGCGTGCCGGCCGGCGCCGTCGCCGTGGTGCCGCAGTTCCCGCGCGCGACCGGGGCGACGGTCGCCGACGAGCTGCGCCGGCACGCGGACCCCGAGCCGGGGCTGGACGAGATCGCCGCCGAGGCCTTCGTCATCGACGCGCTGGACCGGGTGGGTGCCGCGGACCTCGCCGGCCGGGCGCCGGAGTCGCTGTCGCCCGGCGAGCTGCAGCGGGTGGCGCTGGCCCGCGCCCTGGTGCGGCTTCGCCGCGGGGCCCGGCTGCTGCTGCTCGACGAGCCCACCTCCCATCTCGACGACGCCGCCCGCGACCGCGTGGCCGCGCTGCTGG
This sequence comes from Blastococcus saxobsidens, assembly GCF_002938435.1. GTDB lineage: Bacteria > Actinomycetota > Actinomycetes > Mycobacteriales > Geodermatophilaceae > Blastococcus > Blastococcus saxobsidens. The sequence continues at coordinate 577 of NZ_POQT01000082.1, forward strand.
CCGCGCTGCGCGGCACCGTCACCGTCGTGCTGGTCACCCACGACCCGGTCCTGGCCGCGCTCGCCGACCGCACCGTCGACCTCCCCGCCGGGACGCCCACCCCCTCCCCCGCGGTTCGTGCACTTTCCGCCCCGGCGGAAAGTGCACGAACCGCCGCGGTCGGTGCGCCGGGTGCCGGCGAGGCGGCGCCGGCGCCGGCCCCGACCGCGGGTGCGCTGCGCCGGGCGGTGCTGGCCGGCACGCTCTCCTCCGGCGCGGGCGTGGCCCTGACCGCCGTCTCCGGCTGGTTGATCGTGCGGGCCGCGGAGATGCCGCCGGTGCTCACGCTGCTGGTGGCGATCGTCGGCGTGCGCTTCTTCGGGCTCGGCCGGGCGGTGCTGCGCTGGCTGGAGCGCCTGGCCGCCCACGACGCCGCGCTGCGCCAGGCCGCGGCCCTGCGGGTGCGGGTGTGGCGGGCGCTGGCCGCCCAGGGCCTGGCCGCGGACCGCACGCCCGGGTCGGCGCTGGCCCGCGTCGTCGGCGACGTCGGCGTCGTCCAGGACCTCACCGTCCGGGTGCGCCCGCCGCTGGCCGTGGCCGTCGTCGTCCCCTCGCTCACCGTGCTGGCGCTGGCGCTGGTGCACCCCCTGGCCGCCGCCACCGTCGCCGCGGTGCTGGCCACCACGGTGGCGCTGGTCGTCGGGGTCCACCGCCGGGTCGACGCCGGCGCCGCCCGCGCGGGCAGCACGCTGCGCGTCGCCGCCCTGCGCCGGACCGCCACGGTGCTCGACGGGCTGCCCGACCTGCGGGCCCACGGCCTGGCCCACCGCGCCGC
>NZ_POQT01000083.1 GCF_002938435.1 Blastococcus saxobsidens
TGATCAGGAGACAGTGAGGATGTGGGTGAGCCCCGCAGCGACCGTTCCTGACCCTTCAGGAGACTGACTTCGGGTCTTTATCCGGATCTGTCGGTTCGGTTGCTGCGGGGCTCGCTGCACTCACCAGACGTGGCGGTGTGACCTCATAGGAGCCTGTGCCAGCAGGCACCCATCACTGTCTTGTCCGCTCGCCCGGCGGTGCGTGCCGCCCTGTCGGTTGCGAGCGAGGAGGACGGCGATGACCACCATCGCACCAGAGATTGTCCTGGGCCAGGTCCAGGTGGCCGGCGGCGTGGACACCCATGCCGACACCCACACCGCTGCGGTGGTCGACACCGCCGGCCGCAAGCTGGGTGACCGGCAGTTCGATGCCACAGCGGCTGGCTACCGGCAGCTGCTGGCCTGGCTGCGCAGCTTCGGCACGTTGCTGGTGGTCGGGATCGAGGGCACCGGCGCTTACGGCGCCGGCTTGGCCCGGCACCTGCGCCTCGAGGGCGTGGCACTGCTGGAGATCGATCGGCCCGACCGCAAGCTGCGCCGGTTGGCCGGCAAGTCCGATCCACTCGACGCCGAGGCCGCCGCCCGCGCCGCCCTGGCCAGGGCGCGCACCGGCACCCCGAAGGACCGCAGCGGGCAGGTGGAGGCGTTGCGCAACCTGCGGGTGGCTCGCAGCAGCGCCGTCGCCCAGCGCGCGGACTGCCAGCGGCAGATCAAGTCGCTCATAGTCACCGCCGTCGAGCCGCTGCGCGCCCAGCTGCGCGGGCTCAAGAGTGCCCGGCTGATCGACACCTGCGCCGGCCTGCGCCCGGATCCCGCACGCATCGGTGAACCGGAGCAGGCCGCCAAAACGGCGCTGCGCACTCTGGCCCGCCGCCACACCGCCCTCACCGAGGAGATCGACGAGCTGGACAAGCTCATCGGCCCGTTGGTCACCGCCATCAACCCCGACCTGATGACCCAGACCGGAGTCGGCGCCGACGTCGCCGGGCAACTACTGGTCACCGCTGGCCAGAACGCCGACCGCCTGCACTCCGAACCGGCCTTCGCCATGCTCTGCGGCGTCGCCCCCATCCCCGCGTCCTCGGGAAAGACCCACCGCCACCGACTCAACCGCGGCGGCGACCGCCAAGCCAACGCCGCCCTCTACCGTGTCGTCCTCTGCCGCATGCGCTGGGACCCACGCACCCGCGCCTACGTCGAACGCCGCACCAAAGAAGGCCTGTCCAAGAAAGACATCATCCGCTGCCTCAAGCGCATGATCGCCCGCGAGCTCTACTACGTCCTCCGCCCAACCCAACCCGCCGAAAACCTCGCATCAGCAGCTTGACCATCCATAGGAGCATCCTG
>NZ_POQT01000084.1 GCF_002938435.1 Blastococcus saxobsidens
CAGGCAGCAGAGGTTGTCGCAGGAGGTCTCCCCGCCGGCGGCGTGCGGGATGACGTGGTCCAGGTCGGCCCAGCCGGCGGGCACGGTGCAGCCGGGGTGCCGGCAGGTGCGGTCCCGGGCCGGCAGGAACCGCTGCTGGGCTGCTGAGGGCCGGTAGCGGTCGACCGGGCCGGGTGCGGTCAGCACCGGGCAGGCGCAGGCTCCCTCGGGATGCTCGGGGCAACCCCTGCGGGCGAGCCGCTCGACCTCGCCGCGGTCGGTGAGGGCCAGCAGGGCGCCGGTGCGGTCGGTGAGCGCGATGTCCAGGGCGCCGCCGGCCGGGACCTGCAGCCCGCCCGGGCACAACGTGTCCAGCTGGGTGAGCAGCTCGCGCAGGTGGGCGGCGGTGATCGGCTCCCCGTCGACCTCCCCGATCGGCGCGGCCGCGCCGGGCGGGGTGAAGGCGGCCGGCCGTGGGCCACCGGAGGCCAGGACGCCGGCGGGGGTGAGCGCGGTCAGCGGCGCCACCACGGTGAGGTGGGCGGTGACCTCCGGTTGTTCCTGCCAGGGGCGCAGCATCAGATCGGCCGCCGCCCCGGCGCGCAGCATGCCGATCGGCCGGTCGTCGCCGGCCTCCTTCGCCGCACGCGCGTGCCGGTCGACGGCATCCCGGCAGGCGCGGGCCTCCGGGTGCGGCATCAGGGCGCGGAACTCGCTCATGCCGTCCCCGACCGGCCGCACCGTGACGTCCGCTCCCCGGCGGCGCTGTTCCCGCCGCCGGTCGGCGGCGGCGGCGTCCCGGGACAGCAGCTCCGCCCGCACCGCCTCCCGCAGCCGGCCCACCCCCAGCTCGCCGGCACCGGGCAGCACCGCGGCCTCCATCCCGGCGATCACCGCCGGATCGGTCTCCCGGCCCACCGCGGCCACCTCCGCGGCCATCGCCCGGGCACGGGGCCAGTCCAGCCGCCCCGCCCGCAGCTGCTCGAACACCCCGGTCAGCACCGTCGTCAAGATCTCGGCGTGCTCCAGCAGCGTGACCGCCGCCGCCCGGCTGCAGTTCTGCACCGCCGCCAACTCATCGGGCACGAACTCACTCACCCCGGCCGGGCCCACCGTGCCGGCGCGCTCACCCCCGGGCCGCGGATCGGCCGGAGCCGGGCGGGCGGCGGCCAGGTCCATCACCAGCTCCACCCGCAACGCGGCCAGCTGCGCCTCCGCCGCCACGATCTGCTCCAGCAGCGCCGCCGCCTCCGACGCGCTGCGCCGGGCCGGCAACCAGGCGCTCAACGGCTCGATACACGGCGACGGATCCGGATCCATCAGCTCCCACGGCGAGGGC
>NZ_POQT01000085.1 GCF_002938435.1 Blastococcus saxobsidens
CGGCTAGGTGTGATGCCCAGCCAGGTTGTTCAACCTGGTGATGGGTGGCGCCTTCCCGACCGCTGAGTGGGGCCGGTGGTGGTTGTACTGGTGGACCCATGCTGGCAGAGCCGCGAGCCGAGCTGCCTCGGAGTTGTAGAACTTCTTGAACGCCCAGCCCTCGGTGAGTGTTCGGTGGAAGCGTTCGATCTTGCCGTTGGTCTGTGGGCGGTAGGGCCGGGTGCGCTTGGGCGTGATGCCCAGCTCGGCGCAGGTGTCCCGCCACAGGAAGGAGCGGTAGGCGCCGCCGTTGTCGCTGAGCACCCGGTGCACGGTGACGCCTCGTTCAGCGAACCAGGCGACGGCGTTGCGCAGCACGGCGACCGAGGTCTCCTTGGTCTCGTCGCCGCGCGCCTCGACGTAGGCGACGCGGGAGTGGTCGTCGATGACGGTGTGCAGGTAGCACGTTCCGATCAGCGGCTGGTGGTACTTGCTCTTCGGTGCACCGGTCCGGGCCGCGGTCCTCGCGCGGTTCCTCAAGCCCTGTTGCCGGCCGGTGTAGCGCCACCCGCCACCATCAGGGACCTTGCCGAGCTTCTTGACGTCGACGTGGATCAGGTCGCCAGGGCGTTCGTGCTCGTAGCGCCTGATCGGCTCGCCGGTCGCGCGGTCGATGTGTGTGAGCCGGTTGATCCGGCAGCGAACCAGGACCGCGTGCACGGTCGAGGGGGCCATGCCGAGCCGGTCGCCGATCTCTACGGGCCCCAGCCGCTGCTTCCAGCGCAGGTGCACGATCTTGCGCACCACCGGCGCCGGCGTCCGGTTCGGCTGACGATGCGGCGCCGAGGACCGGTCGAACATCCCCGCGGGCCCTTCGTCGCGGTAGCGCTCGGCCCACTTCTGCGCCGTGCGCCACGAGACGTCGTAGCGCTCGGCTGCGCGGGCTGGGGACCAGCCGTGGTCGATGACCAGCCGGCCAAGACGGAGTCGCGCGCGAGGCGTCAGAGCGGCGTTGGCATGGGTAGCGTGGGCCATGAAGGCCTCCTCTGGTGGCGGAGCGGTTCCTCGACAGCTCCACTCCACACCGGGAGGCCTTCGCCCATCTACAGCTCAGACACTGTGATCGCAGGTCCTCGACCAACGTGCCTGGGCATCACAGCTAGGGC
>NZ_POQT01000086.1 GCF_002938435.1 Blastococcus saxobsidens
GCGCGGCCCTCGTCGGAGCGGGCGGTGGCGATCCGCTCGGCCGAGGGGGTGCCGTACTCCGTCGTCCGCTGGCGGGCCGGGCGGCCGATCGCGGCGGCCATCGCCTCCAGCTCGGCGATGGTCTTCAGCGAGCCGTTCTCGCTGCCGGCCATCCGGCTGATCGTCTCCTCCATCAGCGTGCCGCCGAGGTCGTTCGCGCCGCCCTGCAGCACCGCCTTGGTCCCGGCGTCGGCGAGCTTCACCCACGAGGTCTGGATGTTGTCGATCCGGCCGTGCAGCAGCAACCGCGCGACGGCGTGGATCGCCCGGTTCTCCCGCACCGTCGGCCCCGGCCGGGCGACGCCGGCCAGGTAGATGGGGGAGTTGTGGTGCACGAACGGCAGCAGCACGAACTCGGTGAAGCCGCCGGTGCGGTCCTGCAGCGCGGCCAGGGTGCGCAGGTGCGCGACCCAGTGGGCGGGGGTGTCGACGTGGCCGTACATCATCGTCGAGGTCGTCGGGATCCCGACCTCGTGCGCGGTGCCGATGATCTCCAGCCAGGTCGCCGTCGGCAGCTTGCCCTTGGTCAGCACCCACCGGACGTCGTCGTCGAGGATCTCCGCCGCGGTGCCGGGGATCGAGTCCAGGCCGGCCGCCTTGAGCTCGGTGAGGAAGTCGCGGAACGACAGCCCGGTGCGCGCCGCCCCGTTCACGATCTCCATGGGGCTGAACGCGTGCAGGTGGATGCCCGGCTGCCGCTTCTTCACCTCGCGGGCCAGGTCGAGGTAGGCGGTGCCGGGCAGGTCGGGGTGGATGCCGCCCTGCATGCAGATCTCGGTCGCCCCGGCCGCCCACGCCTCCTCCACCCGGTCGCCGACCTGGGCCATCGACAGCGTGTAGGCGTCGGCGTCGGTGCGTCGCTGGGCGAACGCGCAGAACCGGCAGCCGGTGTAGCAGACGTTGGTGAAGTTGATGTTCCGGTTGACGACGTAGGTGACATCGTCGCCGTTGACGTCGGCGCGGACCGCGTCGGCCAGCGCGCACAGGTTCTCCAGGTCCGTGCCGTCGGCACCCAGCAGCGCCAGGTACTCCGCGTCGGTCAGCCCCGCCGGGTCGGACTCGGCGTGCAGCAGCGCCGCCAGCACCTCGCGGTC